>DASWIP010000079.1:0-21993 GCA_036397635.1 Actinomycetota bacterium | reverse complement strand
CCCGTAGGTGGCATCGTTGCTTGGGTTTCCGGCCTGGTCGATTGCCTTCACGTGGAACCACCACGTGTCATCGGATAGCGAGGCCGACGTCGTGCTCGTCGTCGATTCATCCCCCTCGGCTGCGCCATCCGTTTCGGCCGTATGCGAAGTGTTGAACTCCCACGAATAGCCGGCAACCCCCGATGTCGCGTCCGCTGAAGGCGCCCAGGACACCTCCACTGTCCTATCCGACGACGGAGTATTGGGGAGATGTGAGCTGCCGGTGATAACGGGGTCCGTCGGCGGCGTCACGTCGATGCGAAGCGCCCGCTCCGCGGAGGCACCCCACATGTCGACACCGTTCTGCGCCTTCACGTTGAAGACATGGACGCCGTCGAACAGGTCGATGTACGAGGTAGAGGTTCCGCTGCCTTCGCTGGTGGTGTCGGCGTCCTGGTCGAGGGCGTACGAGTAACCGGTGATCCCTGAAACATCCGTGGCGGTCCAACTCAAGCTGGGGTCATTGTTCGAGTACCAGACACCTTGATCTGGGTGAGTCGCGGATGAGACCGTCGGCGGGTCGGGTGCTGTGGTGTCGACTGTGTAGTACCGGTAACCACTCCAGGCAGAGGAGCTGGAGCCATCGTAGTTGCTGGCATGCCACTTGTAGCGACCATCTGCGAGCGTGATCGAAGGATGCGTGCAGCCTGATGGTCCCGGCCAGCTCGAGTTGGACCCCGAGCTTACGTTTCCGCAGTGCCCTGAAACCACCGAGGCGCCGGTCACATCGTTGATGATCTCGAAGACCGTATAGCCCGGGTCGCCGTCAGGGTCAGAATAGGAGGCGGTGAACGTCGGCGTGTTGGCCGTTGTCGTCGTGTTGTTCGGGGGCGAGACCAGCGTCGGCGTGTTCGGAGATTCATCGTAGGTGACCACGAGACGGGGCTCCCCGCTGCCGTATTCGGTGGATCGGTAGCGACGCCAGCCAAGCGAATCGGATTCGTCCGTGGCGCGCACACTGATGCCGTGATTCGCCAGGCTGCCGTTTATCCAACCCTTGAACATGGTAGTGAGATTCCACTGCGCCCACGCGCCATTCGAATCACAGCCGCTGCGGCCCCAAGCGAAACTCGCGGTGGCCATGCCACTGGTGGTGGTGGTCGGCTGGTTATTCCAGGTGGCGTTGTTCACACCCCATCCCTCGGTGACGCGTCGGACCTGGGTCTGGCGGGCGGTGCATGATGAGGAGTAGTAGTTGTACATCTTCAGATCTGCGCTGATGATGTCTGAACTCGATGGGAATCCTGATGGCCAGAACTTCATCAGCGTGCGCGCCAGCGACTGAGTGCCACTGTCGTTCTCGCACGTCCCGTATGTTCCGCTCCGAAGATCCTGATTGTTGCCGTTCACCGAACCATTGAAGTTCTGGTTGGGATAGCAACGATGCACGAGCGTATCGCTGCCCGGATACAACGTCTGAATCGTGGGATCGACGAACACCGGCCACCGGCGCGTCGGATCTGCGAGCCAGGCGGGATCGAACGTGAACGTCAACACCTGGTCCTCACCGGTGGCTGCAACACCGAGGGAAACACCCGACGACATGCGCGGCTCAGGATGCTCAGGCGTGTCGCTTTCGTACATGACCGGTGCTGGCATCCTCAGGACCGCCTCGCCGGCCGCATCGACCAATTCGAAGGCCCCAGAGCCTGTCGCTTGCACCGACAAGCTGCCACTGGCCTCGAACGCGAAACTGGTCACGGCAGGCAGGTAGTGAAGGACGAACTCTTCCTTGAGGCCGCTGCGCAGGACGGTGTACCGAAGATCGACGCCAGGAAACACGTCCGGATACGTGATCTGGTTGCCGGCAACCAGGCCCACCTGCGGCGAGATCACCCCAACAGGACCGAATCGCAGTTGTTCGCCGGAAACGGACACACGCACGGTATCGCCAGCGCGCACGCTAGAGGCGAACTCGAAAACGACAGCACCTGCGGCGTTACGCCATGCATACGCGGGATCCTCCGCCGTGACCAGCGTGGGGTCGATGTCCAGCCACTGTCCGTTGGCAGCCAAGAAATGGATCGGCGACGGATAGAACTCGGCCTGATAAGTTCCGCCCGGCTGACGGAAGAACTTCGCCGTCTCTGTCCGCTTGGCGACAAGTTCCTCACGATCGCCTTCATCCGGTGACCCATCACTGTGCGCGATCGGCGTCAACCCGGCGATCAGGTTCAAGCACAACATCGTCGTGAACACGACATGAAGCAGGCGGCGCAGCGCCATCCTCGATCCCTCCCAAATCGGGACCGCACGGCGAGTGATCTCGAACCGGCACCGTCCCTGACGGAGCAATTCTCGGAGGTGCAACCGCATCGATTGAGAAGAGCAACGGAATATGGCCCGAAGGGGCCATGGACGAGAGGGGCGACCATGGAATTACAGGCATCAGTTACTCTTCGTCCAATCGAGCGCCACGAATCGTCGTTGCAGCGACGTTCAGGACAGTGCCCGTGGAAGAACCACAATCTCGTGTCGCCCAAGAAAGGATCCGAGTTCTGTGCGAGCCTGATGAAGAGATACGGAAGCGGTTGCAAGCACCTTCGGCGCCCTCCCGCACTACTACCTGACCTCTGGGGCGGACGGCACTGACCTCACCCCATGCAACCCACGCTGGGCGACCGAGCCGAGTTTCCTGGGGTCTCGCGCAAACTCTACGGCACCTCGGTCGGCGGGGCGAGCCCATCGTCGGCGGTGAGCGCGATACATCGCGTGCTCTCTTCGGCGGTCTGGAACCCGAGGCCGCGCGCCAGGTCCAGCAGCGAGCAGGTGACGTGATCGCCGACCAGGGGGTTGACGCTGAGGGCGAAGTTGTCGTTGCCCATCACCGGGTACAGCGCACCGTTGCCCGCGGTGGTCGTCACGCCCTCGAACGGCGCGACCAGGTAACCGATCTGATCGTTGCTGAGGCCGAAGATGAAATGCTCGCGCGCCTGCACGTCGCGAGACAGTGCGAAGCTGGTCTCGGGATACGCCTCGCCGGGCGGACCACCGATCAGCACATCGCCGATGCGGATCGCCGACACGTAGGTCCCCATCACGCCCGCGGAGTTCCAGGGCGGTGAGGTCGAGCGATCGATCGACGCCTCCAGGACGTTGCCCTCATCCTGCGCGCTGAGCGGCACCAGGTTCGTGAGCAGCAAGGGCGCCGTCACGGGTTCGCGGATGAAGACCATCTGCGAGCCGACCCCGCCGACCTCAAGCTTCGTTGCCGCCGCGAGCGCGTCATCGGTCAGGCCGTCGACCAGATCCACGAACTCGTCGAAGCGCGCGTCGGGCAGGTCGGCACCGATGCCGCCGAGCGCACCGACCATCGCGATGCCGACGCCGCCGCGCTGCTCGGCCAAACGGTTGCCGAAGACGCCGGTCCAGTCGCCCGACGCGCGCCCGTCGTCGCCGTCGAGGATGCTCGCGTGCGGCGAGAAGTTCACCAGGGTCGCGATGACCCGGTCGTCGCCGCGGCGACGCGCCTGCAGCACCCGGAACTCCCGGTCGATCTGATCGAGCACGCTTCCGGTCCCGTCCCAATGGTTCTTCAGCGCGTCTGGCTCGGGCTCGTCGTAGGTGGTGGCACCGACGTACAGGTGCGCCGGCTCGAGCGCGCGATCGGCCTCGTAGATCGCCCGCACCAAAGCGGTCGCGTGCTTGCGAAGATACTCGTCGTCCACGCCGCCCCAGATACCGTTGACGTCGGGGCTCGAGTGCGAGTGATCGCTGGTGATGATCATCGAGGTCGAAGGGATCCCCGTCGCCTGCGCTGCGGCGAGGCGGATGTCGTAGGCGCCGACCAAACCGAAGGGGTCCTTGTACTTGGCGAACAGCCCGATGTTGCTCGAGGTCGCGATGACCACCTTGCTCCCCTGCGACTCGATCACCAGCGCGCGCGCGTACAGCGGCTCGCGTTCGCCGACCGCCGGACGAGAGCACCCGATGCCGAAACCGCCGAGGCAGACCTGCTGCGTCTCCAGGTCCACGAGCCGCGAAGGCGAGATGTCGACGACCGCGGCGCCGACCCGGAAGTCCGGCGCGACGGCATCCGCGCGCGAGCCCGCGATCGCCGCGAGCGACGCCGACAGAAGGATGACTGCAGTGAGGATGCGCGTCATGACACCTCCACTGAACGAACACCGTTGGTCTCTCCGTACTGGTCCACGACGCCGCCCGCCTCGACGTAGGCGCGATCCCCCGGGCCGAGATCGGTATCGGCGATGAAGCCGTCACCCAGCGGGATCGCCTGGACCAGATCCACGGAGGCATCCGCGCGCACCACGGTCACCGTGGCAGCCGCGACGGCGGCCGCATCGGCCCACGGGCGGAACGAGCAGCGCGGACAGTACTGCTGGTGTCTGGATGGGTCGGCCAGGCCGTAGGTGAACAGCCTGCGCTGGTTGAGGATGAACCCGAACGGGCTGGCGTAGGAATCGGGATAGTCGATCGGCCCGACCGTGTAGGTGTTCGGGGTGCCGAAGGTGTAGCTGCTCGAAGGGCCGACACGGAACGAGACGTCGCCGTCGACGACACCGATGTCCTCGACCGTGATCCCGGCCCAAGGACCCACGTCGAAGGGGGCGCTCTCGAGGTGATAGGGCGCGCTCGCGCCGTCGCGACGCTGCTCGCCGTCGATCACGAAGCGGTACTTGCCGGCCGGCGTCACGCCCGGCGTCGCGCCCAGGTTCGGCAACTCCGACACGAAGGCCTCGAAGCTCGCCGTCCACTCCCAGCCGAATCCTCCGGTCCGCCACTCCACCAGTTGTGCGTACGTCGGGAACCGAACCATCGTCTGTACCTCGCCACCCTGATCGCCGAACAGCTCCCATCCATCCGGCCCGAGCAGCTGGACGCGCACCCGCGGCATGTCGTCCCAGGCGTTGCCGCCGACCCAGCGGACGAACGCCGCGTCGAAGCGGCGGACGTCCGCGGGCTCCTCCAGGATGGCGGCCTCCCCGGCGTCGTCGGGCAGGATCGGCTCGTAGGCGGCCGTGAACGCGCGTGAGATCTCGCCGAGCGCGTCGGCGAGGCCCTGCGCGCGCGCGGACTCGACCTGGTAAGCGAGGTCGAGCGGCGTCGGCTCGTACGCGTTGCCGCCGTTGAGCGCGGCCGCCATCCGGACCAGTCGCGTCGCGACGAAGTCGGCTCCGTGCGGCCCGAGGCCCGAGAGCGCCTTGCGGTAGTGATCGTGCGAGCGGTACTCGCGATACGGCGGCATGTAGCCCCAGTAGTCGTTCGCCATGCCCACCGAGATCGGCAGCTTGAACCCGTGCGCAGTCGCTTCGACGTGGGTGAAGTTCCCCTTGATCAGCGCGGGATCCACCGGCTCGGCCTCCGCGAACGGCGCGTACGCGAGGTCTTCCCAGCCGGCCGCGTCGTTGTGGATCTGCGCGCGCATGGTGCGGTAGGCCAGGTCGCCGACCGGCGCGAGGTCGGCCCGCGGGTTGCGCGGGTTCGCACAGACCCAGGTGGTGTCGGCGAGCTGCTCGCACCACGGGCTGCCCGGCCTGGAGGAGTGGTCGGCCGGCGTGAGCTGCTCGGCCCAGTCGAAGCCGGTCCATACGTTGCCGCCGACCAGATCGAGCCGGCTCTCGACGTTGAAGGCCGCGTCGGTGAACTGCTCGATCGGCGAGAACGTCGCCGCGATGTCGCCGATCTTGAACGCCTGCAGGTGCACGGCGATGGTCTCCTCGAGGCCGGCGAACGCGGTCGGCGAGTAGCTGGTGGGGATCGGGGCGCCGAGCGCGCGCAGCTCGTCGTGCAACCCGGCGATGTCCACGGGGGACGCGCTCCACACCGGCCCGGTCGCGTCGCCGAGGAAGAACCCGCAGTCGGGCAGACCGACGATCGGCACGCCGGGATCACCCTCGAAGGCCTTGCGCGTGTTGCAATTCGAGATCCCCGGGTACGGACGCGTCGGCGGCGGCGCCACGCGCACCGACACCGCGTCGACGTCCACCTCGCGGGTGAAGGGCGCGAACAGGTGCGGGAACTCGGGTATCCCCTTGCCCTCGGACCACGTGTCGATCTTCTCGTAGGTCGTGCTCGCCGCGTCGGCGAGCAGACGCGCGGCTCGGTCCAGCGCCGAGAACTTCATGTCCTGGAATTCGCGCCGCGCCTCCGGCGGGTGGGCACGCAGGTCCTTGTGCGGTCCGGCGGTCCCTGTCTCGCGCTCGCTCCACAGGGTCACGCCGCCGATCTCGCGGTCGAGCATCCGGTAGGTCGCGGTCTTGATGTCGCCGTTGAGCAGCCCGTCGCCCTCGACCCATTCCGGATGCACCGCGTGGATCAGCCAGGTCGCCAGCGGGGCCGGCTCGTCGCCGGACACGTCGTCGATGCGCACGATGGTCAGCCGGCCGGTGGTGAAGTCGTAGGGCTGGCCGGCCGGCGTTCCGTCGTCGCCGATCTGCGGGCCGTAAGTGTGGCTGGTGATCTCGTTGAACGACGTGGTCGCCCCGCCGATGCGCGCCGGCCGCATGCTCGAGGCGGCGGCGATCACCGCGTCGGCCATCGCCTGCGCCATGTACTCGAAGAACCGCACGTCGAAGACGTCTTGGAACAGCCACACGCCCCAAGACGGTGTCGAGTAGTACGGCGACGAGTGGCTGTGGCTGACCGTGACGGCGAGGTTCTCGGCCGGCACGCCGACGACCGGGCCTTCCTTCAGGCCGGCGGCGACCAGGACGTCGTGCTCCGCGAGAAGGCTCGAGACCCGGCGCGTCAACAGATCCTGCGGGATGTAGAGATCGTTGGTCACGACCGCGACCCGATCGCCCTGCGCGTCCTCGATGATCAGCGCGCGCGTCGTGATCTCCGAGCCCAGACCGTACGAGTTGGCCTTGTACGTGGCGTGGCCGTACGGATCGACCTCGACGTCGGGACCCGGCACGGCGCGCGTATCCGCGTACTGCCCCTGGGACGACCCCAGGTGCCACGACGCGTCGACGACGGCCGCCCCTGCTCGGAGCATCCCGGGGGGATCGATGACGGGCAGGACTGCGCCCATGGATCCGGCGGGGATGGCAACGGCGAGCAGCGCGACGAAGACCAGCGAACGTTTGATCATGGCCGATGGTTCGAGCAGCTCACGCCGCTTCCTGCTGGCGATGCCGAGAAGGCGCAGGCGGCTTCCCTGGGTCTCCCACGACGGCACCGGGATCGTTTACGCGACGGGATCGGGGACGGCGAGCAGATGCTGCGCCTCGATCTCCTCGAGGCCTCTTCCCTTGGTCTCCACGCCTTTGACCACCAGCGCCACGGCCGCCACGATGCTCGGAACGGCCATCATGGTGGCCACGCCGGCGAAACCGGTCGAGATCCCCAGGATCAAGCCCGCTGCCTGCGGGCCGATGATGCCGCCCATCTTGCTGGCTCCGGCCGCCAGTCCGCTGCCCGTGCCGCGCAACTCCGTCGGGTACACCTCGGCCGTGTAGGGCGAGAGCATCGAGATCACCCCACCACTGGTGACGAGCAGCGCGACCATCAGCACCT
Source organism: Actinomycetota bacterium (assembly GCA_036397635.1). Classification (GTDB taxonomy): domain Bacteria; phylum Actinomycetota; class AC-67; order AC-67; family AC-67; genus DASWIP01. The sequence continues at coordinate 14,475 of DASWIP010000079.1, read as the reverse complement.
TCAATGTCGTCTCATCGCCGGCTCCCGGATTCACGAAGGCGAAGGCCAGCAGCGTCACGGCCGTCGCGAGCGCGTAGCCGATCATCGAGCGCTTGCTGCTCCACCGGCCGTACAGATAGGCGACGGCGACCGTCCCCGGCACCGCGATAAGCGCCGCGAGGAACAGCTCGCTGCTGACGCTGCCGGAGGCGATCCCCTTGTCCCGAAGGATCGTCGGGACCATGGTCAAGAAGCCCCAGTTCACCAAACCCCAGGCGAGCCCGTAGAGCCCGACCACGATCGAATGGGAAGCCAGCGGACCTCGGAAGAGCCGTGTGAGTCCCGACCAGTGACCTGCGGCGCTCTGGACGGGCATCACATCATGCTCGGCGGTTGCCCCCGCGGTGTCTTCCTCGATCTCGACGCCGTAGCGTGCCATGACGGCGCGCGCGTCATCGATGCGGCCACGCTCGAGCAGGAACCGAGGCGACTCCGGGATCCACCTATTGAGGAACAGCACCAGCAAGCCGGTCGGCAAGCCCGCCAACCACAGGATCCGCCAACCGAAATGCGGCTCGAGCAGCATCGCCAGCCCGCTCGCCGCCAGGAACCCCCCGACGGTTCCCATGCCGCCGTGAAGCACCACGAGCCATCCGCGATCGTGCGCCGGGACTGATTCGGCCATCAGGGCGTAGACGATCGGCAGCATCCCGCCGGCGGACAGGCCCATCACGAAGCACATCAGCAGGTTCCAGCCGAACGAGGGCATGAAGCCGCAGATGGCGGTTCCGATGAAGATCAAAGACGCGAACATGATCGCCGCCCTGCGACCGACCCGATCCGCCACCATCCCCCACAGGAACGACCCGATGGTCGTTCCCGTGAGGGCGAACAGCGGGAGGAGCAGCGCTTGCTGGGTGGATAGGCCGTATTCCTCGCGCATCCCGGGAACGACGAAGCCCAGCGTCGCGGGCTTCATCACATCCACGATCAGCGCCACACCCAGCACGAACAGCAAGCCCCAGTGCGCACCGGTGAGCCGCGCGTCGTCCATCGCTCGCAGGTGGTACTTCCTCCCGCCCTGGTCCACCTTCGCGATGGCATCTCGACGCGGGATCAAACCGTACGCCGCGAGTCCTATCCCGCAGATGATCGCCGCCATCCCGGCTTCCATGCTCGGGGACATGGGCATGCCGGCCATCATGTAGCCCATGTCCCGCATCATGAAGAAGTCGGGGAGGTGAAGACAGACACCGGCAGAGATCAGCGTCGTGCCCACCCAGAACGCGAGGGGATGATGGAATTCGATCCCGACCTTGACCCGTACCCGGCTTCGAGTCTCGACACTCATGCGCGCACCGCTCAGGGAACGCCGCCGGCCGCGAGCTTCGACAGGCCCGACGATGGCGTGCTCGCGCCGCACTTGCGGCACAGGAACCGATCATGCTCAGGCTGGAAGTCGGCGACGCCGAGGCACGCCGGGCATGAGATCGCCCTCTCGGGTGTCATCTGCCACGGGCGGAGAAGGCTGTTCGGGTTGGCCTTCACGTACTCATAGGATTCGTGCATCTTCGCCAGCAGCCCGCGCGCGCGCTCCTGGGTCTCTGGGATGTACGGATTGCCTTGCAGCGTCCGGACGATCTGCTCCCGCCATCTGGGGTGGATCGCGTAGCGACTGACCAGGTTCTGAAGGCTATAGAACGTCGAGATCAGGTCGTACCAGACGTCGACGCCGGTTTCGACCCGATCCTGGTAACGCTCGAACACGTCGGCCTCACGCCCGGTCCGCCACGCCTCGGTGATGCTTTCGTAGGCGAAGAGCGCCGAGAACAACGCGACGTCCACACCGGAGGAGAAGATCGGGTCGACGAAGCGCAGCGCGTCGCCGACCAGGATCCACCCGGGCCCCGCGAAGCGATCGATCTTGTAGGAGTAGTCCGCCTCGATCCAGAAGTCGCGGATCCGCTCGGCATCGTGCATCGCGTCGGTGAACGTGCGGTTCCGCGCGACCAGGCTCATGAAGAACTCCTCGTGGCTCTTCCCCGACTTCTGGAAGTCCTCCTTGTCCACGACCACGCCCATCGACGCCTTCCCGTCCCGCAGCGGGATCTGCCAGGACCAGGCCTGGTTCAGGCCGATGAAATAGAACAGGGTGAAACCGCGCAGCCGCTCGGGCGGCTCCTTCACGCCGCGGAACCACGAGTAGATGCAGAACTGATTGAAGTTCGTGTCCTTGTGGCGCATGTTCAACTGCCGCGCGATCAGGCTGCGCCGGCCCGATGCGTCGATCACGACGCGCGCGCGCAGATCTCGCTCCCAGCCGTCGGCGACGCCGGCGCGGACGCCCACGGCACGATCGTTCTCGAACAGCACGCGGGTGACGTTGACGCCTTCGAGCACCTTCGCGCCGGCCTCGTGCGCGTGGCGGAGCATCATCGCGTCGAATGCGTCGCGCTCGACGTTGAACGTGTAGGGCCGCGGCGCGTCCGGGATCGGATACTCGTAGAGCCAGATCTCGATGAACTTCCACGGCGTCGACCGCGGCGCGTTCCACGCGGTGCCGGGCTTTTGGATGAAGCCCGCGTCGTCCATCTTGTCCAGGAACCCGAGCCGGTCGAACACCAGGTTGGTTGACGGCGTGAGGGACTCCCCCACGTGATCACGCGGATGGACGTCCTTCTCCAGGACGATGACCTTGTGGCCGTCCATGGCCAGCAGCGTGGCGATCGCGCTGCCCGCCGGGCCTCCACCGATCACGATGGCGTCTGCGTCGAGATGCTGCTCGGACACGGGTCGTCCCCCCAAGGACCAAGATCGCCGGAGGCGAAGAAACCGAGATATGCAGGTTTCCTACCTATATTAGGTAGGGAACCTGCATAACGTCAAGGCCGTGGCAGGACTTACCTGGGGCGGTCGGCCGCGGGCTGGCTCTCGATCACCCGGGCCCGCTGTTGCCGGAGCAGCTCGGCCATCTCGAGCGCAAGGAGCGAGCGGCTCAGGCCGTCGAACGTCCAGGGGTCCCAGCCGGTGAGCGCGCGCCACCTCGTGAGCCGGTAGCGCAGGCTGTTGGGGGAAAGCGCCAGCGTACGCGCGCTCTCGGCGACCGAGAACCCGGACCGCCCGAAGGCGCGCACGGCCTCCGCGAGGTGCTTCTTGGACCCGGCGGTGGCCAGCCCCGGTGCCAGGATCCGTTCGAGCGACGCCCGGTGAGGCATCAAGGTCGCGAGCAGCCATTCGTCGTCGAAGCGGCAAAGATCGTGCCGCGCGATCGCCAGCTCGAGCGCGCGCTCGGCCTCCAGGAAGCTCAGCCACGCGCCGGGCAATCCCTTGCCTCGCCCCCCGACCGCGACCGCCGTCGTCGGCGGAACCTTGCCGAGCGCGTCGTCGAGCATCCCGCCGTCCGCGTTCTGTGACACCACGACGGCGGTGCGGCCTCGCTGCGTCGAGGACGCCATCGCACCCGCAGACTGGATGGCGGTCGCCAGGGATCGCGCGATATCGCTCACGATGATCGGGCCACCCAGGGCGACCACCTGGAACATCCCATCGGGATCGAAGCCGAGTTCCCGGGCCAGCACCCCAGCTTCCTCGGCGCCGGGATCTTGCCCGAGCGCCTCGAGGAAATGCGCCGTGGCGGTCGACTCGAACGCCGCGCGGCGGGCGGTCTCCTGCTTGTACCCCTCCGCCACAGCCGTGGTGGTCTCGACCAGGCGTTCCCAGACGATCGATCCGCGCTCGAGCAGCAGCGCCGACGCAGGCCCGCCGCTGCCTCGCCGGGCGAGCATCGACCACAATTCCCTGAAACCAACCTGATAGGCGGTGATCAGCGGCTGGAGCGGAAGCCCCCTCATCGCGCTCCGCCTGCCGACGAGCCGCTGGAACTCGCGGTTCTCCTCCTTCGCCGGCCGGCACTCGGCGACCCCGCGCAGGAAGTTCGCGACGCCGCCTCCCGTCGACCACGCGATGTCGGACCGGGAGATCACGCTCGCACCCTCGTGGAACTCCTCGATCTCACGTCTGATCTGATCGTTGATGTGCTCGGTGATCGTCTCCCGATCGAGGAACATCGCTCGACAGACGTCGGCGACCGGCTCCCAGCCGGGAGGCGGAACGGCGTCCCAGACGTCGCGACGCCGGTGCTCGACGGCAGCCATGCCCTGTGCGTTCGACGGAACCTCAGCCATACCCTGCTCGCCGCTTCGCCGTTTCGGCGAATGACCGGCCCGAAAATGGTGGAATCGTCGCCAGGATGAGGCCCGGTTGTGGTCGAACCAATCACCCCAGGTCCCAAGGACCGTACGCGCGCGATCACGGAGGGGGAGGCACATGATCAAACGATGGACGGCCGCGTTGCTGCTCGCGGCCCTGGCGTTGCCGATGACGGGCGCATCGGCCGAGCCGATCTCCACCTGGGAGATCTATCCCGGCTACGAGTGCACGAGCGACCCGTTCAACCCGATCCTCGAGGACGGCACGCGCGACCCCGAGGGCGACCCGGCGCCGGGCACCCCGGAATGGGACGAGCGCGATGCCCAACACGTCGCGTGTACCGACCAGCGCGACCACGATGCCCGCTACAACCCCATGCGGAACGTCGGCACCGCGCTGTACGGCGAGGACATGTACCGCCAGCCCATCCGCCACGACGATGTGCGGTTCCGGTTCGACAGCTTCACCCAGCTCGACGTGCCGGACGTGCCGTCGCTGGAGGTCTACCGTCCATGCGCCGAAGGAACCTGTGCGGGCATGCCCGAGGGGCTGCAGACGTTCCAGCCGCCCTACCCTGTCGTGCTCGTCTTCCACGGGTTCATCGCGCAGAAGTCGCATCACCGATTCAACGCGCAGGTCTTCGCCGAGCACGGCTACATGGCGATCGCCGTCAACGGAACCCACATCGTCGGCTCGGCCCCGAATGTTCAGCGCACCGAGAACGGCGACGACGTGCTGAACTGGCTCGCCTCGGAAGCCTCCGGCGCCTTCGGGCAGGAAGCCGATCTGGATCGCGTCGCGTTCACCGGCCACTCGCAAGGCGGCGGCGTGTCTCTCAGCTACCAGAACGATCCCCGGGTGCACGCCATCATCGCCTGGGACGCCGGCGACTCCGTCTCGGACAACAACTGCACGGTCGATACTGAGACCAGCGAGCTACGTCCTTGCGCACCGATCATGTACCAGCGCACAGACGGCGGTTTCGCCACGCCCGCGGCCAGGACCGAGTATCCCGAGGACAGAGCTCGCGGCCTGACGACGTACAGCGAGCACAAGGCCCGTGGCATGGACGTGTTCCACTTCACGGCGCGCGCAACCGTGCACACCGACTGGAACGGGTACGGCGTCGGGCTCGCCGGCAACCGCTACGCCGAGCTGCTCATCAACTACTACAACCTCGGGTGGCTCGACCGACACCTACGCGGCAAGCTCGCCTTCGATGGGAACGGCGACGTCATCACCTACGACGACCGCGACGAAGCAGCCGAGCGAGCGTTCCGCCAGGACATCGCGAACGACGCGTTCGAGCGCCTGACCGCCCGGCTCTTCGACGACTCGGCCGACGTCCACAACATCAGCCTGGGGTTCTGGGATCCCGAGCTGGCTGTGACCTCGGGCGACCCGCTGTTCGGCGGCAACGTGCCGGTCACCGTCGAGGGGTTGGAGACGCGGGACCGATTCTCGCCGTACTTCTACCACTACTGCTCGGTGTCGGTCCCCGACTACGTCAACGGGAGCGACGGCACACCGGGCTCGCCGGCCGCGCGGCGCGCGGATACAGGCCCGGATGGGGACATGCGCTTCATCGGCTGCCCCGAGAGCTAGAACCGTGATCGTGTTGTGTGCCCCGGCCGCAGGCCGGGGCACACAACACCGAGAGGACGCACGCGATGAGGAACGGACGACTGCTCGTGTCTATGACACTCGCCGCGGTCGCGCTGAGTTCCGCCCCGGGCGCGATCGGGTCCGCCGCGGTGGATCCGATCGATTATCCCGTCCCGATCGATTGCGCGGGACCGGCGCCCGAGGCCGAGCCCGGGACCTCCGAGTGGGACGCGCGCGACGCCGCGAACATGTTCTGCGCCGAGCAGCGTCACTTGGATCAACCGATGCACCCGGCCGGGGCGCTGCCCCTCCCCGGCGCTCCCTACGACGCCTATCGCGAACCGTCGCGTCATGACGGCATCCGCTTCCGCTTCGATGCGGTGACGATCGAGGGACTCGACGCCGAGGTCTACCGCCCGTGCGCGGCGGGGAGCTGCTCGAGCATGTCCGACGGACTGCGGACGTTCGAGCCGCCCTATCCAGCCGTCGTCGTAGTACACGGTGGCGCCAGCCACAAGGAGCTGCATTGGTGGTCCTCACAGCCGCTCGCGGAGAACGGCTACATGGTCGTCGCGTTCGATTCGGCCGGCATCTCGCCGACCAGAGACGAAGCCGTCACCGTCCTGGACTGGCTCGTCTCGGCGGAGAACCCGTTCCGAGAGGAGCTCGACGCCGCTCGCATCGGCATCGCCGGGCATTCGGCCGGTGGCGTGATCGCGAGCTCACTCGGGCAGCAGGACGAGCGGATCACGGCGCTCGTGTCGTGGGATCGGGCGCAGTCCGGCCGGATGCCCGAGGACCTTGTGATCCGCAACCCGGCGCTGTTCCTGTTCGCCGACTACAACTGCCAGCAAGTCCCGGTCTGCCAGCCCACGCGTTACGAGACGCAACCGGATCCCGACGGGCCCGGGAACAAGAGCGAGGACTTCCAGCGCGTGCGCACCGCGGGAGTGGACACCATGCAGATCGGGTTGCGCGCGGCGCTCCATCTGGACTTCGTGCCGAGCGAGCTGTCCGGCAACCGCTACGCGGAGCTCGTCACGATGCACTACACGATCGCGTGGTTCGATCGATACCTCAAGGGCATCGACGACCCAGGGACGGCCGCAGACGCGTACGCGCGGCTCACAGCTTCGGTGTTCGACGGCGGTGCCGATGGCCACAACTTAAGCCAAGGCTTCTACGATCCGGTGCTGGCCGCGACATCGGCCGACGTCTACGGCGGCAACGTGCCGTACGCGATCGACGGGATGCCCGTCGCCGACCGGCTGTCGTTCTACTACCTGTCGAAATGCTTCCTCACGATGCCGGGATCATCCGAGCGCGCGACATCGGATGATATGCGCGCGCTCGGCTGCACGGGGAGCGACGCTGCGGTGGGTCACGCTGCTGCTGCAGGTGCGCCCGTCCACAGTCACGAGGCGCGCGTCACGCTCACCTAAGACGACGGCAGATCAGTGAGCGTGGGCGAGATCCACGACCGCGCCGGACTCCACCAACCCGCTGAATGCCTCGACCACGACGGGGTCGAAGTGCGATCCGGCTGCGCCCCGGATGTGTGCGAGCGCGTCCACGACCGGCCACGCGGGCTTGTAACGGCGCTTCCTGGTGAGCGCGTCGAAGACGTCGGCGACGGCCGCGATCCGGCCGGGCAACGGGATGTCGTCCCCGCGTATCCGCTTGGGATATCCCGTCCCGTCCCACCGTTCGTGATGGGTCAATGCGATCTGCCGCGCGACCTCCATCAGCGGCGTGCGCGCGCGCGCCAGGATCTCCGCACCCGAGACCGCATGCGTCCGCATGATCGCGACCTCCTCGCGGGTCAGCGCCGAAGGCTTCGCCAGGATCGAGTCGGGCAGGGCGATCTTGCCGATGTCGTGCAGCGGCGCCGCGACTCGGATCATCCCAGCCGCCTCCGCGTCGAGGCCTACCTCCAACGCCAGCAACCCCGCGATCCGGCCGACCGAGCGGATGTGCTCGCCCGTCTCGTCGTCGCGGTACTCCGCGGCAAGCGCGAGCCGCTCGATGGTCTCGATGTGCGCGGCCTCCAGGGCGACGGTGCGCTCGCGGACACGGTCCTCGAGCACCGAGTTCTGCTCGCGCAGGCGCACCGTCAGCGAGCGCGTGTGCAGCAAGTTGGACACACGCTGCAGCACCTCGATGGCGTCGAACGGCTTGGTGACGAAGTCGCGCGCGCCCAGTGACAGCGCGCGCTGTCGCGTGTCGGCGGTGACGTCGGCGGTCAGCACCAGCACCGGCAGATACTCGTCGTTCTCGCCCGTGTTCGCCATGCCCGAGAGGATCTGGAAACCGTCCAGATGCGGCATGTGCAGGTCGAGCAGCACCAGGTCCGGCCGGGAGGCGGCCAGTGCCTCCGAGAAGCGACGCGGGTCAGTCACCGCGGTGCAGCGCCGGAAGCCGGCCGCTCTCAAGATGCGCTCGAGCAGGACGGTGTTCGCCTCCTCGTCGTCCACGATCAGGATCGAGGCGTCCTCGAACGCGGCGCCCATCAGGCCGCCCCGGCCGGCCGGGTGGCGATCTCGGCGGCAGCCGGGTCGGGTCCGAGCAGCTCGTCGAGCATGCTCATGAACCGCCCCACCTCGAACGGCTTACTGAGGTAGGCGTGCACCCCCGCACGCTCGAGGGTCTCGATCCGCCGCCGCGTCGCATCGGCGCTGATCGCGACGACCGGCACGGTCGCAGTGGCCTTCTCACTGCGCAGCCGTTCCAACACCTCCTCGCCGGACAGGTCGGGCAGATGCAGATCGAGCAGCACCAGGTCGGGGCGATGCTGACGCGCGAGCTCGATGCCCAAACGGCCCTGCATCGCCGACAGCAGACGGATGTCGCTTCGCCGCGCCACGAGGCGCTCCACGAGCTTGAGGTTGGACAGGTTGTCCTCGATGTACAGCACGACCCGTTGATCAGAGCGATCCTCGGGCGGGGCGACGGCTCGGTCGGGCTCTCCGGACCCTGCCGGAGCCTGTGCCACCGGAAGGGTTACCGTGAACGTGCTCCCCTCTCCCGGCGTGCTCTGCACGTCGACCGTGCCCTGCATCGCCTCGACAAGGCGCTTGCTGAGCGCCAGCCCGAGGCCGGTTCCCTCGACGCCTGTGCGCTGCGCGCCGAGGCGCTCGAACGGGGTGAACAGACGGGTCATCTGGTCGGGCCCGATACCCCATCCCGTGTCACCGACGCGCAGGGCGATCGCATCAGGGGTCGCGGTCGCGGTCGCCGAGATCGTGACTGTGCCACCTTCGACGTTGTACTTGATCGCGTTGGAGAGCAGGTTCAGCAATACCTGGCTCAGGCGACGGGCATCGGCGGTGACGTAACGCCCGCGCAGCGAGCCTCCGTCGCATTCGATCGCGATCGAGCGCTCTGCCGCGAGCGGCTTCACCAGATCCAGCGCACCACGTACCGAGGCCTCCAGATCGACCGGTTCCAGCGAAAGGTCGAGCATCCCGGCCTCGATCCGCGACACGTCGAGCACCTCGTCGATCAAGCCGAGCAGGTGCCTGCCCGACGACAGGATCTTGCGGACCGAATCCCCGTCCTCGTCTCCAAGACCGTCGTTCATGGCCAGCAGTTGTCCGAAACCCAGGATCGAGTTGAGCGGCGTCCGAAGCTCGTGGCTCATGCGCGAGAGGAACTCGCTCTTGGCGTGGTTCGCACGATCGGCGGCTTCGACCGACTCACGCAGTTCGGCCTCCCTCGAAGCGAGCAGGTGGGCCGCCTCCTCCATCTGGACGGCGAGCCGTCCTATCTCGTCCCGACCGGGCGAGACCGGCTCGAGCTGCTCGCCACCGGCGAGGCGTTTCGCGTTCCGTTCGACCTCCTCCACACGCCGCCCGAGACGGCGGCCGGCCACCAGCGCGAGCCACATGCCAACCAGGAGCCCGACGCCGGCCAGGAGGGGGACGACGATCTGCAGACGCCGGCGCGCATCCTCGGCCTTTGCCGTCTGCATCGTCAGGGTGTCCTCCGAAAGGCCCTGGATCGTGTCGAGGGTCTGGTCGGGGGCGCCGAAAACGAGGAAGAGCGTCGGGTCGGCCGCGAACGCCGAGAGATCGAGCTTCCCGTCCTTGATCAGCACGTCGGCGAATTCCGCGGTCGCCTCCTGCCGCTCGATGATCTGTTCCCCGAGCTTGTCGAGCAGACCGGTCAGCACGGAGTCCGTGGCCGCGAGATCACGAAGTTCGAGAAGGCTGGTGCGCACGGCGGCTTCGGCCTCGGCGACGGACGCACCTCCAGGCAGTCCGAAGGACGTGCCGAGTAACTCCGCAGACTGGGCGTTCTCCAGGTCGTCGAGCGCTTGCTCCGTCTGTTGGGTCGCAGAGCGCACGGCGAGAGCCTGTCTGACCGAGTCCTCGGCGTGCTGCTGTGCTCGCGCGACGACGAGGAACGCGCCGACACCGAGCGCGCCGGCGAGGACGGGCAGCAACGTGACGACGAGGATCTTGGCCCGGATCGATCTCTTCCACGGCAGGGACGGTGATCGCTGCTCTTCCCCTGACATACCTGCTCCTTCTCCGAAGGCGATGCAGTTCAACGAGGAAAGGGTCCGGTCGCCGGGTCGGGGGATCCGGGCGGTATCGGAGCCATGGGGTGGATCGTTCCTAATCATCGGCGAGTATCCGGTTGAAGTGGATAGCCCGAACGGGCCAGAAGAGTGCTATTTCTTACGGATGTTCTTACGGATGGAGCCGGGCCTCTAGGGATACCTCATCGCTCTCGGCCACGGGGAGGGTCCAACGGCCCACCGTCGGGGGGTCCAACGGAACGAGTCAGGTGATACGGGCGTGCAGGATTCACGCCCTGCCGGGCGAAGGTTCGGGGGACCGAGGAGGTCTTCATGCTCGTCCGCTCGCTCATGGTCTGCATGCTCGCTTGTTCGACGGGTGTCGCACCGTCTTCCGGCGCCATCGTCGAGAACCCTTGGCTCGAGCGTCGCGTCCTCAACATGGCTCATCAGGGCGGCGAGATCGAAGCGCCCTCGGACACGATGAACGCGTTCAAGACGGCCATGGCCAAGGGAGTGGACGCGCTCGAGATGGACGTGCACGCGACCGCCGATGGCGAGATCGTCGTCCTGCACGACGCGACCGTCGATCGCACGACCGACGGGAGCGGCCGCGTCGACGCGCTGCTGCTCGCGCAGATCCAGTCCTTGGACGCTGCCCACTGGTTCGTCCCCGACGTCGGCACGACCCACAGCGCCGACGACGAAGAGTACGTATTTCGCGGGATCGCGCCGGGCGATGTTGCGCCGCCGGAGGGCTTCGCGCCGGGCGACTTCACCATCCCAACGCTCCGGCAAGTGCTCGAGACCTTCCCCGACGTTCCCATCAATATCGAGATCAAGAACACCGCACCCGACACCCTCCCCTACGAGCACACGCTGGCGGCGTTGCTCGCCGAGTTCGGCCGGACGGACGACGTGATCGTCGTCTCGTTCCTCGACCACGCAACCGAGCTGTTCAAGGTGCACGCGCCGGCGGTCAGCACCGCGACCGGGACGGTCCAGGCCGCGCTGTTCTGGGCCAGCACGCAGGAGGTCCTGCCCGGCGCGCCCAATCCGCGCTACCAGGCCCTGCAGGTACCGATCACGTTCGAAGGCGTCACCGTCGTGACCGAGGACTTCGTCGCGGACGCGCACGCGAACGGACTCGCCGTGCACGTCTGGACGATCAACGCGCGTGAAGACATGGAATGGCTCATCGACATCGGGGTCGACGGCATCATGACCGACCGACCCACCTTGCTCGAGCAGGTCCTCATCGAGCGCGGCCTCGCCTGAAGACGCATCGTCCCGCAGCCATCTCGCTCGTACGCGGCCTCCCCGCCCCGCGCGGCCAGTGGGCGATCCTGGCGCCGTCCCGCGAGATGACATGTTCGGATCGCGTCATGGCCTTCCTCCGCCGCCGGCCGAGAGCGCGCGCGCGACCTGGACGAGGTTCTCCTTCCAGACGTCCTCCGGCGTCGGGGGCAAGATGTCGTCCCAGAGCGCTGCGAAGGTGCCGTAGAGCTGGGACAGTCGCGCGGGACGAGCCATGAACCACCAGTGCAAGTGCTCGCTGCCGTCACCCCAGCGACACACGTGCACGCGGCCGATCTCCCCCACCGAGCGCACGGCGCGCTCGACCCGACCGATCATGACACCACATTCGGCAGCGAGGTCGTCGGGCAGGTCGCCGGGCTCCGCGTGATGCGCGCGCGTTTCGAGCAGCACGACGACGGGCAGACCGGACGGCTCACGCAGCGAGTGCAGGCGCCAGCGCTCGTTCGTCCAGATGTACTCGTCGTCGGCGGCGGCGCACCTGCGGCAGTCCACCCCGCCTTCGCCGTGGCGCTTTCGCTCGCTCGTCTCGGGGGGAAGGAGGGCGCGTGGCCTCATCTCCCCGTCGAACGGGAACGTCGCCCATCCTTCGACCGGCGGCATCCGCAGCTCGTCCACGGACCGCTGATAGATCTGTTCCGGAGTCTCAGACATGGCCGGATCATAGTGGTCCGTTCCCCTGTGCTGATCGGGATCGCAGCCTTGTACGATCACGACATGAGATGGCCTTCGTCCTTCTACGAGATGCGCGATGGGGACGGCTGCCCGATGTGTGCGGAAGGACGTCCCGATTCCACGACCGGCGGGGTTCGGTTCTACGCCGGTGACTACGCCGATGCGTACCTGAACCGAGCCGACATCCAGCGCGGGTACACGATCGTGATCTGGCGAAGCCGCCACGTCGCCGAACCGACCGAGTTGAGTCCGGAGGAGGCATCCGGCTATCTGCAGGAGCTGCTCACCGTGGCGCGCGCGATCGAACTGGCGCTGGAGCCCGTCAAGATGAACTACAACGTGCTCGGGAATTCGGTGCCGCATCTGCACACGCACATCGTTCCTCGCTACGCGGACGACCCCCGGCCGGGCTGGCCCTTCCCCTTCCCCGAGACCGAGCCACGAGCCATCCCGACCGACGTCCTCGAGCGCGACCTCACAGCCTTGCGCAGCGCCCTCGCCGGGGGGATCTAGACCTCGCGCTCGCATACGTTTATCTCTATGGGCTTTCCCGGAGGCGCGGCAGCGTCTCGTCCATGCGCACGATCACGATCGCTCCGGATGCGGCGGTGAGGCCGGCGACCATCCAGATCGCCGTCTGGAGCCCGAAGAGATCGGCGACCACACCCACGAGCACCGCGCCCACCGCGAAGCCGGCATCGCGCCACAAGCGGTACACGCCCATCGCCGAGGCGCGCCACCGGGGCGCGGCGACATCTCCGATCGCAGCAAGCAACGTCGGATACACCATCGCGGTTCCCACGCCCAGTAGCGTCGCACCGACGGCCCATGGGCCGAACCCCTCCGTCGCAGCGATCAGCGCGATCGCGCCCGCATGGACCACCATGCCTCAGGCGATCAGGCGCTTGCGTCCAACCCGGTCCGACAGCGCACCGGTGAGCAACTGGCCGGCTCCCCACACGGCCGGATACAGCGCCGCGAGCGCCCCGATCGAAGCGACCGAAAGGCCGCCGCGCGCGAACCAGATCGGCAGCACCCCCCAGGCCATCGCGTCGTTGAGGTTGTTCACCAGCCCCGCCTGGCTGCACGACGACAACGTGCGTTCCCGCAGGCTCGTCTGCGCGAATACCCAACGCATCGACGGTCCGGGCGATCGGTCCGGCCCCGCCTCGTGGTGCGCGTGAGGAAGCGTCTCGCGTACGAACAGCACCGAGACACCCAGCCCCACCCCCGCGAAAGCGAGCCCAAGGAAGAAGGGCTCGGGTCGCAACCCGGCGTGCGAAGCGATGAAGCCGGTGGCCATCGCCGTCAGCGCGACGGCTCCGTATCCGGCGGCCTCATTGAGCCCGAGCGCGAAGCCACGGCGTGCCGGGCCGGCGAGATCGACCTTCATGATCACCGTCGTCGACCACGCCAGCCCCTGGTTCACGCCGAGCAGCACGTTTGCGAACACGACCCAGCCCCACGAAGGCGCCCACATCAGGATCAGCGGCACCGGCACGGCGGCCAGCCACCCGGCGATCAGCACCGGCTTGCGGCCGGAACGGTCGGCCCACGCCCCGGCGATCAGGTTCGTCGCCGCTTTCACGAGGCCGAACGCGAGCAGGAAGGTGAGGACGGCCGTGAACGCGCTCAACCCGAAGATGCGCTCGGCCATCAGGGGCAGGACGGTCCGCTCTTGACCGACCATGCCGCCGACGAGGGCGTTGACCCCGACCAGCAGTGAGAACTGCCCAAGGTTCGCGCGCAACCCGAGCGCGACCGGTCTTTCCCGAGCGAGGCTCATCGCAGAGGTTCGGCGGATCAGGGTTCCAGCGCCAGTCCGGCACGCCGCCATGCGGCGATCCCACCGCGCAGGTTGGCCACGACGGCGCCGTGGCGCTCGAGCAGGCTGGCCGCGGTCGCGGACCGTTCGCCGTGTGCGCAGTAAGTGATGAACTCGGTGGCCTCCGGCTTCTTCCCCGCGATGATGTCCCCCACCTCCAGATGGGTCGCGCCTGGGATCCGTCCCTCCGCCCATTCCGCGTGCTGGCGGACATCGAGCAGAAGCGCGCCGCGCGCCAAGCGCTCGGCAGCCTCGACCGGTGACTGCATCTCGACCGAGGCAACCCGCAGCCCCGCGCCGCGCCAGGCGTCGAACGTCGTCCAGCCTTCGATGCGGTCGTAGC
>DASWIP010000078.1:0-21540 GCA_036397635.1 Actinomycetota bacterium | reverse complement strand
CCTACTGGTTGGACACGACCAACATCGACGTCGATAACGATGGCCAGGAGGACGTCCATTTCGACACGTGCGGGAACCCCGACGGGACGGATGGAAGTCTCTCGGATGTGCCCGGCCTTCCCTACGAGGAGGGGATCGTCTACGACGACATCATGGTCGGCCCGCGCGCCGACGGTGCGATCGTTCTCGTGGTCGAGATCTATCCGACCGTGGACTGGGACTTGTTCATCTGCAGTGAGGAGGGGCGTCTCGTGGATCCCTGTGCGAGCGGCGCAGAGGAATGCGCACGCGTGTTCCCCGAGAACTGCGACAACGCGATCGGCCCGCAAAACCCGCTCCCCGTGGGCTGCCGTGAGCGGTCGGTCATCCAGATCGCCGCAGATCGACGCTATGTGCTGCGCGCGTACAACTTCTCGGACCCGTTCCCCTTGGAGGGCCGGTACTGCTGGTCCTCAGCAGGCTCCTGCGCATGAGACGCTGCGTGCTGGTGTTGCTCGCTTCGATCGCGACGACGCTGCCGTCCATCGCCGACACACCGGCCGAGCAGCTCAACATCTGGCGCGAGGTCACGTTCACCGCGCCGATCCCGTGCACCGTGGTTTGTCCGTACTGGCTCGACATGACGAACACGGATGTCGACGGGAACGGTTCCGAAGACATCTGGTTCCAGGCTTGTGGGAATCCGAGTGGGACAGCCGATGCTCTCGAGGACGCACCGAAGCCGATCCAGCGGGGGACCGTCTATGACGATGTCCTCGTGGGGCCCGCGCCAGAAGGAGCGGCCGTTCTCATCTTCGACTCCACCCCGGCAGTGGATTGGGATACGTTCATCTGCTCCCTGGACGGTGAAGAGTTGGCTAATGGGGCGAATATCCTCGGCGAGCACTGCGGCGGGCCGCTGGGACCTCAGAACCCGGTGCCCACCGGATGCCGCGAGCGAGCCGTGACATTGGCCGCGCAGGGCGTCGAGTACATACTGCGCGCGTACAACTGGTCGGATCCGTTGCCACTGCGTGCTCGCTACTGTTTCAGCAGGACGGGTGTTTGTTCGCCACCGTCGACGGGACGGTTCGAGGCCCTGCCATGCGGTGTGGCTTGCACGTTGCCCGATGGACACCCGTGCGGTGCGCCGCTGGCCTCGTGGGGCTATGACGAGGTGCGCCTCACGGCGCCCCCTGGTTCTTCCGTCATGACCGTGCGGATCGATCCGGTGGTGGACTGGGATATGTTCGTCTGCCACGGAGCCGTCGAGCGGGCGGTCGGCGCGAACATCCTCGGCGAGCCGTGCGATAACGCGCTCGCTCCGCAGAACCCGGTCCCGGTGGGCTGCACCGAGCGCGTGATCGTCCCCGTGACGCCGGGGGCGACCTACACGGTGCGGGCGTTCAACGTCGCCGACCCGTTCCCCACGCCGTACCAGGTCGGGTTCCAATGACAAAGCGGTGCCGGCTGCTCATCGGAGTCCTGGTGACGATGACGGTGCTTCCCGCCTCCGCCGAGGAGACGAACGAGCAGCTCAACGTCTGGCGCGAAGTCACGTTCACCGCCCCGATCCCATGCGTGGTGACATGTCCGTACTGGCTCGATACCGCGAACACAGACATCGATGGCAACGGTTCAGAGGACATCGCCTTTGGCTCGTGTGGGAACCCGCGCGGAACGGCCGACTATCTCAGTGTGGTTCCTGGCGTCCCTCACCAGAAGGGTGTTACCTACGATGACGTGCTGGTTGGGCCGCGACCTGAGGGCGCGATCTTGCTGATCTTCGAATCGTCCCCCCTGCTCGACTGGGATACGTTCATATGCAGTCTGGATGGGGCAGAGCTGTGGGCAGGCGTCCCGCTCTTCCCGGGATGTGATTCGTGGATCCCCGGTGGCGAGCACCTGTTCCTCGGCTGCGCCGAACGACATGTGATCACCGTGCCAGCCGGGGTTCAGTACATCCTGCGCGCTTACAACTGGTCGGACCCGCTGCCGCTGCAAGGGCGCTACTGCTTCTCGTCCCGCGGAGCTTGCACGGCCGCCTGATCCAGCGACCAGGCCGCGTCGCGCCCGGTAGCATGGGGGCGTGACCAAGACCTATTTCATCCGCACCCACGGGTGCCAGATGAACGAGCACGACTCCGAGCGCATCGCCGGGCTGCTCGAACAACATGGCTACGCCAAGGCCGACTCGCCCGAGACGGCCGACCTCGTGCTGTTCAACACCTGCGCGATCCGTGAGAACGCCGACAACCGCCTCTACGGCACACTCGGTCACATGAAGGCCATGAAGGCGCAGCGCCCCGAGCTGCGGCTCGCAGTCGGTGGCTGCCAGGTGCAGAAGGACAAGCACCTGCTGCTCGAGAAGGCGCCGTGGGTGGATGTGGCGTTCGGAACCTTCGCGGTCGAGGATCTGCCCGCGCTGCTCGAGCAGCGCGAAGCCACCGGCGTCCCGGCCTTCGAGTTCAAGGAGCAGACCGAACGGTTCCCCGCCGCGTTCCCCGCGCGCCGCGAGCACCGCTTCCACGGCTGGGTCTCGATCTCGGTCGGCTGCGACAATTCCTGCACGTTCTGCATCGTGCCATCCGTCCGTGGTCCGCAGGTCAGCCGACGGCTCGGTGACGTCCAGGACGAAGTGAGGCGTCTGGCCGACGACGGGGTGGTCGAGGTGACGCTGCTCGGGCAGAACGTGAACACGTACGGCCGTGATCTGGACGGTCGGCCGATGTTCGCCGAACTGCTGCGCGCGCTCGATGCGATCGACGGGATGCGGCGCGTGCGCTTCACCAGTCCTCACCCGCACGACTTCACGCCCGATGTCATCGACGCGATGGCTTCCAGCAGCGTCGTCTGCGAGCACATCCACTTCCCGCTCCAAGCCGGCTCCGACGACGTGTTGCGCCGGATGCGCCGGTCTTACCGCAGCGCGCGCTACCTCGGCTGGCTCGAGCAGCTCCGCGCCGCCATCCCGGATCTGGCCGTCTCCACCGATGTCATCGTCGGGTTCCCCGGCGAGACCGATGCCGACTTCGCCCAGACGATGCGCGTGGTCGAGGAGGCGCGCTTCGACTCCGCGTACACGTTCAAGTATTCGATCCGGCCGGGGACCGAGGCGGCGCGCATGCCCGACCAGGTCCCTGCCGATATCGTCGCCGCACGATTCGAGCAGCTCGTCGCGCTCCAGGAGGGAATCTCGCTGGAGCGCAACATCGAGGCGGTCGGCCGCCGGTTCGAGGTGCTTGTCGAGGGACCTTCACGCAAGGACGAGCAGCGCGTGACCGCTCGAACGCGCCAGAACAAGATCGTGCACCTGCCCGCCGAGGGCCTGGAAGCCGGGACGTTCGCCGATGCGGTCGTGACCGCCGCGCATCCCCACCATCTGGACGGCGCCGTCGCATGACGGTCCTCGCGCTGCTCGGGCCGACCGCGTCGGGCAAGACTACGATCGGATGCGACCTCGCCGAGCGATTCGGCGCTGAGATCGTCTGCGTGGACTCGATGACGGTCTACCGCGGGATGAACGTCGGCACCGCGAAGCCCGCCGGCGAAGAGCGCGCGCGCGTGCCCCACCACCTCCTCGACGTCGCCGAGCCCGACGAGCGTTTCACGGTCGCGCGCTACCAGCAGCTCGCGCGCGAGGCCATCGCAGGGATCCGCGCGCGCGGCCGGGTGCCGCTGCTCGTCGGCGGATCGGGGCTGTACTTCCGCGCGGCCGCCGACGAGCTTCGGTTCCCGCCGACCGACGACGCCGTACGCGCGCGCCTGGACCGTCGCGACATCCACGACCTCGCGATCCGGCTCAAGGAAGTCGATCCGGATGCGGCGACCTTCATCGATCTGGAGAACAAGCGCCGCGTCGTGCGCGCGCTCGAGGTCTTCGACCTGACCGGGCAACCGTTCTCGTCGTATCGGCAGGAGTGGGAGCATCGGAACCCGGTCATTGCCGCGGGACTGCGGGTCACACCGGCGGAGCTGGCGACCCGGATCGAGCAGCGTTTCCTCGCGATGCTCGACGAAGGATTCCTCGACGAGGTGCGGGCGCTGCTGGAACGCGGCCTTCGCGGCGCGCTGACGGCGTCGCAGGCGATCGCCTACGGCCAGGCGGTCGAGCATCTGGAAGGAAAGATCACGCGCGAAGAGCTGATCGCCGAGGTCGCGCGCGCGACCCGACGCCTGGCGCGCCGGCAGATGTCGTGGTTCCGCGCGGATGCGCGCGTCCGCTGGTTCGACGCCGACGATACGGCGCGCGCGAGCGGAGAGATATCGTCATACTACGACGAGCAGCTCACCGGGAGCACCGCATGAGATTCGTCAAAGCGCATGGGGCCGGCAACGACTTCGTGCTCATCGAGGATCTGGACGGCCACATAGAGACCACGGCGGAGTTCGTGCGCGCGATCTGCGACCGGCACTTCGGAGTCGGCGCGGACGGATTCATCCGCATCGCGCGCGCCGACACAGCCGACTTCTTCATGGATTACTGGAACGCCGACGGCGCCGTCGCGGAGATGTGCGGCAACGGGATCCGCTGCGTCGCCAAGTACGTCGCCGACCGCGGCATCACCGACGCCGACGCGATCACGGTGGATACGCGCGCCGGGATCAAGCGCCTCGAGCTGTTCCGCGGCGCCGAAGGCACCGTCGAGCGCGTGCGCGTGGACATGGGCGCGCCGATCTTCGAGCGGGCGCAGATCCCGCTGGCCGGCGACGGCGACCCGCTGCATCAGAAGGTTGAAGCGCTCGGCGAGACGTTCGAGGCCGCGTGCGTGTCGATGGGCAACCCCCACTGCGTGCTGTTCGTCGACGACCTGGACGCCGTCGCGTTCGAGCAGCTCGGCCCAGCCATCGAGACCGATCCGTTGTTCCCGGCCAAGACCAACGTCGAGTTCGTGCAGGTGCTCGGCGACGGCGAGGTCCGGATGCGAGTATGGGAGCGCGGCGTCGGCGAGACGCTGGCGTGCGGTACCGGGGCGTGCGCCGTGGGCGTGGCGTCGGCCGCGCGCGAGTTCACCGGCCGCCGCGTCGCCGTGCATCTGCCCGGAGGAACGCTGGACATCGAGTGGACCGATCAGACGGTGTTCATGACCGGCCCTGCGGTTGAGGTGTTCGAGGGAACGATTGCGCCGGAGATCGCGACGCTGTTGCGCATCACGACGAAAGGGTGACGACGAAAGGGTGATCGAGTGAGGCTCGCGAAACGCATCGAAACACTTCCCCCGTACCTGTTCGCCGAGATCGATCGCAAGATCTCCGCCAAGCGCGCCGAGGGCGTGGACGTGATCAGCTTCGGCGTCGGCGACCCCGACCAGCCGACGCCACCGCACATCATCAAGGCCCTGCAGGAGGCGGCCGAGGACCCGAGTACCCATCAGTACCCTTCGTACTACGGGATGCCGGAGTTCCGGCGCGCGGTGGCGGGCTGGTATCAGCGTCGGTTCGGCGTGAACCTCGACCCGGATACGCAGATCCAGCCGCTGATCGGCTCGAAGGAAGGCATCGCGCACCTGGCGATCGCGTTCATCGATCCCGGCGACGTCGCGCTGGTTCCCGATCCCGCGTACCCGGTCTACCAGATCGGCACGCATCTGGCCGGCGGCACCTCGATCACCATGCCGCTGCGTCCCGAGAACGCCTTCCAGCCCGACTGGGACTCGGTCGAGGTGCCGGTGAACGCGAAGGTGCTCTGGCTGAACTACCCGGGGAATCCGACCGCGGCGGTTGCGACGCTCGCCGATCTCGAGCGCGCCGTCGCGTTCTGCCGCGCGCACGACCTGCTGCTCGCCTACGACAACGCCTACTCTGAGATCACCTTCGACGGTTTCGTCGCGCCCAGCGTTCTGCAGGTCCCGGGCGCCGAGGACATCGCGATCGAGTTCCACTCGCTGTCCAAGACCTACAACATGACCGGCTGGCGTATCGGCTGGGCGTGCGGCAGCACGACGGCCGTCGAGGCGCTCGGACGGGTCAAGACCAACGTGGACTCCGGGATCTTCAACGCGGTGCAGCGCGCCGGCATCGCCGCGCTCGAGGGCCCGCAGGACTTCCTGGATGACATGCGCGCGCTCTACCAGCGTCGCCGCGACCTGATCGTGAAGACCTTCACCGAGGTCGGCGTGGACCTGACGCCGCCGAAGGGCTCGGTGTTCGTATGGTTCCCGGTCCCGGAGGGGCACGACTCGGTGTCCTTCGCGAGCCATCTGCTGGAAAAGGCCGGCGTGGTCGTGCCGCCTGGGTCAGGATATGGGCCGTCCGGTGAGGGGTTCGTGCGCGTGTCGCTGACGGTCCCAGACGACCGGCTCGAGGAGGGATCGAAACGGATCCGCACGGCCCTGGCCCGATAGACGAGCGGTCCGACGCGCCCGGAGGCCGCAAGGTCCGTGCGTCGGAGCGGCGCCGCATCACCGAGCTTCCACCCGAGTACCAAGAGCTCCGGCTGGAGCGAGCGGTGCTGGTCGGCCTGTCGCTCGGCGGTACGACCGAGCAGGCCGAGGAGTCCCTCGCCGAGCTGGAGCGACTGACCGATACCGCCGGCGCCGAGATCGTCCAAACGCTGATGCAGCGACGCGGCCGGCCGAACCCGGCGACGTTCATCGGCCGCGGTAAGGCGCAGGAGATCCGCGACATCGCGCGCGCGGCGAACGTCGATACCGTGATCGTGGACGAGGAGCTGTCGCCGGGTCAGCTACGAAACCTCGAGGACATCATCGGGATCAAGGTCATCGACCGGACCGCGTTGATCCTGGATATCTTCGCCCAGCACGCCCACTCATCGGAGGGGAAGCTTCAGGTGGAGCTGGCGCAGCTGAACTACCTGCTCCCGCGGCTGCGAGGCTGGGGGCAGGCGAAGTCGCGCATCGGCGGCGGCATGACCGCCGGCGGAGGCATCGGGACCCGCGGGCCGGGTGAGACCAAGCTCGAGGTAGACCGCCGCCGGATCAAGACCCGGCTTGCGAAGGTGCGCGAGGAACTGAAGGACGTCGAGCGCGTGCGCCGGGTCAAGCGGAGCGAGCGTGTGCGCCGCCGGGTTCCTTCGGTCGCCCTTGTCGGGTACACCAACGCCGGCAAGTCGACCTTGCTCAACGCGCTCACGCGCGCCGGCGTGCTGGTCCAGGATCAACTGTTCTCGACGCTGGACCCCACCACGCGCCGGCTCGACCTCCCGGTCGGCCGCTCGGTGACGCTGACCGACACCGTCGGGTTCGTGCGCAAGCTGCCCCACTCGCTGGTGGAGGCGTTCAAGTCCACGCTCGAGGAAACCGCGGAAGCCGATCTGCTGCTGCATGTGATCGACGGTTCCGCGAGCGATCCCGAGCTGCAGTACGCCTCGGTACGCGAAGTGCTCGCCGAGGTGGGCGCGGCGACGGTGCCCGAGCTGGCGGTGGTGAACAAGGCCGACGTGATCGACGAGATGGCTCGCGTGCGGGCCAAGCGCCGGTTCCCCGATGGCGTGCTGATCTCGGCGTTGTCGGGAGAGGGGCTGGACGAGCTGCTCGCGACGATCGGGCGGCGAGTGCCCGTGCCCGAGGTCGAGGTGTGGCTGCTCGTCCCGTACACGCGTGGAGACGTCGTGGCTGCGCTGCACGCGGCCGGGGCGGTGCGGGAGGAGCACTTCGCCTCGGAGGGGACGCTGGTGCGCGCGCGCCTTCGGGAAGACCAGGCGAATCGCCTGGAAGGCTACCGGATCGCTGCCGCAGAGGCCGAGCGGTTGCGCGGCTAGCCTCGCGTGGCTACAGGCGCCTCATTACGCTGACGACCTTGCCGAGGATCGCGACCTCGTCGGCTTCGATCGGTCCGTAGGCCGGATTGGCGGCTTCCAGGATCACGCGGCGACCGCTGCGCCGTAGCGTCTTGACCGTCGCTTCCTCGCCGTCCACCAGCGCCGCCACGATCTCGCCGTCCTCGGCGACCGGCTGCTGGCGGATGATCACCACGTCACCGTCGAAGATCCCGGCGTCGACCATCGAATCCCCACGCACCCGCAGCGCGAACAGGGTCCCCGATCCAACCATGTCCGCGGGCACCGGAAGGGTCTCCTCGATGTTCTCGGCGGCCAGGATCGGCGAGCCTGCGGCGATCTGCCCCACCAGGGGCACGTTCTGGACCGGGGCCGCGCGGACGGGAACTCCGTCGGCGTCCATCCGCACCACGATGGCGCGTGGACGCGTCGCATCCTTCCGGAGGTAGCCGCGCTCGGCCAGCGTCGCGAGCTGCGCGTGGACGCTCGAGGGGGAGTTAAGCCCGACGGCCTCCCCGATCTCGCGAACCGAGGGTGGATAGCCGCGTTCCTCCTGGGTCTGCTGCAGGTAATCGAGGATCGCCCGCTGCCGCTTCGTCAGGTCGCTCACGGCTGCCTCCCGGCCTGGGATCGGTTGCTGTCGGAGGGGGACGCTAGCATCCCGAAGCTCGAGAATCAAACATCTGTTCGAGTGCTTGACGAGCGAACGGATGTTCGGGTAGAGTCGAACAGGAGTTCGATATGAAGAGGATCTGGCTTTCTCTCTCGCTGGCCGCGGCCCTCCTGGTGCCGGGGATCAAGGCCGTCTCGGCCGTCCAAGAGCACCCAGCGCCGACGGTGGATTACGTCGTGCAGCCTGGGGATACCTTGTGGATAATCGCAGGGGACCTGCGCCCGGGGGAGGACCGGCGGCGGGTCGTCCACGAGCTGCTCGAGCTGAACGATCTCCGCCATCCCAGCCTGATCCCAGGCCAACGGATCGTGCTCCCAGCCTCCTGACCTGCGAACTTCTCGGTTACCTAAGGGACCTCCCGAGATGCTTGAACTCCCTCATCTAGTGTGGTACCGTTACTTCAACCACAACATGTTGTGGTTTCGCGATGCCTCGGCCCAAGTCGTTGTGGATAACTGGAGTCAGCGAGATGGCCGAGTCGACGCGGATCCCTTCCCCCAGCGAGGGGTCAGATGCGTTGTCCGTACTGCAGAAGCGTTGAGGACCGGGTGATCGATTCACGGCTCGCCGAAGAGGGCGCGAGCATCCGGAGGCGACGGGAATGCGGGAACTGTGGCAGGCGGTACACGACCTTCGAGCGGATCGAATCCGTCCCGCTCGTGGTGGTCAAACGTTCGGGGGAGCGGGCGCCTTTCAACCGGCAGAAGCTCATCGCGGGATTGGCCAAGGCATGCGTGAACCGTCCGGTCTCGGCCGAGACCGTGGAGCGTGTTGCTGATGAGATCGAGCAAGCGATCCGGGGTAGTGGGGGTTCGGTCGTGTCCACGCAGGAGATCGGCCTGGCGATACTCGACCGGCTCCGAGATCTCGACGAGGTCGCGTACCTGCGGTTCGCGTCTGTCTACAAGGACTTCCAGGAACTCTCCGATTTCGAGCGTGAGGTCGGCCAGTTGCTCCAGAAGAAGACCCCTCCGAAGCCGGGCGAGCCGGCGGAGGGTGGTGAGGCGCGCGAGCTGAGTGCGAACGGCGTGTGAGTGGAAGGCGTCGGTGGACGGTGCAACGTGGGGAGGGAGCAGGAGTGGCGAAGACCGAACGGGCGATGACGGGCAAGGCGTCGGGGCTCTCGATCAACCGGTACTTCACGAAGCAAGGGATCAACCCCTACGACGAGGTCGAGTGGGAGATCCGCGACGCGGTCATCCCGAACTTCAAGGATGGCGGGAATGCGTTCGAGCAGCTCGGCGTCGAGTTCCCGAAGTCCTGGTCGCAGAACGCGACGAACATCGTGGCGCAGAAGTACTTCCGCGGTCCGCTGGGCTCCCCGCAGCGTGAGCGCTCCGTCCGCCAGCTCGTCGACCGGGTCGCCGACACCATCACCCAGTGGGGATGGAAGGACGGCTACTTCGCCGACGAGGACAGCCGCGACATCTTCAGCCACGAGCTCAAGCACATCCTGGTGAACCAGAAGGCCGCGTTCAACTCCCCGGTTTGGTTCAACGTCGGCTCCGAGAAAGACCCGCAATGCTCGGCCTGCTTCATCTTGGCGGTCGAGGACAAGATGAGCTCGATCCTGAACTGGTACGTCGAGGAAGGAACGATCTTCAAGGGCGGTTCGGGATCGGGCATCAACCTGTCGACGATCCGCTCCAGCAAGGAGCACCTGTCCTCGGGCGGTGAGGCCAGCGGCCCCGTGTCGTTCATGCGCGGCGCCGATGCCAGCGCCGGCACCATCAAGAGCGGCGGCAAGACCAGGCGCGCGGCCAAGATGGTGATCCTCAACGTCGACCACCCCGACGTCAAGAACTTCATCTGGTGTAAGGCGCGCGAGGAGCAGAAGGCGCGCGTGCTGCGCGACGCCGGCTTCGACATGGACCTCGACGGCCGCGACTCGCACTCGACGCAGTACCAGAACGCGAACAACTCGGTGCGCGTGACCGATGAGTTCATGATGGCCTACGTCGAGGACCGCGACTGGGCGCTCAAGGGCGTCATCTCGGGCGAGGTGATCGAGACGGTGCGCGCGCGCGAGCTGATGCGTGAGATCGCCCAGGCAGCATGGGAGTGTGCCGACCCCGGGATGCAGTACGACACGACCATCAACGCCTGGCACACCTCGTCGAACACGGGCCGCATCAACGCGTCTAACCCTTGTTTCCCGGGTGATCAGAGGGTGTACACCGACAAGGGGTTGATCCGCTTCGACGACCTGATGAACCGCGTGCTCGGCGGTGAGACGTTCGAGGTCTACACGAACGACGCGACGAATCCCGACCGCGAAGGGAACGCCATCCACCTGTCGAAGCCGACTCAGTTCATGGTGACGGGGACGAACGAGATCGTGCGCCTCACCTTCGATGACGGTCGTCAGATCCGATGCACGCCGGGGCACCGGATCTGGACTAAGAACCGTGGCTGGGTGGAGGCGAAGGATCTGACCGAGTCGGATCTGATCCCCGTTCTGGATCAGCCCATGCCGGCGATCATGGCCGACCACCGTCTGCCCGTGAGCACCGATGCCGAGGCATTCAAGACGAAAGGCGACTGGTCTCTTAGCCTCGAGTTGCCCGAGAAATGGGACGAGGAGCTTGCGCACTATATCGGCTGGCTCGTGGGCGATGGCTGTATCTCCGGCAACGTCGTCACGACCGTGTACGGCTCGGAGGAGGATCAGCAGGAGATCCTGCCGCGCCACCTGGAACTGTTGACGCGGCTCAACGGGGGGCGCGCACCGAAGCCCAGCGTGCAGGAGAACGGGACCGTGCAGATCCGGTTGTCGAGGCGTCCACTCGCGCGGTTCTTCGAGGCGCTCGGCGTCAAGCCGGGGAAGGCGGCGACCAAGGAAGTACCGTGGAGCATCTTCGAGGCGCCACAGGACATCGTGCGCGCGTTCCTGCGCGGTCTGTTCGACGCCGACGGGTGCGCGGTCGATCAAAAGAACGGCACTCGCTATGTCGGACTCGGCAGCAAATCCCAAGGATTGCTCCGGGGTGTGCAGATGTTGCTGTCAACCGACGGGATCGCTGCTCGGATCTATGACGTTACAGGCAAGAGTGCCAGACCATCGTTCCGATACACACGCAAGGATGGGTCCTCGGTCGAGTACGAGTCGCGTGGCCGGTCGTTCGACCTCCGCATCTTCAGCTCGAGCAAGGAGCGATTCCTCGACAAGATCGGCTTCGCCCTTTCCCGCAAGCAGACTGTCCTGACAACGTCGGTGCGCGAGCACAACGTCTATCTGAAGCAACGAGGGGCGAAGCTGGTGGAGCGCACCGCCGATGGCTTCGAGTTGACGTACAACCTCACTGAGCCCGAGAACCACACGTATTGTGTGGGTGCAACCACTGTACGCAACTGTTCGGAGTATATGCACCTGGATAACTCGGCTTGTAACCTCGCGAGCCTGAACCTGATGAAGTTCGTGGACGCCGACATGAACTTCGATATCCGTGCGTTCAAGCACGCGATCGACATCATCTTCCTCGCCCAGGAGATCCTGGTCGGCAACTCCAGCTACCCGACGCCCAAGATCGAGCAGAACGCCAAGAACTTCCGCGAGCTGGGGCTCGGCTACGCGAACCTCGGCGCGCTGCTCATGGCCCGCGGCCTTCCCTACGATTCCGACGGCGGTCGCGCGTGGGCGGGGGCCATCACCTCACTGATGACGGGCTGGGCGTATCGAGACAGCGCCATCTACGCCGAGCAGGTGGGGCCGCACGCCGGTTACGCCGTCAACCGCGAGCCGATGCTCAACGTGATCGGCAAGCATCGCGCCGCCGTGGAGCAGATCGACCCCGAGTTGGTGCCGGAAGGGCTGCTGCAGGCGGCGAAGACCGCTTGGGACGAGGCGCTGAACCTCGGCGAGCAGCACGGCTACCGTAACGCGCAGGCCTCGGTGCTCGCGCCGACCGGCTGCTTGGTCGGTGGAACGCTCATCCCGACAGAGCGTGGTCTCGTACGGCTCGAGTCGCTCGGGGATCCCACCGGCGCGCAGTGGCAGGATCTTGGGATCGATGTGAATACCGACGAAGGCGCTCGCACCGCGAGCAAGTTCTACGTCAACGGTATCGAGGCGGTCGTCACGGTTGAGACAAGCCGTGGTTACAGGATCCAGGGAACGCCGCGACACCGGATCAAGGTCGTAGACGCAGAAGGTGACTGGGTGTGGCGCCGATTCTCGGAGATAGAAACGGGCGACATGGTGCCCCTGGCGATGAACCAGCTCATCGGTGAGACCCAACACGTGGCCCTCCCTCCGCTCCCAGAAGCCCACTGGACACGGGAGCATGCTGCTCGCGCGCCGCGTGAGATGTCCCGGGAGCTCGCTGAATTCGTCGGCTATTTCATGGGGGACGGGTCCCTGCACGCGAAGGGGATCAGGCTCTGCGTCGATGAGCAGGACTTCGAGGTTATCGAGCGTCTCAGCTTGCTTGGCAAGGAGCTATTCGGTCTCGAGGCACGAACCGCGCACAAGCAGGGATACGTCGAGGTCGCGTTCCACTCGGTGCGCCTCACGCAGTGGTGGGAGGCTTGCGGATTCGCGAAGGTGCCACCTCGCGAAGGTCATGCGGGCAAGGGCTACGTCCCGTCGATCCCCGACGCGGTTCTCCACTCGAATGATCCCGAGGTGTACCGAGCGTTCATCCGAGGACTGTTCGAGGCCGACGGGACCGTCACCGTCGGGTATCCGCACTGGGCCACGACCGCACGGAGCTTCTCGCATGACGTCCAGAGCCTTCTTCTCGCGCTTGGGTATCCGACCACGAGGAAGTTCGACACGACCGGGTGGGGTGGCTCCGAGCTGTCCGTCCTGCGGCTTCTGAACAAGTCGTACAACCGCCGGTGGGTCGAGGAGATCGGTTTCATGAGCGGCCGCAAGAATGCGGCTGTGGCGGCGGGCGATCTGCAGCAATCCGCGCGGCATGACAAGATCCCCGTCACCAGGGGACTCATCGACCGGCTTGCCCCAGCCAACGACCGGATGCGCCGCGTGATGTTGCTCGAGCATGCGCGGACGAAGACGGTGTCTCGCCGGCTCGCGCAGGAACTGTACGAGCGGACCCGCGACCAAGAGCTGGGGCACGCCCTCGGCTTCTTCTACGACAGGGTGTCCTCAGCGAGCCTCGGCGAAGACGAGTTCACCTATGACCTGTCGGTGCCGAGCAACGTGACCTACATGGCCAACGGATTCGTCAGCCATAACACCATCGGGCTCATGATGGATTGCGACACGACCGGCATCGAGCCCGACCTCGCGCTGGTCAAGACCAAGAAGCTCGTGGGCGGCGGGACGATGAGGATCGTCAACCAGACGGTGCCGCGCGCGCTGCGGCGCCTCGGCTACGACGACGACCAGGTGACCGAGATCATCGCCTACATCGCCGAGCACAACACGGTGGACGGTGCCCCGCACATGCGCGAGGAGGACCAGCCCGTCTTCGACTGCGCGATGGGCGATAGCCCCATCCACTACATGGGCCACGTCAAGATGATGGCCGGTGTACAGCCGTTCATCTCCGGCGCCATCAGCAAGACCATCAATATGCCCGAGGATGTCACGGTCGAGGATGTCGAGGAGCTGCTCGTCGAAGGATGGCGGCTCGGGCTGAAGGCGGTCGCGATCTACCGTGACAACTGCAAGGTCGCGCAACCGCTGTCGGCGGACAAGAAGAAGAGCGAGAAGGCGCCCGACCCGGCCGTGCTCGCCACCGGTCAGCCGCAGCGTCACCGCCTGCCCAAGAGCCGTCCCTCCCGGACGACCTCGTTCCGGATCGGCGACGCCGAGGGTTACATCCTGGCCGGCGAGTATCCCGATGACGGGATCGGCGAGATCTTCCTGAAGGTCTCCAAGCAGGGCTCGACCCTATCGGGCGTCATGGATGCGCTGTCGATCAGCGTCAGCCTCGGCCTTCAGTACGGGGTGCCGCTGGAGGTGTACGTGTCGAAGTTCATGAACATGCGCTTCGAGCCGTCGGGGATGACCGATGATCCGGACGTGCGCTTCGGTACCTCGATGGTGGACTACGTGTTCCGGCGCCTCGCCATCGATTACCTCGACGAGGACGCGCGCGCGCGCCTGGGCATCATGACCACCGGCGAGCGCCGTGACGCCGTGCAGGAGACGGCTCCACCGCCGCAGCCTGTCGCGATCGAAGCGCCGAAGGTCAGCACGGTGGCCGAGGACGCCGAGCAGGCACGCACCATCGACGCACCGCTCTGTTACAACTGCGGCAACCGGATGCGACCCGCCGGCTCGTGCTATGTCTGCGAGTCCTGCGGCTCGACCTCAGGCTGCAGCTAAGAGAACCACAGAACCGCGCGCCCTCGGTCCGAGCTGGGGAAACGGGCCGGGGGTGCGCCCATGCCCGGGCTCGGCCATCTCAGGAGACGGCGAGGAATCCGAGGATCGCGCGCCTGAAGGCGTCAGGCTGCTCGATCCAGGACATGTGACCGGCCTCGGCCAACGCGACGACACGAGCGCCCGGGATACCTTCGATCAGGTCGCGCGCGCACGCGGGGCCGGTGATGAAGTCCTGCTCGGCGTAGAGGATCAACGTCGGCGCGGTGATCCGTTCGAGCAGCGGCCGCGTGTCGAAGGTCGTGAACAGCTCGGCGTTGAAGAACCGCAACGTGTCGGCGTTCAGCACGTCCCCGCGCAACGAGTCGACCCAGGCGCGCGCCTCGGGCGTAAAGCGGTGGAAGTAGAACGGCAGCTCGCGTGCGACCAGCGCGCTCATCTCTTCGTCAGAGGCGAACTCGGCGGCCTGCTCCTGCTCCAGCGCGACGACGGCGTCGGCGTACCACTCCTCGCCCTCGTAGCGGAGCATCGCCTGCTGCATGGCCTCCTGCTGCTCGGGCGAGAACCGGCAGAGCGTGTTGGCCAGGATCAGCTTCGCGACCCGATCTGGATGGGTTGCGGCGTACGCCTGCGCCACCACGCCGCCGTGCGAATGCCCGAGCAGCGCCATCCCATCGAGCCCAAGATTCGCGCGCAACGCCTCGACGTCCTCGACATAGTGCTCGATCAAGTAGGCCTTCGGGTCCGCGGGACGGGAAGACTCGCCCGTGCCGCGCGGGTCGAGGATGATCAACTCGAGCTGCTCGTCCAGACCGGCCAGGTCGCCGAAGTACAGGCCGGTGAACCCGGGGCCGCCCGGGTGACAGACCAGTGTCGGACCGGTGCCCCGCCGTTCGTAGGCGAGCGCGCGCCCATCGGGCAACTCGACCGCGTCCTTGCTCAACCGGCGAGATCCTTCGCGGCGCGCCGGATGATCTCCAGCGCCTCGGCGATCCGATCCCGGTGCGTCCGGTGCGACACGATGCATGCGCGCAACGTGAAGCGGCCGTCCACGACGGTGCTCGAACAGAATATCCGCCGCGACGCGTTGATCGCCTCGAGCAGTCGCCGGTTCAGCGCGTCGGCATCCGGCGCGTCGGCGTCCGGCGCGCCCGGCCGGTAGCGGAACGCGACGATCGACAGCTCGGGCTCCCACGGGACCTCGAGGTCGGGTATCTCCAGCAAGCCCTCGTAAAGGAACCGCGTCAGGTCGAGCTTCTCGTCGAGCGCGTCGCGGAACGCGGCCACGCCGTGCAGTTGCAGCGGCAGCCAGACTCGCAAGCCCCGGAAGTCGCGCGACAGCTCGGGACCGTAGTCGGTGAAGTTCGGCAGTTCGTCCTCGGCCGCGAGGTCCTGCAGGTACGCGGTGCCCTCCCCGACGCTGTGGGCGGCGCGCAGCGCTGCCCCATGCCGGACGAGCAGCGCGCCGGTCCCGTACGGCAGGAACATGCCCTTGTGCGGGTCCAGGGTGATCGAGTCCGCGCGCTCGACGCCGCTGAACGCGCGGCGGCCGCGCTCGGTCAACTGGAAGAAGCCGCCGTATGCGGCGTCGGCGTGGAGCCACAGGCCGTGCGCGTGCGCGACGCGCTCGATCGCATCGATCGGATCCACCGCGCCGGTGTTGGTCGTCCCCAGCGAGGCGACCACGAAGAACGGCTTCAACCCCGCGTCGCGATCGGCCGCGATCATCCCGGCGAGCGCGTCGGGATCGAGGCGTAGCCCGGCGTCGATCGGCACGGCGCGCACGTTGCGCGCCGGGATCCCGGCGATGAACGCGGCTTTGGCGATCGAGTGGTGGGTGTGCTCGGTCACGTACAGCGTGCCCGCGGTGAAGTCCTCGCCGAGCAGCGCGTGGCGCGCCGCCACGATCGCCGAGAAGTTCGCCATCGACCCGCCGGTGGTCAGGATGCCGCGCGCCTCCGCCGGGTAGTCGAACAGATCCTCGAGCCAGCGCACCACGGTCTGCTCGATCTGCGCGAGCGCCGGCGCCGGGAACCACAGGCCGACGTAGCGGTTCACGGCGTCGGCGAGCAGGTCGGCGATCGCCGCGGTGAACAGGCCGCCCCCGGGGATGTAGGCGAGGTAGCCGGGGCCGGCCGTGTTGAGGCTCTTGGCTGCGGCCTGGCCGAACCGCGTGAGGACCTCGTCGATCTCGCGGCCGCCCTCGGGCGGCGGCTCGCGCATCGCGGCGACGAGCTGCTCGAACCCGTCGAGATCCCAGGACGGCTGGTCGGGCAGCGATCCGATGTGCTCGCGCACGAACGATCCTGCCGCCTCGAGCAGCGCGCGCATCTGCCCGTCGTCCGGTTCCAGCGGAACTCCCATGGGCGGCAATGCTACCGGCGCCTTTCACCTCGGCGACGCCGACGGGTATCCTCGCGGCCTCATGGTCGAGCTGCTCGTTCAGCGTCTGGATCCCGAGCTGCCGCTGCCGGCGCGCGCGCACCCGGGAGACGCGGGCCTGGATCTGCGCGCGCGCGAGGACGTGACGCTCAAGCCGGGGGAGCGGCACGCGATGCCCACCGGGATCGCCGTGGCCATCCCCGAGGGGTACGCCGGGTTCGTGCTGCCCCGCTCGGGCCTGGCCGCGCGGCATGGGATCTCGCTGGTCAACGCGCCCGGATTGATCGACGCGGGGTACAGGGGCGAGATCAAGGTGCTGCTCGTCAACCTGGACCCGCACGAGGCGGTCGAGCTGCGGCGTGGCGAGCGGATCGCCCAGCTGCTGGTTCAGGCGGTTCCCGAGGTGGTGGTCCGCGAGGTCGAGGCCCTGCCGCAGAGCGCGCGCGGCGACGGCGGGTTCGGTTCTACCGGGCGCTGAAAAGGCAAGAATCACCGGCCTGCCGAGATCGTTGGTCGAGGTCGCGCGGCTTGGGTAGAATCACAGTCTTACGCGGACGTGGCTCAGTGGTAGAGCATCACCTTGCCAAGGTGAGGGTCGCGGGTTCGAATCCCGTCGTCCGCTCTCGAGAGCCGGGCTTTCGCGTCCGGCTCTCGTGTGTGCTGGCGGTGTGGCCGAGCGGTTAGGCAAGGGACTGCAAATCCCTGTACCCCGGTTCAATTCCGGGCGCCGCCTCAGATCTTGAACCTTCCCGCGCTTGGCGAGCCCGGCGGGATCGGTTGCTCTTTCCGTTCGCGCATTATCGACGGAGGCGTCGGCATCAATCGCCCACCGGGGTTGACGGCCGACGGGCGCGGACACGCTGCACCGTAGAGAGCAGGCCGAAGGGGACGAGCGCGTAGACCGCGGCGTAGCCGAGGACGACAACGGCGAACGGGAACACGATCCAGAGGATCCCCACTGTTGCCGTCGCGGCACCGAACACCATCAAGAGGTGCCGGGATCGGTGCATGACCCCCACATCGTAGCCTTGGGGTAGGCTTGGCGCGCCGGCGGCAAGGGGGAAGAGCATGCGCGTACGAGCCGCGATCGTGGTGGTGCTGCTCGGCGCGCTCGGGACCGCTGCTCCGGGCGAGGCATCCTCTTACGGCACCGGACGCTTCCGTGCCGTGCAGATCCGATTCGAATCCGCCGACGTCGTCGCGCTTATCGAGGGCTACGTCGGTGAAGGCGGGAACGCTGTGCTCGACCCGAGCGATCCATACTTCGGCTACGAGTATTCCTCGGTCTGCGCCACGGTCTACACGTTCAGCGGCACCGATCAAGGCTGCGGCGAGGGGTCGGTTTCCATCGCGTGGCCGCTCCTGGAAGCTGCGGCTATCACAGCGCGCGCTGGCCCGATCGACATCGACTTGGTCGTGGTCGAACGTGGCCTTCCGCGGCCGAGCCCCATGCTCGAGTTCGGCTTCCCCGTCCCGTTCGTTCACGGCGGTGTGCTCGCCTACCGGCCCGGACACGCGACCGGCACGGTGCGCGCCCCCCACGGCGCGGTATCGGGCGTGACGGACCTGGTCGGGCTCTACTCGCTGACGTCGGTGTACTGGATCCCGTTCTGATCGGCGAGCTGCTCGCGCAGCTTCCGTCCCGCGACGATCGCGCCGCCGATCAACACCAGAGAGCCCGGTATCGCGATCACCGATCCGGCCTTGCCCAGCTCGCCGATCACGTTGACCTGCCACAGGCTCAGGTAGCGGCGATGATCCCCCTCAGGCCGCGCGGACAGGTTGCTCGCGGTGAAGCGCGCCGTCGTTCCGAGCAGCTCGTACTGCCGCAGCACGCGCGGGCCGTTCTCGGGCGGCGGCACGTCGAGTTGCTGCGCGCGCGTGGAGACGAGCATCGCCGGCAACGACACCAGCAGGCCGAGTCCGAGCAGCGCCGAAGCGGCGTGCAGCCTGGCGCGGCGCTGCTCGATCCAGGGCGCGAGCGCGGCGAGGGCAGGCACGACGCCGGGGATCAGCAGGCGCGGGCCCCACGACCAGCCGCCCGCCCACGACCACCACAACGCGGTCAGCACGAACGTCGCGAGCAGGTTCCCGCCGAGCATCACGACGGCGTCGGCGTCCGAGCGCCAGAGCTTCGTCAGCGCGGCCGGCAGCAGCACGACCACGGGCGCGAACAGCAACAGACTCGCCGACGGATCGAGCAGCAGGCCGCGCGCGCCGGTCAGCAACGGCGTCGAGAAACCGGGCTCGGCCGCGTAGCCGAACTCGGTCGCTTCGCCGAACCGCGCGATGTTGTACGCGACCACGCCACCGCCGGTCAGCACCAGCGGGATCGCGGTGCGCCATCGCGCGGCCGGCCCGCCGGAGCGCCACCACACGCAGGCGACGAAGGGCAGGACCACAACGGTCTGCGGCCGGGTCAGGATGGCCAAGCCCAGCGCAGCGGCCGACCAGCCCGGCCGGCGCGCGAGCGCGCGCTCGATCGCGATCGTGATGCCCAGCGTCGCGAGCGGCTCGCTGAAGAACTCCTTCGTGTAAGGCAAGACGAACGTGCCTGCGACGGAGCCGATCCCGACCAAGGCGGCCGCGCGCCGACCGGCGCCGAGCCGTCGTCCCAGCGCGAAGATGGCCACGACCAGGAGCGCGCCGAGGATCGGGATCGTGCACGAGACCGCGAACCGTTCGAGCGCGTCGCCCCGGTCGCCCAGCGCGCGCGCGACCGGCCAGACCGCGAGGTAGGGGACCAGCGAGACCAGCGGCTGGCCGATCCCGTACTTCGAGACCGGGCCGCCCTCGCCGGGCACCCCCAGGCCGGGGGCGTCCACCGTGACGTCGCCGTCGGTCACGATCGAGCGCGTCACCTCGAACATGCTCGCGCCGTCCGACCCGGTGATCGCGCCCTCCTGGAACAGCAGGAACGCCGAGGCCGAGATGGCGAACAGCAGCAGCATCGTCCGCCGCTCGCCGGGTGCTTCCGGGTTGGCTCGCATCCTCCCGGCGCCACGTTACTTGAGGTCAGAAGCGCGAGACCGGTGGTCGGTGGCGGCTGGTATCATCCGTCCCCGTGCCGTCCGACGGCACCCCCGGGCGCGTAGCTCAGTTGGTTAGAGTGCCAGCTCGACACGCTGGAGGTCACAGGTTCGAGTCCTGTCGCGCCCACCACGCTGCACCGGTTTCGCAGATCGGCTCGGGCCCCGCAGGCCATCCTCGTTCCGCGGTGCGAGATCCGTCGTCTAGCGACTGAGATCATGACGCACGCGGCCTTATGAGGTGCTGTTGCAGGTCAGCGCGCGAGGAGTTCTAAGATCTTCGGGACCTCGTTCCCCGC
This sequence comes from Actinomycetota bacterium, assembly GCA_036397635.1. GTDB lineage: Bacteria > Actinomycetota > AC-67 > AC-67 > AC-67 > DASWIP01. Next base: position 1,145 of record DASWIP010000078.1, on the reverse strand, counting down.
ATTCTGCAACCACGGGGTCGCGTACACGGCGTGGATGGTCCCTAAGGCGGCGGAGGTGGTTGTGCCGCTCATGGTGCGGCCGTCCGGCATGGCGACCGTGATCTCGCCCTCCGCTGCACGCTGCATCAGCAGTGTCACGCCCACCGATGGCGCATGTGCCGCCGTCGTATCGCCGGTACCAGTGAGCGTGAGGTCGATAGCGACTGTCTCTTCCGCGTAGTGCAGACTGCCCTGCTCGAGCAGTGGTCCGACCGTCCCGGCCACATCCCAGCGGAACCACGTCAGGCACCGTGAGTCTTGACACCGCCCGATCCCGGTGAACGCGCGCCATGCCTGGTGGAACGGGGCCGGACCCTCGGTGCTGACCTCACCTTGGATCGGGAATGAGCATGAAACCACCGAGAGGTACTCGTCGCCGACATCGATGGACGCGCCCAGGCAACGAACCTCGACGATGCCCGCGCGGAACGCATCGGACGGCATCGGGGAGGCCAGCGTCAGGATCGCCAGCAGCGGCGCAACGAATGATCTCATCAAGAGGGAGGTTCGACAGACCAGTATCCGTCACCTTCCGGCCGGGATGCCCGATCTGGTCTGAAGGGGCGAGATGATGAACGCGCCGATATGGAGTCGCGCGCCGATTCTGGCCGGAACGCCCCGACGATCACCCTCATACGAGAGGACGACGCGATCTCGACGGGTGGAGCCAGACGTGGCTGACCCTCCGAGAAACGCTAAACCTGCGGCGAGATCCGGCTCATAGCCGGTCAGCGAGAGCTCGGGGAAAACGATGACCTGAGGCCGCAACGCCGCTGCGGCGTCAGACGCAAGGCCCGGCCGGTTCGAGCCACCGGTTCTTCATCGCACACGCGCGCGCCAGCAGATCGGCAGAATCCTCAGGCAACAGGTAGCCGGCCTCGACCGCGTCCGCCGTGCGCGCGACCATCGGTTGGTAGTACGCATCATGCGTCGGATACAGCGCGAGCAGCTCGGCCTCCGTGAACGGCACGGTGATGCCGCCCAGGCCGCATGACGTCGAAACGTAGCGCGCGGCCGGCACGTCGATCGGAGGCAGGCGGATGCCGCCGAGCGCGTTGCCGTGCTGGTCGCGGGCGAGCGTCCCCGCGGCGAACTCGAACCGCGGG
>DASWIP010000077.1:0-14311 GCA_036397635.1 Actinomycetota bacterium | reverse complement strand
TGGACGCGCCTTCGCGAGGTCATGATTGGCCTGAAGGTTCAGCCAGAACTCTGGCGTCGTCCCCAGCGCCCCGGCGAGCAGCCAGGCAGTCTCTGGAGTCACTCCACGCTTTCCCCGGATCAGCTCGTTGATCCGCTGGATCGGGACCTCGAGATGCTCGGCGAGAGCCACCTGGGTCAGGCCGAGTGGCTTGAGGAACTCCTCGCTCAAGATCTCGCCGGGGTGAGTTGGGACTCGCTTGTTGGGCAGCATCACATCTCCCTAGTGGTAATCCGTGATCCAAACTTCATGCGCATGGCCGGTCTCCCAGCGGAAGACGATCCGCCGCTGATCGTTGATCCGGATGCTGTGCTTGCCTTTCAAGTCGCCTTTGAGGGCTTCCAACCTGTTCCCCGGCGGGGCGCGGAGGTCGCCCAGTTCTCGCGGGGCGTTCAGCATGTCCAGTTTCCTCGCGGCCACCGATCGGATATCCGGCGGGATCCGCCGGACGGTCTTCCCACGCTCGCCGTGGAAAAGCGCCTCGGTTGCGGCATCCCTGAACGACGCGATCAAGGAATGCCTAGTGCGCTGCTAATCTTCGCCGGTATGATCCTCGTCGCCATGCGACGCCCGAACCTAGCCGCCGAGGCCTGATGGCGTCCCGCCTGTGGTCAGTCGAGTTCGACGCAAACGACCACGTAGCGCTCGCTCGCTTCTGGGCCGCCGCGCTTGGCTGGGCATACAGCGAAGACCAGGGATATTCGAGCGTCACCGGCGGTGATGGGACGCTTTGCCGGCTCGGGTTCGTGACCACGCCGAACGAGAAGCAGTCGGCGAACTGGATGCACTTCGATCTCACAAGTAGATCGATCGAGGATCAGCGTGCGACCGTAGAGCGGTTGGTAGAGCTCGGCGCCCGTCACATTGACATCGGTCAAGGCCCGGATTCCGACCACTTCGTTCTGGCGGACCCGGAAGGGAACGAGTTCTGCGTCCTGGAGCCGGGTAATAACTTCGTCGACGACCGCGGCCTCCTCGGATCGCTAACGTGCGACGGGTCCCCGGCCGTCGGCTACTTCTGGAGCGAGGTCCTCGGGTGGCCGCTCGTGTGGGACCAAGACGGCGAGACTGCGATTCGTTCACGGGACGGCGGACAGTTCATCACGTTCGGGGGGCCACGGGACGCACCGAAGCGCGCAAAGAACCGACTCCATATCGACATCGCTCCGCCTAAGGACGGTGATCAGCGAGCGGAGGTATTCCGTCTCGTCTCTCTTGGCGCCACTCGAATCGACATCGGCCAGGGCAATGTCAGTTGGGTGGTCATGGCCGATCCCGATGGCAACGAGTTCTGTGTGTTGACGCCTCGATAGCGCTCGGGGCCGTCAACGGTGACCGCATGGCAACCAGCACCCAGACCTACACAGTCATCTGAGGACTGGCCACGCGAATCAGCAAGCGCGTGGAAGAGGTTGCGCGTGAACATCTCAGCTAGGTTCGAGTCCCTTGGTCATGCAACAGCATCTACCAGGGGCGAATCCCAGGGGCGAATCGCGTGGTGGTCCGAACAGATCGGTGCGCGAACCCATCCTGTACGCTCCCGGTTTCCGCCCTCGATCGGGTATGTGCTAATATCGCACACATCATGAGGCGGCCAACCGCGGGGCGATCACCGGCGCTGGGGAAGCGGATCAAGGAGGCTAGGCAAGCCTCAGGTCTGTCCCAATCTGCGCTCGCGCAGGCGATCTCCCTTGACCGCACCGCGGTATCGAAGATCGAATCAGATCAGAGGCGAGTCAGCTCCTTGGAACTGGCGAGCATCGCGCAAGTCTTGAACCGTCCCGTCGAATCGTTCCTCGCGGAGACCGCGCCGTTGGGCGATGCCCTCACCGTTGTTCGCGGCAAGCGAACCGCCATTCTACGGATCGCGCGGAGACATGGCGCGCGCTCGATCCGGATCTTCGGGTCGGCCGCTCGCGGCGACGCAACCCGAGAGAGCGATATCGACTTCCTTGTCGAGATGGAGCCGGGTCGTGGACTCTTCGAGCAAGCAGCCATGCTCCTGGAGTTGGAGGACCTCCTCGGGCGCGAAGTTGACGTAGTGACCGTCGAGGGTCTGCGGGATCGGATCCGCGAGCGCGTGCTGGCCGAAGCGATCGCAGTGTGAGGGATGATCGGGAGCGTCTCCTCGACATCGTCGAGGCGATCGAGCGGATCCAGGATCAAGCGCGCCGGGGACGCCACGTTTTCGAGACTGACAAGCTCGTCCAGACTTGGATGGTGCACCACATCGAGATCCTGGGAGAAGCGACTCGCGCGGTCTCCGAGGGACTACGGATCAAGTACCCGAAGATCCCTTGGCGCGAGATGGTCGCGATGAGGAATGTGCTCGCCCATGATTATTTCGGGATCGATATCGAACAAGTGTGGGCAACCGTCGAAAGAGACCTGCCTGCGCTCAAGTCGCAGATCGAAGCGATCCTTCACGATCTGGACGCGAAGTAACTCCCGGTTCGCGTAACTTTGCGTGCACTCATATTCCCCAGGTCGCGAAAGAAGTTGAGTGCCGGGAGTTCCGGGACACGATCGGGACACGACGAGAGATCGTGGAGTGTAGGGGTCACTATCTGAACCTCGATTACGAGCCTGCGCGGGATGTCCACGAGCTCATCGCCTTAGTTGACGGGACCACGGCTCCTTGATACTTTCCCTATCAGTTAATTAGCTAACTAGGAAAGTACGAGGAGCAGCGATGACGGCGACGATCGAGGAAGACCGGCTGAGCGCGACCTTTGCGGCTCTGTCCAATGCCACCAGACGAGCCATGCTGGCACAACTCGCCAAAGGTGAGGCAACGGTAGGCGAGCTCGCCGCACCCTTCGATTTGTCCCTCCCCTCCGTCTCGAAGCACATCAAAGTCCTCGAGGATGCGGGATTGGTGATTCAGGGTCGGCGCGCGCAATACCGACCGTGTGCGTTGGACGCCGCGCCTCTGATGGAGGTCTCGACATGGGCGAACCAGTACCGGCCCATCTGGGAAGCCAGTTTCAAAAGGATGGACGCGTATCTCAAGGAGCTCGGCGCACAACGGAAAGGGAGGAGAAAGACATGACGAACGACGTTCGGGATTCAGTGGTGATCGAACGCACCTTCGACGCGCCGATCGAGCTCGTCTGGCGCATGTGGACGGATCCGGATCACTTCAAGGCCTGGTACGGCCCCACCGGCGCATCCGTTCCTGTCGCCAAGATGGATGTGCGTGTTGGAGGCGCTCGGCTCGTCTGCATGGAGGTCGACACTCCATCAGGGCAGATGCAGATGTGGCTCGCCGGCGAATTCCTCGAGGTCGTAGAGAATCGCCGGCTCATTTACACGGAGTCGATGTCGGACGAAGGCGGCAACGTCCCGCCAGCCTCATCGGACGGCGAAAGTGCTCACGCGATGACCGAAGTCCGGGTCGAGCTCGAGGACCTCGGGGCGCGTACGCGGATGATCTTGACGCACGTGGGTATCCCGAGTGAGTCGCCGGGGTCGGCAGGATGGGCGATGGCGCTCGACAAGCTTGCCGCATACACGATTTCGCTTGCCGGGTAGGCGATACATCGACGAGAGCTCCGGGGGCGTGACAATCCTGAGAGCGATCTCGGTCGTGGAGCTGAGGGGACTCGAACCGGGCAGCCCTATTGAGCTGCCCGGCGAGGGAGGCTGTCGTACCCCTCCGCTAGGGTGACGACATGTGCGTGGTCTGCGAGCGAGGTCGCCGACGAAGGTTCGTGCGGGGTGATAACCTCGAACTTTTGCATGGGGCTGTAGCTCAGTTGGTAGAGCACCACGATGGCATCGTGGGGGTCGCGCGTTCGAATCGCGTCAGCTCCACGAAGAGCATTCGGGGATTCACCCTGGGTGGCTTCGTGGCAGGCGAAGGATGCTTCTCCGTTTCGCGCCTCTCTAGGCCCACCGCGCGCATCGAGTCCCGTCGGAGGTTCGTCTTCGCCGTTGAGGTGAATGAGCGCGACCGTTCGCTGCTCGAAGACCTGCGCGGGTTCATCCGGTTCGGTTCTATCCGCTCCAGACCGTCGAGGAGCGTCGCATGGCAGCCGACCTGCGTGTACGAGGTCAACTCCATCAAGGGACATCTGTTGGGCACGATCCCATTCGCCGAACGATACCTCCTTCCGTGCGCGAAGCGTGAGGCCTTCGTTCGGTGGCGGAACCAGTTGATCGCCTACGTCGAGCAGTACAACGTCCGATCCACCCGTGGGCCCTCACGATGTTCGCAGGAGGGTTGCGGGGACGTGGTCCGAGGTCGGGGTCTGTGTCGGAGGCACTACTACCGTGCCACCGGCTGGTGACCTCGCCGCCTTTCTTGGCGGGTTCGTCGCTGCCGAAGGCTGCTTCGGTCACTCGGGGAACCGCTTCCGATTCGCCATCGGCCTCGGGTCGATCGATGCATCGTTATGCGATGTCTTTGCCGCAACGCTGGGCGTCGGGCGCATCAGCCGTTCCTTTCGCCGAAAGAGTAACTACGACGACGAGGTGACCTTCGCCGTCCAGTCCCTCCGCCAGCTCGTCGAGGTGGTCGTCCCCTTCATGGACGCGCACCTTCCTGCCTCGCACAAGCGCGCGCAGTACGATGCGTGGCGCGAGGAGCTGCTGGCTTATTGGAAGGACCGCGCGAAGCGCCGGCGACCCTGCACTGCCCCGGGGTGCCATCGACCTCGCCGCGCGCGCGGCCTCTGCCGATCCCACTACTACGACCACCATGGCCGCTAAGCGGGGCTCGCAAGCCCAGCCGCTGCGACCGCCGGGAACCCCGGGCCGGCCGCGTGCAACCGGAACCGCCTGAGCATCCCGCGCGACATCGGTAGACTACGCCGCACGATGGCCACGGCCGAGCGCGACCAAGCAGCCGCCGAGCGGTACGACCCGGCGGCGTTCGAGGCCGCCTGGGCGGAGCGCTGGGTCGCCGAGGGGCTCTTCGCCGCCGAGGATCCCCGGACCAGCACCAAGCCGAAGTTCTACTGCCTGGACATGTTCCCTTACCCCTCGGGCGACCTGCACATGGGGCATCTGGAGGCCTTCACCGGTGGCGACGTGGTCGCGCGCTACAAGTGGATGCGCGGGCACAACGTGCTGCACCCGATCGGCTGGGACGCGTTCGGCTTGCCGGCCGAGAACGCCGCGATCAAGAACGGCATCCATCCGCGAGCCTGGACCTATCCGAACATCGAGCAGCAAGCCGCCTCGTTCAAGCGCCTGGGTATGAGCTTCGACTGGTCCAGGCGGTTCAACACCTGCGATCCCGACTACTACCGCTGGACCCAATGGCTGTTCCTGCGCTTCTTCGAGGTCGGGCTGGCCTACCGCAAGGCCGCGTCGACGAATTGGTGTCCGTCGTGCAAGACCGTGCTGGCGAACGAGCAGGTCGTGGGCGGGCGCTGCGAGCGCTGCGGCACGCTGGTGACGCAGCGCGAGTTCGTCTCGTGGTTCTTCCGCGAGTCTGACTATGCGCAGAAGCTGCTCGACGGGATGGAACAGCTGAAGGGATGGTCCGAGCACGCCCTGACGATCCAGCGCAACTGGATCGGCCGCTCCGAGGGCGCCGACGTGACGTTCCGGGTCGCCGAGACCGGCGAGGAAGTGACCGTGTTCACGACGCGCCCCGACACGCTGTGGGGCGCGACGTTCTTCGTGCTGGCGCCCGAGCATCCGCTGGCGCGCCGGCTGGTCGCCGGCAAGACACGCGAGACCATGTTCGAGGAGTTCCTGGATCTGGTCCGGCGGCGCAGCGAGATCGAGCGCGCGGCGGTCGGCAAGCGCAAAGAGTCGTTCTTCACGGGTGCGCACGCGATCAATCCCGTGACCGGCAAGCAGATCCCGATCTGGTGCTCGGACTACGTGCTGATGGGCTACGGCACCGGCGCGATCATGGCCGTGCCCGCGCACGATCCGCGCGACTTCGAGTTCGCTCGCCAGGAGGGCCTCGAGATACGCGTTGTGATCCAGCCCGAGGGGCAGACGCTGGATCCGGCGGTGATGACCCAGGCTTACGACGGCGAAGGCGTGATGGTGAACTCGGCGCATCTCGACGGTACGGCCACGCCGGGGGGGATCACAAGAGTCGTGGACTGGCTGGAGGAGCAGGGGATCGGAACCCGGCGCATCCGTTATCGGCTGCGCGACTGGAACGTGTCTCGACAGCGCTACTGGGGCTGTCCGATCCCGATCGTGCACTGTCCCACCGATGGGGAGGTTCCCATCCCGGTCGAGCAGCTGCCGGTCACCCTCCCCGACGTCGAGGACTACAAGCCGGCCGAGACCGGTGAGTCGCCGCTGGCCAAGAAAACCGAGTGGGTGAACACCACCTGTCCCCGCTGCGGCGGTCCGGCCAAGCGCGAGACCGACACGCTGGACACGTTCATCGATTCGTCCTGGTACTTCTTCCGCTACTGCGCGCAGCCCGACGACGCGCCGCTGGATCCCGATCTGGTGAACGCATGGATGCCGGCCGACCATTACACCGGCGGGATCGAACACGCCACCGGCCACCTGATCTACTCTCGATTCTTCACCAAGGTGCTGCACGACCTAGGGCTGATCGGCTTCGACGAGCCCTATCCCTCCCTGCTGAACCAGGGCAAGGTGATCATGGAAGGCGCCAAGATGTCGAAGTCGAAGGGCAACCTGGTTGCGCCGTCGGCGATCATCGAGCAGTACGGAGCCGATACCGCGCGCGCGACCATGATGTTCGCCGGACCCTTCGAAGCCGATGTCGACTGGGCGGACGTGTCGCCGCAAGGCCTGTTCCGGTGGTTGTCGCGCGTCTGGCGTTTCACCGTGGAGAACGCGTCTCGCATGGGCGCCGGCGAGGCGTCGGGGGAGAGCGCGCTGCGGCAGGCGACGCATCGCGCGATCCAGGGCGTGACCGAGGATCACGAGCGCTTCCGGTTCAACACCGCGATCGCCAAGCTGATGACGCTGTCCAACCAGATCGGGGAGAACCTGGGTGCGCCGGATGAAGAGGTGGCCGAGGCGATCGATGCCCTGCTCCGAATGCTCGCACCCGTGTGCCCGTTCATCACCGAGGAGCTGTGGCACCGGCTGGGGCGCGACGGCTCGATCCTGAAGGCGTCGTGGCCTGCCTACGATCCGGCGCTGACCAAAGCCGAGACGGTGACGATGGTCGTGCAGGTCTCGGGCAAGGTGCGCGACCGGATCGAGGTCCCCGCCGACATCGGCGAGGCGCGGATGAGGGAGCTGGCCGACGCGTCCGAGAACGTGCGTAAGCACATCGAGGGCAAGGAGGCCGTCAAGGTGGTCGTCGTCCCTCCGAAGCTGGTCAACATAGTCGTACGCTAGCCGTTATGGGCAGGACCCACGGCGTCGCCGCCGTCGCCGGACCCGAAGGAACGCGCGAGGGTCTGCGCGCGATCTGGATATCCGCGGTGGTGCTTGCGGCGGCGACGATCATCCAGCTGGTCGTGGTCGCGATCGGTGGCTCGGTGGGGTTGCTCGCCGACGCGCTCGACAACCTCGGCGACGTCATCACGACGGTCGTGCTCGCGCTGGCGTTCATGGGCGCGCGCCGCGCGGCCGACGCTCGCTACACCTTCGGGTACCAGCGGCTCGAGGATCTCGCCGGCGTGTTCGTCGTCCTCGTGATCTGGGGCTCGGCCGCGTACGCGGGGTTCGAGTCCTGGCGCAAGCTGAGCGGCGAGCACGAGGTGACGGCCTTGGGGTTGGGCATGGCCGCCGCGCTCTTCGGGGCGGTCTCGAACGAGATCGTCGCGCGGTACAAGATCGCGGTGGGCCGGAAGATCGGCTCGCCGCCGTTGGTGGCCGACGGGCAGCACGCGCGCACCGACGCGCTCGCGTCGGTCGCCGCCTTCGGTGGATTGCTCGGCGTGCAGTTCGGGTTCGAGCAGGCCGACCCGATCGCCGGCGCCGTGATCACGCTGGCGATCGCGTGGATCGCGCTGGATGCGAGCCGGCACGTCTTCGCGCGGCTGCTCGACGCCGTCGATCCCGAGCTGATCGCGTTGATCGAGCACGCCGCCACGGAGACGTCCGGCGTGGTCAGCGTGGGCCGCGTGCAGGCCAGGTGGGCGGGACGGTCCCTGTACGTCGGCCTCACGGTCGCGGCTGATGGGCACGTCACGCTGGATCAGGCCCACGGCATCGCCGAAGACGTGCATCACCGGATCATCCACCACGTGCCCGGCGTCGCTCAGGTGGACGTCCACATCGATCCCTGGGAAGCGCACGCCGCCGACGCGCACGCGGCGACGACCGATCACCCGCGCACGCCTCCGGACCCGCATCACGGGCACGGCCACTGATCCGCTCGAGCCGTTCTTCCCGTTCCTCCCGTACGTGACCGGGGTCGTGAGCCCTGATAGCGTCGCGCTCCCTTCCATCCCTCCCTTCCCGAGATATCAACGGAAGGCACATGGAGCCCAGCGAACCCAGCGTCAGCCCCGCGCCGTCCCGCCTGGTCGCCGCCATCCAGGAGCGGGCGCGCGGCCTGATCGCGTTCGACCGTCGCGAGGTGGTGGCGCTCGCGCTGCTCGGCGTGCTGGTTGTCGCCGGGGCGACCGTCGCGTACGCGCGCGCGCGCCCCGCGGACGCCGCGGCGCTCCAGCCCGTCGCGACGTCCTCCGCCGCCGAACCGGCCGGCGCCTCGGGCGCGAGCATCGTGGTCCACATCGTGGGTGCCGTGGAGCACCCCGGCGTGTACGACTTCACCGAGGGCGCGCGCGTGGTGGATGCCGTTCGCGCAGCCGGCGGGTTCACGGGCAAGGCCGACCGCGCGGCCGTCAACCTCGCGCGGGCGCTGGCCGACGGCGAGCAGATCGTCATCCCACGCCGAGGCCAAGCCACCACGCCCGCATCCGGCGGCGGCCCGGCCGGGGGTGACACCGGCGGCAAGGTGAACCTCAATTCGGCGACCGCCGCCGATCTGGAGGCGCTGCCGGGGATCGGACCGGTGCTCGCGCAGCGGATCGTCGATTATCGCGAGCAGCACGGCCCGTTCCGAGCGGTCACCGATCTGCAGAAGGTCTCCGGCATCGGGGCGAAGACGTACGCGTCGCTCGAGCCGTTGATCACGGTGTGACTCGTGCCGCCCGTGGCCGCGCGCACGTTCGCGCTCGCGCTCGTGTACGCGGCGGGCGTCGTGCTCGCGGACACCGCCGCTCCGTCGGCGACGTTCGCGCTGCTCGTCGGCGGGTTCGGGCTGTCGGTCGTGCTCGGGTCGCGACGAGGGGGCGCGCTGCTCGCCGCGGGGCTTGCGGTCGGTTTCGCCCTGGCCGGGCTCCGCCTCGCCTCGGTCGAGCAGGCTGAGCTGGCCGCGGGCGCGCGCGAGAGCGCCGACGCGCTGCTCGAAGGTGAGGCGCTGACCGACGGGCGCGGCGGACGTGATTCGGTGCGGTTCGTGCTGGGCGTTCGCCTCGCCGAGATCGACGGCGATCCGCGCCGGCTGCGCGAACGCGCGTGGGTGACGATCAGGCCGCCACCGGCCCGGCCGGTGACCGCAGGCCAGATCATGCGCCTGGATGCGCGCCTCCGCCCGGTCCGGCTCCCGGACATGGACACAGACGGGCTGCGCGCCGCCACCCGCCTGCGGCGGCGGGGGATCGCTGCGCGAGCGTTCGCCGGGCCCGACGATATCGAGCTGCTCGGGCGGAGTCGGAACCCTCTGACTGCCGTCGCCGACGCCGGTCGCCGAGCGGCACGTCGCGCGGCGGCGCGACTCGGGGAAACCGACCAGGGATTGCTGCTCGGCGTCACGATCGGCGACACCAGCCGGCTCGAACCGCAGACCGATCTGGACTTCCGGGCCACCGGGCTGACGCACCTGCTCGCCGTCAGCGGCGCGAACGTGGCGATGGTGCTCGCGGTCATCGCCTTGGTCCTGCGAGCAGCGCGCGCCGGCCGCCGCCTCACCCTCGTTGTGCTCGCCTGCTCGACGGTCGCGTTCATGGCGATCACGCGGTTCGAGGCGAGTGTCCTGCGGGCCGGCGTGATGGCGCTGATCGTGCTCGGCGGGATCGCGGTGGGTGCGCGCCGGCAGGCCCTCAACGTCCTCGGCGTCGCCACGGTCGTGCTAATGGTCGTGGATCCGCTCCTGGTGTTCGAGGCCGGCTTCCAGCTCTCGGTGCTGGCGACGCTCGGGATCCTCGCCATCTCGCCGGTGCTGGCCGCGCGGCTGCCCCCGGGTCCGCTCGGCGCGGCGACCGCGGTGACCGTGGGCGCGCAACTGGCGGTCGCGCCGCTGATCGCGTTGCAGTTCCGGCAGCTCTCGCTGATCGCCCTCGCCGCCAACCTGCTGGTGGCGCCGGCGGTCGGACCGGCGACGGTGATCGGGATGATCGCCGCCGTCGCCGGCGCGGCCTGGGAGCCCTTCGCCGGGTTCGCGGTCGCCGCCGCGCCGGCGCTCGCGTGGATGCGTTGGATCGCGCGCGTGCTCGCGACGCTGCCGCTGGCCTCGATCTCGACCCCGGGCGGCGCGCTCGGCATGCTCGGCGCGGTGACGCTCGCGCTGGCCGCGATCGCCCTGGCGCGCGGCCGGCATCCCCGTCGCGTCGCCCCGATCCTGCTGTCGGCGGCGCTGGTCGCCACGGGCGGCGTGTGGGCGCGCGCGCTCGGCCCCACGCCGCTGCACGGCATGGTGATCACCATGCTCGACGTCGGACAGGGCGAGGCGATCGTGTTGCGCGCCGGGGGGCGCACCATGCTGGTCGACGGCGGGCCCGAGGAGGCCCCGGTCCTGCGCGGACTCCGGGCCGAAGGCGTTCACCGGATCGATCTGCTCGCCATCAGCCATCCGCACGCCGACCACGTGGTCGGCCTGGTCGGGGTCGCCGAGGCGCTGCCGGTCGCGCGCGCGCTCGACCCGATGATCGACAACGAGCTGGCCGAGCACGCGCGGTTGCGCGCGCTGCTCGAGCAGCGTGGGGTGCCGGTGGATCGCGCGCGCGCCGGGCTGACCTACCGGCTCGGCGACGCGGTGATCGAGCTGCTGTGGCCGCCCGAGCCGCTGGTGGAGGGAACCGAGGAAGACACGAACAACAACTCGATCGTGTTCCGCGCACGCTACGGGTCCCAGTCGATCCTGTACGCCGGCGAGACGCAGGAGGAGGCGCAGCAGGAGCTGCTCGAGCAGCGGGCGGCGGCCTTGCCCGCCGATGTGCTGAAGGTGTCGCATCACGGTTCCCGACGGATGGTGCCCGCCTTCTACCAGGCCAGCGGCGCGCGCGCGGCCCTGATCCCGGTGGGGCCGAACAACTACGGCCATCCCGCGACGCAGACCCTGCTCGCCCTGGAGGGCATGACGGTTCTGCGCAGCGACGACCATGGGACGGTCTCGGTCGCGCTCGACGGACGGGGAGGGGTGGAGATCAGAACCGAACGGCGTCCGGCGGCGGCGCTATCCTTGGACACGCATGAAGGCGCTCACCCTGATCCTGTCGGAGGCCGAGTTCCTGGGCTCCCTCGAGCTCGAGCAGGTGCGCGCCCATTGGACGGCCAAGGGGTACGCCGTCGAGGAGGCCGACGCCGCCGATGCCACGGCCGCGTTCTATGCGCTCGACACGCAGTCGCTGTTCGGCGACGGGCGGTTCGTCATCATCCGCGGCACCGCCCAGCAGCTCGACCCGCACGCCGACCGGTTCGCCGCCTGGGCTGAACGCCCCTCGCCGGGTGTCGCGGCGGTGATCGTCGCCGGACGCTCGCAGAAGCTGAAGAAGGCGCTGGGCGCGCGCGCCGACGTCCGTGAGGTCTCGGCGCCGAAGCCTTGGGAGACCGGCGACTGGCTCACGCGCTACGTCAAGGGCCTCGGCCGGGTGATCAGCAAGGATGCGGCGGCCGCGCTGGTCGAGCATCTCGGCACGGACCTGCGCGAGCTCGCGACCGCGGTCGAGCAGCTCACCTTGGCCACCACCGGCAGCATCGGCGTGGAGGTCGTGAACAAGCTGTTCCGCGGTCTCGAGTCGCAGGTCTACGTGTTCTTGGACGCGGTGCTGCGGCGCGATCGTGCGAGCGCGTTGCGACACCTCTCCGCGTTGATGCGCGGCGGCCAGCATCCGCTCGCGATCCACGCGACGCTGGCGCGGCAGTTCCGCGCGCTCGCGGCGGTCAAGGGGCAGGGGCGGCCGAACCCCGCCGAGCTGGCACGCGAGCTCGACCTCACGCCGGCCTACGTCACGCGCGCGACCAAGAACGAGCGCAACTTCGACCCGGCGGAGGTGCGGCGCGCGTTCCGCCTGCTGGCCGACTCCGACCTATCGCTGAAGGGCGGCGAGTTCGGCGACGACCGTCCCGACGAACTGATCATGGAGCTGCTCGTCGCGGACCTGTGCGGCGAGCACCCCGTCGCGACGAGCAGCGCGCGCCGCCGCTGACGCGGAACCGATCCGGCGCTCAGGCAGCGGGCGCGTTGAACCGGGCCCACATCTTGGACTTGTGGTTCGCGGCGTTCTTCTTGTGGATGACCCCGGCCTCCGCGGCCTTGTCATAGGCCTGGCACACCTCGCGCAGCGCCTTCTCGGCCGCCTCGCGGTCGCCGGCGGCGAGGGTCTCGTTGAAGCGGCGCGCCATGGTCCGCAGGCGCGAGCGCGTCGCCTGGTTCTGGACGCGCGCCTTCTCGTTGGTCAGGATCCGCTTCTTCTGGCTCTTGATATTGGCCATGCTCGTACCAGGTCGATGGAATTGGACGCCGGAGTCTAGCAACTCGGAGGCGGAGGAGCGAGCGGCGGAGCTTTGCGGTCATTCGGGACGATGCGGCACACCCCACCGCGCCCCGGAAGGCGAACCCATGCCTCCGCCGAAAGATCGTCATATGTTGGAGCAGCGCTCCCCCCGCCGCCGATTGCTGGCCGGCCTGCTGGCCGGCGCGGCGCTCGCCACGGCCGGCCCGTTCGTGGCCGCGGTAGCCGATCACAGTGGCAGCGAGCCCTGGGACCCTGTCCACCACGAGGACGCGGCAGAGGTCCGCCGCGGCGCCGAAGCTCGCTGGGTGATCCACATCGACGAAGACCGTTACTACGACTACCGCGTCTGGGTCTGGCAGGCCGCCTACGTGGAGGTTGAGGCGGGCATGTCGCACCAGGCGACCGAGCACGGCTGGAAGGGCGAGGCCGTCGCTGCTCGGCGCGTCTGCTGGGGCTACGAGCAGTGCAGCGGCTTCTCGTACTGGCGAGGGCCGGCGGGCGCCGCCACGGCGCCGGCGGCGCAGGGCAACATGTTCTGGATGGAGCCTGTCACCGGCCAGGCCCACTTCGAGGGGACGCTGATGCGCGCCGGCGACGCCTGCGATGTCGTGATGGACTGGGAGCCGACCGATATCACCGACACGAACATGAACCCGCCGTCGTCTCAGCATGATCCAGACGCCGCGGTCTGGCGATCGCGGAGCCAGACGAACGTCTCGGCCTCGTGCTGGGATGCGATCCCGGCCACGGCCGAAAGCAAGGTCTGGGTCAACACCGGCCTGTGATCCGTCCGGCCGAGCAACCCTCGCAGACTGGGTATCCTGAGGTCTCCGCCCGACCTCGCGTGGGAGACCCGTGACCGACCCCAACCGCATCCGGAACATCGTCTTCGCCGCCCACATCGACCATGGGAAGTCCACCCTGGCCGACCGGGTCCTGGTGCTCACCGGCGCGGTCTCCGACCGCGAGATGCGTGACCAGTTCCTGGACAAGATGGATCTGGAGCGTGAGCGGGGGATCACCATCAAGGCCGCGGCCGTCCGGCTGAACTACCGCGCGCAGGACGGGCAGGACTACGTCATCAACCTGATCGACACCCCCGGCCACGTCGATTTCACCTACGAGGTCTCGCGCGCGCTGGCCGCCTGCGAGGGCGCGGTGCTGCTCGTGGACGCCGCGCAGGGCATCGAGGCGCAGACGCTCGCGAACCTTCACCTCGCCCTGGAGGCCGACCTCGAGATCATCCCGGTGGTCAACAAGATCGACCTTCCCTCGGCGCAGCCCGAGCGCGTCGCGCGCGAGATCGTCGGCGTGCTCGGCTGCCGCGAGGACGAGGTCCTGTTCGTGTCGGCCAAAACGGGGGAGGGGGTGCCGGAGCTGCTCGAGGCGATCATCCGGCGGATCCCCGGACCGAAGGGCGACCCGGCGGCGGCGGCGCGCGCGCTGATCTTCGATTCGATCTACGACCCCTACCGGGGCGTCGTCTCGTACGTGCGGGTGGTGGACGGTTCGCTGCGCATGCGGGGCCGCGTCCGCATGATGGCCACCGGCGCCGAGCACGACATCGAAGAGCTGGGAGTGATGGCGCCGGCGCCCCGCCCGGTCGATGAGCTGGGCGTTGG
>DASWIP010000076.1:0-22568 GCA_036397635.1 Actinomycetota bacterium | reverse complement strand
TTGCAAGGGCGTACCCGGCGCGCTGGGGCTGATAAACTCGCTTCTTCGCGACGGCTCCTCTGGGGTCGTCCCGCCGGGGGACTGGCGGAACTTGGCAGACGCGCACGGTTCAGGTCCGTGTGAGCTCACGCTCATCGGGGTTCAAATCCCCGGTCCCCCACGAAAGCCGTCGTCGTCCCGGCGACGCCTTGCCCGCGGAGGTCGAGCAACCACGGGCACCGGGACGCCGTCTCCCCGGACCCCCGGGACGCATCCAGGCTTGCCGCGGCGCCGACGGGCGGAGAAGATGCCTGCATGGCCGGTGACTTGGTGGTGCGCGGCGCGCTGCTCGTTGATGGCACGGGGTCGCAGCCCGTCCCTGATGCCACTCTCGTGGTCGAGGACGGGGCCGTGGTCTACGCCGGCGCCGCCGGGGACGCTCCGCCTCCGCCGAAGCATGCTCCTGTGATCGACGCCGAAGGCCGAACGATCATCCCTGGCCTGATCGACTGTCACGTCCACCTATGCTTCGACGGCGAGCCGGATTTCGAGGCCGAGGCCAGGGTCCCACCCGGGCGCGCGGCGCTGAAGGCCATGCGCAACGCGGTCAGCGCGCTCAACGCTGGGATCACGACGGTACGGGACCTCGGCGGGATCGGCACCGCGAGCCTGGACGTGGTGTGGGCCCAGCGCGCGGGGATCGTTCAAGGCCCGCGCATCCTGACCGCGGGGCGCATGCTGACCATCACCGGCGGGCACGCGCACTACATCGGCGTCGAATGCGACACGGCCGACGACCTGGTGCGCGGCGTCCGCCAGATGAAGAAGGACGGCGCCGACGTGGTCAAGATCATGGCGACCGGCGGGGTCCTGACCGCGAGCACCGGCGCGACGCGCTCGACGTACACGGTCGAGCAGATCGCGGCCGCCGTCGGCGAGGCGCGTGAGGCCGGGATGCGCGTCGCGGCGCATGCGATCGGGGCCGAAGGCATCGTCACGGCGTTGCGCGGCGGCGTTGACTCGATCGAGCACGCCTGTTACCTAACCGACGAGGCGATCAAGCTGCTCGCCGACGGCAACGCGTGGATGGTCCCGACGCTGTCCGCGCCGTTCCATATCTGCCACGGTGGCCCTGGTGTGCCGGAGTACGCGGTCGCCAAGGCGACCGAGATCACCGAGGAGCACCGGGCCTCGGTCGCGCGCGCACACGACGGTGGCGCGCGCATCGCGGCGGGCACCGACGCCGGCACGCCGTTCAACCGCCATGGCGGGCTCCATGTCGAGCTGCGCCTGATGCACGAAGCAGGGGTGCCGCTC
Source organism: Actinomycetota bacterium (assembly GCA_036397635.1). GTDB lineage: Bacteria > Actinomycetota > AC-67 > AC-67 > AC-67 > DASWIP01. The sequence goes on along the minus strand of DASWIP010000076.1, from coordinate 21,272 downwards.
GAGCGTGTGCTGATCTCGGCGACCGCGGAGGCGGCGGCGCTGCTCGGCATCGACGAACAGGTCGGCACCCTGGAGCCCGGCAAGGCCGCCGACTTCGTGCTGCTCGAAGGAGATCCGCTTTCCGACGTGTCCGCGTACGCGCCCGAGCACGTCGTGCTGGTCGCGCGCGGTGGACGCGTCGCGGTCGGCAGGCTCACGTGATCGGCAGGCTCACGTGAAGCGCGCGCAGGCCCACGACCTCTCGCTCGCGTACGACCTGGTCGGCGAGGGCGAACCCATGATCGTGGTGGTGCCGCAGTGGTACCTGTCGTCGCGATCGATGCGCGCGAGCGCGTTGGTCCGCACCCTCGCGCAACGCCACCGGATCCTGCTCTACGACCGCCGTGGCACCGGCCAGAGCGACAAGCCCGGCCCGCCGTACACGACCGCGCGCGACTCGCGCGACCTGGGCGCGCTGCTCGCGACGCTGGAGCTGTCCGGCGTCGTGCTGCTCGGCCACGGGGTACGCGGATCGCAAGTCGCCATGCATGTGGCGGGCCATTTCCCCGAGCGCGTGCGCGCGGTCGTGTGCGTGGGTGGCACGCCTCGGTTGGCGGCGGGACCCGAGTGGCCCTACGGGATCACCGAGGACGGCTGGCAGGAGGCGTTCGGCGCGCTGGAGGATATGACCGGTGAGCCGCCCGGCGCATCGATCGCCCTTCGGGAGGACTGGGAAGCCACGGGACGAGAGGCTGCCGTGGACATCCTGGAGCGCACCCGGGAAGAGGACATGCGATCCTGGCTGGCCAAGGTCACGCCGCCGACGCTCGTGCTCCACTTGAAAGGCGACGCGATCGTGCCGTTCGAGGCGGCGCGGTGGCTCGCCGAGTCCTTGCCGAACGGCGTGCTCGAGCTGTTCGACGCGCCGCGCACGATCCCGTTCCATGCGCACGAGCAGCTCGCCGAACACATCGACGAGTTCCTGCGCGAGGTCGATGCGCGCTGAGGGGACCGCTCCGTCGGGCGATCATCGCGGGGGGAAGCATCTATCTGTGTTCCCCGGTGGGGACATCCCGGACGGAACGGGTTCGCGTCGGCCGATAGCTCTTTCGGATTATCGACTCCGCGTGTTCTGACGCCGAAACTACGTAGTGGTCATCCCGAGCTTCGAGGTCATCGAGCCACGATCCTCCTCGGGGCCCGTGCCGGGTCCTTCGCGAGAGACAACGAAATGATCATGGAACCGTCGGGTGCCCCCGAGGGCGAACGAGTGGCCGATCCACTCGGACGGCTGCGATACGCGGCCGTCGCGCTGGATCGCGCGGGCATGATCCGGAGCGCGAACGCCAAGGCGGTAGCCCTGCTGGGTGTCCCCGCCGCGCGGTTGGAAGGGTCGCCGCTGCGAGGTCGATCCGCTCCGGGGGACGAGCCGGACGTCATACGCCCGCCGCGCCTCAGGTCCACGCAGGTGCTCACGCGATGGATGGACGGCGCGGACGGTGAGCAGGTCCTGATCCGCGTTGAGATCCGGCGCGATAGATCGCGAGAGGCCGGCCGGTTCATCGCCGTCCTCGGGGAGGCCACGTCGAGCGCCAAGGTGGAGTCGGAGATCGAGTTCGAGCGGAGCACGCTCGGCCTGATCGCGGCAGGCCTTGACGCGCCCGTGGTGTTCGCGCACGCGGGTCGCGCGCTTGAGGAGATGCTCGGGGGATCGCTCGCCTTCTTCGCGGCAGACCGGGCGTTGACGAAGCTGAGCCTCGTCGAGACCGATGCCGTCGCGCCCGCGATCGCAAAGGCCTTCGCGCAAGGCATCCCCATCTCCCCCGACGCTCCGGCGTGCGGACAAGCGGCCGCGCGCAAGCGTCCGGTGATAGTGCGAGACCTAGCAGCGGGGTCGACCGTCGACTCGGGGACGAAGCAAGCGCTGCTTGAGCATGGTGCGCGCGCCTGCTGGTCGGTGCCGGTCCTGACGGAGTCATCGGAAGTCCTTGGCACGATCGGTGCGTTCCATCCCGAGCCGCGGGCACCGCGTCGCGAGGAGACGGCCTTGCTCGAGAAGGCAGCTTCGCTCGCCGCACTGGTGCTCGCGCGTCGTCGATCCGACGAAGATGGCTTCGCACTCGAGCACCGGTATCGCACGCTTGCCACCATGTCGTCGGACTTCGCGTACTGCTTCGAGATGCAAGACGATGGCCCGCCGCGCCTCGCGTGGGTCACCGATGCGTTCCAGCGCATCACCAGCTACGAGCCGGAGGAATGGGTCCGCGCGGGGGCGTGGCGCGGAATCATCCATCCCGACGATCTGCTGGCTTTCGAGCAGCGTCTGCCCCGGCTGATGGGCGGCGAGGAGGTCACAGGTGAGTTCCGGATCGTCACGAAGTCGGGCGAGGTCCGCTGGCTGAGCGTGCTGACCCGGCCGATCGTCGATCCGGCGAGCAGCCGGGTGACCTCGATCATCGGGAGCGCGCACGATTTCACCGCGCGTAAGGAAGCCGAGGACACGAAAACCATGTTCCTGGCGACAGCGTCCCACGAGCTGAAGACGCCACTGACCGTGATCCAAGGGTTCGCCCAGATGCTGGGGACCGGGCATGCGGACGAGGAGATCGGCACGGAGGCGGTCGGTGCCATCCGCCGCCGCGCGGTGCAGCTGAACAAGATCATCGATCGGATCCTGCTGTCGAGCCGGATCGAGACCGGCCGCGCACCGGTCACGCTGACCGCGGTCGATCCCCGTCCGATCCTCGACGAGCTCGTGGATTCGCTCGGAGGTGCGTCACAGCGTGACATCGCCGTGGAGGCCGGAGAGATCCCGCTGATCAAAGCGGACGCCGATGCATTCACCACCGTGATCGATCACCTGCTCGATAACGCCGTGAAGTACTCGCCGGATGGCGGCAAGATCCGAGTGCTCGCTCGGGGCGACCAGGATCGCGTCCTGTTCGAGGTCGCCGACGAGGGCATCGGGATGACCGAGGCGCAGGTCGAGCGATGCTTCGAGAAGTTCTGGCAAGCCGAATCGTCCGACGTTCGCCGCTTCGGCGGCACCGGCATCGGCCTGTTCATCGTGCGGAGCCTCGTCGAGGCCATGGGCGGCGGCGTCGAGGTGACCAGCTCGCCCGGGAAGGGAACGAGGTTCACGATCGCGTTGCCGCGCGCGCCCGAGCCGGCCGAGCATGAGGGTCAGCCGCGCGAGCCGTCGATCGTCAAAGAGTTCATGCGACAGCTCGGCATCCCCGCAAGGAGGGAACCATGACCATGGCAGCCGCCCTCGTCAACATCATCCTGGGGATGGTGTATACGAGCTACGGCGTCATGACCGTCGTCGACATGAAGCGGGGATGGAAGCAGCTCGGCTTCTCGCATTTCGGAGCAGCGTGGATCTTCATGGCGTTCACGTGCGGCCCTCATCATCTGGATCACGGGCTCCATCTGTGGATCGATGGCCGTGCCGGCGGACCGCTCGACTTCGCGAGCGTCCTGATCGGGTTCCCGGCGGGCGTCACCTGGTTCCTTCTGCGAGTCGAGGCGTTCAACGGAGGGCTTGGAGACCGAGCCATCCACGGGACGCCGCGATGGGTCTCGGCGCTTCCGACCTTGTCCGCGGTTTACCTCGTGGCGTTGGGCGCGCTCGTAGCGCCGCTGCTGGCGTCGACCATGGGGTGGCATCCGACCTTGGCGGCCAACATGATGCTGGTGATGCTCTACGCCGTCATCGGGGTGGTGTTGCTGAAGACCCAGCTTCGCAACCATGCCGGCCATGGAGGATGGTCTCTCTCCGGGTTGTCCCTCGCGTTCGTCTTCCCGACCTGCGGGCTCATGCACGGGGTGCAGGCCGTGTACGCGGCGAACGGGAGGTACGCGTACGACGTTCACCTGTCGACGATCGACTGGCTGGCCGTGCCCGCCGCCATGTACTTCCTCTGGGTCGTGTGGGGCCTGTACCGGGATGCGATCCAGGACTGGAACCGCACGTCCGATCGCGAGCCGGTTCTCGTCGGCTGATATGAACGTCCTGATCGTGGACGACGCAGCAGACATCCGACTCATGCTTCGCTATGCGCTGGGTCATCTGGGCTTCTCCGTGGCCGAAGCCGCGAGCGGCGTCGAGGCGCTCGAGATCCTCGAGAGCGAGCCGTTGCCGGATGCCGTGGTGCTCGACATCCAGATGCCGCTGATGGACGGCCTGGAGACCTTGCGCTCGATCCGTCGTTCGGTTCGAGCATCGAGCCTTCCGATCGTGCTGTGCAGCGTGAAGTCCCGAGAGGTCGACCTGGAGGAGGGCTGGCGTCTCGGATGCGACGGATACGTCACCAAACCCTTCGACATCGACGACATCGTCGAAGCGATCCGCGCGGCCATCGCACGGCGCAACGGGGCAGCGGTCTGAGTTTTCGGAAAGCTACCGGCGCGTTTACCATTGGAGTACTCGTGAAACCACCGAGGAGGACTCCGTGAGCGCTATCCAGATCCCGTCCGAGCTGCTCGAGCTGCGGCAAGCGATCCGCGATTTCGTCAAGCGCGAGGTCGAGCCCATCGAGGCGAAGTACCAGCAGGAGCTGCAAGAGAAGGGCTTCATCGAGAACGCTGAGGAGGAGAAGCGCAAGATCCGGCGCAAGTCGGCGGAGGCAGGCTTCTACCAGCTCCACATGCCCGAGGACCTGGGCGGTGGCGGGCTGGGGTACCTCGGTCAGGTGCTCATCCACGAGGAGGTCTACCGGTCTGGGCTGTTCCTGGCCGCGCGGGGCGGGGTGCTTCCGTCCGTTGAGGGTCCGACGCCGATCTTCGCGGTCGCCTCGGAAGACCTCAAGAAGCGCTATCTCGAGCCGCTGATGAACGCGGAGAAGGAGATGTGTTTCGCGCTGACCGAGCCCGAGGCCGGATCCGACGCGACGCAGATCCACACCAAGGCTGAGCAGAAGAACGGCACCTGGGTGATCAGCGGCCGCAAGCATTTCATCACCCACGGCGCTGAGGCCGACTTCGCGGTCGTGTTCGCCGTCACCGATACCGAGAAGCGCGCGCGCGGCGGGATCACGGCGTTCGTGGTCGAAAAGGGCACGCCCGGGTTCGAGGTCACGCGGATCCAGAAGACCGCGTCCACGGTGGACCGACCAGCCGAGCTGACCTTCGACAACGTCGAGGTGCCAGCAGAGAACATGCTCGGCGAGGAAGGGCAAGGCTTCTACGCCGCGATGCAGTGGATCAACGGTGGCCGGTTGCACATCGCGGCTTCCGCCATGGGCATCGCCCAGCACCTGTTCGACAAGATGCTCGACTATGCGAAGAATCGCGTCGCGTTCGGGCAGCCCATCGGCAAGAACCAGTACGTGCAGGGATATGTGGTCGACTCGTGGTGCGAGATCGAAGCCGCGCGCGCGTTCGTCTACGAGATGGCCTCGCGCATCGACGACGGCGCGGACGGGCGGCGTGAAGCAGCGGCCGCGAAGCTGTTCGCCACTGAGATGGTCGGGCGAGTCTCCGACCGTGCGATCCAGGTCTACGGCGGCAACGGTTTCATGACCGAGATGGGGATCGAGCGGTTCTGGCGCGAGGTGCGCGCGCAGCGCCTCTACGAGGGCACCAGCGAGATCTTACGTACCAACGTGGCCAAGACCCTCGGTCTGTAGCGACGCCGATTCGTCCCATCCATACCCTTCCCGGGGCAGGAGGATGCCGCATGTCCGGCGAAGTGGCCCCCTGTCCGGAACATCTCAGAAGGGGGAAGGACATGCGGAAGCTGCTTGCGGCAACCGTCGTTGTGGCAGCGCTCGCCTCCGCGGGCGTCGGGCACGCCGATCCGGTGGTGCTCGAAGGGTCCATCCAGTTGGGGACGCTTGGAGTGCTCGGCGAGTCGCGCGCCTCGGCTGCGTGCGACCCTGCGGGCGACGGCAACGGGTTCGACGGCGTGTGGTTCGCGCTCGATGCACTCGACGGTGCGGCCGCGGAACTCACGCTCGGCGAGGCGACCAGTGACGCCGACGTGTACTTCTTCGATGCGGAGTGCACCCAGATCGACTACACCGCCATGGCCGTCAACTTCATCGCGGCCGGCGCGGGCCCGTTCACGACCAACACCGAGACCGGTGAGGTTCCTGAGGGCTCGGCGTACGTCCTGGTCGAGGGGTTCTTCGGTGTCGGCATAACGTTCACGCTGACGCTAACCCCGGCCGAAGAGCCGGCAGAGTAACAGGACCGATACGACTGAGGCGCCCGGTCGCTCGGGCGCCTTCGTCGTTCTGTCGCCGGCTTGCGTTTGGGCTTAGCGGCCGTGTTGACTACGACTCATGAGCAGACTCGCCACCTTCATCACCCCCGGCAAGAGCCTCGACGAAGCGGTCGCGCGCGTCCGCCTGGCCGAACAGCTCGGTTACCAGACCGTCTTCGCGACGCAGATCGCCCAGCGCGACGTCCTGATGACGCTCGCGGCGTACGCGGCCGGAACCGAGCGCATCACGCTGGGGAGCGGTGTGTGTCCCGCGTTCGGGAAGCATCCCGTCGCCCTCGCCTTCGAGGCTGCAACGCTGGACGAAATGAGCGGCGGCAGGTTGATCCTCGGGATCGGCATGGCGCACCGGATCACGATGGAGAACTGGTACGGCGTCGACATGAGCAAGCCGCTGTCTCGATTCAAGGAGTACGTCCAGATCCTCCGCTCGCTCTTCACCACCGGCCGGGTGGAGTTCGCCGGCGAGTTCTACAAGACGAACTTCGGCTTCATGAACTATGACGTGCGACCCGACCTTCCGATCTACACGGCCTCGCTGGCGCCGAACTCGCTCCGATTCGCCGGCGCGGCCGCCGACGGCGTCGTGCTGTGGGCATGCATGCCGCGATACATCCGCGAGACGGTGGTTCCGCTGCTCGCCGAGGGAGCGCGAGAAGCAGGACGTGATCCGTCTGAGATCGAGATCGTCGCCGCGGTGCCGACTGCGGTGACCGACGATGTGGAGGCTGCGCGCGCCTCCTTCCGCCGCGACCTCTTCGTTTACATGACGCTGCCGTTCTACCGGCGGGCCATCCAGGGCGCCGGGTACGGCGACGACATCGCAGCGTTCGACGAGCGGCTGGCCGCCGGCGACAGCCTCGGGGCGCGCGCGGCGATCAGCGACGCGCTGCTCGAGCATTTCGCGGCGATCGGGACGGCCGAGCAGGTGCGCGCGAAGCTTGCCGAGTACCGCGAGGCGGGAGCGACCATGCCCGCCGTCGGCGTGATCTCGAAGCCGAAGGACGGGCCAGACTGGTCAGAGGACTCGCTCAAGGCGGCGATCGGGTGAGCACGATGCGTGCGGTCCGATTCCACGGCGTCGGCGAGCCGCTTCGGGTCGAGGACGTGTCCGTCCCAAGGCCCGGATCTGGCGCGGTGTTGGTCCGTGTCGCCGCCTGCGGTGTATGCGCGAGCGACCTGCACGTGTTCGATGGGACGCTGCCGAACCAGGGCGCCATTCCGTTCACACCCGGTCACGAGGCGAGCGGCGTGATCGCCTCGATTGGTGCGGGCGTCATCGGCTGGAGTGAGGGCGATCGCGTCGCGATGTACGCCGGCAAGGGATGTGGCCGCTGCCGCGCGTGCACGACCGGACGTCCGGTCGAGGAGTGCACGGGGACGCCGCTGACCATGGGCGTCGACTACGACGGCGCGTGGGCGGAGTATGTGGTCGTGCCTGCGGCCAACCTGGTGCGCGTGCCCGACAACGTTCCGTTGGAGGTCGCCGCCATCCTGTGCGACGCGGTCGCGACGCCGTACAACGCGGTGATCGACGTCGCGCAGGTTCGTCCCGGCGAGCGCGTCGCGATCTACGGCATCGGCGGCCTCGGGACGCACGCGGTCATGATCGCGCGCATGGCCGGCGCCGGATTCATCGCCGCGATCGACCCCAATGCAGGCGCGCGCGAACGCGCGAAGCTGCTCGGCGCCGATCTGGTGCTCGATCCGACCGACGGCACCGCGCCGCAGGCGATCAAGGACGCGACCGACGGCAACGGCGTGGACGCGGCGTTCGACTTCGTCGGCGCGAACGCGGTGCTCAAGCAGGCGGTCGCGTCGCTGGCGATCGGCGGGCGAGCGGTGATCGTCGGCGTCGGCGGTGACCGCATCCAGCTCGGCCCGCTCATCCTTTTCGCGGTGCTTCGTACCAAGCTGCTCGGAACGTACGGGTATCAGCGCCGCCACCTCGAGACGCTGATGCGCTTGGTGGCGTCGGGTCGCTTGGACGTGTCGAGCAGCATCTCCGCGCGCCTGCCGATCGAGCGCGCGGCCGAGGGTGTTGCCATCTTGTCCGAAAAGCGAAACGACCCGGTCCGCGTCCTTCTGGTTTCCGGGGATTCGTCCTCGGTATAGCCGAAGGACACTCCCGGGCGCGCGCTGAATCCCCTCCCTACGCGCGGAGAACGCCGCGCGTGAGGCCACGACGCTGGGGATCCGGAGCATATGGACCGACGCACCGGCAGGCTGAAGCGCTTCGCCATCGCCACCATCACCGCAGCCACCTTCCTTTCGGGGACCGGCGCCCACGCCGGGCCCGAGGACGAGGTGCGCGCGCTGTTGCTGCGCGTCGAGGACGTCTTCGCCGCCGGCATCTCCCCAACCACGGTGTTCATCGCTTGGAAGGACACCGGGCTGCTTCAGGAGACCGGGTACCGGATCGAGGTCTCCCTTGATGAGGAGGGTCCGTACACGACCCTTCAAGAGCTCGGTTCCTGCACCAACATCGCCGGGAACTGCGTCGCGCTGGCGTCTCCGAACGCACCGCCGTCTGATCCGACCCCGCGCTTCTACCGTGTCGTGCCGATCTTCGCGCCCGGCCCGCCCGGCGGGGGTGGGATCCCTGTCCTCGAGGGCGCGCCGTCCGAACCGGACCCGGCGATCCTCGGCCCGCAGGCGCCCACCAACCTTCGCTGCAATGGGAACCTCGCATGCCTTCAAGTCGCTTCGATCACGTTGACCTGGACCGACAACTCCGATGAGTCGCTGTTCTGGATCATGCGGGCGCGGGGCATCATCAACCCGCAGTTCGGCACCGAGCCGCACGCGACCGTCCCCGCCAACGTGACCACCTACTCCGAGACGATCCCAGAGTTCAACCAGACGTTCTTCTACAAGATCGTGGCCGTGCGTGAGGTGAACATCCCCCGGACGAACGGGACCGTCACGCTCGAGCGCGCATTCTCCGACTCGATCTCCCCCGACCGCGTGAAGCTGGAGACTCCGCCCGTCCCGCCGCCGGCGGATCCGGCCGGGTTGACCGCCCAGTTCATCCCGCCGAGCACCGCTCAGCTCACCTGGGCGGACACGGCGACGAACGAGGATGGCTTCTTCGTCGAATGGGGTCCCGACGCGACCGACTTCCAGTTGCAGCACACCGCGCTGAAGCGCGACGGCGTCGGCGCAGTGACCTGGACCGACACGGGGATCCCACCGGACACGAGCCGCTGCTATCGGGTGCGCGCGTGGCGGATCGGCCCCGCGTACTCGGGCTACACGAACACTGTCTGCCTCGGCTCGACGCCGGTCGCACCGTCGAACCTGGCCGCGCGCGCGGTCTCGAACACGCAGGTCGACCTGACCTGGCGGGACAATTCGAACGCCGAGGACTCATACGCGATCCAGCGCTGCCCCGGTGTGTGTACGAATAGCAGTGCCGGATGGGTCACGATCGGCAACGCGCCGGCCGACTCGACGGCGTTCAGCGACATGAATACGGTCGCTCTGACCACGTACTCGTACCGCGTGTTCGCCTCGAATGCCTCAGGGTTGAGCGCGCCGTCGAACGTGGCGACCGTCACGACGTTGAAGGCGCCGCTGGCCCGACCGACAGGTCTGGGTGCGATCGCGATCGGGTCGCACGAGATCGAGCTGACCTGGATCGACAACGCCACGAACGAGACAGGCTTCCGGATCGAGTACCGCAATATCGACGGCGTCTTCGAGACGCTCGCGCATCGGGGACAGCGCAGCGGAACCGGTACGACGACCTACATCGACGCCGACTCGCTGCCGGCGAACACGCAGCGGTGCTACCGCGTACGGGCGGTTCTAGGCACCGTCGAGGTGTCCGACCCATCCAACGTCGCGTGCGCGACCACCCTGCCGCCGCTGGCGCCCAACGGCGCGCCGACCGGCCTGACGGCGACCGGCATCCTGGACCGGAGCATCGAGCTGACCTGGATCGACAACGCGACCAACGAGAGCTCGTTCCGGATCGAAACGATCCGGTTCCCGAATCAGCATTGCAGCGGCCAGACCATCAGCGGGCTGCCCTGGACCGACATCGCAAGCGCGCCCAAGAAGACCGGGACCGGCTCGACGGCGTTAACCATCACCGGTCTGCAACCGCACACCGCCCACTTCTTCCGGGTGATCGCCGTCAACCTCGACGGCGAGAGCGGAGCCTCGAACGTCGCCGGATGCATCCGCACGCTCGGCCCGCCGATCCCGACGTTCCTGGACCCAGCCGAGAACGGCGACGTCGAGGTGACGCGCTGCAAGGTGCAGCTGACGACGCCGATCATGGAAGGCCCCGACGTCGAGACCAACCGGATGCGCCTGAAGATCCTGCCGAGCGTGCCGGGCGGCCCGCCCTACGACCTGATCACGCTGTGGCTGAGCAAGGACAACGGCCCCAACGGACGGCAGCCCGACGGACGGGTCTTCACCCAGAGCGGGCAGGATATCTGGGAGTTCCATTACCAGTTCCGCAAGGGGATCGCGTACGGGCTGCTCGCCTCCGGGTTCGGACCGCCGCCGACCGAGTACGTCGGTGACGAAGCCCGGCTTCGCGACATGACCGTGCTCGCAGATTGTCCGCAGAGCGGACTGTGATGATCAACGTGCAGTAGGGAGAAGAGGGCGCACGAGAGCCGGACCGCGGTCCGGCTCTCGTCGTTCCCGCCCAATCGACGTCACACGCGTGACAAGGAGCAGGATCCGCTCGGTACTTGTTCGATGCTTCGTTCCCTTTGTCATGGCTTGCGAAGTTCGTTCCCCATAATGAGCGGGCGCTGCTCGCGTATCTATTGCGTGCGTGGACCAACGACGGCCCACCGGAAGAAGGGGGAGCGCATGAAGAGGAGCCTCGCAGCGGCGCTGGCGGCCATCGCCATCGCCGCGGTTCCGGTTGCATCGATGGCGCACGGCGACGAAGCCGATGCGACCATCCCGGTGAGCTCGGTGCCCGAAGCGGGCCAGGGCGATGTCTACCTGGACGCCGAGACCCAGGCGATCTGGCAGGAGTCCAACGACGATCCCGGACTGCAGACCACGTCACACACGCACGGGACCGGCGACGATGCGATCACCATCCCCGCCGACACCCGGCTGCTGCCACCGGCGTAAACACCCAACGCTGCGAACCAGACCAAGGAGCCCCGGCGATCCCGGGGCTTCTTCCTTTCCGCCGAGCTAGATCTGCGGGTGCTCGAGCCGCGCGCGCGCCTCGGTCTGCGCCGCGGCATAGACGTCCTTCAGTGGCCGCCCCGACCCGCGGGCCAGATACGCGCAGTCCGCGTACTCGGGATAGACGCCGACCACCGCGCCGGTCGCGTTGCGCGCGACCTTGACGCGAACGCTGCCCTCACCGATCGGGACCGAGAGGAACTCGCGGGGCAGCGTCCACTTCTCGAGCACGCGCCGGCGGATCCCCAGCGTGGTGGTCTCGGAGAAGATCACATCGCGCAGTGGCCGCTCCTCGCCGGGGCCGCACAGCACCGACAACGTGGCGGCGGGACGGCCGCGCTTCATCACGATCGGGGTCACCCATGCGTCCTGCGCGCCGTGCTCGAGCAGCTGCTCGATCACGTACTCGTAGAGCTCGGGGTTCATGTCGTCGATGTTGGTCTCGAGCAGCACGGCGGGGACCGGCCCGAGCGCCTCGGTGTCCGTCGCCGGTTCGCCGATCAGCAGCCGCAAGACGTTGGGGATGTCGAGCTGTCGCGAGCCGGCGCCGTAGCCGACCGACCGCACGGTCATCGGCGGGATGTCGCCCCATCGCTCGACGCTGGCTGCCAGGATCGCCGCGCCGGTGGGCGTGACAAGCTCGGTGGGGATCCCCTGCGAATACAGCGGCGCGCCCTTGAGCAGCTCGACCACCGCCGGGCCCGGCACGGGATAGACGCCGTGCTCGGTCCGGATCATGCCCATCCCGGTGGCCACGGCGCTCGCGTAGACGTGCTCGACGCCGAGGTGATGCAGGCCTAGCGCCGAACCGACCACGTCGACGATCGTATCGGCCGATCCGAGCTCGTGGAACGGGACATGGCCGATGTCTTTGCCGTGCACGGTCGCCTCGGCTTCGGCGAGCCGTCGGTAGATCGCCAGCGCGCGCGACTTGGCGGGATCCGGCAGGTCGGCCTCCTCGATCATGCTCGTGATGCTGAAGTAGTTACGGAAGATGCCGCCGGATTCGCCGCGCACCTTCACGTGCGTCGCCGCCACGCCGAGCCGCTCGACACGCGACACGTCGAGCGAGAACCCCTCGAGCGGAAGCTTGCGCAGAGGAAGCTCGATCGCCTCGACGGGTACGCCGGCGTCGATGAGCGCGCCCAGGGTCATGTCTCCGGCAACGCCCGAGAAGCAATCGAAGTATGCGAGCGTGGTCACGGGTTCTCCCCTCGCCCGAGGATCCTCACCGCGAGCGCCGCAGCGCCGAATCCGTTGTCTATGTTGACCACCGCGATGCCGGGCGCGCACGAGTTCAGCATCGCGAGCAGCGCGGCCAGCCCCCCGAACGAGGAGCCGTAGCCGATGCTGGTCGGCACGGCGATGACCGGCGCGGGGATCAAGCCCGCAACGATGCTGGGCAGCGCGCCCTCCATGCCCGCGACCGCGATCACCACGTCCGCGGCGCGCAGGTCGGCTTGCGCCGCCAGCGTGCGGTGCAGGCCGGCGACGCCGATGTCGGTCACCAGGGACGCCTTGCAGCCGAACGCCTCGGCGCAGACCAGGGCCTCACGCGCGACCGGCAGGTCCGAGGTGCCGCCGGTGACCACCGCCACGACACCGAGCGGGGCTTGTTCGGTCGGACGGATCACGACCACACGGGCGACTTCGTCGTAGGCGACGTCGTCGGACAGCCCGGCCAGCGCGCCGGCATGCCCGGCGTCGGCCCGCGTCGCCACGATCGCACCACCTGGATGCGCGAGCATCTCGCGGGCGATCGCGCGCAGCTGCTCGGGCGTCTTGCCGGGACAGTAGATGACCTCGGGCAGCCCTGTCCTGAGCTCGCGATGCGTGTCCAGGCGCGCGAACCCCAGGTCCGCGACGGGCAGGTGCGAGATCCGCTCGGCGGCCTGACCGGGCGTGATCTCTCCCCGCGCGACCGCGTCCAGCAGGGCGGCCAGCGTTGAGGCATCCACTTCGGGCGCTATCCTAGCCCTCGCCGTGGAGCTCGGTCAGCAGACCCTCAGCATCGTCGCCGTGGCGGCAGCCGCCGTCGCGGCACTCTCGCTCGTCCTGAACCTCCTGCTCGCCCGTCGCCTCAACCGGCTCCGCTCGCCGCTGCGCCGCCGGACCTCCGGCCCCGCCACGGCCGAGCAGCTCGCCGTCACCTCCGACACGCTGCTCAACGACGTCGAGCAGCTCGCCAAAGCCGTCGAGCTGGTGCGAGACGAGCAGTCCTACGCGATCCAGCGGATCGGGCTGGTGCGCTTCGATGCGTTCGAAGACATGGGCGGCAAGATGTCTTTCGCCGCCGCGATGCTCGACGGTGAGGGGACCGGCATCGTACTGTCCTCGATCAACGGGCGAACCGACACGCGGATCTACGCGAAGCCGGTCGAGCGCGGCCGAAGCAAGCACAACCTGTCCGAAGAGGAGTCCGAGGCCATCCGGCGCGCGCTCGCGGGGACGACCGGATGATGCGCTACGGCTACCTGGGCCCGCCCGGAACCTTCACCGAGGAGGCCCTGCTGTCGTTGCCCGACGCGCGTGAGGCCGAGACGGTCCCATACGCGACCGTGCCCGAGGTCGTGCGCGCGGTCGAGGCTGGGGACGTGGAGGCCGGCATCGTGCCGATCGAGAACTCGATCGAGGGCTCGGTGAACGTCACACTCGACGCGCTTGCCTTCGACACCGATGCCGTGCAGATCCGCGGCGAGGTCGTGCGGCCCATCCGGCACGCGCTGCTCGCGCGCGCCGGCGTGACACCCGCCGATGTGCGCGGCGTCGTGTCGCATCCGCACGCCACCGCGCAATGCCGCGGATACCTGAGCCGAGAACTGCCACATTCAGCGATCCATGCGGCGAACTCGACCGCCGAGGCCGCGCAGCTCGTCGCCGACCGAGGCCCGCTCGAACCGTGGGCGGCGATCGGCACCGCGCTCGCAGCCGAGCTGTACGGCCTGGCCGTGATCGCCACCGACATCGAGGATCGTTCCGAGAACGCGACGCGATTCGTCTTGATCGGCCGCGAGCATCCCCCGCCGAGCGCCGCCGACAAGACCTCGGTCGTCTGCTACATCGAGAAGGACCGGCCCGGATCGCTGCTCGCGATCCTGCACGAATTCAGCGATCGGCAGATCAACCTGACCAAGCTGGAGAGCAGGCCGACCAAGGAACGCCTCGGTGAGTACTGCTTCTTCATCGACATGGAGGGTCACGTCGACGAGCCGCCGGTACGCTACGCGATCGAGTCGCTGCGAACGAAGATCCTCCAGGTCAAAGTGCTGGGCAGCTATCCGAAGGCGGACGCGTAGATGATCGATCTGAGGCTGATCCGCGACGATCCCGAAGGAGTGCGCGCGGCGCTGAAGCGCCGGGGCGGCGACCCGCCGATCGAGGACGTCATCGCGCTCGACGAGCGGCGACGTGGAGCGCAGGCCCGCGAGGATGAGCTCCGGAGCCGACAGAAGCAGGCCGGCAAGGAGGTCACGTCGCTGAAGGGCGAGGCGAAGAAGAAGCTGCTCGCCGAGTTGAAGGACCTGTCGGCCGAGATCTCCGCGCTGGAGGCCGAGAAGGACCAGGCTGCCGCCGAACTGAACCGGCTGCTGCTCGAGATACCGAACCTGCCGCATGAGAGCGCGCCCGATGGTGTCGATGACGACGACAACGTCGAGCTCCACACCTGGGGCAAGGTTCCCACGTTCGACTTCGATGCGCGCGATCATCTCGACATCGGCGAGCGGCTCGGCATCATCGACGTCGAGCGCGCCGCGAAGGCCGCCGGATCGAGGTTCGGATACCTGCGTGGTGCCGGCGCGATGCTGTGGATGGCGCTGTCGCGCTGGACGCTCGAGCTGCTGCGGTCCGAAGGCTTCGAGCCTGTAGTCCCGCCGGTGCTGGTCCGGCGCGAAGCCATGGAAGGGACCGGCTTCCTGCCCACCGACGAGCAGCAGCTCTACCGGATCGAGTCAGACGACCTCTTCCTCGTCGGCACCTCCGAGGTGCCTCTGGCGGCGCTGCATATGGGCGAGATCATGGATGTGGAGGCGCTGCCTTTGCGGTACTGCGGAATCTCGTCGTGCTTCCGTCGCGAAGCAGGTGCGCACGGCCGCGACAACCGAGGGATCTTCCGAACCCATCAGTTCGAGAAGGTGGAGATGTTCGTGTTCACGCGCCCGGAGGACTCCTGGGAGGAACACCAACGGCTCATCGGCCTGGAGGAGCGCATCCTGCAAGAGCTGCAGCTCCCATACCGCGCCGTGAACGTCTGCACCGGGGAGCTTGGGGCGTCGGCGGCCAAGAAGGTTGACCTCGAGGTTTGGTTCCCCGGGCAGCAGCGATACCGCGAGGTGACGTCCTGCTCGAACACGACCGACTATCAGGCTCGCCGGTTGAACTGTCGCATCCGTGGCGATAAGGGAACTATCTTCGTTCACACATTGAACGGAACGGCCGTCACGTCGTCGCGCCATCTGAGCGCGATCCTGGAGAACTTCCAGCGCGAAGATGGCGCTGTGGAGGTTCCGAAGGTCCTAAGAAGCTTTACCGGCGGTGACGTGATCACCCTTACCTAGCCTGAGCCGGACACTTCGTCACCGAGCCTGCGCAATCGGGCGCGCGCTACCCAGCAGGTCTACCCCAACCGCCTATTCCTTCGACCACTCAACGCGCGCGACGATGGCGGCGAGCGGACGGAAGTCCTGAAGTCAACCCGAGGAAAGTCCCGATCTTGGCGGGACGAGCGAGTGTCCGCGACGGGGATCGAGTTGGGCTGGGAGGCCCGGCGGTGGGGAGGTCGAGATGAAAGAGGTTTCGCGGCGGAGGTCCTCCGCCGGCGCCATCCTGCTTGCCATGGGGATGGTCATGCTGTTCGTAAACGGCGCCGGCGCGGCCAGCGTCGAACCGGTCCTGTTCGAGCACACGAACGTGTTCTGCACGGCTCCGACCGAGAACCAGACCGGCTTGGGTCTTGATCGGGTCGCGAAGTTCGGCGACGGAGCCGGCGAGCATCCGCTCGTGGATGGGGAATCCACCGGCAGCGGCATCACCGTCGTTCTCGATGTCGGCGGCGGTACGGTCGAGAGCTGGGACTCGGGCGACATCTTGATCGGTGCTGTGATCGTGAAGGGAGGAGACGATTCGAACGTCTACTTCTACGAAGGTGGAGCGACGAGTGACACGGATCTGGTCACGCCGTTGAACAATGGTGGGAACCGTCCGGGGATCAGCCACGTCGACTTCTGCGCGGCGCCGCCGCCACCTCCACCGGTGGTGCTGGGGTCCGGTTCGGTGTCGGTGACCACTGGGGCCTGCACGTTCGAGGACGGCCTGTCCAACACGCCGGTCGAGGTCGTCATCGCTCCGGACGGAGCGGCGGACGTGACCCTGACAGGAGACGGGTTCTCCCAGACCTTCACCGGCTCGGGCGGGACTGCGACGTTGACCCCGGGTGAGTACTCGTGGTCTGCCACGGCCAACGAAGGGTTCGAGTTGGTCGCGCCCACCAGCGGGACCGTGACAGCCGACCAGTGTCTGTTCGTGCTGCCGCGGGGACCGCTGGCCCGTACCGGTGTGGCGAGCACCGGCATCGCGATCATCGGTGCCGGATCGCTGGTGCTCGGCTGGGCGATCAAGTGGGGCGAGCAGCGCCTGAACCACGCCTGACGATCACGGAGATTCTGCGGGGTGCACCCATGGGGTGCACCCCGCATCCACGTTCCCGGTCAGGATGCTCTTCCTGATGTCGTCCGAGCGTGCGATCCGCGCGAGCTCCTCGCGCCCACCGACGGCGGTCGTCCCATATGCGATGTCTTCGCCGAGAAGGCCGGATACATCCGCGGGACGAAAGGCCTACGAGTAGTCAGGCCCGGCACTACATCTAGCCCGCGATATCTATAGCGCGCGCGCTCCGTGGTCGCGACACTGGGGCAGACCGCACCATCCCGAAAACCCAGGAGTGATCGCGATGGAAACAAAGGCTCGAACACACAGAGGGCGCAGGCTACTGCGCCGCGCCATGACGGTGGTCATGCTGACGCCGGTCATCTCATTGGCCCTTGCAGGGGTCGGCTCGACCGCATCCCCATGGAACGTGGACATCGTCTCGGCGGTCCGCACGGACTTGACCGTGACGATCGCCGGGACGGCATACTCGCCCGCGGGTCAAGCAAGCGGCAACTACCTGGAGATCGCGTGGGGGGACGGCGCCGGCGAAACCCTCACGCCTTTCGTTGGTAGCGGCCCGTGGAGCTGGGGGCCGGTAGCGCACACCTACGCGAGTGACGGCACCTACACCATCACCGCTACCTTGCTGCACGCATCGCCGCGTGGGAACGACCGGAACGCGACCGACACCGTGGTGATCGTCATCCCCGACGACGGTGGAGACGATCCCGTCGAGGTGGATGTTCAGGTCGCCCTCGGGGAGTGCTCGACGGATGGTCTGACGTCCTCCACTCCCGTCAACGTTGTCTACAGCGGAGACGGGGACGCCACCGTGAGTGTCCGCGACGCGGAGGACAACACCGTGGCGTCGTTCACCGGCACAGGCTCCGAGGCTCTCGCTCCGGGCACGCACACGTACATCGTCACCGCTGCCGAGGGCTCAACGCTTGCAGCGACGTCGGACTCACAGGATCAGCTTGACGTGATCGACTGCACACCGAGCGTCGACGCTCAGGGATCCGTGAACGTTTCGCCGGGCAAATGCGACTCGATCGACGGCGAGTCGGTCACTCCGGTCACGATCACGATCGCGCCGAACGACGGGGCGAGCGTGTTCCTCGCACAGGGCGAGACCGTGATCGACACCTTCACCGGCTCCGGTGGATCGATCGACCTCGCACCGGGCGACTACGTCTGGACCGCGACGCCATCGGATGGCTTCGAGCTGACCGGGTTGACCGCGGGCGGGTTCACCACGGAGGACTGCCCCTCGATCGTGTTCGGCGGTCCGCCGCTCACATCAGGCTCGGACGATCCAAGCCTTGCGCAGCTTCCGAAGCAGCTCGCCAAGACGGGACTCTCACTGCCGGCAGCGCTTGCGATGGCATTGCTGCTCGCGGTCGCGGGAGCATGGTTCATCGTGGTGCCGCGGCGCTTGCAAGGAGCCGTCGGGCACTGATCCTGGGAGGAGAGGACCTGGGCAGCGGTCGCTCGGGGCGCGGGGATGGCGAGGCTCGCCGCAGAGATGCGGCGGGCCTCCTCTCATGTACGCCCGGCATGGGCGATCGCTAAGAGGTGGGCAACCTCCGCTCCTACTCGATCTAAAACGTGGCCGTGACCAGTGACAGGCCGATGCGCAGTCGTGATGCCGCGCGATCGAGCTGAGGCTTCAGCCGCGTGATCCCGATGACGCCGTGGTTCAGCACGCCGTTGACGTGCACGCCGATCGTCACCAGGACGCCGACGGCCTTCCCGTCGGCGCTGATCACGCCGGAACCGGAGTCGCCGAGCATCGCGGCGCCGTACGCGAAGACGCTGTTGGGGTTCGACAGGCTCGGGGTCACGTGCGTCCTGGCCGGAAGCAGGTCACCGATCAGCAAGCCGTTCCCCCATTGGTGGAGCAGGACGGGTCCGCCGGCGGTCGAGGTGTTGATCCCGTTCGGACCCCCGAAGTAGCACATGCGCGCGCTCGCGGAGATACCCGTGTCGAGGCGCACGAGCGCGAAGTCCTTCGGGCTCTGCAGGATGGCATAGGCGAACTCGCCGACCCGACGCCCGTCGGCGTCGCGGACCACCGGACCAGCCCCGCGCGCCCATGTCCGCTCGCCGGCGTCCTCCGCGAGCGGCCCATCGCCGAGGATGCAATGCCCGGCCGTTCCGATGTAGCGACGGCCATCGGACCCCTGGAACAGGAAGTTGAACGTGCACAGCCCCACGTTCGTTTGGAGCAGCGCGCCCGGCCGCACACCCGGGCAGGTTCCGGTCCCGACCGGCACCAGCGGACCGCCGGTCGTCGCCTTCGGGACCGGGATCAGGTCGCACTCGATCCCATCGAGCGTCAGCGTCTCCGCGCGCGCGCCGGCTCCGGCGGGCGCGACGCCCGCTGGCGCGACGCCCGTGGCGAAAGTGAGCGTCAGGGCGATGAGAGCGATACGGACGGTTCCGTTCCTCATGACCAGATAAACGATAGAGGATGCACTCGGACACCGCAGGGGCCTCTTGTACCGGGTCGCGTGGTTCATGCCTCGATGTCCGAAACATCCTCGCCGACATCGGATCCCTCCCCGGCGATGGGGAGGTCGGAAGCGGAGGGAGTGGGATTCGAACCCACGAGGGGTTTACCCCCTAGCAGTTTTCAAGACTGCCACCTTCGTCCGCTCGGTCATCCCTCCGGTCACAACGATATCCGGAGTGCCTCACCCTGGTGACCTGTTCGTGGTCGGGGCGCCGTCGTCAGACGTCGTTGGGCGTGACCAGGATCTTTCCGGCGTCGGGGTGTGCGACCAGGCTCGCGAACGCATCCGGGACCTCGGCCAGGCCGACCGTGCGCGTGACCATCTCGCCGATCGCGGGCACGCGCGCGAGCAGCTCCAGCGCTTCGGCGAAGTCGCGTGCCTCCTGCGCGACGCTGCCGATCACCGTGATCTCGCGGGTGATCCAGGTCATCGGCCATATCGTGGCCTCGCCGATCGGTATCCCGAGCAGCACGACGCGCGCGCCCGGCGCCGCCGCATTGCCCGCGTCGGCGATCGCTGCGGGGTGACCCGACGCCTCCACGACCACCGTGGGCTGTACCTCCGCGATACGGGAGTCGCCGGGCTCGCACGCAAGGTCGGCGCCGAGGTCGAGTGCGAGGTCGCGCCGGAGGCGCACCGGGTCCACGCCGATGACCGGCGACGCGTTGCGCGCGCGCAGGGCAGCGACCGCGAGAAGCCCGATGGGTCCGAGCCCGATGACAACGGCAGATCCCGCGTGCGTGCCGGCCAGGCGCAGTCCGTGTAGGGCGACCGCGAGCGGCTCGGCGAGGGCGGCGGTCTGGAACGACAGCGTGTCCGGAACGCGGTACAGGTGCGAGGTCGGGACGGCGAGCTGCTCGGCGAACCCGCCCTGTCGGGTCTGGCCCACGCCCTGGGTCAGGGCGGCGATACAGCGATGGGATGTGCCGCGCGCGCATTCCAAGCATCCCCCGCACGGGAACTTGGGATCCACGACGGCGCGCGTGCCCGCCGGCCACGACGGGTCGTCCGAGGCTTCGATGGCACCGACGATCTCGTGGCCGAGCACCGCGCCGGCGAAGATGCCGTGCTTGTAGCACGAGAGATCCGATCCGCAGATCCCGCACGCCTCGACCCGCAGGACGACCTCGCCCTCCGACCGTCTCGGTGGCGGCAGGTCGACCTGCTCGAGCCGGCGCGCCTCGATGAGCCTGACCGCCTGCATCGCGCGGAGTGTACGCCGCGCGCTACCGTTCGAGCATGCCGAGGATGTACCGCGAGCTCGCGCGCTGGTTCCACCTGCTGACCGCGCCGGTCGAGTACGCCGACGAGGCGGTGTCGATCGCGGTGACGCTCGACGCGCTCGCCCGGCGCGAGGTGCGCACGCTGCTCGAGCTGGGATCGGGCGGCGGGAACAACGCCAGCTTCCTGAAACGACGCTACGAGATGACGCTGGTCGACCTGTCGCCGCAGATGCTTGAGATCAGCCGCGACCTGAACCCCGAGTGTGAGCACCGAGAAGGCGACATGCGCACGGTGCGGCTCGGCCGGATGTTCGACGCGGTACTTATCCACGACGCGATCATGTACCTCACGAACGAGAACGACCTGGCGGCTGCGATCCGCACGGCGGCCGAGCATCTGGCATCCGGTGGCGTGGCGCTGCTCGTCCCGGACGACACGGCCGAGAGCTATCTGCCACGAACCGACCACGGTGGCAACGATGCCGAGGATGGCAGAGGGATGCGCTACCTGGA
>DASWIP010000075.1:0-23532 GCA_036397635.1 Actinomycetota bacterium | reverse complement strand
TATCCACCGACGCGCGCGCGGGTATGCCGGCCGTGATCTCGCCGACCGTCACTCGCGCGACGTGCACGATCAAGTCGCCGAGTCGCTTCTGCGTGTCGAGAACCTCGACGCGCGCGCCGTCGGTCTCGATCACGCCGGCGTCGCCGATCTGGCCGCCGCCCTCCGGATAGAACGGGGTCGCATCCAGGACCAGCTCGATCTCGTCGCCTTCGCGCGCGCCGTCGATCAGCGCCCCCTCGCGAACGACGGCGAGCACCTTCGCTTCCTCTTGGGTGCGGTCGTAGCCGACGAAGGTGCTCGCCCCATGCGACGCGAGCACCCGACGCAATGCGTCGGTGTCGTCGATCGCCAGCTCCTTGCGCGCGTGGCGCGCGCGCTCGCGCTGCTCGTCCATCAGGCGCTCGAACTCCGCACGGTCGATGTCGAGCCCCGCCTCCTGCACGATCTCCAGGGTCAGTTCAAAGGGGAACCCGTAGGTGTCGTGCAGCTTGAACGCAGTCTCGCCCGGGACGCCGGCCGCCTTGCTCTGCCTCGCGCCGGCGATCGCGTCGTCGAGCAGCGTCGTCCCGCGCGTGAGCGTCGCGCGGAACCCGCCCTCCTCGCTCTCGAGCACCTGCTCGATAAAGGCGCGGTTCGCCGCGAGGTCTGGGTACGCCTCGCCCATGGTTCCGATGACCGCGTCGACCATCCGCGGCGCGATCACCTCGTCCACACCGAGCAGCTTCCCATGACGCACCGCGCGTCGAAGCAGCCGGCGCAGGATGTAGCCACGGTCTTCGTTCGACGGCATGATGCCGTCGCCGACCATAAACGTCGCAGCACGAAAGTGGTCGGCCATGATCCGGAGACGGATGTCGGTCATCTCCTCGGAGCCGTAGACCCGACCCGTCAACTCTTCCGCTCGGGCGACGACCGGTCGCATCAGATCGGTATCGAAGACGGTCGGCACGTCTTGGAGCAGTCGCGCGAGTCGGTCGAGGCCCATACCGGTGTCGACGTTCTTGCGCGGCAAGGGACCCACCGGCTCCGCGCTCTCGTCAACCTCGTACTGGGTAAAAACGAGATTCCAGAACTCCGTGATGCGGTCTCCCGCTTCGAACCCTTCCACGTCCCCAAATGCTGGGCCCCGGTCGTAGAAGAGCTCGGAACATGGCCCACCTGGTCCGGATGCGATGGCCCAGAAGTTGTCGTCCTTCCCGCACCGGACGATCCGCGTGGCGGGAACCCCCACATCGTCACGCCAGATTTCGAACGCCTCGTCGTCGGTTTCGTACACCGTGATCCAGATCCGTTCGGGGTCGAGCCCGTAGCCGGCGGTCGACAGCACCCAGGCCCACTTGATCGCGTCTTGCTTGAAGTAATCCCCGAAAGAGAAGTTGCCCAGCATCTCGAAGGTCGTCATGTGCCGGTGCGTAAGGCCCACGTTCTCGATGTCGGTGGTGCGGGCCGAAACCTGACACGAGGCCGCCCGGGGCGGCTCCATGACCTTCTCACCGTAGAAGTAGGGGATGAACTGCACCATCCCCGCGGTGGTCAGTAACGGGGCGCGCGGATCCTCGGGAACCAACGAAGCCGACGGCCAGATCTTGTGGCCCCGCTCCGCGAAGAAGTCGAGGAAGCTGCGTCGGATGTCGGTGGCTCTCACGGGGCCGTATCCTACCGGCCTCCGACCGCGAGGCGCGGAGCCTATCCGAGCAGCTATCGGGGCGTTAGACCGATCTCGGACCGCAGCTCGGCTTCGCGCACGACCATCTCCTCGGCGCCGGCTTCGATCGCGTCCCTGACCCTGTCGCGCAGCCCGGCGAAGCGTCCCGCTGCCTCGCGCGCGAGGTTGGGCGGCGCATAGCGCTGCTTGGTCTGACCCGCCCACCGAACGACCGCCATCCCGATCACAGCGCCGAGGCCGATGCCGATCAGGGCCCAGAACAAGCGCTTGAACATCAGTCGTCCTGCTTCCGCATCTTGCGGCCGGCTCGGCGCGCCCCGGCGAAAAAGGCCAGCGCCTTCACCAAGGGGTTCGTCACGGTCGCCTGCACGGTCTCCGAGATGATCTCGACGTTCTGAACCACGCGCTGGATCGAGCCGGTGATCGCATCGGCGCGCTCAAGCTGCTTGTTGACACCGCGCACGGTGCCGCCGACCTCGTTGATCACCGGCAGGGTCTCGTCGGTGATACCCCGCACCATCCTGTTGATGCTCGACACGACGTTGTAGAGGTTCGAGATCACCACGGCGATGACGAACAGCACCAGCGCGGCGGCGGCGAGCAGCGCGACCATGGCCCAGTCGCGTGCCGTCAGCGCGAGCACCTGCGTCATCGTTCCCCCTCCTCCCCTCGCGCGCGCCGTCGGCGTTCGGGGAGATCCGGCTCCGGCTCCCAATACGTACGATCCTCGAACCCCACCGGCATCACGGTCTGATCGACCCGGCCGCCGGGGTGGTCGTGAGGATACTGATATCCCTCGCCGTGGCCAAGCGCGCGCGCGCCGGGATAGTGCGCGTCGCGCAGATGCGCCGGCACCTCTCCTCGGCCGGCGCGTTCGAGGTCGGCCTGCGCCGCGCCCAGCGCGCGGATCACCGCGTTTGATTTCGGTGCGAGCGCGAGCGCGACGGTCGCGTGCGTGAGGTTGATCGCCGCTTCGGGCAGCCCGACCAGCTCGACGGCCTGCCCCGCCGCGGTCGCGACCTGCAGTGCCTCGTGATCGGCGACGCCGATGTCCTCGGAGGCGAAGATCACCAATCGGCGCGCGATGAAGCGTGGGTCCTCACCCGCCTCGATCATGCGAACCAGCCACGCGACCGCCGCGTCGGGGTCGGATGCTCGCATCGACTTGATGAAAGCGCTGACGATGTCGTAGTGCTGATCGCCGGCACGGTCGTAGCGGAGGTAGCGCTGACGCATCGCGTCGGCGACATCGGCGGCCGTGACCGTCTGGTCGCCGCGCGCCGCCGCGCGCTCGGCCGCCGCCTCGAGCGCGTTGAGCGCGATGCGCGCGTCGCCCTCACCGCGCGACACGATCGCCTCGAGCGCGTCGCCGGCCACCACTACCGCACCGGCCAAGCCACGTTCATCGTCCACCGCTCGCCGCACGATCTCGGCGAGCTGCTCGTCCCCGAGCGGCTCGAGCCGGAACAGCGTCGACCGCGAGAGCAGCGGACCGATCACGCTGAAGAACGGGTTCTCTGTGGTCGCGCCGATGAAGACGACCCAGCCGGCTTCCACGCCGGGCAGCAGCGCATCTTGCTGGGCCTTCGAGAACCGATGCACCTCATCGATGAACATGACCGTACGACGCCCCACCGCGCGCAGCCGCTCCTTGCCCTGTTCGACGACGCGGCGGACATCGGCCACGCCTGCCGTCACCGCCGAGAGCTGCACGAACTCCGCGCTGGTCGAGTTCGCGATCAGTGCCGCGAGCGAAGTCTTGCCCGTCCCCGCCGGCCCGTACAGCAGGATCGAGCGGAGACGGTCCTGCTCGATGATCGTGCGCAGAACCGACCCCGGCGCGAGCAGGTGCTCCTGGCCCAGGTACTCGTCGAGCGTCCGCGGCCGCATGCGCGCGGCCAGCGGCGCATCGGATCCCGCATCGATAGCCCGGCTTTGGTCGTGGCCCGGGCCGAACAGGCTCGACCCCTGTGCGGGCGGCCGGCGAGGGCTCACGGCTCGACGATACGCAATCCCAGCTCGCGCAGCGCCGTCGCGTCGACGTCGCTGGGGGCGCCGGCGAGAAGGTCGCTGCCCGACTGCGTCTTCGGGAACGCGATCACATCGCGGATGTTCTCGGTGCCGGCCATCACCATCACCGTGCGATCGATCCCGGGCGCGATCCCGCCGTGCGGCGGCGGGCCGTACCGGAAGGCCTCCAGGAGGAACCCGAACCGGTCGCGCGCGGTCTCGGGGTCGATCCCGAGCGCGTCGAAGACCCGCTGCTGCAGATCGGGCCGGTGGATACGGATACTGCCCGAGGCGAGCTCGACACCGTTGATCACGATGTCGTATGCCTCGGCTCTCAGGGTGTGGTAGTCGGGTTCACCGCTCCCCCAGTCTTCCGACGGCATGGTGAACGGATGGTGGATCGGCTGCCAGGCGCCGTCGTCCCCTTGCTCGAAATAGGGGTAGTCGATCACCCAGCATGGCGCCCAGGGCTCCTTCGCGATGTGGTCGTGATCGCGAGCGACCTCCATCCGCAACGCCCCGAGCACCGGGTTGACGACGACGGCATCGTCGGCCATCAGGAACGCGACGTCGCCCGGGCCGATGCCGAGCGCCTTCTGAAGGCCGTCGATCTCGGCGGCGGACAGATGCTTCTGCAGCGGCGAATGAACCTCGCCTCCATCTTTGAAGATGATCCACGCCAGGCCCTTGGCGCCGCGCTCCATCGCCTGTCGCTCGTAGCGCTTGAGCTGCGAGTCGTTCATGTCGGGCCACCCGGGGACACCGATCGCGCGCATGACGCCGCCGGATCCCACGGCTTTGCGGAAGATGCCGAGGCCCGTGTCGGCGAAGATCTCCGCGACGTCGGTCAGCTCCATGCCGTAGCGCATGTCCACGTGATCGGTGCCGAACCGACGGATCGCCTCCGCGTAGCCGATCCGCGGGAACGGCTGCGGCAGCTCGGCGCCGATGCACTCGCGCCACAGGTGCACGTACAGCTGCTCGGTCAGCTCGAGCACGTCCTCGCGCTCGACGAAGCTCATCTCCAGGTCGAGCTGCGTGAACTCGGGCTGGCGGTCGGCGCGCAGGTCCTCGTCGCGGAAGCACCGCGCGATCTGGTAGTAGCGATCGAAACCCGAAACCATCAACAGCTGCTTGAGGATCTGCGGGGACTGCGGCAGCGCGAAGAACTTGCCCGGCTGCAGCCGCGACGGCACCAGGAAGTCGCGTGCGCCCTCCGGCGTAGCCTTGAACAGGATCGGGGTCTCGATCTCGACGAAGCCGCGCTCGTCCAGGAACGAGCGGATCTCCGAGACCACCTGCGCGCGCAGGCGGAGCGCCGCTTGCATCTCGGGGCGACGCAGGTCGAGGTACCGGTAGCGGAGGCGAACCTGCTCGTCGGCGTCGACGCCGTCCTCGATCACGAACGGCGGCGTCTCCGACTCCGCCAGGATCTCCGCCGATCGAGCAGCGAGCTCGACCTCTCCGGTCGCCAGCTTCGGGTTCTCGCTGCCCGGCTTGCGACGCACCACCTCGCCGGTGACGCGCACGCAGTACTCGCGCTGCATGTCCTCGGCAACCTGGGTCGCCTCGAGCGCGTCGTCTGGGTGGAAGACCACCTGCACGGGTCCGGAGGCGTCGCGGAGGTCGATGAAGATGACCTTGCCGTGATCGCGACGGTGATGCACCCAACCCGCGAGCGTCACCTCCCGCCCCGCGTCCTCCGCCCGCAACTCGCCGCAGCGATGTGTCCGCATCATGCGGTGTTTCCTCCCTCGTCGACCGCGACGCCGATAGCGTGACCGGAAGCAACCGCGGTCGCAACCTGGTCACGAGCCACCGCGCGCTGCTCGCCGGTGGTCATGTCCTTGAGCGTGACCTCGTCGCGCGCCTGCTCGTCGGGTCCGATGATGACCGCGTACCGCGCGCCCAGCCGGTTCGCGTGCTTCATGTGTGCCTTCACACTGCGCTCCCCAACTGCGAGGTCGACCCGCGTCCCCGTCGACCGCATCGATGCCGCGAGCGTCAGCGCGGCCGACACCTGACCGCCCGACACGGGGATGATGAAGCAGTCGAGTAGCCCTGAGGCGACCCCGGTCCCTGCTGCCTCCTGCGCGAGCAGCACGCGCTCGATGCCCGATCCGAAGCCGATGCCGGGCAGGTCGGGGCCGCCGAGCTGCTGGGACAGGAGGTCGTAGCGACCGCCGCCGCACACCGTGTTCTGGGCCGCTTCCAGCATCGACGTCTGGAACTCGAAGGTAGTGCGCGTGTAATAGTCGAGCCCCCGCACCAGACGCGGCTCGAGCGTGAACGGAACCTGCAGATCCTTCAGATACCCCTGCACGGTCTCGAAATGCTCGGAGCAGGCCGCACACAGGAAGCCGTCGATGGTGGGCGCCTTCGCCAAGATCTCCTGGTCGCGCGGCACTTTGCAGTCGAATACCCGCAACGGGTTGGTGTCCATCCGGCGCCGGCAGTCTCCGTCGAGCTCATCGCGGTGCTGCTCGAGGAACGCGCGCAGCTCGGGCCCATACTCGGTGCGGCATCCCTCGTGGCGCGGGTCGCCGATGCTGTTGAGCAGCAACGTGGCGTCTGTGATCCCGGCGTTGCGCAGCATCTCCCGGCCGATCCAGAGCACCTCGGCGTCGACGGCGGGATCGTCGCTGCCGACCACCTCGATCCCCAACTGGTGATGCTGCCGGTATCGGCCCTTCTGCGGCCGGTCGTACCGAAACATCGCAGCCGAGTACCACAGCTTGATGGGCAGTCCCTCCTCCCACAAGCTGTGCGAGATGATCGCGCGGATCACCGGCGCCGTCCCCTCCGGGCGCAGCGTCAGCGAGTTATCGCTTCGGTCCGTGAACGTGTACATCTCCTTGTTCACGATGTCGCTGCCTTCACCCACGCCGCGCACGAACAGCGTGGTGTCCTCGAACATCGGCGTGATGATGCGGCGATAGCCCGCGCGCTCGAACAGCTCGCCGCCTGTGCGCTCGTGGATCTGGAAACGCTGGGAGAACGGCGGCAGCAGGTCCTGGGTGCCGCGCGGCGGCTTCATAGGCCCAGGAGCTTCGGCAGGTCGCCGGACGCGTCGGCGACGACGAACGGGTTGGTCCGTCGCTCGATCCCCACCGTGGTCTCGGCTCCGTGGCCGGGCAGGATCACGATCTCGTCTTCCAGCGGCAGCACGACCCGGCGGATCGAATCCATCAGATCGTCGAAAGACCCGCGCGGGAAGTCGGTCCGCCCCACCGAGCCCTGGAAGATCAGGTCGCCGGAGATCAGGATCCCGTCGGTGAGGAACACGCAGTGGCCGGGCGTGTGACCCGGCGTGTGCCGCACCTCGATGCCGACACCGCCGAAGCTCAAGCGCTGCTCGTCGTGCAGATCCTCGACCTGCTCGGGCGTGCGCAGCTCGAAGTCGGCACCCAGCCCGATCGCTGCGCCGGGTCGGTCCAGCAGGTACCGGTCCTCAGGGTGCAGGAACACCGGCGCGCCGGCCGCTTCGGCGACCGCCGCCGCGGTCCAGACGTGATCGACGTGGCCGTGAGTCAGCAGGACTGCCTCGAGCGTCAGCCCATGCGCCGCCAGCCGTTCAGCGATCAGCTCATCCGCGTCCTGCCCGGGGTCGATGACCACGGCGCCCTCGCCCGCGCGCGCGGCCAGCACGAACGTGTTCGAGGCGAACACGCCGGTGGTATAGCCCTCGAGGATGCGCTGGAGACTCATCGAAGGCGCATCCTACCAAGGGAGGACACGAGCCCCCGTCCGTTCCCGGAGGTCCTCACTCGAGCGGGTGAGAGCTCCCAGGTTTGCTCGATGCGCGGGCGGGCCAGAGCTCGCAGGTCTTGATCGATGCGCGGGCGGGCTAGAGCTCGCAGGTCTTGATCGAGGCTCCGCCCAGCACAAGCTGCGAATCGCCGGTGACCAGCCGCAAGGCCGTCACGTCGTCGGTCGCGCAGCCTCCAACGGCCCCGGACGAGAAGCGCTCGTTGATGGCCAGGAAGGTGTCAGGCGACCCGAAGGGCACCACCGTGCCCTGCTGTGCCTCCAGGTTGATCGGGAACGCGCCGTCCCCCACCTCGAGCACGATCCGGCCGGCGCGCATGTCGAACACCGGACCGAGCAACCCGGGCTCGGCGGCTCGGCATACGGTCGTGGTCATGTCCTCGACGACCAGGCGCACCTTGTTCGGACTGGTGGGGCGGTTGATGGTGAAGATGGCCTCTCCCACCTTCGCGCCACCGCACGACTTGATCATGCTGTTGCCCTCGAAGGTATAGGAGTGGCAGAAGGACTCGACGGCCCCGAGATGCACCGAGACGTCGAACTGGGCCTCGGGTGGCACCATCGAGGGCATCGCCGGCGTGCGGTACCCGAACTCGGTCGCATGCGGGTTCTGGTAATCGCGCTCGTCGGAGACCGTGTCCTTGACCAGCGTGGTGGCGTGGGCCACATCCAGCATCCCGGACCCCCACAGACCGACGGCGCTGCACGACGCATCGGCGTCGGCCGGCGCGCACAGCTCGGCATCCAGCGCGCAGGGCGGCTCGGCCGCCTGCCCTGGGGTCACCGCTGCAACGGCAGCCACGATGAGGAGGAATCCCGCTGATCTCCGACGCATCCCACACCTCCAGGCTCGATGGGATATTCGACCGTTTCACCCGCTTCTCCTCTTTTCCCGGATAGGGAGGATAGAGGCGGGTTCGCCCCATTGTGCCAGGAAGTGCGATAGCCCGGGTTCTGCCGGGTTCAGAAGAGCTTGCTCGAGTCGAGCAGGATGGTCACCGGACCGTCGTTGACCAGCTCGACGGCCATCTGAGCCCCGAAAGATCCCTCGCCGACGGGAAGGCCGCCGGCCCGGAGCGAACCCGCGACAAGCTCGCAGAGCCGTCGGGCCCCCTCAGGCTGAGCCGCCTTGATGAAGCTGGGCCGCCTCCCCTTGCGAGCATCACCCAGCAAGGTGAACTGGGACACCACGAGCACCTCGCCCCCGGCGTCCTCGACCGACCGGTTCATCGCGCCGGCCTCGTCGGGGAAGACGCGCAGGTTCCGGATCTTCTCGGCCAGCCACGCGGCGTCTCGGTCACCGTCCCCCCCGGCCACCCCCACCAGGACGAGCAGTCCGGGACCTATCGCCGAGATCATCCTGCCGTCGACGGAAACGGAAGCGCGCGCCACGCGCTGGACGACCGCGCGCACTAGGTTGCTCGAGCGGTGCTCGGGATGTGCCGGGCGGCGTCGTAGACCGAGTCCACCCGCTTGATCTGGTGGAGGATGTGCTCGAGGTGCTGCGGCTCGGCCAGCTCGACCGAGAAGCGCAACGCCGCGGTCCTGGTGCGAGGATCGGTGTGCGTGGACGACCCCAGGATGTTCACGCCCAGGTCCGAGATCGTGTTCGTGACGTCACGGAGCAGCTTCGTGCGGTCGAGCGCGTGAACGATGATCCCGACGGTGAACATGCCCCGCCTCGCCTCGTCCCATCGCACCTCCAGCATGCGCTCGGACTCCGGGAGCAGCGCCTTGGCGTTGGGGCAGTCGGTCCGATGTACCGACACGCCCCGGCCCCGGGTGACGAACCCCATGATGGGATCCGCCGGCACCGGCGTGCAGCAGCGCGCGAGACGCACCAGCACATCGTCCATCCCTTCCACGATCACGCCGTGCTCGGAGGGACGGCGCATCCGCACCGGCTTGGCCGGGGCCGGTAGGATGTCCTCGTCGCCTTCGACCTCGTGCTCGAGCCGCTGGATGATCACCTTCGGCGACACCGTTCCCTCGCCGATCGCCGCCAGCATCGCCTCGAAGGATGGGTAGCGCAGCTCGGTCGCGACCGAAAGCAGCAGCCCGGAGGTCATCGCGGGCTGCAGCGGGATGGCGGCTTTGCGCAGCGCGCGGGCCAGGTCCTCACGGCCCTTCTCGATCGCGTCCTCGCGTCGCTCGCGGGTGAACCATTGGCGGATCTTGTTACGCGCGCGCGGGGTCTTGACCAGGTGCAGCCAGTCCTGCGAAGGACCCGCGTCTGCGGCCTTGGATGTGATGACCTCGACCGTGTCGCCGGATTCCAGCTCGGTGGTCAGCGGAACCAAGCGCCCGTTCACGCGCGCGCCCACGCATCGGTGCCCAACCTCGGTGTGGATCGTGTAGGCGAAGTCCACCGGCGTCGCCCCGCGGGTGAACGACATCACATCGCCTTTCGGAGTGAACACGAACACCTCGTCCTGGTACAGGTCGATCCGCAAGCTCTCCATGAAGTCGCGCGGATCTGCCTGCTCACGCTGCCAGTCGAACATCTGACGCAGCCAGGCCAGATCGACGTCGTCTCGATCTTTGCCGTCCCTGCCGCGTTTGTACTTCCAGTGAGCGGCGATGCCGTACTCCGCGGTCCGGTTCATCCCCTCGGTGCGGATCTGGATCTCCAGCGGCTTGCCGGCCGGCCCGACCACGGTCGTGTGCAATGACTGGTACATGTTGAACTTGGGCATCGCGATGAAGTCCTTGAACCGAGCCGGCACCGGCTTCCACAAGCCGTGGATCACCCCGAGCGCCGCGTAGCAGTCGCGAACCGTGTCGGTCACGACCCGGATACCGACGAGGTCGTAGATGTCGGCGAACTCCCGGCCGCGGATCACCATCTTCTGATAGATCGACCAGAAGTGCTTCGGGCGCCCCGAGATGGTTCCTTTGATCTTCAAGTTGTGGAAGGCAGTTTCGAGCTGCTCGATCACACCGACCACGACGTCTTCGCGCTCGGGCTGGCGCTCCTCGACCATCCGGACGATCTCGTCGAACTGCTTCGGGTACAGCGTGGCGAAGGAGAGGTCCTCGAGCTGCCACTTGATCTGATTGATCCCGAGACGATGTGCCAGTGGCGCATAGATCTCGATCGTCTCGCGGGCCTTCAGCTCCTGGGTCTCGCGTGCCAGGTGTCCGATCGTGCGCATGTTGTGCAACCGGTCGGCAAGCTTGATCAGCAGCACCCGGATGTCCTTTGACATCGCGATGATCATCTTCCGCAGCGTTTCGGCCTGCTGCTCCTCCTTCGACCGGAACGTGATCTTGTCCAGCTTGGTCACGCCGTCGATGATGTGGGCGACGTCGGCGCCGTACTCCCGCTCGATGTCGGCGATGGACATGCTGGTGTCCTCGACGACGTCGTGCAGCAGCGCCGAGACCATCGTGGTGGTATCCAGGTTCAGGTCGGCCAGGATCAGCGCAACCTCCAGCGGGTGCTCGATGAAGTGCTCGCCCGAGGCGCGGAATTGGTCGCGGTGAGACTCCTCGGCGAACCCATACGCACGCTCGATCAGCTTCAGATCTGCCTTTGGGTTCGCCTCGTGAACCTTCGCGAGCAGCGCGTCGAGGCGTGTCGGGGGCGCGGACTCGACCGGGCGCAGCCGCGACAGCACGCTGCGACGACGGCCTTCGGTGTGTTCGGGAACCCGGGGGTCCATGGACCAATGATACGGCCCGAGGCGGAGGCCCGCGGATCTAGTAACGAAGCAAGGAGAAGAAATCGTAGCCGTCGAGCTGCTCGCGCCCGTTCAGGGACGCAAGCTCGATCACGAACGCGAGACCGACGACCCGTCCGCCGAGGGCTTCCACCAGCCTCGCGGTCGCCAGGGCGGTACCGCCGGTCGCGAGCACATCATCGACGATCGCCACGCGCTCGCCCGGCACGATCGCGTCTTCATGGATCTCGAGGGTCTCCTCCCCGTACTCGAGCGTGTAGGACTCCGCCCGCGTCTCCCAAGGCAGCTTGCCGCGCTTGCGGACCGGGACGAACCCGGCGGCCATGTGGTACGCAACCGGCGCGGCGATGATGAACCCGCGCGCCTCCACCCCGACCACCTTGTCGATCGTGCCACGTCTCAGCCCGACCACGATCTCGTCGATCGCCGTGGACATCGCGACCGGATCCGCGAGCAGCGGTGTGATGTCCTTGAACACGATCCCCGGCTTCGGGAAGTCGGGAACGTCCCGCACGCGCGAGCGCAGCAGGTCCTCGGGACTACGCATCTACCGGCGCTTCCGCTTGCCACGCCGCTTCCGCGGCGGCCGCGGCGGCCGCGGCGGGCCGGTCGGAGCCGCCGGCACCCGACGGGAGGGCGCAGCTTGCCCCGCGGGCGCAGCCTCGCCGGCGGGCGCGGCCTCTGATCGAACGCCCTCGTCCTTGTCCGGCTCGGGCTTCGGCGGCGTGGCGCGCCTGGTCCGCGCGCCCGCCGCGGCCGGAACCTTCCCCTCGGCGCGACGTCGCAGGGCTTGGTACTGCGGCTCGCGTTCCTTGAGCTTGGCAAGGATCGGTGCTGCGACGAAGATGCTCGAGTACGTGCCGACGATCGAACCGACGAACATCGCAAGCGCGAGATCCTTCAGCGTCACCGCGCCGAACAGGAAGACGCCCACGAAAAGCAAGCCGGCGATGGGAAGCACGGTCGATATCGAGGTGTTGATCGAGCGCATCAGCACCTCGTTCAAAGACCGGTTGACCACCTCGGAATAGGTCGTGCGGCTCGATGAGGTCAGCACGGCCTGGTTCTCGTTGACACGGTCGAAGACCACGACAGTGTCGTACAGCGAATACCCCATCAGGGTGAGCAGCGCGATCACCGTCGCCGGGCTGACCTCGAAGCCGACGATCGCGTAGATGCCGGCCGTGGCGATCAGGTCGTGGGCGAGCGCGGCGAGAGCGCCGACCGCCATCTTGGGCTCGAAGCGCACGCTGATGTACAGCGAGACCAGCACCAGGAACACGATGAGGCCGCGGACGGCCTTGTTGGTGATCTGCGCCCCCCAGCTGGGTCCGATCGTGGTACGGCTGACGGCGTTGATGTCGGGCTCGCCGGATGGCGTGAGTTGCCCGCCCGCCCCGGCGACCTCCCGCTGCAGCCTCGCCAGCACGACTTCGTCGGTCTCCTTCGTCCGGACCAGCGCTTCACGCTCACCTCCGGGGGTGGTACGGAGCTGGACGGTCCCCTCGACGCCGGCTTCCCCGAGCGCGTCGTTGAACCTCGCCACGTCCGCATCGGTCTCGATGGGCACGGTGAGGGCGCTGCCGCCCTCGAACTCGAGACTGAAATTGAACTGCCGGATCAGGATGGCGAGCAGGCTGATCAAGATCACGAGGCCGGACACGATGGCCCATGTACGGGCGCGCCCAACGAAGTCGACATCGGTCTCGCCCCGGATCAGGCGCTTCAGCCCGCCGATCATGCGCGGCCCCCCGCGGGCGCAGTCGCCGCATCCGAGGCGCGGAATCCGAGCGTCCCGGCTTTCCCGAGCAGGTCCGTGTTCGCGACCAGCCACACGAGCGGATGCATGAACCAGAACGACACGAACACATCCAAGGCGGTCGCGAGCCCGAGCATCAGGGCGAAGCCGCGGACGCTTCCGACCGCCAGCAGGTACAACACGACCGCGGCGAGCGCGGTGACCAGGTCGGCCGCGATGATCGTCCGGCGCGCGCTCGCCCATGCACGGTCGACGGCGGCGCGCGCGGTGCGTCCGGCGACGACTTCATCCTTGATCCGCTCGAAGTACACGATGAACGAATCCGCCGCGATCCCCAGGGACACGATCAGGCCTGCGATCCCGGCGAGCGACAGCGCGAACCCCGCGGCCTGCCCCAGCAGGATCACGACCGAGAGCGTGAACGCGGCGTGGACGCCGATGCCGACCCAGATCACCGCACCGAGGCGCCGGTAGAAGAACAAGACGTAGAGGTAGACGACGATCACGCCGATGAGGCCGGCAAGCAGCCCGCTGCGCAGCGACTCTTTGCCGAGCGTCGGGCTGACGGTCGTGGTGGCCGACGGCTTAAGCTCAACCGGCAGCGCGCCGTAGCGAAGCACGAGCGCGAGGTCCTTGGCGTCGGCCTCGGTGAAGTTACCGGTGATCTGGGCCTCGCCCCCGGTGATGCCGACGTTGCACTGGACGCCCTCCCCCATCTGTGGAGCGGATTCGATGACCCGGTCCAGAACGATCGCCAGCTGATCGGTCGGCGGCGCGGTCTGGTTGCACGCGAGCTCGCCGGTTATATCGCCGAACTTCCGCGCGCCCTCCCGGCTGAGATCCAGCGAGACGAACCAGCCGCTGAGGCCGCCCGGATCCAGCGCCGCGGTCGCGCCGCTGACGTCCTGGCCTTCGAGCGCGGCCGGACCGAGCCGGAGCCGGGGCCACACCTCCGGCGGCGCGGTCGGCTCTTTGAGACACAGGATCACTTCCTCATCCGGCTCGTCCTCGGGATAGGTGTCCGTGTCCCCGCACACCGGCCCCTCGACCTCCTCGGCCTCGGGGTCGGCGGGAGGCAACGATTCGAGCACCGGCCGGAACCGGAGCTTGGCCGTCGTGCCGATGAGCTCCAGCGCGCGCGCCTGATCCTCGATGCCGGGGATCTGCACCAGGATGTTCTCTCCTTGCCGCGAGATGTCGGGCTCGGCAACCCCGAGCGCGTCCACCCGGTTGCGGATGATGTTGACCGCCTGCTCGAGCGCGCCGGGGTCCACCCCCGACGGGTCGTCCGGCGTGAGGACCACCGAGATGCCGCCTTGCAGATCCAGGCCGAGCTGCGGCTGGAACTTCGCGAGCAAGATCCACGTCCAGAGCCCACCGACGATCAGCAGGATCAGGATGATCGGGCGCCAGTGCTTCGCGACTTGGGGGGTCATGCCCATCCCTACTCGCCGGAGCCGCCGCCGGGCGGCGGCGGTTCTTCTTCGACGATCCGGCGACGCACCGCCGCGCGCGACATCTTGATCACGGTGCCCGGCGCGATCTCGCACCACAGCACGTCATCCGCCATGTCGGTGATCCTGCCGTACATCCCGGCGACGGTCTCCACCTCGTCGCCGACCGAGACTTCGCTGATCATCGACTGATGCTGCTTCATCCGCTGACGCTGGGGCCGGATCAGGAAGAACCAGAACAGCAGGATCAGGGGCAGGAACACGACCAGCGACCCCAAGCCGCCACCCGTCTGCTGCCCATCGGTCTGCGCAAGGATCTCGAGCATCTCACTCCCGAAAAAAGGGGCCCGTCCGCCGGGCCCGATGCCGGGCCAATGATAGGAACGCCCAGGTCGGCGGTCAAAGAGCATCCCGCGGAGCGCCCGGTCGGCCTCACGGAACTAGAGCAGGCTATCGGCACCCCCGCGCGCGATGCCGAGATGACGGTAGGCATGCTCGGTGGCCACGCGGCCGCGCGGGGTCCGCTGCAGGAACCCGATCTGCAGCAGGTACGGCTCGGAGACGTCCTCGATCGTGTCGGTCTCCTCGCTCAGCGACGCCGCGATCGTGCCGACCCCCACCGGACCGCCGGCGTACTTCTCGATGACGCAGCGCAGTACGGCGAGGTCGAGCCGGT
The DNA here is from genome assembly GCA_036397635.1 of Actinomycetota bacterium. Lineage (GTDB taxonomy): Bacteria > Actinomycetota > AC-67 > AC-67 > AC-67 > DASWIP01. Next base: position 8,516 of record DASWIP010000075.1, on the reverse strand, counting down.
CCAGCCCCAGCTCATCGACCTGGAAGAGGATCAGGGCCGCCCGAGCGACCTCTTGGGAGACCCAGCCGTCGACCTCGACCTCGGCGTAGTCGCGCACCCGCTTGAGCAGCCGGTTCGCGATCCGCGGCGTTCCGCGAGAGCGGCCCGCGATCTCGGCTGCCCCGTCTTCGGCCAGCTCGACCCCGAGCACGACTGCGCTTCGTCGCACGATCGCGAGCAGGTCCCCGGTGTCGTAGTAGTCGAGGCGCGCGCTGAACCCGAAGCGGTCGCGCAGCGGCCCGGTCAGCAGACCGGTCCGGGTCGTCGCCCCGATCAGCGTGAACGACGGCAGGTCGATGCGGATGCTGCGCGCGCTCGGGCCCTTGCCGATCACCACGTCGACCTTGAAGTCCTCCATGGCCTGGTACAGGATCTCCTCGACCGAGCGCGGCAGCCGGTGGATCTCGTCGATGAACAGGACCTCGTGTTCCTCGAGGTTGGTCAGGATCGCCGCGAGATCGCCCGCGCGCTCCAGCGCCGGGCCGCTTGTCGGCCTGAGAGCGACCCCGAGCTCGTTGGCGGTGATGTGCGCGAGCGAGGTCTTCCCGAGCCCGGGGGGGCCGCTGAACAGCAGGTGATCCGGCGCCCCACCGCGGTTGCGCGCGGCGGCGATGATCAGCCCAACCTGGCGCTTGAGCTGCTCCTGCCCGATGAATTCCTCAAGGGAACGCGGCCGCAGCGTCTGCTCGAACTCGACCTCGTCGGGGAGCGGGGCGGTCGCCAGGATCTCCTCGCTCATGCGCGCGCCAGCTCCTTCAACGCCTGTTTGAGCAGCGCTTCGACCGGCTCGTCGGCGCCGGCGTCGAGCTTGCCGATGGCCTCGCGCGCCTCGGCGGCGGAGTATCCCAGGGACAGCAGCGCACCCCTCACCTCGACCAGCGCCCCGCGCGCGCCCCTCGATCCGCCGGGCACGACCGCGAGCTCGGGGAGGGCGAGCTTCTCGCGCAACTCGAGGATCATGCGCGCGGCGGTCTTCTTGCCGACACCGGGGATCAGCATCAACGCATCGAGATCCTCGGTCGCTACCGCCTTTCGGAACGCGTCGGGCGAGTAGATCGAGAGCACGGCCAGCGCTCCCTTCGGACCGATGCCGGCGACGCCGAGCAGCACGCCGAACAGGTCGCGCTGCTCGCCCGTCGAGAACCCGTACAGCATCAGCGCGTCCTCGCGAACCTGCATCTGGGTCTGCACCTTGATGCGCTTACCCGGCGCGGGCAGATCGGCGATGGACGACACGGGCATCAGCAGCCGGTAGCCCATGCCGCCGACCTCGATCACGGCGCCGTCGGCGAGCACCTCGACCAGGGTTCCGTCGATGAATGAGATCACGTCGCAGCCTCCATCCGCGCGAGCGAGCGCCCGACATGCGCATGGCAGATCGCCAGCGCGAGCGCGTCGGCGGCGTCCGGTGAGTCCGGATCGGCGTCGAGCTTCACCAGGCGCCGGACCATGAACTGAACCTGCTCTTTGGTTGCGTTCCCCACCCCCGTGACCGCCTGCTTCACCGCGGTCGGGGTGTATTCGAACACGGGCAGCCCGCTCTCGGCGGCAGCCAGGAGCGCGACGCCGCTGGCCTGCCCGACCCGCAGTGCGGTCTGCACGTTGCGGTTGAAGAACAGACGCTCGACGGCCACGGCGTCCGGGGTGTGCTCCTCCATCACACGCTCCAGCGCCAGGCACAGGTTGAGCAGCTGCACCGGCGCCGGCTGGGCTTTGTCGGCACGGATCGTGCCCACGGCGAGCGCGCGCAACGAGCCGCCGCGCTGCTCGACGACGCCGAACCCGGTCCGGGTCAGGCCCGGATCGACGCCCATCACCCGCATGCGCGCGCCTCGAACATATGTACGGGAGTGTAGCCCCGGCCCCCGACCGGGACAAGGAACCCGGAAGGCCTCAGTGTGCCCGGAACAGGTCCTGCATCTGGTGGTCGAACAGGGCGTTGACGACCTCGACGAAGAGTTCCTCGGGGTCGATCTCGAGGCCCTTGCGCAGGAACCACGAGCAGACGTTGAACACGTCGCGGTGCAGGAAATCGGTCGCCTCATCGTTGTCGAGGTACGGCACCGCTTGCGGCAGGTCGATCACCCAGAGCCGACCCTCCCACACCAGCAGGTTGTACGCGGAGAGGTCGGCGTGCACGATACCGATGCGCGCGAAGACCAGCAGGTTGGCGCGCAGCTGCTCGAACAGGTCCCGAAGCTCGCCGCGCTCGGCCCGGTACTGCGCGAGGCGCGGGGCCGCGGCGTCGCGGTCGCCCACGTACTCCATCAGGATGCCATCGGGAGCACGAGACACCACGAACGGCACCGTTGCGCCGGCTTCCCAGGCACGACGGAGCGTCGTCTCCTCAGCGGCGATCCACCGATCGGCCAGCGCGCTCCGGCCGAAACGGCTCTTTCGGTCCATCGCGAGCTGGAGCGCGCGTCCCTGGGTGGGCTTGCGCAAGCGATCGCCGTCTCGCCTCTTGCCGTCGATCCGGCGGTGGGCGCGGTATGCCAGATCGTTGCGGAACGCGCGCTGCTCGGGCGGACGGTACCGCTTCTCAGCCAGCAGGCACGATCGGTCGGGCGCCAGGCGCTCGATCAGGAGAACATCGGCCTCCTTGCCGGTCTTCAACAAGCCGATCTCGACGTCCTCGGTGTAGTCCTCGATGATGATGCCCTCGGGCACAGGACGTGCATGTTCGTAGATGCGCGTCAACGCGGGTCTCCCTTCGTTCGCGGATGGTTGCGCGAGGGCCCCGCGGCGCGGAACGCCGGGATCGTTCGGAGTGCGGCGCGCCTGGATCAGACGGCGCGGCGGGGCGCGATCGCGAAGACAGCGGTTGTCATCACGTCATCACCCCTTCCGATGTGGCCGTCCGGGCGGACGGCTCACCACATGGCGACATTAGCGCGTCCGAGCTGCTTCGACCAGTATTTCCGCGCTATCCGACTTCGGCGAAGACCTCGTCGGGGATGTCGAAGTTCGCGTAGACGCTCTGCACGTCGTCGTGGTCCTCGAGCGCCTCCATCATCTTCAGCACCTGCCGGGCGTCCGCCCCGTCCACCGGGACGCTGGACTGGGGCAACTGGGTGATCTCGCTGGACGCGACGAGGAAGCCGGCGGCGGCGAGGGCGACCTTGACGGCCTCGTACGCGTCGGGGGCGCTGACGATCTCCCATTCGGCGCCGGACTCACGCACGTCCTCGGCGCCGCCGTCGAGCGCGGCGGTCATGACCTCGTCCTCGCCGGCGGCGCCTCGGTCGATCAGGATGACGCCCTTGCGCTCGAACTGCCATTGGACGGCGCCGGGCTCGGCGAGGCTGCCGCCGTACTTGCGGAAGATCGCCCTGAGGTCCTGCGAGGTCCGGTTGCGGTTGTCGGTCAGCGCATCCACGAGCATCGCGACGCCGCCGGGCGCGTAGCCCTCGTACATGACGTTCTCGTACCGGTCGCCGCCACCGGCCTCGCCGCTCGCGCGCGCGACCGCGCGCTCGATGTTGTCCTTCGGGACGCTGGCGTCCTTGGCACGCTGGATGGCGTCGGCGAGTGTGGGGTTGTTGTCGGGGTTGGCGTCACCCTGGCGAGCTGCGATCTCGATCGCCCGCAGCAGCTTGGCGAAGAGCTTGCCGCGCTTCTTGTCGAGCGCGCCCTTCTTCTCCTTGATGCCCTTCCAGTGCGAGTGGCCGCCCATGCATCCTCCCGCGACAGCCTAGCAACCGGCCGGGACCTCAGGATCCGGGAGGCGAGGGAGGCTCGGGTTGCTCGGGCACCGCGGGAGGATCGGGCTTCTCGGCCGGCGTGGGTTGCGCGGCAGGCGTGGGTTGCGCGAAGGGATCGGGATCGAGCGGCGGCGGTGGGGGCAGATCCGCCCACGGATCCCCGACCGGCTCCGGCGGAGGCGGCGGCTTCGCCTTTGACATCGCCTCGTAGACGACTTCGCGGTTGTTGAGCTCTGCGCGCAAGGCAACACCCCGGCGCTTATGAGCGAACGCAGCGCCGATCAGTGGGAGCAGCGCGAGCCCTGCCAGCAAGCCGCCGGACCCCTCTCGCGTTGCGAAGCCCACGAAGACGACCGCGAGCACCGCGGCGCCGAGCAGCACGCCGGTGGCCACATTGCGGCGCTGGATCGCCAGTCCGACCGCCAGGGCGGCGTCGCTCGCATCGGTGAGCGCGTCGCCGGCGCGCACGGCGGTCTCGACGCGCGCTCGCTGCTCGGCGGGTTTGCGGACCCACTCCTGCCGCCAGAGCCGGCCCTCCACGATCCTCGGCCTCGCCGCATCCATCACTCGGCCTCCCCCATGGCTTGCTCGGTCCAGCGTTCGATCGCATCCGACACCGTACCCAACTCACTCCGGTCGAGTACCCGCGGCGTGTGCCCGCTCATGACGCCGAGCGCAGGAAGAGGTCGTGGAGCCGGGCATCGCCTGTGAGCTCGGGATGGAAGGCCGCGAGCAGGACCGGCCCCTGCCGCACGACGACAGGCTCGCCGCGGTGCTGGGCCAGGACCTCGACGCCGGCGCCGACGCGCTCGATGCGTGGCGCGCGGATGAACACGGCGCGCATCACGCCCACGCCGGCTACATCGACGTCTGCCTCGAAGGACTGGACCTGACGCCCGTACGCGTTGCGCCGCACGGTGACGTCGGCGACGGGCCAGATCGCAGGGTCGCCGTCGGCGATCTCGCGCGCGCACGCGATAAGCCCGGCACAGGTGCCGAGGACCGGCATCCCGCCGCTGATACGAGCCGCGACCGGCTCGAGCAGCTCGAACGCCGTCGCGAGCTTGCGGATGGTGGTCGATTCGCCTCCGGGGATCACCAGCGCGTCCGCGGATTCGAGCTCCTCGGTCGTGCGCACCTCGACCGGCTGGGCGCCGATGCGTGACAGGATGCCGGCGTGCGCTTCGAAGTCGCCTTGCAGCGCCAGCACACCCACCTTCATCGCGGTGCTACCAGCCTCGGTCGGCCAGCCGCTCGCTCTCCGGCATCGAGCGGACATCCATGCCGCGCATGGGCTCGCCGAGCCCGCGGGTCACCTTCGCCAGGACATCAGGGTCGTTGAAGTAGGTCGTTGCCTCGACGATCGCCTTCGCGCGCGCGGCCGGATCGTCGCTTTTGAAGATGCCCGAGCCGACGAACACACCTTCGGCACCCAGCTGCATCACCAGCGCGGCATCGGCCGGTGTCGCCACACCGCCGGCGCAGAACAGCACGACCGGCAAACGCCCGGCGTCGTGGATCTCACGCACCAGGTCGTAAGGTGACTGCAGTTCCTTGGCGATGGTCATCAGCTCTTCGGCCGGCGACGAGTGGATCCTTTTGATGGTGCCGGTGATGCTGCGAAGGTGGCGCACCGCCTCGACGATGTTGCCGGTGCCTGCCTCGCCCTTCGACCGGATCATCGCCGCGCCCTCGCCGATACGTCGCAACGCCTCGCCGAGGTTGGTGGCGCCGCACACGAACGGCACGGTGAACTCCCACTTGTTGATGTGGAACGCTTCATCCGCGGGCGTGAGGACCTCGCTCTCGTCGACGTAATCGACACCGAGGGCCTGCAGGATCTGCGCCTCGACGAAGTGGCCGATGCGGGCCTTCGCCATGACCGGGACCGAGACGGTCTGCATGATCTCCTCGACCTTGGTCAGGTCGGCCATGCGCGCCACGCCGCCTTCGCGGCGGATGTCGGCGGGGACGCGCTCGAGCGCCATCACGGCGCACGCGCCCGCATCCTCGGCGATCTTCGCCTGCTCGGCCGTGGTCACGTCCATGATGACGCCGCCCTTGAGCATCTCCGCCAAGCCGCGCTTCACGCGCGCGGTTCCGCGTTCCTCGGTCACCGTTCCTCCCGGGGCTCGAGCAGCCGGTACGCACCCGAGACTAGCACGCGGAGGGACGCGCGAACCCAGCGTTCAGAGGGCGTCCCTAGGGGATCGGGATGGTCCCGGCCTCGCCGTCGACCACGAACTCGCGGTTCGCCGGTACGGCCTCACCACGCAGCAGGTCGAACAGGATCTCGAACGCGGTCCGGATCACGATGTGGGTCTGGCTGGACTCCGTCCCGTGCCCTGCCAGCGGCTCGGTATAAGCCTGACCGGCCGCCTCGAGCAGCGGTCGCGCCGCGTTCTCCGTGAGGGTGGTGTTGTCCGAGCCCTCCGGCGTCCCATCGGTCTCCCGGCGCGCCGCGTTATAGAAGTCGGTCGGCAATCCGTTGGCGCGCAGCACCGTCGCGAGCTCGCGGCCCTGGTTGTACGGGACCAGCCCGTCGTCGAAGCCGTGGATCACCGCGACCCCCTGAACACCCGACGCGACGATGTCATCGCTCCGCAGCACGATCGTGCCCTCGGCGTACGAGGCCGGCTGCTCCCACAACGTCCCGCCGTGCTGCGCCTCGATATCCGCCTTCGCCTTCGCGGCGAAGGGAACGGCCGGTTCCACCACCGCGGCCTCCAGGTACGTCTCGATCACGTTCGCCGCCGGCTCGGCGGCGATCCAGTAATCGAACAGGGGCGAGCCGTCGGGCTTGGTTTGACCGGCCGCCACCGCGAGCCCCGACGCGTTCCCGCCCATGCTCACGCCCAGGATGATCGAGGTCTGCAGATCGTGGCACAGCATCATGAATGCTTGGGCGATCACGATCGAGTCATCGGCGCCCTCTCGCACGAACCAGCCGCGGACATCCTCGTCCTCGTCGATCCAGGTGCCGCGGTAGTCGGTCGCGAACGCGAGCGCGCCTTCGGCGGCGGCCGCGCGCAGATGCTCGACCCAAGAGTCCGTCGTGTGCCCGTAGCCGTGGGCGAAGGTGGCGATCGCGCCGGGCTCCGACGCCGGCAGCGCGTACTTGCCGGTGATGCCCCAGGGGTTCTCGGGGATCTCGTAGACGGCATCCCCGTCGTCGTAACACTCGAAGCCGAGGTGATCGGCGCGCACAGCTACCGGCGCGAGCAGTGCGACTAGAGCGGTCGCAGCGATCAGGGAACGTCGAAGCAACGGTGTCTCCTTCCGATAATGGCCTGCGGTCAGATTCGCCCTTCACCGGGCGAGGCCCTTCCCACCCTAGCGGACGAAAAGGGCTAAAGCTCCCGAAGGATCCGGATGCGCTCGTCCAGAGGTGGGTGGGTCGCGAACAGCCGGTTCATCTTGCCGCCGAACCCCGAGTCCTTCACGTTGAGGGGCTGCTCGATCCACAGGTGACCGGTCGCGTGCTCGGCCGTGCGCACGACCGTGGTGTCGGCCTTCAGCTTCTCGAGCGCGTTGATGAGCCCCGGCGGGTAACGCGTGAACTGCACCCCGGTCACGTCGGCGTAGAACTCGCGCCGCCGGCTGACCGCCATCTGCATGATCTTGGCGAGCAGCGGCATGAGGATCGCGGCGACGAGTCCGAGAACCAGGAACGCCGCCGCCGCGGGCCCCCCGCCATCGCCACCGCGTCCGCGCCGACCGCCCACACCCCAGAACATCGAGCGGAAGGTCCAGTCCGCAAGCAGCACCAGCACGCCGACCAGCGTGGCTACGATCACCATCACCAGGGTGTCGCGGTTCTTGACGTGGGCCAGCTCGTGCGCGACGACCCCTTCGAGCTCGATCCGGTTCATCTTGTCGAGCAGGCCACGCGTCACCGCGATGCTCGCGTGCTTGGGATCGCGGCCGGTGGCGAAGGCGTTTGGTGACGGGTCCTCGACCACATAGATCTTGGGCTTGGGGATGCCGGCTGCGATGCACAACCCCTCGACCAGGTTGTGCAGGCGCGCCTCCTCTTGCGGCGAGACTTCGCGCGCGCGATGCAGGCGGAGCACCATCCTATCGCCTGCGTACCACGACGACAGCGACATGATCGTGGCGATGATCCCGGCGACCAGCAGGCCGCCGATGCCCCCGGCAGCGCCGCCGATCGCCCATCCCAGGAAGTAGCCGGCGCCGAGGGTGACCAGGATCACGCCGGTGACAAGGAACGCCGATCGTCGAACGTTCTTGGTGAGCTCCTCGTACATCCGATCCCTCCACGCGTGCAGCATCAACCACAGCGATGGCCGGCTGCCGGCGGCGGCACATGCCGCGGCGCGCGCGTGTGGGTCGTATCTAGAACTGGACGCTGACGGGGCCCGTCGCGCCCTCTTCGATCTCGAAGTACTCGCGCGTCGAGAAGCTGAACATCCCGGCGACGACGTTGGATGGGAACTGCTGAACCGAGTTGTTGTAGGTCAGCACCAGGTCGTTGTAGAACTGTCGCGCGAACGCGATCCTGCCTTCCGTCGCAGTCAGCTCCTCCTGCAGCGCCAGGAAGTTCTGGTTCGCCTTCAGGTCTGGATAGGCCTCGGCGACGGCGAGCAGCTGCCGCAACCCCGCGGTGATCTGGTTCTCGGCGCTCGCCTGGTCGGGCATCGCCGTGGCGTCGATCGCGCGGGCGCGGGCCTCGGTCACCGCTTGGAAGAGCTCGCGCTCGTGGGTCGCGTACCCCTGGACGGTCTCGACGAGGTTCGGGATCAGGTCGTACCG
>DASWIP010000074.1:0-49919 GCA_036397635.1 Actinomycetota bacterium | reverse complement strand
CCCCGGCACCATCATCGTCACCCTGACCGAGACCGGCGATGACACGGGCATCTTCACCGGCGCTGCGACCTTCACCACCGCCGCTTCGAGCGGCACCACGCTGCAGGTCTCCGAAGGCGACGGGATCACCCTGACCTACGCGGAGACGACCACGTTCGAAGGCCCGGCTGCGGATCGCACAGACACCGCGACCATGGCCACCAACGGCACCGCCGCCCTCGACGCGAGCAGCTACGCGCTCGACGACACCGCAACGCTGACGGTCACCGACCCCGACCTCAACACGTCGGCTGGCTCGGCACAGACCGTCGACGTCGAGGTCGCAAGCGACACCGATGCCACCGGCGTCGATGTCACCCTGACCGAGACCGGCGACGACACCGGCGTCTTCACCGGGGCGGCGACCTTCACCACCGCCGCTTCGAGCGGCACCACGCTGCAGGTCTCCGAAGGCGACGGGATCACGCTCACCTACGCGGAGACGACCACGTTCGAAGGCCCCGCCGCCGATCGGACCGATACCGCATCCTTCCCCGTGAACGGAAGCGTGGCCTTCGACGCGAGCAGCTACGCGCTCGACGACACCGCCACGATCACCGTCACCGACCCGGATCTGAACACCGCACCCGGCTCGGCACAGACCGTCGACGTGCAGGTCGCCTCGGACACCGACATCACCGGCGTCACCGTGACGCTGACCGAGACCGGCGACGACACGGGCACCTTCGCCGGCAGCGCGAACTTCACCACGGATGCCTCCAGCGGCACCACGCTGCAAGTGGCCGGGGGGGACGCTCTCACGCTCACCTATCAGGAGACCGAGACATTCGAGGGTCCCGCCGCGGATCGGACCGACGCTGCGACGATGACCACCAACGCGACCGCGGCGCTGGACGCCACCACCTACCAGCTAGACGACACCGCGACCCTCACAGTCACGGATCCCGATCTGAACACGTCGGCAGGCTCGCCCCAGAGCGTCGAAGTGAACCTCGCGAGCGGCACCGACACCACCGGCGTCACCGTGACCTTGACCGAGACCGGCGACGACACGGGCATCTTCACCGGGACTGCGACCTTCGCCACCGATGCCTCCAGCGGCACCACCCTTCAGGTGGATGAAGGAGACGGCATCATGCTGACCTACACCGAGACCACCACGTTCGAAGGTCCCAGCACGGGTCGAACCGATGTTGCCTCCTTCCCCCACGACGGCGACGTGGCGTTCGACGCCGCCGTGTACAGCCTGGCGGATACGGCAACGATCACCGCCACCGATCTGGACCTCAACACCGACCCGGATTCGGCGCAGACGATGGACGTGGACCTCGCCAGCGACACCGACCCCACCGGCGTCACGGTCACACTCAGCGAGACCGGCAACGACACCGGCGTGTTCACCGGCGCCGCGACGTTCACGACCGATCCATCCTCGGGCACCACCCTGCGCATCGCGCAAGGCGACGCGATCACCGCGAGCTACACCGACGCCGCGCCGTTCGAGGAGCCGGCGGTCCACACCGCGTCGGCGCGCGCAGCCACCAACGGCACCGCAGCGCTGGACGCGGGCCGGTACGCGCTCGACGAGACGGCCACGATCACCGTAACCGACCCGGACCTGAACACTTCAGCCGATTCCGCGCAGACAGTCGAGATCGAGGTCGCCAGCGACACGGACCCCGACACGATCTTCGTGACCCTGACCGAGACGGGCGACGACACCGGCGTCTTCACAGGGACGGCGACGTTCACGCTCGACCCGTCGTCGGACACCATGCTCGAGGTCTCCGAAGGCGACGGCATCACGCTGACCTACCCTGAGGCGACCACGTTCGAAGGCCCCGCCGCCGATCGCACAGACACAGCGACGATGCTCGCAGACCTGGCGACCGCCACGTTCGGTGAAGACTCGTACCGGACCAGCGACCGTCCGGCGGTCACCGTCACCGATGACGACGCGAACCTTGACCCCGATGCCATCGACACCGTCAACGTCACGGTCACGAGCGAGACCGACACCACCGGGATCTCAGTCGAGCTGGAGGAAAGCGGCGTCGACACCGGCGTCTTCGATGAGCCGGACGAAGTGATCGATCTGGTTACGTCGGGAAGCTCCAACGACGCGACGAACGTTCTGCGCGTCGGCGGCGGCGACACCATCACGGCTACCTACAGCGAGCCCTCGTTCAGCGGCGGGATCGCGCTGCGCGACGATAGCGCGACGGTGGAGCTCGCGGGCCAGACCTTCGAGGACGTGTCGCCGACGCATCCGTTCTTCAACTTCATCGAGACCCTGGTCGCCGAAGGCATCACGGCCGGCTGCTCGACCTCACCGCCGAAGTACTGTCCATCCAGCAGCGTGACCCGCGGGCAGATGGCGGTGTTCCTGATCCGCGCGATGGGCGAAGAGGGCAACCTGGAGCCGTACGAGGGCACGTTCAGCGACGTCCCCATCACGCACAGCTTCGCGTTGTACATCGAACATCTCGCCAGGCTCGAGATCACCGGCGGCTGCGGCGGCGGGAAGTACTGTCCATCCAGCAGCGTGACCCGCGGGCAGATGGCCGTGTTCCTGGTCAAGGCGTTCGAGTTGTAACTCAGCTCGCATCTCCCGCACCGGGGACTCTTGCAGGCCAGGCCAATAGGTGATAGAAGTATCACATATGGCCGCCCCTTCTGACGAGCAGGTCTTCAAGGCGCTCGCGAGCCCGCACCGGCGCCGGATCCTCGACCTGCTCCGGCAGGGTCCGATGACGACGGGGGCGCTCGACGACGCGCTCGAGCAGCTGAGTCGGTTCGCGGTGATGCAGCACCTGAGCGTGCTCGAAGACGCGGGACTGGTCGTGGTCCGGCGGCAGGGACGGCAGCGGTTCAACCACCTCAACGCCGTTCCGGTTCGCGAGGTGTACGAGCGCTGGGTCTCCCGGCTCGCGGGCGACACGGCGAAAGGGATGCTGGCGCTGCGGCGTCACGTGGAGGAGAAGGAGGGGGACATGGCGGTCCGTGCCATCACCATCGAGAACGAGATCAGGCTGCGCGCGCCGATCCAGCGAGTGTTCGACGCGTTCACCCAAGAGCAGCAGCACTGGTACCCGTACAGCTACGGCAGGGACCGTCTGAAGAGGATCGTGTTCGAGCCGCGTGTCGGCGGCCAGACCTACGAGGACTGGGGCGACGGCACAGGCATCCTGTACGGGCACGTCGCCTACTACGATCCGCCGCACGCGGTCGCGATCCGTTCACACTTGAAGCCGGCGATCACGCTCGAGCAGTGGGCCGTGTTCGAGGCCGACGGCGACGAAACGATCCTGCGCCATTCGACCACCGCGTTCGGCGAGATCTCCGATGAGATGGCCGAGGGGATCCACTCGCACGGCGATCTGAAAGAGGTCGAGCACCACCTACGCGCGTGGGTCGAGGAAGGAACGCCGGTCGGCGCAAGCGCGTAGCGCGGCTCCAAGCGCGTAGCGCGGCTCAGAGATACGGGTAGGTGTAGCACCCGTAGGTGCCGCCGCCGCGCCCTTCCACGTTGCAGATCAGCGGCAGTGACCGCAGGAACGGATCCAGCGTCTCGCCGATCCCGAATTCGGCATCGCAGGTCGCGTAACGGACGCCCTCGTCCTCGCATTCCGCGAGCACCTGCTCGCCCAACGGCGTCAGCACCGAGATCCACACGCGCACCCGTACGGTCCCCGACGCTGCATCGGCCTCGGCCGAGGCGGTGACGGGGATCCCCTGCATCTCGAACGGGCACGAGTTCCGGACCGTCCACGTGCCGCCGCACGCAGGATCGTGAACCGCGGTCGCCGGCACGCCTCCGGCCATGCTGATGAGGCCCAGCACGACGGCGGCGATGCGCGCGCGTTCCACGCCTGGTGGTTCGCCGCCTCGACCTGGGAATCCTGTTCATGAGATGGCCGGTCCGTCCGGGCCTCCCCCGGGTAGCATGGGGAGGAGAGGTCGAGCGCGGGAGGCAGCGATGACCATCATCGACGGTTTCTCCTGGCAGGTCCCAGACCTGGATCCCCAGGAGACGACCGAGTGGCTCCAAGCGTTCGACGGCGTCCTGGATCACCGCGGTCGCACCCGCGCGCGCTACCTGCTGATCAAGCTGCTCGAGCGCGCGCGCGAGCACGGCGTCGGCTTCCCCGCCACGGTCTCGTCGCACTACATCAACACCATCCCGGCCGAACTCGAGCCCGACTTCCCCGGTGACGAGCACATGGAACGACGCTTGCGCGCATTCATCCGCTGGAACGCGGCGGTAATGGTCACGCGCGCGAACATACTGTCCGAGGGCATCGGCGGGCATCTCGCCACGTACGCGTCCAGCGCGAGCCTGTACGAGGTCGCGTTCAACCACTTCTTCCGCGGTCGCGGCGGCGAGCATCCCGGCGACGTCGTGTACATCCAGGGACACGCGTCGCCGGGCATCTACGCGCGCGCGTACCTCGAGGGCCGGCTGACCGAAGAGCAGCTCGATCACTTCCGGCGCGAGCTCGGCGGCAACGGCCTGTCCAGCTATCCCCATCCGCGTCTGATGCCCGAGTTCTGGGAGTTCCCGACGGTCTCGATGGGACTGTCGCCGCTGGCCTCGATCTATCAGGCGCGTTTCAACCGCTACCTGCATCACCGCGGGATCACCGACACCTCACCGAGCAAGGTCTGGTGCTTCGTCGGCGACGGTGAGACCGACGAGCCCGAGACGCTCGGGTCGCTCTCGCTGGCCGCGCGCGAGCAGCTCGACAACCTGATCTGGGTCGTCAACTGCAACCTCCAGCGGCTGGATGGTCCGGTACGCGGCAACGGCAAGATCATCCAGGAGCTCGAAGCGGTGTTCCGGGGCGCCGGATGGAACGTCATCAAGGTCATCTGGGGCCGGAAGTGGGACGAGCTGCTCGCGCAGGATTTCGACGGCGCGCTGGTCGCCAAGATGGACTCAACCGTGGACGGCGAGTTCCAGAAGTACACGGTGGAATCGGGCGCCTACATCCGCGAGCACTTCTTCGGACCCGACCCTCGCCTGCAGAAGATGGTCGAGCACCTCTCCGACGAGGAGCTGCGGATGCTGCCGCGCGGCGGCCACGACTATCGCAAGCTCTACGCGGCGTACAAGGCCGCGACCGAGCACACGGGCGCGCCGACCGTGATCCTGGCCAAGACCATCAAGGGCTGGACGCTCGGTCCCGACATCGAGGCACGCAACGTCACCCATCAGATCAAGAAGATGACGCTCGCCCAACTGCGCGACCTGCGCGATCGCCTGCATCTGCACGATGAGATCGCGGAAGACGCGCTCAACGAGGATGACCTGCCGCCGTATTACCGCCCGCCGGATGGATCCGATGCATGCGCCTACCTGACCGAGCGACGCAAGGAGTTGGGCGGCGCCGTTCCCCGGCGACGCACGACCGCCAAGACGCTCGAGCAGCCATCATCCGGCGCTTTCGACGAGTTCGCCAAAGGCTCGGGGAAGCGCGCCGTGTCGACCACGATGGCGTTCACCGGGCTGCTGCGTAACCTGCTGCGAGACAAGACGATCGGCGCGCGCGTGGTTCCGATCATCCCGGACGAGGCGCGGACGTTCGGGATGGATCCGCTGTTCACCGAGTTCGGCATCTACGCTCCGTTCGGGCAGCTCTACGAACCGGTGGACGCGGGCATGCTGCTCTCGTACAAGGAGTCACAACAGGGACAGATCCTCGAGGAAGGCATCACCGAGGCGGGCTCGATGGCCTCGGCGCAGGCGGCCGGCACCGCGCACGCCACCTGGGACGAGCCGATGATCCCCTTCTTCATCTTCTATTCGATGTTCGGGTTCCAGCGCGTCGGCGACCTGATCTGGCAGTTCGGCGACGCGCGCGGCCGCGGGTTCCTGTGCGGTGGCACGGCGGGTCGCACCACGCTCAACGGCGAAGGGTTGCAGCACGAAGACGGCCACTCGCTGGTCCTCGCATCGACCGTGCCGAACCTGCGCGCATACGATCCCGCGTTCGCCTACGAGATCGCCGAGATCGTACGCGACGGCATCCGTCGCATGTACACCGATCATGAGGACGTCTTCTATTACTTGACCCTGTACAACGAGAACTACCCGATGCCGGCGATGCCCGAGGGCGCCGCCGAAGGGATCGTGCGCGGTCTGTACCGCTTCGCCGAGGCGCCCGAGGGTCCCAGCAGGCGCGCGACCGTGTTGTTCAGCGGGACGGCGTGGCGCGCCGCGATCGAGGCGCAGAAGATCCTGGCCGAGGACCACGATGTCGCGCTGGAGTGCTGGAGCGCAACCTCGTACAAATGCCTGCGCGAAGAGGCGCTGTCGGTCGAACGGTGGAACCGCCTGCATCCAGATGAGGCGGCGCGCACGCCGTGGATCACCGAACAATTGGGCGATCATGCGGCCCCCGTCGTCGCTGTAACCGACTATATGAAGTCGGTGCCGGACATGGTCGCGCGCTGGGTGCCGCAACCGTTCATCCCGCTGGGAACAGACGGGTACGGCCGCTCCGATACCCGAGCAGCGCTCCGCCGCCACTTCGAGGTCGACACCGGCCACGTGATCGTGGCCGTTCTGCACGGGCTCGCGCAGACCGGTGACGCCAAACCCGAGGAGGTCGCGCGCGCGATCGCCGACTTCGAGATCGACCCCGACGCGCTCGACCCGCGCACCGCCTGACGTGATCGCGCGCTCACCACCATTCTTTCCCGGCCCTGTCTTGGCTCAGCTGCGCGTCTCTCAGACCGGGCGCGTCAGGACACGGAGCATCCCGCGCATGAGCGCGGGATGAACCGAACACATGAACGGGTAGTCCCCGGGCGCAAGCTCATCGGTTCCCTCGACCGGCTCGACTCCACCCAGCAGCACCACCCCGCTATCGAACAGCCACTCGCCGGTCGGCGTTCTGGCCACCGAGGTGAACGAGTGGGCCGCCGGGTCGGCGTTGACGTACTGAAGCTCCGTGCCCTCTATCAGCAAGATCGGCGGACCACCGAGGTCATCGTCCCCGGGCACGAAGGTGTAGAAGTGCGTCGCCGCGACGCCGCCGGGCTCCGCGAGCGCGCCCGCTGGGTCCAGCAGGCTCCCCAGAACCACCAGGATCAAGCTCCAACGTCCCATTGCGACGTCTTCGACCGCGCGCTGCTCGCCTCCTGCTCGCCCAGGCAGGGATAGCGTGCCGGGTATCGAAATCTCAGCACGAGACCAAGGGGGGATCGCTCATGCGCACATTCATTTCTCTGGCCGTCGCCGGCGCGCTGCTCGCTTTGACGCCGGCGGTCGCCTCACCCGTCAGCGTCGCCGAGATCGTCGTCGCCGACGGCGACCTGCCGTTCTGCTCGGCGGGGGTGCAGCTCCCCGACACCGACGGGTGCACCCAGCCCGAGGCCGATTACGCGGTCGGTCGCTGGGCGCGACGGCACACCCATGCAGGCATCCCATGGGTGCAGGAGACGCCGCCCGTGCACGGCTGGGGCATCCCCGCCGGCGTATACGAGATCGCCGTCCCTGAAGGCGCGACGGACGCGACGCTCATCGCCAGCGTGTCCTTCGGCTGGGACGAGAGCGTCCCGGGTGGGGCCGGCAACGACGTCGAGTTGCACGTCTGGGCCGACGAAGCCAGGACCGAGCTGGTCGCAACGACCTTCGGCGCAGGCATGAACACGCTGCTGGTGTCGCCCCATGCGGTGTCGGTCGTCCTCGAGCCGGGGGCCACCTATTACCTGCAGGAGGACGTCGCGTTCGGCGAGCACACCTGGTGGCTCACCAACGCGTTCCTGACCTACGAGCTCGAAGGCTGAGCATCGATCGCGCCATGCATCGCGCGAGCAGCGCCGCGCGCGCCATGAGGTGGACGTTCCTCATTGTCGCGGTGATCCTCGCGCCCGCGCACGCGAGCGAGGACGTCGATCCCCGATCCTCGCTGGTCGCGGATCTGAGTGACGGCGCGGACCGCTGGCTCTCCGGGCCGGTCGAGGAGATCGAAGCCGGCATCGGCCCCGGCAGCCGCCTGCACATCACCGGGCCGGACATGTCGCACGGTTGCACGGCGAACTTCGTCTGGACCGACCAGGACGCGAACCTCTACCTCGGCACCGCCGGTCACTGCGTGCTGCCGTCGGGAACCGTTGGGACGCACGGACCGCTCGCCGACTTCGATCCGTCCGAGATCCATGTCCGCGTGCTCGCCAGCACCTGCGCGGTCGGCTCGCTGTGCGAACCGCAGGCCGGTGGATGGGCGGACCTTGGCCCGATCGCGTTCGCGCGCCAGCGTGATACGCAGGGATGCTCATGCGTCGGCAACGACTTCGCGCTCATCCAGATCCCCGCCGAGCTTCACGAGCAGGTCCGGCCGGGGCTGCCCGTGTTCGGGGAGCCGGTCGCCGAGGTGGCGCCTGCGACGGGCGACACCGTCGGGGTCTACGGCCACGCCGACGGGTTCGGCGAGGCGATCGCGACACGCGCGCGTGTCGGCGTCGGCCTCGGGGATCTCGCCGGCGGCTTCGGCGGTGGATTCTCTGCGGCGCTGCCGATCAACTTCGGGGACTCCGGCTCGGCCCTCGTGACACTCGAGCGCACCGACGACGGGACCGTGGTGCGCGCGCTCGGCCTGCTCATCGCCGGCGCGGCAGGGCTCGCGATCGGCGTGACCGTCGAGCGCGCGAAGGCTCTGGCAACCATGGCCGGGTTGACCGTGTGGACGCTGCCGGGCGGACACCCGGCGTCGCAGCCGCCGCCGCGCGGCGTTCCCCGGACGGAGTCCGTCCCGTACTCGCACGGCGCACACATGGTGAACGCCTGTGCATCCTCGCCTGCAGACGCGTTCTGCTTCGACCTCGACAGCACCGAGGTGATGGCGTCGACCATGTTCGACGACATGGTGTCCGAGCGCGTCGCAGCCCTCGTGACCTTCTACGACCGCACCTCGGCCGAGCTCACGAGCACGGCCATCTGCGGCGGCGCGGAACTGCTCGTTCCGTCAGGATCGGTGCGGATGATCGTGTGGACGACGCCGACGTCCCCCGAAGCGGCCTGCCCCGAGCCGGCGGCCACCGGGACCCTCACTGTCGTCTTCACCTAGACCGCGCGCGCTACGCCCGCAGGGCATGCGGGACGACGACGACCTGGGGCTGTTCGGTTCCGACCGCGCCTCGTGGCGCGTGCTAAGCCCTCGCACCCGGCTCGGTCGGGATCGCAGGGGAACCAAGTGGGAACCGCCTCCGTCTAACCCCCGAACGTCCGCGACCGGAAGGGGTGCGTGATGCTGCGACGGCTCACCACGACGACGACGCTCACGATGACGCTGCTGGTAACAGGAACCGCTACCGCCTGGGCATGCGGGAGCCTCATCGGACCGAACGGCGCGGTGAACCTGCTGCGCACGACCACGCTCGCGGCGTACCACAACGGGATCGAGCACTACGTCACCTCGTTCGAATACGCGGGCGCGGAAGGGAACTTCGGCTCGATCGTTCCTCTTCCGGATGAGCCCACGAAGGTCGAGCGTGGCGGCGACTGGACGCTGCAGCGCCTCCAGCGTGAGGTCGCTCCGCCGGTCGCCGAGTTCGCCGCTGCCGACGGATTCGTCGCCTTGCGCAGCAGCGCGGAGGTGATCTTGAAGACCAAGATCGACGCGCTCGACATCACGATCCTCAAGGGCGGAGCCGACGAGGTGGTCACATGGGCGCGCGGGAACGGATTCGACCTCCCGCTGGACACGCCCGAGATCATCGGCTTCTACGCCGATCGCAGCCCATACTTCATGGCCGCCAAGTTCGACGCGGCCGAGGCTTCGCGCCGCGGCCAAGGCTTGGGCGACGGCACACCGATCCACCTGACCATCCCCACCGACGATCCGTGGGTGCCCCTGCGCATCCTCGCTGCCGCGAAGGGATCGGACGCTCCGGTGAACGCGGATGTCTTCCTGCTGACCGACCGCCGGCCGATCACGTTGCCGGCGCCGATCAACGCGGCGGACGGTCGCGCGATCGCAAGCCCGGCGCTGACGCTCGACCGTTCCGGATGGGCGAGCGCGTCACTGCTCGACGACCTGCGGTCGGACAAGGGGATGGGCTGGGTGGCCTCCGACATGTGGCTGAGCTACGTGCGCGTCGACGGCACCGCGTCGCAGATCGACTTCGACCTCGCTATCGACGTGACCGGCGCATCGCCGTCGCCGGTGGACGCCGGCATCGGCGACCTGATCATCGACGTCGTACGCGAAACCGAGACCGCGTGGCCGTACGCGATCACGCTGTCGGTCGTGCTGGCCTTGGCACTGATCGTCCTGCGTGGGCGCGCGCTGCCGGCCTGAACGTCCGGAGGACGATGCAGATGCGAACCAGCCCACGGTTCCACGCGGGCATCGTGGGCGTCATCATCTTGGGCGTCATGATCGCGGCCGTCTCTTGCGGCATCGGGGGCAGGCAGGATGGCGGGGAGGACTGCACCACGGAACTCGGGATCCACATCGAGCCGAGGCAGGTGACGATCGAGGTCGCCGAGCAGGTTCGCGTTTCGGTGGAGACTTCGACCTGCGGCGGTCGCTTCCGTGGTCGCCCCGCGGGCTTGACGCTCAGATCGCAGGATCCCGGCATCGCCTCCGTCGATAACGCCGGACGGGTGATCGGGGTGTCGCTTGGTCGGACGGAGATCGACGTACGCTCCAGTATCTTCAGTCGGCTCGGCGTGGTCATGGTGATCGTCGTTCCCGGATGAGGGCCGTCCGAGGGGATCGCGATCGCCTCGAGACGTCTACTCACCCCGGCGTCCGTCGTGCTCGAAGGCCGACGCGCGACGGCGAATGTCCGCGCGAGAAGCTCCATGATCCGAGCGTTCCTCGCGTCGCGTGAGCGGCCGCTTACCCAAACCCCCGGCACACTCCCTTGCCGTCATCGGAGCTCCGGAAATAGATTGCTGGCGTGCGGCGGTTCCAGCACGTCACGCTTGCTGCCTTGTTGATCGTGGCCGGCGCGGCGTGTCCTTCTACGGAGCCAGCCTCTCAGGACTCAGTATCTCCGTCGGCGGAACCTCGCCTTCGCCCGCGCCTCGACGCCGTCGCCGAGCGGGAGGTGCCCGACTGCCCGGGTGACCGCAGGCCGATCATGGGCCGGTTCGTCCAGCCGGAGAAACCCGTAGGAGGGCAGGTCTCCATGAGTGTGGCGGCTCAGATCGGAGGAACAGCGCGCGCGCTCGTCGCCTCGGAGCGATCCCTGTTCGTCGGGATGGGAGCCGCCGTCGCGGCGTTCGATACATCCGATCAGATCCGTCCCCGCGAAGTGACCCGTTCCGCGCTGCTCGCCGATCATGTACGGGACCTGGCCCATTCGAACGGGATGCTGGTTGCGGCGCTCGGTCGGGGAGGGATCGCGACGCTGAGCGCGTCTTCGGATGAGCTGCGGGTTACCGGGACGCGACGCCTTCCCGGAGAGGCCGAAGGCGTCACGATCGCAGGAACCCGCGCATACGTGGCCACCACCGAAGGCCTGTACATCATCAGGCTCGCTGCGGCTAGCCCCTCGGTCATCGGAACGGTTCTCAAGGGTCACCGGATCCTCCACGCGGTTGTGACTGGAGTACGGATGGTGGTCGCAGCGGCGGATGAGGGGTTGATGATCTTCGACCTGACCGATCCCGAGCGTCCCCGGCGCACGGGCAGCCTGCACACGGACGGATACGCCTTCCGGGTCGCCTCTGACGGATCGATCGCGTATCTGGCAGATGGATGGGGCGGCCTCCGCATCGTTGACGTCTCCGACGACCGGTCTCCGACGCTCCTCGATACCGTGCCGAGCTCCGGTTGGGCGAACGATGTGGCGGTCCTCGGCGCTCGCGTCTACGTCGCCGCCGGCGCCCAGGGGATCCAGACGGTCGATGTGACCGATCCTCGCGCGCCGAAACCCATCGTGACGTTCGAGGGCCACAACGCGGTTCGCATCGCAACGATGAGAGACTCCGTCTACGTGGCCGACACCGGCCTGGGTCTGCGTGTGATCGCCGCCCATGGCGGGGAGGACCCGAGAGAGATCGGAACACTCGACATCCCGGCGTTCGTCCGTTCGGTCTCCATCGACGATGGACGAGCCTTCATCGCCACCGACTCAGGAGTCCACGCCATCGATATCTCGGTTCCCTCGGAACCGCGGCAACTGGGCGCGCTGGCGATGACGGATGAAGCCATCTCGACGCTCCCGGTCGAAGGACGATTGTTCGTCGGCACCCAGAGCGAGAACATCGTGGGCCTCGACCAGCAAGATCTGCTCGACGGACGGGTCGATGCGGCCTCCGTGGCGGGCCTCGGTCCCTCGCGTGGCGGTGCGGTCTCCGGGTCGACCCTCTTCTACGCGATGGAGGATCTCGTTGGAGTGATCGACGCCAGCACGTCGCAGCCGTGCTCGTTCGGGCTCCACACCATCGCGCCGTCGGCCTCGCACCCGGAGGCCGCGATCAGTATCGCGCTGGCAGACGGCCTGGCGGTGCTGGGCACCCATACCGGCCTGGCCCTGTTGGATATCAAGGAGCCCCGGGATGCCCGCATCGTGGCGAGACTGCCGTCGGGTGGAGGTCGCGGGGTCGCGATCGGCAGAGGGGTGATCTACGTGGACCGGCGGGGGACGCTCGAGGTCGTTCAGATCAACGGTCGGAACCTACGTCTGCTCGGCTCCATCGAGACTCCCGTGAACGACTCTTTCACGTTCAGAACCCTCGCGTATGGCGAGGGCTTCGTGTTCCTCGCTGCGGGTCGAGCGGGCGTCATCGCTGTCGACGTCTCAACTCCCCGACGGCCGCGGATCGCAGGCCGCTTGCGCCTGCAGGGAACCTCGAACTCACTTGCCGTTCACGACGGCTATCTTTACGTCGCTGCCGAAGAAGGGGGCCTGTTCATCATCAAACTCGGGGCCGGTAACGCCGCGTCACCGCCACCGGCGGACATCAGCCATCCTGGACCGACACCCTTGGTGGAACCATCAAATCCGGTGTCGACGCCCAGCACCCCCCCGACGCCGGTCTTCTCGAACATCCAGACAGCGCCCTGCGTCGTCACCAACACGGAGGCACGAGGCGAGGGTTCGCTCCGTGCCTGCGTGGATGCTGCGCGTGACGGTGCTCGGATCACCTTCGACGCCCGCATCTTCCGTGCAGATGCACCCGGCGTCATCCGTCTCGAGGCTGAGCTCAACATCCCCAGCGACATCCTCATCGAGAGCGAACGCGGCGCGGTGATCGTCGACGGTCAGGGGGTGTTGGACACCGGAGTGCGGATGAGGGGAGACGGGACCATCATCCGGGGTCTCGCGGTTCGCAACATGAAGGGATGGTGCCTCGCCGTCCACGGGGATGGCAACCTGCTCGATGGGATCACCGCCTCTGCATGCGACACCGGTGTGAGCCTTGAAGGCGTCGGGAACACGGTGCGCGGCGCAGAGATCTTCGATACCGGGTACACAGGCATCTCGATTGCCAGTGATGACGCCCTGGGACTAAGCGCCATCGGTAATCGCGTCATCAGCAGCGTGATCGGCACGGACCGCCGTGGCCGCCGGTCGCGTAGCGAGCAGCCGGTCGCCGTGGTGATCGTCGGGCGCGGGAACACCGTCGGCGGCCCCAACCCTGGAGACGGCAACGTCCTGGCAGGGAGCCTCGAGAACGAGGTCCTCATCCACGGCCCGAGCAACGTCGTCGAAGGCAACCTGATACGGGTAAACGCTGCAGGGAACCGGCCATTGCTCAACCCGAAAGCCACAGGACCGGGGATCCTGATCGAGGTCGGGGGGAGGATGAATCTTATCCGCGACAATGTCGTCGCCGATGCGATCACCGTCAGCGATCCCGGCTCCGACTACAACTCCATCGTCGGGAACCTCGTCGGCGTGGGGAGGAACGGTCGCCCCCTGGTGGCCCAGGGCGCGATCACGATCTACCAGGGCCATCCGTGCCGCGTGCAGGACAACACGGTGTTCGGCTACATCCGGATCGCCAACGCTCCCGGGTCCGTCGTGCTGGGGAACACCCTTCTCAGAAGGACCGGACAGGGGTTCCCCGCTGGAGAGATCAGTGTCGAGGGAAGCGAGCGCGTTGCCGTCGGGGGCCTGGCCCCGGATACAGGCAACCAACGAAAGGTGATCGGCTGATTGGGGAAGGCCAACGCGCCCGCTACGCTGAGAGTCGGATGCACGGCGCGCGTGACGACGACGACCTGGGGCTGTTCGGACCCGACAGCGTGTCGTGGCGCGTGCACCGCGAGACGACCGTGCTGTTCGGCGGCGCGCGCGCGCTGCTGATGCAAGCCGCGCACCCGTTGGTGATCGCCGGCGCGCGCGACACCGGCTTCTACGAACGCAACCCGTGGAAGCGCCTCGAGCGGACGCTTCAGCTGCAATACACGATCACCTTCGGCAGCCGCGCAGAAGCAATGACATCGGTCGAGCGCATCAACGAGGTGCACCGCCGGGTGAAGGGCATCGACCCCATCACAGGCAAGGCCTACGACGCGCTCGATCCGCATCTGCTGCTCTGGGTGCACGCGTGCCTGGTCGATTCCGCCCTCTTGTTCGAGCAGCTCACCGTCGGCGCCCTCGACGACGCGCAACGGCAGCGCTTCCACGAAGAGCAGAAGCTCGCCGCCGAGATGCTCGGCGTGGCACCCGATCAGATCCCGGCGACCGTGACCGGTCTCCGTGCCTGGATGGACGAGGTGGTCGAGGGCGACGAGCTGCTCGTGACCGATGCAGCCCGCGCGGTGTTCGATCTGTTCATGCATCCGCCCAAGGAGGCGACGTGGCGGCCGATCCTGCGCGGTGTCGCGCGGATGGCGTTCGGGACGTTGCCACCGTCACTCCGTGAGGGGTACGGCATCCGTTGGACCCGCGGCAAGCAGCTCGCGCTGCATGCATCTCTGCGCGCGCTGAAGACACTGCGCCCCGCGCTGCCGCGCCGCTACCGCTTGATCGTGCCGGCGGTCGTGGCCGAGCAGCGCATCGGCGACCGGGCTTGACGGAAGCGTCCCTCGGACACTTCCCCGACCGAACCTTGGGGAAGCGATCGGCTCGGACGGGCAGGGGCAACACCTCGGGCGGTTCAGTGGATCGCGCCGAGCCCGACCGAGGCGCTGGCTCCGGGGAGGGTCAGCCCCACGCTGGATCCGGTCGGCAGGTAACGCTCGACCCGTGGAACGGGACCACCGCCGATCGCCGTCGACCGCGGATCGGGGATCCACAGCTCCACGGCGAAATGACTCGGTTCGGCGATCGCGTATGCCGCGTAGCCGCGCGGGCGGGCAGCCGATCGCGTCTGCCCCTCGACGTATCTGATGTCGATCATCCGGCGCGCGATCCCGAGCAACTCCTCCAGCCCTGAGGCGATCTGGTCGATCGGTTCGACCGGAACGGTCTCCGGTACCGTGCCGAGCTGCTCGTCGCCCACCGTCCGCAGCACATCGATGCGTTGCTGCAGTGCGTCCAGCAGATCCACCCGGATCTCCGTCGAGCCGCCGGCGACGGTGGCGTGCGCGTCGCGCTCGGACGCGGTGACGTCAGCGACGGCGGGCGAGCTGACCACACTCACGAGCCCCAGCAGCCGGGTGGATGCGATCGTCGCCTGCGCGCGCGCGCTCAACCGTGGATCGTTCACCGCCGACACGTCCGTCGACGAGCGCACGGCCTCGGACCACACAAGCGGCGCGCTCCCGAGATCAGGTGACGGGATCGGGCCGAGCTCCCGGTCAACGTCGGAAGGAAGATGACGGCGCGCCTGGGCGAGCAGCGCATCGGCCGGCCCGATGACGTGCGTGTCCAGGGAACTCCCGACCAGGTCGAGCACACCACGCGCCGCATCCAGCCCGGCGCCGTCGACCACCGAGGCGAGCGTTACCAGGAGTCCTTCCTCGACCACGTCGCTCGCCGTAGCCACCGGGACGGTCGTCGCGCTCTCGACGACCGAAGCGCGCGCGGAGGCGAACCGATCCACCTCTGCCTCCGCGCCGGAGCGACGGCGCTGCTCGGGACATCTCGCACTCGCGCACAACGTGCGGAGGGGTTCATCACCCGGACCGAGCCTCGTCCCGGCGGCGCCCCACGCCTCGCTCCCGATGCTGAACCCCTCGCCCCACCAGTCAACGCCGCCGTCTGTGAATCCGAAGACGCGCTGGATCGACGGACCCAGCGCCGCGGCGGAACCGGCGCCGGCCGGCGCGATCCCCCGCAGTGCGGCGAGATCCGCGGGAGACGGGATCCGAAGCGTTACGACCAGCGCGCTCGCACGGGCGCGCGCGACGCCGAAGTACTGCGGGGGACCGTCATGGGCCGTCGCACGCAATGGCACGGCAGCGATCGCGGCGGCCAGCACGATGAGGCTGTGCCCCCTTAGACCCCTCGTCGGATCCACCCCCTTCGGCTCGGTCTTCGAACGAGCGAAGCCCCCCAAAGGTGACGAAGCGACCCCATCGGGCTTGACTGGGGAACCCGGCGTGGGATAGTTTGTGAATGTATTCACATTCACGAAGTAGGGGCGGATGATCCTCCGAGCAGCGCTCACGTTGACCCTAGGGCTGACGGTTGCCTGGCTCGTGACCCCCTCGACGACCGACCGTCGCCATCTCTCCCCCGGCCCGCTGGCGCGCCTGATGCGCCGCGCGCGCTGGGCCTGGTTCGGACCGATGCTCGCGATCGCCGGCTGGCCGGTGCTGCTGTCTCGCCGCTACGGGGTCGGCCCCATCCATGGTTTCGCGAGCCCCATCGACCGGATCACCCCGCTGAGCCGCGGCGAGCTACTGCGATTCAAGGGCAACCCGGTGCATCCCGAGCCGATCCTGATCGTGCACGCGCTGGTCAGCCGCCCGCAGATCCTGGATCTCACACCCGAGCGGAGCTTCGTGCGCGCGCTGCTCGACGCGGGGTTCGACGTGTTCCTGCTGGATTGGGGCGAGGCCGAACCCGAGCACGCGCGCGACGGATTGCTCGAGCACGCGCGGCTGCTGCTCGAAGCCGAGCAAGAGGTGCTCGCGTGCACCGGCGCGCAGCGGCTGCACCTGATCGGGTACTGCACCGGCGGGACGCTGGCGCTCGCGCGCGCGGGCGCGTGGCGGCACGATCACGTCGGGTCGATCACGACGCTGGCCGCGCCGGTGGACATGGCCGCGCGCGGCGGCATGAAGCGCATCGTCGGGCGGTGGTGGTTCACGCCGGTGCTCGCGCTTGATCACACCAGCCGCGTGCCGGCCGCCGCGGTCCGCGAAGCGTTCCACGCGCTGCGGCCGGAGTCACTGCGCGCGGCGCTCGCGCGGATGCGCAACCACGATGAAGCGTTCGCGCGCACGTTCGCAGCGCTCGGCTCGTGGGCCTGGGATCAGCGGCCGATGCCGGGCGCGCTGTTCTACGACCTGATGGACGTGTTCCGGACCAACGCGCTCGTCGAAGGCACGCTGTTCCTGGGCGAGCAGCGCGTGGACCTCACCGCGATCAAGGTTCCACTGTTCGCTTCCATCGCCGAGCGGGACCACATCGTGCCGCCGGGATCATCCCGATACGACCCTTTGGGTGCGGCGGGCGAGGTGATCGAGTGCCCGAGCGGTCACGTCTCGATGATCAGCGGATCCACGGGCCGGCAGATCCTGTTTCCTGCCCTCATCGATTGGGTGTCCGCTCATCAGGCCCGAACGACGACGCCCCGACCGCGGGCCGGGGCGAGGAAGAACGCTGGTGCGGTCAGCCGGGGACGACCTCCTGGTAGCGGCGCCACTGCGCGACCTCGTGCTGGCGACGCTCGTCGAAATTCATGAATTCCGTGGCCGTCCCACAGTTGGCACAGATCTTCTGGTCATCACGAAGGCCGTGATTGCAGGACGTGCAGAGCGTCTTAGACCGTTTCTTCCCGAACATCCCTAGTCACCCTCAACCGTTATCGGCGTCCCCTGGCTGCACTTTAAGGTCGGCTATACAGCCTTCCAGGTCCAGACCCTTAGCTGACCACTCTGCGTGAGCCGGATGGGCTATCAGTAACTAGAACGCAGGTGTCCGGCCTGCGGTTACGGGACCTGGGTCGCGGATACGCGCTGCTCGCACGGGACGAAACGGGCGAGGCAGGGCGTCGCCCCCGTGGGGCATGATGAGCGAACCATGCGGCCGCCCCTGGAACGCTTCAGTACGCCCACGCGCGCGTGGTTCTCCAGCGCGTTCGAGGCCCCAACCGACGCGCAGACCGGGGCTTGGGAGGCGATCGGGAGCGGCCGGAACGCTCTGGTAGTCGCGCCGACGGGATCCGGCAAGACATTGGCCGCGTTCCTTTGGTCGATCGACCGGCTGATCACGGCGCCGGCGCCGGCGAAGAAGCAGCGGCTTCGCGTGCTCTACATCTCGCCGCTGAAGGCGCTGGCGGTGGATGTCGAGCGGAACCTGCGCTCGCCGCTGACCGGGATCGAAGCGGCGGCGGCGCGCCTGGGCGTCGCGACCACCCCCCTGAACGTCGGCGTTCGCACCGGGGATACCCCAGCCGAGGACCGGCGCAAGATGCTGACCGCGCCGCCGGACATCCTCATCACCACGCCGGAATCGCTGTTCCTGCTGCTGACCTCGCAGGCGCGCGAGGCCTTGCGCAACATCGACGCGGTCATCATCGACGAGGTGCACGCGGTCGCCGGCAGCAAGCGCGGCGCGCACCTGGCGCTGTCGCTGGAGCGGTTGGACGAGCTGCTCGCGCAACCCGCGCAGCGGATCGGGTTGTCGGCGACGGTGCGACCGCTGGACGAGGTCGCGCGTTTCCTGGGTGGGCCGCATCCCGTGGACGTGGTCGAGTCCTCCACGCACAAGCAGCTCGATATCTCGGTGGTCGTGCCGGTCGAGGACATGAACGAGCCGGCGGCGAACCGAGCCGACGCCAAGGTCGAAGAACGCACGAGCATCTGGCCGGCGGTCGAGGAGCGCCTGGTCACCCACATCCGCGCGCATCGCTCGACCATCGTGTTCTGCAACTCGCGGCGCCTGGCCGAACGGCTCTGCGGACGCATCAACGAGGCCGCGGGCACCACGATTGCGCGCGCGCATCACGGCTCGGTCGCGCGCGAGCAGCGCATGCTGATCGAGGAGGAGCTGAAATCGGGCCGCCTGCCGTGCGTCGTCGCGACCTCGTCGCTCGAGCTGGGCATCGACATGGGTGCCGTCGATCTGGTCATCCAGATCGAGGCCCCGTCGTCGGTCGCCAGCGGCTTGCAACGGATCGGCCGGGCCGGACACCACGTCGGTGTGGTCAGCCGCGGCATCATCTTCCCGAAGTTCCGCGGCGATCTGCTCGAGAGCGCCGTCGTCGCCGAGCGGATGCGCGCGCGCGACATCGAATCGACGCGCGTGCCGCGCAACCCGCTGGATGTGCTCGCGCAGCATGTCGTGGCGATGTGCTCGATGGAACCCTGGAACGTCGATGCGCTCGAGGCGCTGGTACGCCGCGCGATGCCGTTCGCCGACCTGCCGCGGTCGGCGCTGGAATCGGTTCTCGACATGCTCAGCGGCCGCTACCCGTCCGACGCGTTCGCCGAGCTGCGGCCGCGCGTCACCTGGGACCGCGTGACCGACGAGCTGCAGGCGCGGCCGGGCGCGCAACGTCTCGCCGTCACCAGTGGGGGCACTATCCCCGACCGGGGGCTGTTCGGCGTGCATCTCGCATCCGACGGCACCCGCGTCGGCGAGCTCGACGAGGAGATGGTCTACGAGTCGCGACCCGGCGAGACCTTCGTGCTGGGCGCGAGCACCTGGCGGATCGAGGACATCACCCGCGACCGCGTGATCGTGTCGCCGGCGCCGGGCGAACCGGGGAAGATGCCGTTCTGGCACGGCGACGCGCCGGGCCGCCCCGTCGAGCTGGGGCGCGCGCTCGGCACATTCATCCGCGAGATCGGGGCGCTCGATCCCCCGCTGGCCGAGCAGCGCGCGCGCGATGCCGGCCTGGATGACTACGCCGCGCGCAACCTGCTCGCGTATCTGTCCGAGCAGCGCGACGCGACCGGCGCACTGCCCGACGATCACACGATCGTCGTCGAGCGATTCCGCGACGAGCTCGGCGACTGGCGGCTGTGCGTGCACACGCCGTTCGGTGCGCGCGTGCATGCGCCGTGGTCGCTCGCGATCGAGGCGCGCGTGCGCGAACGGCTCGGCCTGGAGGCGCAGACCATCTACTCCGACGACGGCATCGTCGTGCGCCTTCCCGAGGCAGACGAGGCGCCGCCGCTGGAGACGATCCTGTTCGAGCCCGACGAGATCTCGGATCTGGTGGTCGAGCAGGTGGGCGGCTCGGCACTGTTCGCGTCGCGGTTCCGCGAGGCCGCCGTGCGCTCGCTGCTGATACCCCGACGCCGTCCGGGCCAGCGCACGCCGCTGTGGCAGCAGCGCCAGCGCTCCGCCGACCTGATGGCCGTCGCGAGCAGCTACGGCGAGTTCCCGGTCGTGCTCGAGGCGTACCGCGAGTGCCTGCAGGACGCGTTCGACCTGCCGGCCCTGGTCGAGCTGCTCGCGCAGATCCAGCGCCGCGAGATCAGCGTCGTCGAGGTCGAGACCCAGATGCCGTCGCCGTTCGCGTCGTCGCTGACGTTCGGGTACGTCGGCGCGTTCATCTACGAGGGCGACGCGCCGCTGGCCGAACGGCGCGCCGCGGCGCTGACCCTGGACCGGCGGATCCTGGGCGAGCTGCTCGGGCAGGAAGAGCTGCGCGACCTGGTGGACGCCGCGGCGCTGGCCGAGCTGGAGCTGACGCTGCAGCGGCTGACGCCCGAGCGCGCGATCCGCGATGCCGACGACCTGCACGACGCGTTGCGCACGCTCGGCGACCTATCCGCAGACGAAGTCGTCGGTCGGACCATCGACACAGCGGCGGCGAAGGAATGGCTCGAGCAGCTCGTGGGAACCCGCCGTGCGCTGGTCCTGCGCATCGCCGGCGAGGACCGGTTCACGGCGATCGAGGATGCGGCGCGGTTCCGTGACGCGCTCGGCACCGCGATGCCGGTCGGCGTACCCGAGGCGTTCCTCGCGCCGGTGGCGGCGCCGCTGGAGGATCTGGTGTCGCGGTTCGCACGCACGCACGGGCCGTTCGGGGCGTCCGACGTCGCCGCGCGTCTGGGCCTCGGGGCCGCGGTGGTCGAGCGGGCCCTGCGCGTCCTGCAGGCGTCGGGACGCGTGGTGCTGGGTGCGTTCCGGCCCGGCGGCAGCGAGCGCGAATGGATAGACGCGGAAGTGTTACGGATCCTGCGTCGCAAGTCGCTCGCGGCCTTCCGCAAGGAGGTCGAGCCGGTCGAAGCGTCGGCGCTCGCGCGGTTCCTGCCGGTGTGGCACGGCGTCGGCGCGCGGCGCGGTGGGATGGACGCACTGCTTCGGGCGATCGAGTCGCTGCAAGGCGCACCGCTGCCGGCGAGCGCGCTCGAGCGCCAGGTGCTCGGCGCGCGCGGCGTCGGCGAGGACGTATCGCGCCTGCTGGACGAGGTGACCGCGTCCGGCGAGGTCGTGTGGACCGGCACAGGCGCGCTCGGGCCGAACGACGGCTGGGTGGTGGTGGCGCTGGCCGAGCAAGCGCCGTTGCTGCTCCCCGACCCGCTGCCCGGCGAGCCGTCGCCCGCCGCGTCGCGCGTGCTCGAGGCATTGCGCGATCGCGGTGCGCTGTTCTTCCGCGACATAGGCGCGGCGCTGGGGTCGACGGATGACCGCGAGCTGCTCGAGGCCATCTGGGAGCTGGTGTGGTCCGGGCATGTCACCAACGACACGATCGCGCCGTTGCGCGCGCTGGTAGGTACCGGCTCGCGAGCAGCGGTGCAGTCCGGCCGACGGCGCGCGCGGCCCGCGATGCCGGCGCGGTTCGGCCCACCATCCGGAGCGGGACGCTGGAGCCTGCTGCCGGCGCGCGAGACGGATCGCACGCGGCGCTCGTTCGCAGTCGCCGAGCAGGTCCTGCGGCGCCATGGTGTTGTGACGCGAGGGACCGTGGTGGCCGAGCGGCTCTCCGGCGGGTTCGCGGCGGCGTACCAGGTGATGAAGGCGTTCGAGGAGCGCGGGCGCGCGCGGCGCGGCTACTTCGTCGAGGGGCTCGGCGGCGCGCAGTTCGCAGTGCACGGAGCCGTGGACCGGCTGCGCCACGTCGCGGCGGACCGCGCGCCGGCCGTGCACGTGCTGGCGGCGGCCGATCCGGCGAACCCGTTCGGTGCCACGCTTCCCTGGCCCGATCGGCCGGGTCATCGGCCGGGACGGAAAGCGGGAGCCTCGGTCGTGCTGGTCGACGGATCGCTGGCGCTCTACGTCGAGAAGGGCGGGCGATCGGTGCTGACCTTCATCGAGGAGCCCGATGGCTTGGCGCGCGCCGTGTTGGCGCGCGCGGTGGCGGCGCTGGGTGACGCGGTGCGTGACGGGAGGCTGGGCGGGTTGACCATCGAGAAAGCCGACGGCGCCCCTCTGCCTGCGTCGGGTCCGTTGATCGACGCACTCGCGGCGGCGGGCTTCGCGGTCACGCCACGCGGGATGCGCCTGCGCACGTGAGACCCTCTCGACCGGGCAGATCCCCGAACGGCTGGTACATCTCTGATCCAAATGATCGATATCTTGAGCAGCGTGATCAGAGATGTAACACGCCATTTCGAACCTCGATAGCCGAGCAGCGCACACGAACCCCGCGCTAGAGCTGCTCGAGGCGCGCGGTGAAATGCCTCAGCCACGGTCCCTGCTCGACGATGCGGTAACCGCGGATCGACGCCGCGCGCGGCGGGATGCTCGCGACCACTTCGGCGACGTAGTCGATGTGGGATTGCGTGTAGACGCGTCGCGGGATCGCGAGGCGCACCAGTTCCATCGGCGCGGGCTCCTCGGTCCCGTCGGTCCCCACGCGCGCGAACATGACCGAGCCGATCTCGACGCCGCGGATCCCCCCGGTCAGGTACAGCTCGTTGCACAGCGCCCACGCCGGGTACTGATGCGCTGGGATGTGCGGCAGCAGCGCGCGGGCGTCGATGTACACCGCGTGCCCGCCCGGCGGCGACACGCACGGCACGCCAACCGACGTGCACTTCTCCCACAGGTACTCGACGCTGCGCACGCGGTACCGCAGGTAATCCTCGTCGAGCACCTCGCCCAACCCCACGGCGATCGCTTCCAGGTCGTAGCCGGCCAGGCCGCCGTAGGTCGGGAACCCTTCGGTCAGGATCAGGTTCGCCCGGCAGCGAGCACCGAGCGCGTCATCGTTCATCGCCAAAAACCCGCCGATGTTCGCCAGGCCGTCCTTCTTGGCGCTGAACGTGGCGCCGTCTGCGAGCGAGAACATATCGCGCGCGATCTCGCGCGGCGTCCTGTCTCCGTACCCTTCCTCACGCTGCTTGATGAACCATGAGTTCTCCGCGAACCGGCACGCGTCCAGGAACAGTGGCACGTCGTAGCGATCGCACAGCGCTCGCACACCCCGCAGGTTCTCCATCGAGACCGGTTGCCCGCCCCCGGAGTTGTTGGTCACGGTGACCATGACCATCGGCACGCGCGCACCCTCCGCCAGCGTTCGCTCGAGCGCGTCGAGATCCATGTTGCCTTTGAACGGATGGATCGTCGCCGGTTCTCTGCCTTCGGCGATCACCAGGTCGCGC
The DNA here is from genome assembly GCA_036397635.1 of Actinomycetota bacterium. GTDB lineage: Bacteria > Actinomycetota > AC-67 > AC-67 > AC-67 > DASWIP01. The sequence continues at coordinate 26,334 of DASWIP010000074.1, read as the reverse complement.
GCTTCGGCCCCCTCGTGCTCGACGTTTGCGCGCGTCGTATCGAAGTGGGTGTTGTTCGGAACGACATCGCCGCGGGTCACGGATTCCCCGAACAGGATCCGCTCGGCCGCGCGCCCCTGATGCGTGGGGATGACGTGGCGGAACCCGGTCAGCTCGCGGACGGCGGTCTCGAAACGGAAGAACGATGGCGACCCCGCATAGCTCTCGTCGCCGCGCATCATCCCGGCCCACTGCGCCGAGGACATCGCGCCGGTCCCGGAGTCCGTCAGCAGGTCGATGAGAACGTCTTCGGCCCGGAGGCCGAAGACGTTGTAGCCGGCTTCACGCAGCTTCACCTCGCGCTGGGCGCGCGAGGTGAAGCGGATCGGCTCAACGCTCTTGATCCGGAACGGCTCGATGATGGTCTCGAACCCGTACGGCATCGCTCACCTCCACTCGCGCATCGCGCATCCTAGCCACGGCTGTTGGCCCGAAGCAGGGAAGGGTGCCAAGATGGGGCGTGCTCCCCCGAACCAAGTACGCGAAGAGCGGCGAGGTCAACATCGCCTATCAGGTCTTCGGAGACGGCGACCTGGATCTGGTCTTCATCCCCGGCTTCGTCTCCCACCTCGAGTTCGCGTGGGAGCATCCGCCCACCGCACGTTTCCTCGAACGGCTCGCGTCGTTCGCCCGGGTGATCTGTTTCGACAAGCGAGACACCGGGCTCTCGGACCGCACCGGGGTTCCGCAGACGCTCGAGGACAGGATGGACGACGTGCGTGCGGTCATGGACGCGGTCGGCTCGGACACCGCGGCGCTGCTCGGGATCTCTGAGGGTGGGCCGCTGGGGCTGCTTTTCGCGGCAACGTATCCCCGGCGCACGCGCGCGCTGGTGATCTACGGCAGCTACGCGCGGATGCTCCGAAGCGAGGACTATCCACAGGGGGTCGACCCCGAGCTGTTCCGGCCCTTGTTCGCGGGGATGGCGGAGCGGTGGGGAACCGGGGCCGGCCTCACCGCATGGGCGCCGAGCCTGAAGGACGACCAAGCAGCGCGCGACTGGTGGGCTCGCTTCCAACGGCTCGCCGCCAGCCCCGGCACCATGCGGAACCTGATGCTGCTCTACGAGCAGATCGATGTGCGTCACGTCCTGCCGACGATCAGCGCTCCCACGCTCGTCCTGCACAAGACCGATGACCGGATGATCTATCCGGCGATGGGGCGTCTGATCGCCGACTCGATCCCGGGGGCACGCTGGGTCGAGCTCCCCGGCACCGACCATTTCTTCTTCTCCGAGGATCCGGACACCCTGCTCGGAGAGATCGAGGAGTTCCTCACCGGCGCACGGCCGGCTGCCGAGCCCGACCGGGTGCTCGCGACGATCCTGTTCACCGACGTCGTCGACTCCACCAAGCGTGCGGCGACCATCGGAGACCAGCGCTGGCGCGACATGCTCGAGCAGCATCGCGCGATGGTCCGCAAGGAGCTTGAGCGGAGCCGTGGCCGCGAGGTCGACACGATCGGGGACGGCTTCCTCGCCACCTTCGACGGTCCCGCGCGCGCGATCCGGTGTGCGCTGGCGATCGTCGAGACCGCGCGCGCGCAGGGCCTGGAGATCCGCGCCGGACTGCACACCGGCGAGGTCGAGGTCATGGGCGACGACATCGGTGGCATCGCGGTGCATACCGCGGCGCGCGTGTCGGCCGCCGCCGGGCCCAGCGAGGTGCTCGTGTCCAGCACCGTGCGAGACCTGGTCGCGGGATCCGGCCTCGAGTTCGAGGAACGGGGAACCCATCAGCTCAAGGGCGTCCCCGGCGAGTGGCGCCTGCTCGCGGTCGCGTCATGACGAGCCGAGCACCGTGCCGGCGGTGCCGTAACAGCCGAACGAGCTAGAGCGCGTCGCGACCGGCTTCGCCGGTGCGGATGCGGTGCACCTGCTCGGCCGTCGTGACGTAGATCTTGCCGTCGCCGATCTTCTCGGTGCGCGCGGACTTCATGATGGTTTCGACGACCTGCGAGACCTGATCGTCATCGCAGAGCACCTCCACCTTCACCTTCGGCACGAAGTCCACCTGATACTCCGCGCCACGGTAGATCTCGGTGTGGCCACGTTGGCGGCCGAACCCACGAGTCTCGGTGACGGTCATGCCCTGGACGCCGATGCCGCGCAACGCCTCCTTGACGTCCTCGAGCTTGAACGGCTTCACGATGGCAGTTACAAGCTTCATAGTCCTCCCCTCGCGATCCCCGTCAGCCTAACGGTCCGGCGGGGCGATCCTGACCTCCCGAGACCGGCGACGGCGCGCCGGCGGTCGTGCTGACATCGGCGGTGGAATAGGCGCTCTCACTGTGCAGCGCCAGGTCGAGCCCGCCGACTTCGTCTTCATCGCCGACACGCAGACCGATGGTCTTGTCCACCACGACCAAGATGAGCAGCGACACGACCAGGGAGAAGCCGATCGTGGCACCGATCCCGATCAGCTGGTCGCCGACCTGACCCCAGGCGCCGGCGACACCACCCCCGGACCCGTCCAAGAAGTCCAAGCTCGCCTCCGCGAACACGCCGGTCAGCAACGCTCCGATCATGCCGCCGACGAGATGCACTCCAACCACGTCCAGCGAATCGTCGTAGCCGAACCGGAACTTCAGGTTGATCGCCAGGTAGCAGACGATACCCGCGACGAACCCGATGATCATCGCCGCCCACGGCAGCACGAACCCCGCCGCCGGCGTGATCGCGACCAGGCCCGCGACCGCACCGGTCGCGACGCCGACCGTGGTGACCCTTCCATGCTTGATCTTCTCGACGAGCGCCCAGCCCACGACGGCCGCCGCGGCCCCCAGATGCGTCGTCACGAACGGGAGCGCCGCCCCCTCGGCGGTGAGCTGGCTGCCCGCGTTGAACCCGAACCAGCCGAACCACAGGATCGCGGCGCCGAGCACCGTCATCGGTACGTTGTGGGGCGGAGCCACGTCCTTCGGCCAGCCCTTGCGCTTCCCGAGGTAGATCGCGAACGCGAGCGCTGCGACGCCTGCGTTGATATGGACGACGGTGCCGCCGGCGAAGTCGAGAACGCCGCGACCACCGAGCCATCCGCCTCCCCAAACCCAGTGCGCGATCGGGCTGTAGACGAACAGCGACCACAACACGATGAACGCGACGTAGCCGCCGAACTTGATCCGCTCGGCGAACGCGCCGGAGATCAGCGCAGGCGTGATGATCGCGAACATCAACTGGAAGACCATGTACCCGCCGTGCGGGATGCTCGACGCGAACGGACCCGGCTCGGTGAACGAGACGCCGGCCAGCCCGTAGTAATCCCCTCCGCCGATGAGCCCACCCCAACGATCGGGGCCGAAGCCGAGCGCGTACCCGGCGACGAACCAGACGATGCTGATCACGCCGAGCGCGACGAAGCTGTGCATGATCGTCGACAGCACGTTCTTCTGCCGGACGAGGCCCCCGTAGAACAGCGCGAGCCCCGGAGTCATGAACATGACCAGGGCAGACGCGACGAGGATGAATGCGGTGTCGCCGGTATCCATGAGCTTGCTCCCCCCTCACGGAAAACAGCCGGAGCGCCACCGGACGCTCCGGATCGCGGCCAACACTAGGCCGATGTCTTTTCGGATGGGTTCCCGGCGTGTTAACGGCGCGTAAAACCGCGCCGCGCAGGGGGCGGGGGCGGTGCGACGACCACCGAACGTGAGGGATCGGGAGAAGGATCGATCGTCGTACGAGGCGACGGGCTTGGACTCGGCGCGGGGGGTAGTTAGTGGATCGAGAGCTTCTCGAGCGCGCGCCGACGGCGTTCGCCCTCGGGTTCGTCGGGGTTCAACACATGGCGCACGACGTCCGAGAGACTCGACGGGTTGAATGGCTTCGACAGGTACTCGGCCGCACCGCTGCTCCAGCCGCGGATCTCGTCTTCTCGCTGCACGCGCGCGGTCAGCAGGACTACAGGGATATGCCGAGTGTCGCGATCGGCCTTGATCTGATCGAGCACGCTCCAGCCGTCCATCCCCGGCATCATCACGTCGAGCAGCACCAGGTCGGGCCGATGGTCACGTACGGCAGCCAACCCAGCCTCACCGTCGGCCGCCTCGAAGATCTCGTAGCCCTCCAGCGCGAGATTGACCCGGCACATCAACCTGATGTCGGGCTGGTCGTCAACGATAAGGACGCGTTTCGCGTCCGAGTTTCCTCGCGTCACAGAGATAGGATGCCGTCCTTTCGGTCATTTTCCTAGACTAAACCGGGCTATCTCGGGGGGCCCGAATCTACCACTCCATGGTGCATATCGTTGAGAAGCGGGCAATCAACGTAGGCCAACGACCTGCCAGCGACCTCCGGCGAAGCGCGACCCTACTCCCGCCAGCCGCACGAGCATCAGCACGCCGATCGCACCCCAGAGCACGGGCAGGCTCGCGTCTACTGCCACAACCGCGAACGCGAGCGGCAAGAACGCGATGGAGGCGGCGCCCATCGCCGCTGCCAGGTACCGCGCATCCCCCGCGCCGATCAGGACACCGTCGAGCACGAACACGATCGCGTTGATGGGCTGCAGGATCGCCACGATCCACAACACGTCGCCGAGCAGCGCGCGCACCGCAGGATCTGCGGTGAAGGCGCCGCCGAGCACCGGCCGCACCGCCACTACACCGACCCCGAACGCCAGACCTGCTACTACGCCCCATCGCACCATGCGCGCGGCAGCAGCGCGCGCGCCGTCCGCGTCGCCGGCGCCCAGCAGCATGCCGATCATCGCCTGGCCGGCGATCGCGATGGCGTCGAGCACCAGGGCGAGGAAGCTCCAGAGCTGGAACGCGATCTGGTGCGCGGCGACCGGGACGGTTCCGAGTCGCGCGGCGACGGCCGTCGCGACTGTCAACGCCGCGAGCAGCGATCCGGTCCGCAGGAAGAGGTGCGCGCTCATCGTGGCCATCGCGCGCGCCTCGCGCATCCGCGGCCGCAACGACACCCCGGCCGCCCGCACCGCCCGCACCATCACAGCCAGGTACACCGCCGCGCCCCCCCATTGCGCCCATACGGTCGCCCATGCGGATGCCTCGATCCCCCACCCGGCTCCGTAGATCAGGATCAGCTCCACGATCAGGTTGGCAGCATTGGCCGCGAGCGCGATCACCAGCGGCGTGCTCGTGTTCTGGAGCCCCCGGCTGTATCCCATCCCGACCAGCATGATCAGCATCGCCGGCGACCCGAGCGCGCTGATGCGCAGATAGGTCAGCGCGAAGGACCGCACGCTCGCCCCGGCGCCCATGGCGTCCACGGCGGGAGACGCGAACGCGAGCCAGCCGAGCAGCAACGCAGCGCCGAGCACGCCGGCCGCCCACAGCCCGTGGACCGCATGCGACGCCGCGCCGCGATGATCGCCGCCGCCCAACGCGCGCGCGACCGACGCCGTCGTCCCGTACGCGAGGAAGTTGAATAGGAAGAACCCGGTCGTCAGCAGCGTGCCCGCGATCGCGAGCCCGCCGAGCTCCCGTGTCCCGAGGTGTCCCACCACCGCGGTGTCGACCAGGATGTACAGCGGCTCGGCCGCGAGGGACCCGAGCGCCGGCACGGCGAGCCGTGCGATCTCGCGGTCGTAGACGCGGCCGCGGGGGTTCATGGGCGCGATGGTATCGGCTATCCTTGCCCGTCATGCCGCGACCCAAGACCACTCTCACGTTCCCCATCGAGCGGACCACCCTAGACAACGGCCTCCGGGTTGTGATGGCACCCGACCGTTCCTCGCCGGCGGTGATGATCGCCGCGTATTACGACGTCGGCTTCCGTTCCGAGCCGCAGGGACGCACCGGGTTCGCGCACCTGTTCGAGCACCTGATGTTCGAGGGCTCCGTTTCGCTCGAGAAGGGCATGCACGATCGTTTGGTCAACGGTAACGGCGGCATCATGAACGGCTCGACCCGCAACGACTTCACCAACTACTTCGAGATCATGCCGTCGAACGCGCTCGAGCTGGGCTTGTTCCTCGAGGCCGACCGCATGCGTGGCCTTCGGCTGACCGAGCAGAACCTCGCCGCCCAGGTGGCCGTGGTGAAGGAAGAGGTCAAGGTCAACGTGATGAACCAGCCCTACGGCGGGTTCCCGTGGCTGTTCCTGCCGATGGCGCTGTTCGAGACTTGGCCGAACGCGCACAACGCCTACGGTGAGTTCGCCGATCTCGATGCGGCCAACCTCGACGACACGGTGGCGTTCTTCGACCGCTACTACGCGCCGGGTAACGCGGTGCTCGCGCTGACCGGCGACATCGACCCCGACGCCACCATGCGTCTGATCGAGCAGCACTTCGCCGGCATCCCCGCGCGCGACGTGCCACCGACCGTCGACGCATCCGAACCGGTCCCCTCGTCGGAGCGACGCGAGCAACGCGTCGACCCGCGCGCGCCGCAACCCGCGATCGCGCTCGCCTACCGAACCCCGGACCCCATCACCGCCTTCGATGAGTACTGCGCCCTGATACTCGCCGGCTCGATCCTGGGCGACGGCGACGCGTCCTCGCTTCACCAGCGGCTGTTGAAGCGCGACCGGCTGGCCAGCCACCTCAGCGCCGAGGTCGGCCTGGTGGCGGGCACCTTCGAGGTGCGCGGCCCCTCGATGTTCCAGATCGCCGTCTGGCATCCGGCCGAGACCGACGCCGAGCAGATCACCAAGGCCATCGACGAGGAGATCGACGTGCTCGCCGACGGCGTGGATGCCGAGGAGCTGGACCGGTTCCGGAACGCTTACCTCGCCGATCTCCTGGGTGCGATCGACAACCTGATGGCGCGCGGGATGCTCGTGGCCGCGACCGAGCAGCAGCGAGGCCGCGCCGAGCTGATCAACGAGATCCCGGCGGCCCTTGCGGCGGTCACGCCCGAGCAGGTCGCCGAGGTCGCGCGCACCTGGCTGCGGCCACATCAGCGCGCGCTGCTCGAGTGGCAGGCCGGAGGTGGGCGATGAGCGCGGCACCCGTACAGATCCCGGCGGTCGGCAGGCCGAAGCCGCTGAAGGTTCCCCCGACCGAGGAGCGAACGCTGCGCAACGGGCTGCGCGCGATCGCGATCCGCCGCTCGACCGTGCCCCGCGCCGAGATCAGGCTGCGCATCCCGGCCGGCGGCGTATACGACACGGGCGATGGAACGCGGGCGCGGCTGGTGCCCGAGACACTGCTCGGCGGGACGGGGACCCGAGACAGCGTCGCGATCGCGCGCGACCTCCAACGGCTGGGTGCCTCCCTGGATGCCGGCGCGGATAGCGACGACCTGGTGGTCCGCGGCGGCGGGCTGGCCGGGAACCTGCCGGGGCTGCTCGAGCTGCTCGCCGAGGTAGTGACCGACGCAGCCTTCCCGGCCGACGAGGTCGCCATCGCGCGCGACCGTGTCGCCCAAGAGATCATCATCCAGCGGTCGCAGCCCAGCGCGCTGGCGTCCGAGGCTTTGCGCGCCCGGCTGTTCGGCAAGCACCGCTACGGCCGTCCGATGCCGGACCCTGATGCGGTGCGACGCATCGGTCCCGCTCCGCTGCGCCGCTTCTTCGAGCAGCGCGTGCTCCCCAGGGGCAGCGCGATCGTGATCGTCGGGGACATGACCCCGGCCAAAGCGCTCGATGCGGTGGAGGGAGCGCTGGGAGGTTGGAAGGGCAGATCGCAGCTCGACAAACCTTCGGCGCCGGCCCCGGCATCGATCGGCCGGCCGACCGTGCTGGTCGCGCGCCCCGGCGCCGTCCAGACGACCATCCGGCTCGGGGGTCCTGCGCTTTCCCGGCGAGAGGACGGGTTCTTCTCGCTCGCGCTCGCGGTCATGGTCTTCGGCGGCTACTTCTCGTCACGGCTGGTCAAGAACATCCGCGAGGACAAGGGGTACACGTACTCGCCGAACACGATGCTCGACCACCGGCGTCGAGCCTCGGCGCTGATCATCAACGCCGACGTCGGGACCGAGGTGACCGCCGCTGCGCTGCTCGAGATCCGCTACGAGCTGGGCCGGATGGCCGCATCGATGGTTCCTCAGGAGGAGCTCGATCAGGCGCGCCGCTACCTGGCCGGGGCGACGAGCCTGGCAGTGCAGACGCAGGCGGGATTGGCCTCGTACGTCGATGGGCTGGTGGCCGCGGGGGTCGGGCTGGACTTCCTCAGGGACTTCCGCCGCAACCTTGAGGCTGTTACTCCCAAAGACGTGCAGGACGCCGCGATCCGCTACCTGACCCCGCGCGGGCTCCAGACTGTCCTGGTCGGGGACCCGGCCGCGGTTTCGACGACCGTCGGCGCGTTCGACGACCTCGAGCAGCGCTAGACCTGCACCCCGCGTAGCCGCTCGGTGGGAGGAGGCTTGAAGAAGAGTGCCCAACATTCGTGCTATGGCTGATGCGCCCGCGCCGCACGATCGTGATCTGGTACGACCACGAGGAGGACGACGCACCGCGATCGCGGCGTCGAGACGTTTCAGCTGAAACGCCGGGGCTGTCACACCCACTCCTACGCTTCGAGCATCTCCCCACCACATGCGTTCCCGCAAGGAGGGGCCATGGCTCGACCGCGACGCAAACACATCAAGGGCCACATCTGGCTCAAAAGCCCCGCGGGGCCTCTCTCTTACCACCTCGACGAAGCGGTCGGCACCGGCTGGGGGGCCGCGGCGTCGCCGGCGGGATGCTCGATACGAAAGCGAATCATGTCCGATCCCGCAAGGTTCGTTGACCATAGCGTCCGGAGCGGCGCGCGGTGGCTTTGAATGCGAAGCGAAACCGCCCTGCCCTAGACCGCTGCGATCCCGCGGTACACCGCGGTCTCGCAGTCCTCCCCCACCTCGTCGCGGCAGACCGTGATCGTGGCGACCGCGGTCAGGCTGGCGGTCCGGCTGATCCCGATCGCCTGCGAGTCGAAGAACGCCGCCGGCGCACCGTCCAGACCCGTTCCCGGCGTGAACCGGAGAGCGGTCGCGACGCCGTCGATATCGATCCGGCTCCCCGTTACGGTCCCATCCTGGGCGCGTACCCCGTCAACCGGCTCGGAACCCTCGGTCCAGCGAACGATGCCTTGGGTCGCCCCCGGCATGATCCAGTCCGAGTTGGAGTCGTCACCAGGCGTCTCGGGGAAGTCCTCGGCGATCACGTCGCATCCCGCGGTGCGCGGGTTCAGCAGCAGTCCGGCCCCGCTCAGGAGGTTCACCGGGTTGGCGCAGTGCTCGGTCGCCGGGGCGGCGGAGAACGGTAGCGCCACCGCGGCGGCAAGCCCGACCAGCAACAGCCGGGCGCTCGTCTTGATCGTCATCTCATGTCTCCTTGGATGTCCGAGCCTCTAGCGAGGCCCCTGGTCAACGGTCCGGAAGGTCTTGGTCTCACAGCTCGTCGTGGTGCGGCAAACCGTGACCACCGCGTCTCCGCCGCCGATGCTCTGGTCCTGCGGGAAGAACACGCGCCGGCTGTCAACCTGATCGCCCAGGGTCCCCTGGCCGGCGTCGAAGGTCAGCTGGTAGGTCGCGCCGGCGAACTCGATCGTCCCGGATACGGGCAACGATCCCTCGAGCCAGCGGACCGTGAAGTTATTGGAGCCCGGGTAGATGTAGTCGCTGTCCCGGTCGTCCCACGGGGTCTCGGGGAAGTCCTCCGCGATCACGTCGCAGCCGGCGGCGGTCGATGCAACGCTCGGGTTCCCCGGCTGGAGTTCGTTGCCGGGGTTCTGGGGGTCGTCCTGGCCGGTTTGGACCCGGAAGTTGCTGAACAGGTAGATCGGCGTGTCGCACGAGGCCTCCGCTTGTGCTCCTACTATGGGCAGAGCGGTGACCGCGGCGAGCGCCGCGGCGAGCATCAATCGGTGGCGCATGCGATTTCTCCTTCCGTGTCGGACGTGGTGGACATGGAAGTTCGACCGAAGGGACTTCGATTCCTTCTGAAGCGAAAGGCGGACGCGCGCGCGCCGATAGAGGAAGGGGGCTCCCGTACCTCCTCTACCCGACGGCGCTGCCAGCGCTCGCGCGGCCACCGCCGGTGGACGAATGCTCCCTTCCGGAAGTGACGGAAGAGGAAGACCGATGAGGAAAGGACTTCGAGGAGGATTGGCACCGGGCCCGGCGAATGGGATATCGTGAATCGCCCTGCGGAAGAGCACCAACTTGTCCGTGGATCCCGTGTGTCCGGCCACGTTCACCGCGCACGAGGGATGGAGCCAAAAGCCAGCCATAGGTCACCGCACAGACTCGGTCACATGGTCACCGCCGCCGTCACCCCAGCCAAGGAGCGCGTATCCGAGCGCTGTACGGCGGCAGGGACCCCCGCCGCGCCGACCGGTTGCCATCTGGCCTCCATCCACGCCCGACCGGGCGACCTCGGGCCGTCCGTGAGCGGACACACGAGCCACCATGCAACCGTTGGGTGATCGGCACCTCGGGACAGCACGAAGGGAAGAAGGGGAACGATGGCAACCACTTCACCAACCCGCAAGGCCGTTCGTCGGCCCAGGCTCGACTCGAAAGAGTTCTCGAAGGCCTTCGAGTCCGTCGTCGATAACGCGCAGCTCGTGGTCAAGGGGAAGGAAGAGGTCATCCGGCTCGCGCTGGTCGCGATGCTTTCTGAGGGCCACATCCTGTTCGAGGACGTGCCCGGCGTCGGCAAGACAGTGCTCGCTCGCGCGCTCGCGCAGTCTATGAACGCGAAAGCCGGCCGTATCCAGTGCACCCCCGACATGCTCCCCGGCGACATCACGGGCTCGAGCATCTACGACCAGGAAAAGAAGCAGTTCGTCTTCCACGAGGGACCGATCTTCGCCAACATCCTGCTGTCCGACGAGATCAACCGGGCCACGCCGAAGACGCAGTCGGCGCTGCTCGAGGCGATGGCCGAGCGCCGGGTCACCGGCGATGGAGTCGTGCGCAACCTTCCCCGCCCGTTCCTGGTCCTCGCCACGCAGAACCCCGTCGAGCTCGCGGGCACCTTCCCGCTCCCCGAGGCGCAGCTCGACCGCTTCATGTTCAAGCTTCGGATGGGCTATCCGGACCGCGAGGCCGAGAAGACGATCATGTTCGACAACGCGAGCAAGCTCGCGGTTGACGACCTCGGCCCCGTCGTGGACGTTGAGGTTGCAGCCGACATGATCACCTACGCTCAGGAGAGCGTTCAGGCTTCGGATGCGGTCGGCTATTACATCGTCGACCTTGCGCAAACAACCCGCGAGGAGCCCGGACTCACCTTGGGCGCCAGCCCGCGAGCGCCGATCAACCTTCTGCGTGCCGCGCGCGTGCTCGCGGCGAGCGACGGCCGGACTCACGTCTATCCGGATGACGTGCGCCACATCTTGATGCCGGTGATGGCGCATCGTCTGATGCTCGCCCCCGATGCGGTGCTGCGCGGCGAGACGGTCGAGGCGATCCTCGAGCGCGTCGTCGGCCGCGTGAAGGCGCCGCTGATGGGCGACGTCAAGTCCGAGGGCAACGGCAGGGATGTCCTCAAGAAGGGAATGAAGAACTAGGCCATGGCAGGACGGGTCAGGGACCTGGGCGGGCGTCTGAGCGACGCGTTCATCGCCGCGACCTCCTCGAAGCGGTGGCGCCCGATGCTCGAGCGCGTTCAACGCAAGATCGGCATCACGCCGATCGGGCTGGTGGGGATCCTGCTGGCCTTCGCGCTGTGGGGCTTCGGCTACCTGGTGGCAGGCAAGACGCTGTACCTGTTCTCGTACGGGGCGCTCCTGCTGATCATCGTGACCTACGTCACCGGGCGCCGTCACCTCCCGCTCAGCGGTGAGCGGTCCGACGTGCGTGCGCGCGCGCACGAGGGCGAAGTGCTCGGCATCGATCTGACCCTGCACGCGAAACGGCGGCTGTCCACGATCGTGCTGGAGGAGGAGATCCCCGAGAGGCTCGGCCGCAACGTCCAGCTCCCGATCGCGACGCTGCACTCGGGCGAGGACATCATCCACTCGTACCGGCTGCACTGTAGGCGCCGTGGGGCCTACAAGCTGGGTCCGCTGGTGGTCCGATGGGGCGACCCGATCGGGCTGACACAGCGCGAGATGGTTCTGGTGCCCGAGTTCGAGGTGCTGATCCACCCCAACATCGAATCGGTCTCGAGCAGGCCGCTGACCCGGCAGTTCGAGGATCCGCCGATCCGCCCACCGGTGTCGAAGCCGTGGCCCTCGGGGCTCGAGTTCTACGGGATGCGCGAATACCAGCCCGGCGACGACCTGCGCCGGATCGTCTGGCGGGCGACCGCCAAGACAGGCGTGATGATGGTCCGTGAGGCCGAGCAGGGCATCACCGATCAGATCACGATCATCCTGGACACCAACCAGCGCTACCACTCGAAGGACGATCCCAGCGAGAGCTTCGAGGCGGGCGTGCGCGTCGCCGCGTCCCTGGGCGTCAAGCACCTGACCGAGGGCTATTCGGTCTCGATCGAGACCAACGAGGGGCCGCTGACCCGCAAGATGCGCGGTGCGGGCTCGTCGATGCAACTGCTCGATGCCACCGCGCGCGTCGAGATGCAGCGCAAGCCGCTGGACGAGGTGCTCAAGCGCATGGTGTTCAACAACCAGCGCGACGCGCACACGGTCCTGATCTCACCGCGGCTCCGCGCCGAGGAGACCGCGCGCCTGAAGATGCTGCTGAACAAGGGCGTCTCGGTGCTGGTGGTCGCGCTGATCTGGGACCAGGACTCCGAGGAGACCATCAACACCGCCACGGCATTGGGCTGCCAGGTCGTCGAGCTCCGTCCCGGCCAGTCGATCGCCGGGGCGTTGTACACCGAGGTGGGTGCCGGCCGGTGAGCACCAAGGTCGAAGACATCGAGGTCGTCGAGCAGCCGGCGGCCGGCGCTCCGCCGGCAACCGAAGCTCCGGGGGCGCCCGAACCGACACCGGCGCCTGAAGGGCCGCGGCGTATCGTCGTCGACGAGCAGGAGGAGCGCCCGCTCACGCGCGAGCAGATCGTCCGTCCCGCGATCGGGGCGATGATGACGGTGCTCGGGGCCGCCTTCATGGTCGGCGGCATGTTCACCGGGGTCACGCCACGGGTCCTGGCCTCCATCGGCGCGATAGCGGGTGTCGGCCTCGCGATATGGGCGGCCGGCGCGCGCAAGCGGGTCGTGCTGGTCCAGATCCTGTCGATGCTCGCCATCTTCGTGGTCGGCCTGTTCGCGATCGCCATCGGTAGCCAGGACGGCTTCGGATCCCTCAGCAAGCTCGGCGAGCTGATGGGCGATGCGGTCGGCAACGCCCGCCTTCGCCGGCCGCCGGCTCCGTTCGAGGATGGGTGGCGCGCGATCCTGCCGGTCACGATCGGCTTCCTGGGCTACGCGGCCGCATGGATCGGCTCGGTCGGGCGCAAGCCGGCCGTCGGCGTCTTGGCGCCGATGCCGATCATCGCGTTCGCGGCGATCGCCCAGCCGGCCGAGCTGCAGATCGCCTCGGGCATCATCGCCTTCGTCACCTTCGTCCTCGGCCTCGCGATCATCTACCGGGCCGACAGGGGCGAGGGTGAGGGCGTCTCGACCGCCTACGAGTTGAAGCGAGCAGCGCGCACGGCACCGCTGGTGATCGTGCTGGTGGTCGCGCTCGCCGGGCTAAGCCAGACGAACCTGCTGTTCCCCGAGCCGCTGTACGACCCAACCGAGCGCGCGCAACTGCCGCGCGCGGTCCCGCTCGAAGGTGTCATAGACCGGGTCCTTTTCACCGCTCAGTCCCAGTTCTTCACCGGACCCTGGCGCGCCGGCGTGCTCGACGTCTACGACGGCGAGAACTGGCGCCTGCCGCCGTTCAGCGCATCGACGCTCGCGCCGGTCCCAACCTCGGGTCTGATCTCGGATCTGCCACGCCAGCAGGTCGTCGACGTCGCGGTCTCCGAGCTGGAGGGCACGGTGCTACCGTTGCCGGGACGCCTTGCTGCGATCGTGGTCGTGGGTCCGACGCTGGTCGTGGACGACCGCACCGAGACCATCCGCGTCGAAACCGGTCAGGTGGACGACAAGCTGACCTATCAGGCGGCGTTCGCGCTGCTCCCCACCGAGGACGAGCTGAAGCAGTCCAACATCCCCCCGAACCCGGATATCCGCGAGGTCTACCTGGACACCGCGAACCAGCCGGCGCCGCCCCAGGTGCGCGAGCTGATCGAGTCGGCGCCCGAGCAAGCCTGGGAGCGCCTGGACTTCCTGCGCGAGACGCTGCTCGACACCGTCACCGCGACCGGGCCGGGCCTGCCGGCCCCGGTGCCGCCTGCCAAGGTCGAGGACATGCTGTTCGGCACCAAGGAGGCCACCCCGTTCGAGATCGTGGCCGCGCAGGCGCTGATCGCCCGCTGGGCCGGGATCCCCTCGCGCATCGGCTACGGCTTCGATCGCGGCGAGCAGGTCGGCTTGAACGACAAGGGCTACCCGATCTTGGAGTACCGGCCGCTCCACGGCGCGGCTTGGCTCGAGGTGTACTTCCAGGGTGAGGGATGGTTCTCGATCACCGGGTTGCCGAAGAAGGCGAAGGCATCGATCGGGAGCGACGCGCAGACCCTCGACGCCGACATCCTGCCCAGCGACGACATCCAGGTGCAGCTGTTCGTGCCCCTGCGAGTGGTTCCGGCGAACCTACTGTTCAAGCAAGCACAGAAAGCGTTGCTGCTCGCATCACCGTTCATCGTCACGGTGTTGCTGATCTGGCTGCTGTGGCCGGTCGTGTATAAGGCGCGTCGTCGCGCTCGTCGTCGCGCATGGGCGTACCGGAACGGGCGAGCAGCGCGCATCGCCCTCGCCTACACCGACCTGCGCGACATGGCCACCGACCTGGCGGTCGGCGACCCGTACGCCACGCCGCTGGGGTATCTGCGCAAGGTCGTCCACGACGACGAGCACCGGCAGCTTGCATGGCTGGTGTCGCGCGCCCTGTGGGGCGACATGCGCGACTCCCTGACCGACGACGACGTGTTGGCGGCGGAGGAACTGTCTCGCTCGCTGCGCCGTCGGATGTACGAGGCGCAACCGTTCACGATCCGTGCGATCTCGCTCGTGTCCCGACTATCGCTGCGCAATCCCTACGCTCCGGAGCTGCTGTCGCCGCCGGTGACGTGGACGCTCCGGGGATGGCTCAGGTCTGTGTTCCGCAAGGTGTTCCGGATCCCGAAGATCTCGCTGCGCCGCCGCAGGAAGAAGGAGAAGCTCGATGATGCCGTCGAATCTGCCTAGGGTCGGCGCGTTCGCGCTGACGCTCGCGTTCGGGCTGACCGGATGCGGCCTGTTCACGGTCCAGGACGGCGTCGCGGCGAAGGCCGTGAAGGTCGACCTCGTGTTCGGCGCGCCATCGCCGTCACAGCCACCGGAGTTCCAGGATCCGGGCAACCCGTTCGGCGACCAGCTCCCGCCGCCGCCACCCCTGCCGGTCCTTCCTCCGGCGCCGCCGGACCCGGGACTAGACCTGTGCCCGCCGACGACCGCGCAGGGCGCGCGCGACCCGACCGTTTCAACGATCGACCAGTCACAGCAGCCTCAAGAGGACGACTTCTTGACGGCCACCAAGAGCCAGATCGAAGGCCAGCCGCCGACGGCTCGCGTCGAGAAGCGCATCATCAAGGGCGTCGAGCCGGAGCAGAGCTTTTACGACCCGACGAACCCGGACCGGTTCGGCTTCCAGTACTTCGTCGAGGACACGTTCAACGGCGTCGAGATGCAGTTCCTGGTCTATACGGGGGAGGCCGACGAGCAGGTCGAGGAGGGTGGCATCTACCTCAAGTCGATCACGATCCCCACGCACGCAGCCAAGAGGGCAGACAGGCAGGCGATGACCTTCATCACGCCGCAGCCCCACCTGAAGCTGGTGGACTTCGGGATCGCCCAGGGCACAGAACTGACCTCGGAGGCAGGGGATGTCTCAGGGAAGCCACGCACGATCGACGACCCGAGCGGCGAGCCGGTGGTCGAGATACCCGGGCTCGTGCCCTCGCCGAACAGCATCAGCACAACCACTGTCGTCGGCGCGATCGACAACAAAGTGCAGGTCTGCGCCGACCTCGGCGCAGCTTATCGGGTCAGTCTCGATCTGAAGATCACCGGCGAGTTCCAGCACAGGTTGATCGGGACCTTCTGGCTCGCACCCCAGTACGGAGGATGGCCCATCAAGGACGACTACTTCATGTTCGGGGACCTTCTCGAGGGCGTGTTCAGCAACAACATCATGGAGCTGCCTCCCGCCCAGTGCGAGGACAAGCTCGACAACGACGGGGACGGCAAGGTCGACTTCGCCGGCACGAACCCCGACCCCCAGTGCACCAGCCCGAAGGACAACGACGAGTCAAGCTAGGAGAGGGATGCTCGCAGCACTATCCGATGGGCAGAAACGGATCCTGATCGGCGCCGGCGCGATCGGCGCCGGGTTCCTGATCACGCGTCTGCTGAATCACCCCGCCGGCCCCGACATCTTCCTGCTGGGACTCCTCCCCGCGCTCTCGACGGGCTTGGCTGCAGTCGCGCTCATCCTCATCTATCGCACCGTCCGGGTGATCAACTTCGCGCAGATCGCGATGGGCCTGATCGCGGGGCAGGTGTTCTACGAGCTGATCTCGCAGAGTCTGCTGCCCTACCCGTTCGCGCTCGCGGTGGCTGTCCTGGGCGGCCCCCTGATCGGTGCGCTCATCGGGACGATCTTCGCGACACTGTTCTACCGGCACCCGCGGCTCGTGCTGACCGTCGGTACCATCCTCGTCGTGGGGTTGGTCGCCTACATCTCGGGCCAGCTCGACGGCGTCTTCCATCAGGAAGGTGAAGTCCGTACCTTCCCTGCGATCCTCGGGCCGTACCCGGACACCAGCGTCACCATCGGCGTCACGCCGTTCCGGCTGATCCACCTGATCCACTTCCTGCTGCTCGCCGGCACGGCGGTCGGCCTCGTTATCTTCTTCCGCCGCACCCGCGTGGGAACTGCGATCCGCGCCTCGGCCGAGAACGCCGACCGCGCGTCGCTCCTCGGCATCAACGTGAAGGCGCTGCAGGTCGGGGTGTGGACGATCGCAGGGTTGGTCTCGGGCGTCGGGGTGATCGCGGTGCAGCCGGTGGAGGGGTTCAACCCGGCGGTCGCCGGTGACTTCCTCCTGCTCGTGCTGCCATTGGCCGCCTGCGTCGTCGCACGTATGCAGAGCATGCCGGTTGCATTCTTCGCCGGCACGGGCTTAGTGCTCCTGCGCCAGTCCATGAGCTTCTCGCTGAACGATCCCACCTTCCTGGACATCGGGCTGGTCGGTGTGATCCTGATCGGGCTGCTGGTGCAGCGGGGCAAGATCCTGACCCGCGCCGACGAGTCCACGAGCTGGAAGGCGGTCCGCGAGGTCAGAATGACCCCACGCGAGATGCTCGCCCTGCCCGTGATCAACCGCACCCGCCGCGCGCTGATCCTGGTCGGCGCGATCTTCGTACTGCTGTTCCCCTTCTTCGTCAGCGCGCAGACGACCGCGAACTACACGACCGTCTGGACGACGGCGATCATCGCGACCTCGCTGGTCATCCTCACGGGGTGGACCGGCCAGATCAGCCTCGGGCAGTGGTTCTTCGCCGGACTCGGCGCGTTCGCCGGCGGCGTGATGACGTCTCGGATGGGGATCCCCTACTGGTTCGCCGTGCCCGGGGCGGGACTCGTCGGCGCGGTCGCCGCGTTCCTGGTCGGTTTGCCGGCCCTGCGCATCAAGGGATTGTTCCTGGCCGTCTCGACGTTCGCGCTTGCCGCCGTAGGCGCCGTGCTCCTGTTCGATCCTCGCTTCCTGGGAAACTGGGTGCCGCGCGAGGTGGATCCACCCACCCTGCTGTTCCTCGACTTCGAAGACCACAAGTCCATGTACTACCTGATGCTCGCGTTCTTCCTGGTGACCGCCGTCGTCGTGGGTGCTCTCCGTCGCAGCCGCGCGGGACGCATCTTGATCGGGATCCGGGACAACGAGACCGGGATCCAGTCCTTCGGCATCGATATCGTGCGCGCGCGGCTCACCGCGTTCGCGATCTCGGGCTTCATCGCGGCGATGGGCGGCGCGCTGCTCGTCCACAAGGATCTCGGCATGTCCGAGCAGTCCTATGGGGCCTTCGCGAGCCTGCTGATCTTCATCCTCGCGGTGATCGGGGGCATCTCGTCGGTCAGTGGGGTGTTCCTGGGAGCGCTGCTGTTCACCGGCGCGTCGCAGGTGCTCGGACCGCAGGGCCAGCAGTTGCTGCAAAGCGTGCTGGGCATCGGCATGCTGATCTTCATCCCCGGCGGGCTCGCCCAGATCGTCTACGGCTTCCGCGACGCGATCCTGCGCGTGATCGCGATGCGACAACACATCGTGGTGCCCAGCCTGTTCTCCGACTACAGCCCTGAAGCGTGGGAGAAGCAGCTCACGCCCCTGGCGCCAACCGTCCAGTCTCAGGGCATCGCCGCCCTGCGGCCCGATCAGCGCTATGCGCTGCCCACCAAGGTCTTCGGGGAGGCTCCTGCGTCATGAGCGAACGCCGTCACCGCACCAGCCGGCCCCCCATCCAGGGTGCGCAGCTCGATGCACCCCCGAAGGACGAGGACGCCCCCACCACCGAGTTGGGAGCGCTCCGCCGCCCCGCGACGATCAAGGAACCCGCCTCCGATCTTCCCACGACACAGGTGGAGGCCTACATCCCGGGCACGGTCGAGCTGCGCGAGGAGGTCAAGCCCGAAGGCCCCCGCATCCTGCGGCCGGTCAAGCTTCTGCTCGAGGGCTTGAACCCCAAGAACATCCGCAGCGCCTACGGTCGCGCCCCCATCGTGCTGCTGATGGGCATCGGCATGGTGTCGCTGTTCGCGGACACGGCCTTCACGCTCACGCTCCCCGAGATACAGCGCGCGTTCCGGCTGAACCTCACATCGGTCATCAACCTGATCGTGTGGGTCGGCCTGTTGGGGACGCTGCTGGCCGTCCCGCTGGGGTACCTGGGAGACCGATACCGGCGCGTGACCATGACCGGGATCGGGGGCCTGTTCTCCGGCTTCGGGCTGCTCGGCGTCGGCCTGGCGATCGGCAAATGGCCGATGTACGGCGCGCGCATCGGCGAACGCGTCGGAGACCTCGGCGCCGAGGTCGTCCGGTTCGGCCTCATCTCGGACTACGTGCCACCGCAGGAGCGCGGCAAGACCTTCGCCTGGCAGTCCATCGCGCGAGAGGGCGGCTCGATCATGGCGCCGCTGTTCGTCGGCGTCGCGGGAACGGCGCTGGGCTGGCGCGCGCCGTTCATCATCGCCGGCGTGCTCGGCACGATCCTGTCGGTGTGGTTCCTGTTCATGCCCGAGCCGATCCGCGGCTACCACGAGCGCAAGGCGTTCGGCGGGGACGAGGACGTGGCTCGCCGGCAGCAGGAACCGCCGTCGATGGGTGAGGCGTTCCGGGCCGCCTGGGGCGTGCGCACCCTGCGTCGTATCTCCTACTCCCTCCCGTTCCTGCGCCTGGCCAACCGCGGCTTCGCGATCTTCACACCGCTGTACCTGGCGCGCACGCACGAGGTTGACCTGTTCGGCCGGGGGATGATCGGAGGACTGTGGGCGCTGGGCGGGATCATCGGCCTCGCGATCGGCGGGCCGCTGGTGGATCGGATCATCTCGCGGAACCCAGGCCGCGTGGTCATGATCAACGGCGTCGCGAGCATCGTCGTCGCATTCGCCTACGTCGCCCTCGCGCTGGCGCCGAACCTGGCCATCGCGGTGCTGGTAAGCACACTCGCCTTCACCTTCGACGCCATCGTGTATCCGGCCTTCATCTCGGTCGCCTCCACCGTGATCCCCGCCCGGTTGCGCAACCTCGGCCTCGCGACGCTCGCGTACTGGCAGATCCCGATCTTCTTCGCGTTCCCGCTGGTCGCTCAGGTCGGCTCGCGGTACGGTTTTCGCGCGACCATCCTGTCCTTCGTCCCCTTCATGATTCTCGGCGGCCTGATCTGGATGACCGCCGGCCCGTACGTCGAGTTCGATATCCGCTCGGCCACATCGGCGGCAATGGCATCCGAGGAGTGGCGGCGCTCGCGCGACGAGGGCAGCGCGAAGCTGCTCGTGTTGCGCAACGTTGACGTGCATTACGACTCGGTGCAGGTGCTGTTCGGCGTCGATCTGGACATCGGCGAAGGCGAGATCGTCGCGCTGCTCGGCACGAACGGGGCAGGGAAATCGACGTTGCTGCGCGCGATCTCGGGCACGCAGGTTGCGACGGGAGGTGCGATCGTCTTCGACGGCCGCGACGTGACCCACGTGCCGCCACACGAGATCGCCGGACACGGCATCGCCCAGACCCCCGGCGGCCGCGGGATCTTCCCGGGCCTGACCGTGCGCGAGAACCTCCAGCTGGCCGGGTGGCTGTACGGGCAGGACCCGAAGCACAAGCAGGAAGTCGAGCAGATCTTCACGTATTTCCCAGTGCTGCGCGAACGGATCGACCAGATCGCCGGCAACCTCTCGGGCGGCGAACAGCAGATGCTGACGCTGGCGCAGGCGTTCCTGGCCCGGCCGAGCCTGCTGATGATCGACGAGCTATCGCTGGGTCTGGCGCCGGCGATCGTCGAGCAGCTGCTGGGCATCGTGCACGCGATCCACGAGCGCGGCACGACCATCATCATCGTCGAGCAGTCGGTCAACATCGCGCTGACCCTGGCCAAGCGAGCCGTGTTCATGGAGAAAGGTGAGGTGCGCTTCGACGGGCCGACCGAGGAGCTGCTCGGGCGACCGGACATCATGCGCGCGGTGTTCCTGAAGGGCTCGAAGAGCCTGAGCGTCAACCAACCCACGATGGCGGCCGCTCGCCGCGTGCGGGACGAGGACCGGGCGACCATCCTCGAGGTCGAGGGCTTGACCAAGAGCTACGGCGGCGTGAGGGCCGTCGACGGCGTCTCGTTCACCCTCATGGAGAACGAGGTGCTCGGACTGATCGGGCCGAACGGCGCCGGCAAGACCACCGTTCTCGAGATGATCTCGGGGTTCAACCTGCCGGACCAGGGCAGGATCCTGTACGAAGGCCGGGACATCACTCATCTCTCGCCCGATGAACGCGCGAAGCTCGGGATGCTCCGGCGCTTCCAGGACGCGAAGCTGTTCCCGTCACTGACGCTGACCGAAACGATCGCGATCGCGTTCGAGCGGCAGGTCCAGGTGCGCAGCATGGTGATGCAGGGCCTCGGCCTCCCGCAGGCACGTCAGTCAGAGGCGAACATCCGGCGCAAGGTGGACACGCTGATCGAGCTGCTCGGGCTGGAGGCCTACCGGGACAAGTTCGTGGGTGAGGTCTCGACGGGCACGCGCCGCGTCACCGACCTGGCGTGCGTGCTGGCCGCGGAGCCGCGCGTCCTGCTGCTCGACGAGCCGTCGTCGGGCCTGGCGCAGCGCGAGGCGGAGAACATGGCGCCGTTGCTGCATCAGGTGCGCAACGAGACGGGATGTAGCATCATCATCATCGAGCACGACATGCCGCTGATCTCGGCGGTGTCCGACGAGCTGCTCGCGATGGACCTGGGCAAGGTCGTGACGCGGGGCGCGCCCGAAGACGTCCTGGAGGACGAGCGCGTCGTGCGGGCGTACCTGGGGACCACCGAAGAGGTCATCAAGCGATCGGGACAGTTGACCTGAGGATGAAAGGACGGAACACGAACGTGAAGCGCATCACTCTTATCACCGTCGCCCTCAGCTTGGCGCTGACGGCCTGCGCCGGGGGAAAGGCGGTCGGCAGCGGGGACTTGGTCGACATCGAGGAAACCAACCGGACAGAAGCAAGCCCGACGGTGTCGAAGACGGCTTCCGCGAAGGCGGCGCCGACGCGGTCGGCCCCGGAGAGCCAGCCGCCGAAGCAGGATCTCTGCCCGCCCAACGGAGAGTTCACCGTGCGCATCAAGACCCTGGGCGACGGGTTCCAGTGGAAGCAGGAAGGGTCGAAGGACGATTGGGCTCCGACGCCGTTCCGGGTTCTGCAGGGATGCAACGTCACGTTCCGCAACGAGGACCCCGACCGCAAGCACTCCTGGTTCTCGGGCGACAATGGTTCGCCGGACGCCGGCGAGGGTTGGAAGTCGCCGGCGCTGGCGACGGGGAAGACCTGGGTGATGGACACCACCAAGGTCCCGGCCGGCTTCTACTCATGCCACGACGGCGAGGTGCCCTACATCGTCTGCTCGGCCGAGATCGTGCCGAGGCAATGAGCATGCACGCGCTCCGGAGCCTTCGCATCCTGCCGGTCGCACTGGCGATCGCCGGTGTGGCGGCCGCGTGTGGAGGCAGCGCGTCCGCTTCCACTTGCACGGACGACGGGCGCACGATCCCGGTTCCCGACCAGATCGCGGGCTTGCAGGTCCATCCCTCAGAGAAGGCGCGCGCGACGCTTCTGAAGGAGAGAGAAGAGACGCAGACATACCTGTGCGACGTCACCGTCTTCGAGTTGCGCGACGGAGCCAAGGCGGACGACGAGCTGATCGCGGTGCTCCAGGTCATCCGGATGACCGACGACGCCCGCGTCGACGACATCGACTTCCTTCGTGAGATCGCGAATGGAGTGGGCGCCGGCCAGTCGAAGACACCGCCGAAGATCCAAGGCATCTTCGTCTGGCAGACCGAGCAGAACCAGCAGTTCCTGAATCTTTGGTTCCAGGAACGATTCATGCAGGTGTTGATCGTGCGTCAGACCACCCAGCTTGGCGATCCCGTGCCCGCGCCGGCCGTCCTCGAGGAAGTACTGAAGCTGCGTCCGGTGGACGCCTGACCCGCGGGATAGCGTTCCTCTCGACGGGGTGACGGCGTCAGGAGATCCTGCGCGACCCTAGCGGAACTCTTCGGGACGGTACTCGACGCTGATCTTCCCGGTGATCCCCGACTTCTCCTCGCAGCCGCAGTCGATCACGTCGCAATGATCGTAGAAGGTGTAGGTCCGGCCATCCTTGGCCTCGTCCACCCCGACGGTCTTGACCTGCCTGGCAGGGATCTCCTCGTACACCGCGAGATCGTCGACGGCGAACCCACGCCTGCAGTCGGTCTGGTTGTCCACCTGGATCTGGCCGTACGAGTTGTCGGCCTCGATCGTCTCCGGCTCGATGAGGATGGAGCCGTCCTCCTGCTGCTGATAGGTCACGGTGGCCACGAACGGCTCGGAGTCACGAAGGGCGTCACACCCGGTCAGCAGGGCGGCGAGCCCCAGGAGGCCGCCGAGCAACATCATCCTCGTCCGATTCGTCATGTTCGTCACGGTCTCCCAGGGACCCAACATACGGGTGCGGCGCGGGAGCGCCTGAGGTCCGTAAGGGTACCCGCGCCCGAAACGGCTCGCCAGTTCCGCCTAAGGCGGAAAAACCGCTGGTCAGGACCGCGCGGTCCGGCGGGAAAAGTCCGCCGGCAGGGAGGAAGGTGCCAGGCCGCGTCGAAGTCCACAGCACACGGGAAGAGGGTCTCCCACAAGGAGGGATCGATGCGAAAGATCGTCCTTGCGTTGGCTGTGCTCGGTTTGGTGTCGACGTTCGCCATGCCGGCTCAGGCCAACCATCTCAACAGGTGGCACAACCTTGTGTTCACGGCCGGGACGCCGTGCGCCGTCGCGTGTCCGTACTGGCTCGACACCGCCAACACCGATATCGACGGCAATGGGCAGGAGGACATCTTCTTCTCGACCTGCCGCAACCCGACCGGGACCTCAGACATGCTCGAACCCGTCCCGGGCCTGCCCTGGACCGAGGGAACCGTCTACGATCAAGTGACCGTCGGGCCGCGACCCGCAGGCGCCACGGTGCTGATCTTCGAGATCTCACCCCAGATCGACTTCGACAGCTTCATCTGTGGCACCACCGGTGCCGAGCTCGCCGCGGGGGCGAACATCCTCGGCGACAACTGCGACAACCTCATCGGACCGCAGAACCCGGTTCCGGTGGGTTGCCGCGAGCGGGCGGTCACCAACGCCGTCGCGGGAGCGCGCTACATCCTTCGGGTCTACAACTGGTCCGACGCGGCAACCACGCCCGGCCGCTACTGCTTCTCGAGCGCGGGGGCCTGCAGCTAGGCCACCTCACCACAGCGCCACAGGAACGAGCCCTCCGGGGCTCGTTCCCTTCTCCGGCAGGGTTTCCGGTATCGCCGTCGAACCGAGTCGCCAACGGAGGGAAGGAGAACAGGATGGCTCGACGCACACTCGCCCTGACGGCCCTCGCGGCGCTGCTCGCGCCGCTGGCGGCCGTGACCGCATCGCAGGCCGCTTGCTCGGTCGACGTGACCACGGCATCGACCGAGAGCCCGCACGTGACCGACGACACCGGCGACTGGGATGGCGTCGCGACCGGCAACGAGTCCGGCACCGTTCCCGCTGCCGACCTGTATCGCGAAGGCATCGACCTCACCGGCGCGTGGCTCGCGCGCGCCGAGGACGGCACGATGACCGCCAACATCGAGGTGGTCTCGCTGTCCGCGCTGCAGCCCAATGCGATCTTCTACATGCTGTGGCACTACGCCGGCACCGATGCCGCCAAGGAGCATCGCTGGGTCTCCGGCCGGCTGAAGGGGTACGACGTCGCCTTCACGTACGGCTTCCTCGGGATCAACGACGTGACCGGCAACATGGCCTTCTTCACCGAGGGCGAAACCACCGGCGAGGTGGTCGAAGGGAGCCCGGGTCGCATCACGGTCGACATCCCATCGGGCGGTGAAACCCTCAGCGGCGGCAGCAACGACGACTGGGGCGCGCCGCCGGCCGGTGCGACGCTGACGTTCCCGACCGCCGAGAGCAGGTTCCTGCTCGGCACGCCGGAGCCCATGCCGCCCAACGCGACCGGCTTCCGGCATGGATTCGTCTACGTCACCGACGTGGCCGACATCAGCTGCGACGCCACGATCCCTGCATAGGCACCACTCGTGACCGTCGAGGGCGCCCCGAAGGGGCGCCCTCGAACGTCGCGCGGCACGACGCCGTGCCGTCGTAGGCTAGAGGCCCACATCGGCCGAAGGAGACATCCCTGGATCGCACCGCGTTCCGCGCGCTGGTCGCCGAGGGCCCGCTGCTCGGCGACGGCGGGACCGGCACGAGCCTCGTCGCGCGCGGCGCGCGGCCCGACGGCTGCTTCGACGCGCTCAACCTGACCGACCGGGACGGCGTCCGGGCCGTCCACGCCGAGTTCGTCGACGCGGGCGCGTCGGTCATCGAGAGCAACACCTTCGGCGCTAACCGTTACAAGCTCGCCGCGCACGGACAGGCCGACCTGCTGCGCGAGATCAACATCGCGGGCGTTGCGCGCGCCCGCGAAGCGGGCGCGCGCTACGTGGCCGGGTCGGTCGGGCCTCTCGGCGTCCGGCTCGCGCCCTACGGGCGCGTGCCGGCGCACGACGCGCGCGCGGCCTTCGCCGAGCAGATCGCTGCGCTGGCCGAGGGCGGCGCCGACATGCTGATCATCGAAACCCACTCGGATCTCGCAGAGCTCGAGCAAGCCGTCTTGGCCGCGCGCGAGACCACCGATCTTCCGGTGATCGCCACGCTCACGTTCACCCGGGACGACCGCACGCTGCTCGGTGAGACCCCCGAGCAGGCCGCGAGAGCCCTGGTCGCACTGGGCGTCGACGCGCTCGGGGTGAACTGCTCGGAGGGGCCCGAACAGGTACTGCGGATCGCGCAGGTGATGCATGCGCACGCGCCTGGGATCGCGCTGGTCGCGCAGCCCAACGCGGGCGGGCCGCAGCGGCTCGGCGGCAGGATCCTCTACCCGGCGACGCCGGAATACTTGGCCGAGTACGCGGCACGGTTCGTGGCAGCCGGCGCGTGGCTGATCGGTGGATGCTGCGGCACGACGCCGGCACATATCCACGCGATGACGGCGGCGCTGGACGCGCCCCCGCCGATCGAGGTCGAGGTGACCGAGCCCGCCAACGGTGAGGGGGCGGAGATCCTTCCGGCTGCTCCCCCGACCGCGTTGCAGCAGCGCCTGGCCGACGGACGCCTCGTCATCACCGTCGAAATGGACCCACCACGCGGGTTCTCCGCCGCCCGGCTGGTCGCGGGCGCCGACACGTTGCGGCAGGCGGGTGCCGATGCGATCAACGTGTCCGACTCGCCGATGGCGCGCATGCGGATGAGCCCCTGGGCCGCCGCGCACCTGGTGCAACAGGAGGCCGGGATCGAAGCCGTGCTGCACTTCCCGACGCGCGGGCGCAACCTGCTGCGCATCCAGGGAGACCTGCTCGCGGCCTACGCGCTCGGGATCCGCAACATCTTCGCGGTCATGGGCGACTCGACCCGCATCGGCGACTTCCCCGAGGCGGCGGATCTCTCCGACGTCACCCCGTCGGGGTTGATCGCACTGGTCAAGGGATCGTTCAACGTCGGGATGGATCGCGCCGGCGGCTCGATCGGCGACCCGACGAGCTTCGTCGTCGCGTGCGCGGTCAACATCAACGC
>DASWIP010000073.1:0-8315 GCA_036397635.1 Actinomycetota bacterium | reverse complement strand
ACGCGATGTTCATCGCGTTGCGCTTCTCGGGCCGGTTCAACGTGAGCAGCGCGACTCCGTCGCGCTGCTCCACCCCCACCACTCCGGGCACGAGCCGAAACCTTATCGGGCCCCGGCCGTCCGGCCGTATCCTGGCCGCCGTGACGCGTCTCGGGTACCTGGCGATCTCTGCGGCAGCGGTGCTGTGGGCGGTCGGTGCGACGGTGGCGAGCACCTTGCTCGATCGTGGGGCTTCCACGGTGGAGCTGACGGCTGCGCGCTCCTGGCTCGGCGCCGCCGGCATGGCCGTGATCGTCGGCGCGTCACGACGCAACAGGCACGGCGAGGGGCCCGGTCTGACCGGCGCGATCCCGTTCGGGCTCGCCCTCGCGGCGGTGAACTTCTGCTACTACTTCGCGATCTCGCGCCTGCCGGTCGCGATCGCGATCGTGGTGCAGTACACGGCGCCCGGGTTCGTGGTGCTGTGGGTCGCCGCCGTCGAGCGCGTGCGCCCGAGCGCGCGCGTGCTGGGTGCGCTCGCGCTCGCCTTCGGCGGGGTCGCGCTGCTCGCGGAAGTACCGTCGCTGCTCGCGCGCGGTGAGCTGTCGCTCGACGGCCTGGGCCTCCTGGCCGCGATCGGGTCTGCGGTGGCGTTCGGCGCGTACATGCTGCTCGGCGAGAAGCTCGGCCGCCGCTATCGGGCCCAGGGCGCTCTTCTGCGCGGTTTCATCGTGTCGAGCATCTTTTGGGCGGTGGTGGTCGCGGCGCGCGGGCGGCCCGACACGCTGCTCGACACGTCGTTCACGGCCGGCATCGTGTTCGTCGCGTTGGGGGCGACGCTGGTGCCGTTCCTGCTGTTCCTCTGGGGGGTGGGTCACGTGGGCGCCGCGCGCGCCGGGATCGTCTCGACGCTCGAGCCGCTGATGGCCGCGCTGCTCGCGTACGCGTGGCTCGATCAGTCCCTGACCGGCTGGCAGCTCGCCGGCGGGGCGATGGTGCTCGGGGGGATCGGGGTGGTGCAGTCCGAGCGTCCCCGTGACCCCGAGGTGCTCGCCGAGGCGGCGGCGGCGGAGTGAAGCGATCGGAGGTCGATACCGATTGGAACGGGGTAAGGATCTCTGATGACATGGATAGCCCGATGAGAGGATCCCGATGACGGTCGCCGAGAGGCTCCTGGCCGGACGGTATCGCCTGGAGGAGAAGGTGGCCGTCGGCGGGATGGGGACGGTGTGGCGCGCCACCGACGAGATGCTCGGCCGCCGGGTCGCGGTGAAGCTGCTCCACGAAGGATTGAGCGCCGACCCCATCGCCGCCGAGAGGTTCCGTCGCGAGGCGCACGCCGCGGCGTCGCTGTCTCACCCCAACATGGCCAACGTCTATGACTACGTCGAGGACGACGGCCGGACCGCGATCGTGATGGAGTTCGTGCAGGGCGAGACCCTCGCCGAGCGCATCACGCGCGAGGGCGCTCTTCCGATCGAGGAGAGCGCGCGCATCGCCGCCGCTGTGCTCGACGCGCTGGGTCCCGCACACGGTGCGGGCATCGTGCATCGGGATGTGAAGCCGGCGAACATCCTGCTGCCCTCCGGTGGCGGCGTGAAGCTGACCGACCTCGGGATCGCGCACGTGCCCGGCGCCGACGGGCTGACGCAGACGGGCACGCTGATGGCGACGCCGCATTACGTCGCACCCGAGATGCTCCGTGGCGAGCCGGTGACCCCAGCGGCCGACCTGTTCGCGGTCGGTGCCGTGCTCTACGAGATGCTCACCGGAGACCGCCCGTACGACGGCGATACGCCGGTCGCGGTGGCGATGGCGCGCCTGAACGTCGAGCCGCCCTTGCCCACGCGGCTCCGGCCGGGGATCCCTGCCGCGCTCGAGCGCGTGGTCGTGCGCGCGCTCGCATCCCGGCCGGATGCCCGGTACGCCGATGCCGCGAGCATGCGCGACGCGCTCGAGGCTGCAGCTTCGGCGCCGACGGCGACGATGCTGCTCGAGCATGACATGGCTGTGACGCAGCCGACGCCGCGCGCGGCTCCACCCGCGATCGCACCGCCACGATCTCGCCGCCGCATCAGCATGCCCTCCATCCCGCCGCGTCGTGTCGCGCTGCTCGCCGCGATCACGTTGGCGATTGCGCTGCTCGTCACGCTGGCGGTCGCGATGTCGCGGCCGTCGTCGTTCGAGCTGCCCGATCTGACCACTCAGTCCCTGGAGGATGCGCGCGCGATCGCGGACGATCTCGGCCTCGACCTGGATGTGCGGCGAGAGCCGGGGATCCCGCCGGCCGAGCTGGTGCTCGAGCAGGATCCCGGGCCGGGCGCGATCATCGAGGCGGGCGACACGGTGGCGGTCGTCGTGTCCGATGGCTCGATGCGCCGCATGCCGACGCTCGTGGGCGAGACGCTGCCCCTGGCGCGCGCGCGGCTGGAGCGGCATGGCCTCACCGTTGGAACGGTCCGATACGCAGAGACGACCGGGGTCGCGCCCGGGATAGTGATCAGCCAGGATCCCGTCCGTCTGGAAGTGGTAGAGGCCGGCACGGAGGTGAACCTGGTCGTCGCGCGTGAACCACCTCCACCGGATGAAGATGGCAAGGACGAGGGTGATGATCGAAAGGGTCCGGGCAAGGGGAAAGACCGAGACGACTAGCGCGGACGTCGCCCGCAGGCCTAGCATCGAGTTGCTCCCACGAGGAAGGAGGACGTCATGTTCATCCAGGTGATCAAGGCCAAGGCCGCCGACCCGGCGGCGCTCGAACGCCAATGGCACCGTTGGCAGGAGGATCTTGCGCCCGGCTCGATCGGCTACCTCGGAGCCACCGGTGGCATAACCACCAAGGGCATCTTCATCATGGCCGCGCGCTTCGAGGACGAGAAGCAGGCCCGGAGCAATCAGGACCGCTCCGAGCAGGGCGCGTGGTGGGCCGAAACCGAAAAGGCACTCGACGGTCCCACGTTCCAGGAGTCGACCGAGGTATCGGTGTTCACGCCGGGGAGCGACGATGCGGGCTTCGTGCAGATGATCCAGGCGGACGTCTCGGATCGCGCGCGGTTCGACACACTCGAGAGTGCTTTGACGCAAGCCTTCGAGCAGCAGCGACCCGACCTCATCGGGGGATACCGCATGTGGTTGCCCGGCTCGCGCGCGCACGTCGTCAACTACTTCACGTCCGAAGCCGAGGCGCGCGCCGGGGAGACCAAGGAACTGCCGGCGGACCTCAAGGCTCGGTTCGACGAGTGGACCGGGCTGATGTCCAACGTCGAATGGTTCGACATCAACGAGCCCTGGATCTCCAGCCGATAGGCCCTCGTTAGCTCCGTCCGCGGCCCGCGTGGCCTTGGCGTGCCCATTTCGTGCTGTTCGTCCACATGCCGAAAGTCCCTTCGGCGGTCTGTGATGTCCCGGACAGAACGGGCCGACCGGCCCCTGGCAGCGGTGTTCGCGCGCGCCATGATGGGCCTCGACCGGAGAGAGAGTCCGACAGGAGGGATCAACGATGGCAACCGTTCTTGATGCACCCCAGGTGCCCAAGGTGACCAAGCCTCTGGAGTACCTTTCGATCACCCACTCGCGGGCGCAGACTGCGTGGGCGATCCTGATGGTCGCCGCGATCGGCTTCGTGGTCGCCGGCAGCTACGCGGTGTACCGGGGTATCGACGCGCGCGACCAGGTGCGCAACCAGCTCGTTTCAGAGCAGATCACGACGCCGGACGACGCATCGATCCCGGGCGTCCTGGTCCAGGATGACGTCACTGCGATGGCGCAGGCAGACGTCATCCAGAAGCACGCGCTCGAAGCAACAGGCGGGAAGACCTACGCGCAGCTCGACCGGGAAGACCCGGCTCGCCAGACCGCGTTCAACGCATCCACGCTGCGGACGTCGCTGATGTCTGCGGTGCTTGCATGGAACGTGGCGAACCTGGTGATCGGCTTCGGCGCTTTCGCCGCCGCGATCGGAGTCCTGATCGTGGTGGGACTGTTCCTGATCCGGCCTACGCCGCACATATCGTAGACCCCCTCCGGTCAGGAAGCGAAGGGCGGATCTTCTCAGGTCCGCCCTCTCGCATGCCCGGGCCTTTCCTCGCGGGTTCCGGCGGGCCATTTCCCCGAGCGGCGTGACCATCGTTATGCTCGCGGACCGGGAGGTTGGCATGGCGAAGCGGATCGTGATCCTCGGCGGCGGGTTCGGCGGCATCGCCGCCGCGCACCGGCTGCGCGCGCTGCGGCCGGACGATGAGGTCGTCCTGGTCGACAAGGGCACGCATTTCATGATGGGCTTCCGCAAGACCGGGGTCATCGTCGGTCGTGACACGATCGAGGATGGGGCGCGTCCGCTGAAGGCGCTCGAGTCTTTCGGCATCAAGGTCGTCCAGGGCGCGGTCACCCGGATCGACCCGGGCGCGCGCGCGGCCGAGGTCGACGGCGAGCGCCTCGAAGGCGACGCGCTGCTGGTCGCGCTCGGCGCCGAAACCGCGCCGGGTTCGGTGGCGGGACTGGCCGAGCACGGGATCGACTGGTACGCCAACGACAACGCCGAGCGGGGGGCTGCGGCGTTCTCGTCGCTGGAGGGCGGCACGGTCGTGGTCGGGATCTTCGGCGCGCCGTACAAGTGCCCGCCGGCGCCGTTCGAGTTCGCGTTGCTGCTCGAGCAGGCTGCGCGCGAGGCCGGCAAGCGCCTGCGTTTCGAGATATTCACGCCCTTACCCTCGTCGCTGCCCGTGCTTGGCAAGGCCGGCTGCGAGGCGATCGAGAGCCGCGTGCAGGGTATGGGCATCGGGTTCCGCCGCGAGGCGAAGGCCGCACGCGTCGAGGCGGGCAAGGTCGTGTTGGCCGACGGTGACGAGGTCGGGTTCGACCTGCTGTTCGCGGTCCCGCCGCATCGCGTCCCGAGCGTCGTCGTCGACGCAGGCCTCGCCGAGCAGGGCGGCTGGATCAAGCCGGATCCCGCGACCTTGCGCGCCTCGTTCGAGGGCGTCTGGGCGGTCGGGGATTGCACCGCGATCCCGATGGCGAACGGCCAGCCGATGCCCAAGTCGGGCGCGTTCGCGGAGAACGCCGGGACCGTCGCCGCCGAGCACATCGCCGCGCTGCTCGCGGGCTCGAGCAGCGACGCCCGATTCTGGGGCGACGGAACCTGCTTCCTGGAGGTGGGCGACGGCGAGGCGATGGTGGTGCGCGGGCGGTTCCTGGCCGAAGGTGGTCCCGACGTCGAGCTGACCCAGCCGAGCGAGGCATTCCTCCGAGAGAAGCACGACTTCGAGCAGCAGCGCCTCGCCGCCTGGTTCGGCTCGCCCTGACGATCCTTGATACGGGCACTCAGCCACCGGCCTAGGCCCCGGTCGCCACCGCCCACCGAATGCGCGCGCCTACTGCGCACTTCGACGCAGATAACCGGCCGCGAACCCCCTACCGTCGGTCGCGAACCCGGACGAAGGAGGGGGCGTCATGGCACAGATCCAGGAGCAGGGGGCCAAGCTGCTCGGACAGGCAGCGGGATACATCGGCCTGCGTACGATCGAGTTGGGGTTGCGTCACGGGCTGTTCGCGCGCATCGCCGAGCACCCGGCCGGGATCACGGTCGAGCAGCTCGCCGGTGACGCCGGCCTCGACGAGTTCTATCTGGGCATCTGGGCGCGCGCGGCGTACGGCGCCGAGGTGCTGGATGGCGACGGCACCACCTATCGGCTCGCCGAGCACGTGGGGACGCTGCTGCTCGACGAGGATTCACCGGCGTTCATGGGCGCGCTGTTCAAGCTGCTCGACGAGCCCGAGATCTTCGACCGCTTCTCGTCGGTGTTTCATTCGGGTGAGCGGACGTGGTGGGACCAAACCAGCCCCTCGTGGATCGAGGGCGTCAGCGGCACCGGCCGCGGGTATTACAACCGTTTGATCCCCGGCGGGCTCGAGCGCGTCCCCGGACTCCAGGCGAAGTTGGAGTCCGGTGCGCATGTGCTCGAGCTCGCCTCCGGCGTCGGCGTCGGGCTGGTCAAGCTCGCGCGCGCGTATCCGCGTACCTCGATCGTCGGCGTGGACGGTGACGCCTACTCGCTGGAGCTTGCGGCCAAACGCTTGAACGAGGCCGAGCTTGATCAGCGGGTCGAGCTGGTGCTCAGCACGCTCGAGGACGTCGACGTCGAGGGCTTCGATGTGGCGCTGATCAACATCTCGATGCACGAAGCGCGCGACTTGGACAAGGTGGCCGAGAACGTGCGGCGCGCGCTGGCTCCGGGCGGGATCTTCGTCATCTCCGACTTCCCGTTCCCCCAGGACCACGCGGGATTCCGGACCGTGCCCGGCCGGATCATGCTGGGCGTGCAGTTCTTCGAGGGCATGATCGACGATCAGCTCATGCCAACCCAGGCGTTCGTCGATCTGCTCGACAAGCACGGCTACGCCGACGTCGGAACCGTCGAGATGACCCCGCTGCACACCCTGACGTTCGGGCGGCGCTGAGGGGGCTTGGCCTGGCGCGGGGGATGCGTCAGGATGGGGCCACGGAGGGGATGGTTGTGGCTGAGGTGACGTGCCGATCGTGCGGGACCGCGAACGCGGCCACGCAACGGTTCTGCGGTTCATGCGGGCAGCTGCTCGAGCAGCGCTGCCCCGCCTGCGGCACCGCCAACCCCTCCGGGTTCCGCTTCTGCGGTAGCTGCGGTGGCGCGCTGAGCGCCGACGCGCCGCCGCCGCCGGCCGCGCCGGTCGGAGAGGCCGAGCGCCGGTACGCGACCGTGCTGTTCGCCGACCTGTCGGGGTTCACGAGCCTGTCCGAGCGGCTCGACCCCGAGGAGGTCACCGGCGTGATCGACCGCTGCATGGGGTTGATGGGCGACATCGTCACCCGGTACGGCGGCACGATCTCGCGCGTGATCGGCGACGAGCTGATGGCGTTGTTCGGCGCGCCGCTCGCGCACGAAGACGATCCCGAACGCGCCGTGCGTGCGGCGCTGGAGCTGCTGGTATGCGCGGCAGATCACACGGCCGAGTTCCGTGGCATGCCGTTGCGCATCGGCGTCAACACCGGCGAGACGCTGTTCGGTCCTGTTGGCCCCAACCGCGAGTCCACGGTCATGGGCGACGCGGTCAACGTCGCGAAGCGGCTGCAGACCGCGATGTCGCCGGGCAACGTTGTGGTCGGCGAGGACACCTACCGCGCGACGCGGCACGCGATCCGCTACGAGCAGCTCCCCGCCGTCGAGGCGAAAGGGAAAGCCGAGCCGGTGCTCGCCTGGCGCGCGGTCGCCGCTGAGGCGCAGGCCATGCGCCCGGTGTCCGCGGCGCCGATGGTCGGCCGCGCCGCCGAGCTGGACCTGTTGCGTCAGGTCTGGACGCGCATCGAGACCGAGCGCCGGCCGCACCTGGCAACCGTGATCGGTCCGCCCGGGATCGGCAAGACCCGCGTAACCACCGAGATCACCACCGCGCTCGAGGGGCTGGGCGTCCAGGTCGTGCGGGGCCGTTCCTTGCCGTACGGGGAAAGCACGGGCTTCGGCGCGTTCGCGCAGCAGGTCAAGAACCTGGCGGGGATCATGGAGACCGATCCCGCGCCCACCGCGCTCGCAAAGCTGCGCGGCATGGCCGCCGCGCTGCTCGACGACGCGTCGGACGGGCTGACGCAGATCCTGCCGACGCTTGCGGGGCTCGCCTCGGAAGCCGCCGCGGAGCGCGCGGTCGTTTTCATGGGCGCGCGCCGCTTCGTCGAGGCCGTCGCGCGGAACCGCCCGACCGTGTTCGTGTTCGAGGACGTCCACTGGGCCGACGGCACGCTGCTCGACCTGATCGAGATGCTGGCGTCGCGCACCCACGACGCGCCGGCGATGTTCCTGACGTTGGCGCGGCCCGAGCTGCTCGACCGGCGCGCGAACTGGGGCGGCGGTCTGGCGTCGTACACGTCGCTGCGGCTCGAGCCGCTGCCGCTCGCGGACGCGACGCGGCTGGTGCGACATCTGCTGGAGGGCATCCCCGGCGACCTGCTGGACCGCATCGTGGAGGTCGCCGGCGGTAACCCGCTTTTCCTCGAAGAGCTCGCGGCGGCCGTGTCCGAGCAGACTGCCGAGCTTGCGCGCGAGCTGCCGACCAGCGTCACCGGGATCATCGCCAGCCGACTGGATACGCTGCCACCGCTGGAGCGCCGCGTCCTGCTGGATGCGTCGGTGGTCGGCAAGGTGTTCTGGCGCGGTGCGCTTGAGCAGATGGGGCAGGACGCAAGGCTCGATCAGATCCTCGACGCGCTCGAGGCTAAGGACCTGATCCGCATGGAGCCGTCGTCACGGCTGGTCGGCGACACGGAGTACCTGTTCAAGCACATGCTGATCCGCGAGGTCGCGTACCAGACC
>DASWIP010000072.1:0-9419 GCA_036397635.1 Actinomycetota bacterium | reverse complement strand
CGAGGCCGTCGAGCCGCTCCATCAGCCCTCGACCCCCAGCACCAGGGGATCGCCGCTCGGGTCGATGCTCACGCCGACCACGCTCGCGCCGCCGAACAGGCCGCGCGCGTCGATCCAGTCGATCCCGGCGGGCACCGCCACCACGCCCTCCGCAAGCCCTGGGTTGACCCGCGCGCGCGCGCGCACCTCACCGGATGCCGAGGCGACCCGAACCACGCTCCCGTCGCCGATGTCGCGGCTCCGTGCCAGCCCCGGCGAGACCTCGATCACCGGCGCGCGGGCGGCGGCGCGCAACTGCTCGGCCCCGGTCATCATCGCGCCGTCGTCGAGCAGCTTGGCCACGCGGATGGCCAGCACGTCGCCGCGCGCGGCCGCGGCCGGGCGCGGCGCTCCCACCGCGCGCGCGGGCTCGGCCGAGCGCGCGAACGCCAGCATCTCGCGTCGCACCGCCTCGGGCGTCGCGGGGAACGGACGCTCCAAAGCCAGCGCGAGACCCTGCAGCACCTCGAGGTCGGTCTGCGCGATCCCGGCCGGCGGCATCGCCGCGCGCACCGGACGCGCGACCCCGTCCCAGCCGGTCAGCGTCCCCGACCGCTCGTAGGCGGGCAGCGCCGGCAGGATCACGTGCGCGCGGCGCACGCTCTCGGTCATCAGCATGTCGACCGCGACCACGAACGGGGCGTCGTCCAGCGCCCGGCGCGCCCGGTCGGCGTCTGGATGATCCGCGACCGGGTCGGCGCCGAACAGGTACAGCGTGCCGGTCGAGCGCGCGCCCTGCAGGATCGCGGCGGCGTCGCGCCCCGGCGTCGCCGGAACCTCGGCGCCCCAGATCTCCGAGGTGGCCGCCCGGTCTCCGGAGTCCGCGACGCGGCGACCGGCGGGCAGCAGGTCGGGATGCAACCCCGCCCACACCGCACCGCGCGCGCCGGCCTTGCGGGGCACCCAACCGAACCTCCCCCCCGTCGCAACCATGGCGTTCCACGCGAGGCTCTGCGCGCCGGGGACCGTCGCGAGCTGCTCGCCGGCAAGCAGGACGGCGTGGTCACCGGCCTCGGTCAGCGTCGCCGCAAGCGCGCGCACCCGCTCGAGGTCTGCGCCGGCGGATGCGACCACGTCGTTCGCCCCCGCGTCGCCGGCGGCGGCGCGCGTCATCGGGTCCAGGCCGGTCTGCGCGCGCTCCTCCAATGCCGACACCAGCGCGAGCAGCAGGCCCGCCTCCCCGCCGGGCGCGCAGGCGATCCACTCGGCGCCCGAGCGTGACAACGCCGAGCGCCGGGGCCCGATCTCGATCACGCGCAGACCGCGCCGGCGCTGGTTCTTGCGGACCCGGAGGAACACGATCGGCGCGTCCTGCTGCAGATCGGTCCCGGCGACCACGACCACATCCGCGCGATCGATGTCGCCGTAGCCGGCGGTCGCGGTGCGCGGAAGCGCGGCCAGCATGTCGGTTTCCTCGTCGGAGGTCGGCCGTGCGAACGCATCGACGTCGTTGGTCCCGAGCACCGTCCGCGCGAATCGCGACAGCGCGTATGCGTCCTCGTCGAGCAGCTGCCCCGACGCGAGCACCGCGGCGCTGCCGCCGGCGTGCTCGGCGATCGTGGTCAAGGCCTCGGCCCACGAGACGGCCACGAAGGCGTCATCCTTGCGCACCATCGGCTCGGTGATCCGCTCGGGCTTCTGGCTGTAGGCGTAGCCGAACCTGCCCTTGTCGCAGATCCACTCGTCGTTGGCGCCCGCGTCGAGGCGCGCGAGCACGCGCGAGATCTGGCCGCGCCGTTCCTGGACGGCGATCGAGCAGCCGCTCGCGCAGCGGTTGCAGGTGCTCGGCGTGGTGGTCATGTCGAACGGGCGCGCGCGGAAACGGAACGTCGAGGAGGTCAGTGCCCCGACGGGGCAGATCTGGATCACGTTGCCGCTGAACTCGCTCTGGTAGGGCTCATCCTCGAAGATCGCCACCTGCTCGAGCGCGCCGCGTTCGAACAGCTCGATGAACGGGTCGCCGGAGATCTCGCTCGCGAATCGGGTGCAGCGCGCGCACAGCACGCAACGCTCGCGGTCCAGCTTCACCAGCGGCGAGATCGGCACCGGCTTGGTGAACCGCCGCTTCGGGTCGATGTAGCGCGAGCCGCCGGGGCCGTATGCGAGCGCCTGGTCCTGCAGCGGGCACTCGCCGCCCTTGTCGCACATGGGGCAGTCCAGCGGATGGTTGATCAGCAGCATCTCGAGCACGCCGTCCTGGCCCTCGCGCGCGATGTCTGAGGTGGCTTGGGTCTTGACGACCATGCCGTCGCCCACGGGGGTCGTGCAGGCGGTCAGCGGCTTGAGCTGGCCTTCGATCTCGACCAGGCACTGCCGGCACGCGCCCAGCGGATCGAGCAGCGGGTGGTCGCAGAACCGCGGGACGTAGACGCCGAGCTGCTCGGCGGCGCGGATGATCAACGTGCCCTTCGGCACCGAGATCTCGCGACCGTCGATGGTCAGCGTCACCATCTCAGCGCTCAAACGGGCACCCTCCCTGCTTCATGTGGGCGAGGTACTCGTCGCGGAACAGCTGGATGGTCGAGGTCACCGGCGCGGTCGCGAAGTCGCCGAGGGCGCAGAACGATCGGCCCATGATGTTGCCCTGCACGTCGAGCATGATCTGCAGGTCCTCTTCGCGACCCTCGCCGCGCTCGATGCGCTCGAGCGTGTTGACGGTCCAGAACGTCCCTTCTCGACAGGGCGTGCACTTGCCGCAGGACTCGTGCGCGTAGAACCGGACGTAGCGCAGCGCTGCTCGAACCATGCAGGTGCCTTCGGCGAACACGATCATCGCGCCGGTGCCGAGCAGCGATCCGGCCGCCTGCACGCCTTCCCAGTCCATCTCGGTGTCGAGCTTGTCGGGCCCGAAGAACGGCGTGGAGGACGCGCCGCCGGGCGTGAACGCCTTCAACGCCTGCCCGCCCTTGACCCCGCCGGCGAGGCCGTCGATGAGGTCGCGCGCGCTCATCCCGAACGGCACCTCGTAGTTGCCCGGCCGCTCGACGTCGCCCGAGACGGAGAAGATCTTGGTCCCAGGCGACTTCTGGGTGCCGAAGCCTTTGAACCACGCGGGCCCGTTGTTGACGATGTGCGGCACGCACGCGAACGTCTCGACGTTGTTGACGACGGTCGGCTTGGCGTACAGGCCGTGCGTGGCGGGGAACGGCGGCCGCAGCCGCGGCTGCCCGCGCCGCCCTTCGATCGACTCGAGCAGCGCGGTCTCCTCGCCGCAGATGTACGCGCCGGCGCCGCGGTGCAGCGTGAAGTCCAGATCGAAGCCCGATCCCTGGATGTTGCGGCCGAGGAAGCCCTTCTCGTAGGCCTCGCCGATCGCGCGCTCCAGCACGCGCGAGGCGTGCAGGAACTCGCCCCGGCAGTAGATGTAGGCGTTGCCGGAGCCGATCGCGTACGCGCCGATCATCATCCCCTCGAGCAGCTGGTGCGGATCGCGCTCCATCAGCTCCCGGTCCTTGAACGTTCCCGGCTCGCCCTCGTCGGCGTTGCAGACCGTGTAGACCGGCTTGACGTCGCGCGGGATGAAGCTCCACTTGGTCCCGGTCGGGAACCCTGCCCCGCCACGACCGCGCAGCCCCGAGACCTTGATCGTCTCGATGATCTCGTCGCGCGGCATGCCCAACGCCTTGCGGAAGGCCTCGTAGCCGCCGGCCTCGATGTAGCCGTCGATGCGGTCCGCGCCCGGCGTGTCGTAGCGCGCGGTCAGCACCTTCGTCTGCTGGACGGTGGCGGTTCCGTTGCTCATCGCGGCGACTCCATGCCCGACAGCAACCGGTGCGAGCCCTCGAAGTCCAGCGGCTTCTCGCCGCGCGCGCCCGCGGGGGGCTCGCGGCCCTCTCGGACCGCCTTCACCATCGCCACGGCGTCGTCGATGGTCATGCGCTCGTAGTTCTCGTAGTTGAGGCTGAACACCGGCGCGCCGTCGCAGGCGCACAGGCACTCGACCTCCTCGATGCTGATCTTGCCGTCGGCGCTGGTGCCGCCCACCTCGCAGCGCAGCTCCTCGGCCAGCCGCGCGAGCAGCTCGCCGCCGCCGGCCAGCGCGCACGACGGCTGCGTGCACACGCTGACCAGCCAATCGCCCTGGGGCGTTCGCTTGAACATGGTGTAGAACGTCGCGACGGCGGCGACCTCGGCCGGGGTCAGCTCGACCAGTGCGGCGATCTCGCGGATGGCGCTGTTGGAGACGAAACGCTGCTCGGCCTGCGCGAGATACAGCAGCGACATGACCGCGCTGCGCTTGATCGGATAGCGCGCGAGCACCTTCTGCGCATCGGCCTGGAACCGCTCCGAGAGCGGTCCTGCCTCCGGCAGGTTGCGCCCCATCCGGGGCGTGTCCAACCAGATCCCCTGCGGCTGCGTCATCGATCGACGCCTCCCATCACGGGATCCAGGCTCGCGACCACGGCGACCACGTCGGCGAGCAGGTGGCCGCGCACCATGCCGGGCATCGCCTGGAGGTTGATGAACGAGGGGTCGCGCACGTGCACGCGCCACGGGCGCGTGCCGCCGGACGACACCAGGTGGTACCCCAGCTCGCCGCGCGGCGACTCGATCGGCACGTACACCTCGCCGGCGGGCACCTTGAAGCCCTCGGTGACCAGCTTGAAGTGATGGATCAACGCCTCCATCGACTCGCCCATGATCTTCTGGATGTAGCCGGGCTCGTTGCCCAGACCGTCCGGCCCCAAGCCGAGCTTGGCCGGCCAGGCGATCTTCGGATCCTCGATCATCACCGGGCCGCCGGGGAGGTCGTCGATCACCTGACGGCAGATCCGCAGCGACTCGCGCATCTCCTTCATGCGGACCCGGAACCGCGCGAGGCAGTCGGCCGCATCGTCGACGGCGACGTCGAAGTCGTAGCGCTCGTAGGGCAGCACGCTCTCGGTCTTGCGCAGGTCGCGCGGAACCCCTGCCGCGCGCAGCAGCGGCCCGGTCACGCCGAGACCGATCGCGGTCTCGGCGTCGAGGATCCCGATGCCGGCGTTGCGATCGATCCAGGTGGGGTTCTCGGACAGCAGCCCCTCGTACTCGTCGATGCGCTTGGGGAAGGAGTCCAGGAACTCACGGATCTTCTCGATGCTGCCGTCGGGAAGGTCGGTGGACAGCCCACCGGGCCGGACGTACGCGTGGTTCATCCGCAGGCCGGTGATGTGCTCGAAGATGTCCAGGATCATCTCGCGCTCGCGGAAGCCGTAGAGCATCATCGACAGCGCACCCAGCTCCATCCCCGATGTCGCGAGCCACACCAGGTGCGACGAGATGCGGTTCAGCTCGGCGAGCAGCACGCGGATCACCTGCGCGCGCTCGGGCGCGGTGATCCCGAGCAGGCGTTCGACGCCCAAGCAGTACGCGATCTCGTTGTGGAACGGGGCCAGGTAGTCCATGCGCGTCACGAAGGTCACGCCCTGCACCCAGTTGCGCACCTCGGTGTTCTTCTCGATCCCGGTGTGCAGGTAGCCCACCACCGACTTCGCGTTGACGATCGTCTCGCCGTCGATCTCGAGCACCAGCCTCAGCACACCGTGGGTCGAGGGATGCTGCGGCCCCATGTTGATCACCAGCGTGTCCTCGCCGGTGCGCGTCGAGACGACGTCCCAGTCCTGACCGCCCACGAAGACCTCGCTCGCGCTCACGAGATCCTCCCCGGATACCCGGTGGTGGTCGTGCCCTGCCCGCGGCGGTCCGGCGGCGGGATGAACTGACCATGCTGATACTGGACGTTGGTGCCGCCCAGGGGGTAATCCTTGCGCTGCGGGTGGCCGTCCCACTCCTCGGGCATGAAGATGCGGCGCAGGTCCGGGTGCCCTTCGAAGCGGATGCCGAAGAAGTCGAACATCTCGCGTTCCTGGCAGTCCGCCGCGGGCCAGACCCCGACCAGGCTCGGGCAGGTCTCGTCACCATCGGGCACGAACACCCGCAGCCGCAGGCGCAGCGGCGCGCTCACCGAAGCCAGGTGCGCGGCGCACAGGAACCGTCGCTCGTCCGGCTCCACGTCCAGGTGATCGACCGCCGACCAATCCGCGAGCAGCGCGAACTCCTCCTCGTCGCGCAGCCAGGTCGCGACCTCGACGAGCCCCTCGCGCGCGACCTCGACCGAGACCTCGCCGAAGGCCTCGGCAGGTTCGGATACGCGCTCGGGAAATCGTTCACGAGCGCGTGCGCAGATCTGCTCCAAGCGTTCGTCCATGGCGCTACCTGATCACCAGAGGCGTGTTCTTGATCTTCTCGTGCAGCTTGAGGATCCCGTCCATGAGCATCTCGGGCCGCGGCGGGCATCCGGGGACGTAGATGTCCACGGGCACGATCTGATCCACGCCCTGGATGATCGCGTAGTTGTTGAACATCCCGCCCGAGGTCGCACAGACCCCCATCGAGATGACCCACTTCGGCTCGGGCATCTGGTCGTAGATCGTGCGCAGGACCGGCCCCATCTTCTGCGAGACGCGTCCCGCAACGATCATCAGGTCGGCCTGGCGGGGGGACGCGCGGAAGACCTCCATCCCGAACCGCGCGATGTCGTGGTGCGACGCCCCGGTCGCCATCATCTCGATCGCGC
The DNA here is from genome assembly GCA_036397635.1 of Actinomycetota bacterium. GTDB lineage: Bacteria > Actinomycetota > AC-67 > AC-67 > AC-67 > DASWIP01. Next base: position 2,824 of record DASWIP010000072.1, on the reverse strand, counting down.
AGCATGCGAGGCCGAACGTCGCCGGCCACAACGACGACTTGCGCGCCCACTGGACGAAGTTGGTGACGTTGGTCAGCAGGATGCCGCTGGGAAGATGCTCTTCGAGCCCCATCAGGCGACTCGCCCCGCGCGCGCGCGCTGCTCGGCCTCGAGACGCAACCGCCTGCTCACGATCGCGCGCGCGCTCTCGACCTCCTCTTCCCAGTCCAGGCCGCCCATCCGCCACTCGTAGAAGAAGGCCACCCCGATCAACAGCGAGAAGACGCCCATCATCCCGAGGCCCCAGAGGCCCAGCTCACGGAACATCACCGCGAACGGATAGAAGAACACGACCTCGACGTCGAACAGGATGAACAACATCGCGATCAGATAGAACTTCACCGGGAAGCGCTCGCGCGGGAGGCGCTCGGGCGTGATCCCGCACTCGTACGGGGCGAGCTTCGCCGCCGTCGGGTTGCGCGGACCGACCTTGGACGCGATGAAGATCGACCCCGCCGCGAACAGCGCGCCGAGCCCCAGCAGCATCAGGATCCCGAGGAAATCAGACAGCACGACCGCACCCTCCGGGCCCTGGGCGGACCCACGTCGCGCCAACGATAGGAAGGGCGAACGCGCGCACGCAAACCCCGGACGCGTTCACGAATCCACGAGCGCGCGGGGTCACCGGCGAACCACGGTGTTGATGGCCGGTGCTGCTCGCACCAAAGCGTTGATCAACCGATCCGAGGCGTCACCGTCGCGAGGCTCGGTGATGTTCGCCAGGATCTTGAAGGCGAAGCGCATCAGCCACTCTCGCTTCATCCCGTGCTGGGTGAGGAACCGCATCACGGCCCCGTTGCCGATCAGGCGCACGAACGTGCGGCCCAGGATGAAATACCCCTCGTATGCCTCGTGCAGGTGCTGCGGATAGGCGCGAAGCGCGCGCGGGTCCCCGGCCGCGAGCGCCTCGCCGGCGACCTCGGCGGCGATCTCGGCGGTCTCCATCGCGTAGGCGATGCCCTCACCGTTGAAGGGATTGACGGCGCCGGCGGCGTCCCCGATCAGCATCATCCCGGGACGCGCCACGGGCATCCGGTTGAACCCCATCGGCAGCGACCCGCTGCGGATCTTCCCGACCTGGGTCTCGGGGGTCAGCTCCCACTCGGGGGGCAGCCCGGCGACCCAGTCCCACAGCAGCTTGCGGTAATCGACCTTGCCGAAGTGCTTGGAGGTGTTCAGCAGGCCCAGCCCGACGTTCACGGTCCCGTCGGGTACCGGGAAGATCCAGCCGTAGCCCGGCAGCAGGTCGTCGCCCCGCCACAGCTCCAGGTAGCTCTCCAGATAGTCGTCGGCAGCACGGGGGCTGCGGAAATAGGTCCGCACCGCCACGCCCATCGGGTGCCGCTCGAGACGGCGGCCGCCCAGGGAGAGGCCGAAGCGGCTGGCGACGCCGTCCCCGGCGAGCACGACCGGCGCGCGCACATCGGCCCGGTCCCCGTTGGCCGCGACGCGAACGCCGATCACGACTCCGTCGTCGTCGAGCAGCGGGTCGGTGACCTCGGTCTCCTCCCAGATCTCCGCGCCGGCCTTGCGCGCGGTGTCCAGCAGCAGGCGGTCGAACTCGAACCGGGTCTGGACCAGCCCGTAGGACGGCATGTCGCTGACCACCGGCCAGGGCAGCTCGAGGGTCACGCCGCCTCCGATGATCCGCAGGCCGTCCGCGCGCGCCCAGGCGGGGCCGGTGGTGTCGACACCCATCCGCTCGAGGCAGCGCACCGCGCGCGGCGTGAGCCCGTCGCCGCAGACCTTCTCGCGCGGGAACTTGGCCTTGTCGATCACGGCAACGCGGTGACCGCGGCGAGCGAGGTGATACGCGGCCGTCGCGCCGCCGGGTCCTCCCCCGACGACGACCGCGTCGAACTCATGCGCCACCGAGCACGCCCCCGATCATCGGCTGTGGGCCAACCCAATTTGTGAATCTTTTCACGAGCAAGGCTAACGCCGGGACGCGCGCGCGGCAAACGAGCTGGGACAAGGCCGGATGGCAGTGGAGCGGAGGCTGCGCGGGGTGCCCTCCGGATGGGAGGGCACCCCAGTCGCGTCGGTCAGCGGTCGAGGTTGCGAAGGGGGCTGCGCCGCCCGGTGGTCTGGGCGTTCGCGGAGGTCGCTCCCGCCGAGCCGAAGATGTTCCCGACGAAGAACACGGCCAACTGGCGGTACGTCTTGTAGTCGCCTGCAGCGAGGAACGAGCCGTCCACGGTGGAGAAACAGACATCGTAGACGTCGTCATCCTCGTCGAGCTCATCGGAGCTGTCGCGAAGCTGGACGTTTATGTTCTCCGTCTCCGCGACAGGCGCTTCGAAGAGTTGATGCTGAACGATGTAGGCGCCGAACGGGATGGGGAAGCCGATGTTGAGGTCGTCGGTGAACGTGATCGTCTCGCATTCCGTCGGCGCTCCCCCGGCAAGGGTCGCCGTGTGAGCGTCGTCAAGATAGATCGTGCTGTTCAGCATGAAGGCATCGACAACCGGAAGACTCGTGCCGTCCAAGTCGCCGAGCTTGTTCAGGAATACCGCCATCTGGCCGCGCGTCACGCTGCTCGACGGGCAGTATTTCCCACTGCCGCACCCTGCAGTGATTCCAGCGTTCACGATGGCATTGATGTGATCATGGAACGGGTGGCTGCTGGAAACATCGCTGAAGCTGTCCGACGCGCTCGTGAGTGCCGCAGGCACGATGATCGCCACCGCGGCTGCCGCGGCGATGACGGCGAGACGCCTCTTGGCGAACCGCGCGCGCAGCCTGTTGAGCACTGACATGGCTCCTCCTTCCGTCGGGGGACCGG
>DASWIP010000071.1:0-9284 GCA_036397635.1 Actinomycetota bacterium | reverse complement strand
GGACACACGCGACATCCCGCCCCGTCGCACACGAGAGCCGGGCGGCGAGGGCCTGATGCTGCTGCTCACGCGCGGCGAGGTCGAAGAGCTGCTCGACCCGGACGAACTGATCGACGCGGTCGGACAGGCGATGGCCGATCTGAGCGCCGGGCGCGCTTCGGCGCCCGCGCGCGTCGCCGCAACCATCGCCGAGCGAGGCGCGATCACCGCCGCGATGCCCGCCTGGGTCGCGGGACTCGACGCGTTGACCACCAAGCTGGTCAACGTGTTCCCCGGCAACGCCGGCGGGCCGTACGAGACCCACCAAGCCGTGATCGTCGCGTTCGACCCGGCCAACGGCAGACCATCGGCGCTCATGGACGGCGCCGCGATCACCGCACTGCGGACCGCGGCAGGTTCCGCCCTATCGGCACGGTTGCTCGCCCGCGCCGACGCCGGCGTGCTGGCCGTGCTGGGCACCGGCGTCCAGGCGCGCGCGCATCTGCTGATGATGCCGCGCGTGCGCCGGCTCTCCGAGGTCCGGGTCTGGGGCCGCGATCCAACCAAGGCCGCGCAGCTCGTCGCCGCCGTCGCTTCGGAACTCCCGGCCCGCGCCGTCGCCACGATCGAAGAGGCCTGCGACGGCGCCGGGATCGTCAGCGCGTCCACGCATGCCACCGAGCCGGTCGTTCGCCGCGCGCTGCTCGCACCGGGGACGCACGTCACCTCGGTCGGCTACAACGTATCGGGTCGCGAGGTGGACGCCGAGACGGTCCGCGACGCGCTGCTGGTTGTGGAATCACGCGAAACGATCGTGCTGCCGCCGCCCGCCGGAGCGAACGATATCGCCTGGCCGATCCGCGACGGCCTTATCGACGCATCGCACATCCACGCCGAGATCGGTGAGCTCGTCGCCGGCGTGAAGGAGGGCCGGACCGCCGACGAGCAGCTCACGCTGTACAAGTCGGTCGGCAACGCCGTGCAAGACGCCGCAGCGGCGTCGCTGGTCCTCGCGGCTGCGCGCGCGCGCGGCATCGGCCGCGAGATCGACCTGGACTAGACCCGTTCCGCCGTGGTGCATCCCTCGCGAAAGCGGCGAGGCGGGCGAAGCGGCATTTTCCAGCAGATAGCGGACCGAGACAGGTTCCGCGGCCGGATGGAACGAAGACCCCAACACGGTCGAGACGTCCACTCCGGAGGAACGAGATGAAACGTGCGATAACGGCCACCGCGATCGTTCTCATCGTCGTCGCTCCGAGCCTGGTCTCGGCGAAGGTTGATACGAGCTGCTCGGGCGGAAGCGCGACGTCCGCGATCACCGGAACCGTCAAGAACGCGAAGGGTCAGCCCCTGCAGGGGATGACCGTGCAGCTCTCCCTCACCAACGACCCCGGGACGACGCCCGAGAACGCACAGACCAACGTCACCGGCTTCTACCGCATCTGCGCGGGCGGGTCCTCCGGGGCGGGGCACAACACCTACGACGTTCACGCGCGCGACACCACCGCCACACCGCTGTATGCGGCGGTGAACCAGCCGTATACGACCTATTCGAACGTTGCCGGGGACGCGAACTTCACGCCCGAGAGCGGTCTTCCGATGCGCTACATGACCAACCTGCGCATATCCCCGGCGGAGATCTCGACGGACACGACCGGCCGATGGGTGACATGGATCGTCCGTTCGAAGGCACCGGCGATCGGGACGTCGATGCGGCTGACGCTCGGCCATCGCAACGACACCACGGTGACGATGAGCTTCGACGGCGTCGAGCAGGGCGGTCCATCCGCCGGCGGCTGGAACCGCTGGACGCACACGGAGTGGTTCGCGCGCGACGCCGACGAAGCCCTGTTCTGGGCGAGCGTGCGCGGTTTCGAGGGCTCGGTCCAAACCACGCAGGTGGACCGCCAGCCGTACGTGATCGACAACAAGCCGCCGATCCTCGGTCCGGCCTCCGCGGCGGTGACCGGGTGCGGACCCGGCGTCACCGCGGGTGCGTTCTCGCCCGCGAGCCCGCCCGGGACGACAAACCCGATGCCGATCGTCCTGCACGGCGTGTGCGATCACTGGTCCAACGGCGCGCGATCCGGTCTGAACCCGTTCTCGCTGACCGGGCGGATGTGCCGCGACCCGAACCTGACCGTGTCGTGCCAGACGATCAACCCGGTCCTCAACACCTACACGATCGTGTGGTACCCGTCGGCGCCGCTGTCGCTGGGCGACTATTACTTCCAGTGGAGCATCGCCGACTACGCGGGGAACTCGACCACCAACTCGACCGGATACAAGCTCACGGTTACCGACAAGGGCGGCCAGAAGCCGCGGTTCTCGGGTGTGACCCCGGGGAACCTGGGCAGCGGCACCAGCCTCGGCATCGTGTTCGGCTCAGCGGCCACCTCGCCGAGCTCGTATCCCGCAGTGGGATTCCGAGTCACTGATGCCGACGGGAACCGCGACCTCGTACCCGGGACGTTGACCGTGCGCGTGTACTACCTGGGCGAGAACGAGGTCGCCGGCGTGCAGGCCGGTCTCGTGTACAGCTACGACCCCTTCTCGGCGCCGAACTTCTACGACCCTGTCGGCAAACGAGGCGGTGGGACGTTCAATCTCGACGGTGGGTGGTTCCAGGCCTCCGGCTATCCGCTGCAGGGCAAGCCGCCTGGTCGCTACCTGGCCACCGCCTCGGTCACCGACCACGGCGGCAACACCGCCACGGTGACCTGGCACTGGCTGCTGGCCGCAGCCCTCTGATCCGTTCGAGGCGAGGACCCCTCCCGATCCCCGAGGCGGGAACCTCCCCGCCTCCCGTGACTGGGCTCGGACATCGTTACGATTCGGGCGTGACGGTGACTTACGGCGAGCGGATGCTCGCCGGCGTGGAGGGCAAACGACGACGCGTGATGGCGAAGCGCCGCGCGCTCACGCTGCTCGTCCCGAGCCTGATCGCGTCCGGCTGGTCGACCTCGGCCCTGATCGCGACCCGCAACGAGCGCCTCGCCACCGAGGGAGCCGGCCTACTGCGCTTGATCGCCGACCCCGCGTTGCCGGTGCTGTGGACCGCGCTGTTCGTCCTGCTGCCGCTGTGGTGGGCGCTCAAGCCCGAGCCGCTGCCGGCCGGCGCCGGGCTGGCCTTCATGGCCGGCCCGGTCATGACGCCGATCTTGTTCGGGGCGGGCGGCTGGCACCCGTGGCAGATCGCGATGCTGGCCGCGGTGACGTGGCTGGTGCTCGGAGCGGCAGCGGCGCGCGCGCGCCGGTTCCCGCCCGGTCGCGCCTAGGGCCCGTCGCGCCCAGAGCCCGTCGCGCCCAGAGACGCGCTTAGAGCCGGTCGCGACCGCGATCAGTGCCGCACGCGAGATGCCTGGTCCGCGGCATCCCACTCGATGAGCGGCGCGTCCTTCCACAGCCGCTCGAGCTCGTAGTACCGGCGGTCCTCCTCCTGGAAGACGTGCACGACGACGTCGGCGAAGTCGAGCAGCAGCCAGTGCATGTCGCGCTCGCCCTCGCGACGCATCGGCTTCACCGCCTCCGCACGAAGTGCTTCCTCGATCGCCTCACCGATCGCTTTGACCTGACGGTCCGTGTTCCCCGAGCAGATCACGAAGAAGTCGGTGATCGCGATGAGATCACGAACCTGGAGCACGCGAACATCATTGGCTTGCTTGTCGGCCGCCGCGCGCGCGGCGAGCACGGCCATCGTCCGCGGAGCAGGACCTCCGGTTGCCTTCTTCGGCCTCAGGTCGTCGTCTCCTTCTCGAGCAGATCGGCGCCCAGGATCACCGTGACGTCGGCGACGGTCTGCCCTCGCGTGCCGATCTCTAACTCTCCAACCCCGAGCAGCGCTCGGATCCGCTCACCCATCGCGATCGCCTGCGCGTCGTCGCTGTATACAACGATACGCGTCGATCGGTGATCGAACGAACCGGCGTTCCCGCTCAACACGATACGGAATCCTGCGGGGATCAGCACGGCCGCCGCGCGCTCACCCACCTCCGGCATCCCGTTGCCGTTCCGCAGCTCGACCCGGGAGCCCACCCCGGCGCCCGGCGCGGGACGTGACCCGGCGAATGATCTCGCGATCACACGCTCGAGGGCGCCCTCATCGACCTGGAAGACCTCTTCGTCCCCGCCGGAGACGACCGGTCTGGGTGGCATGACCTCGTACTGCTGCGAGGAGGCGGCGGAGAACATGCGGAGCAGATCCGCGAGACCTCCCGCGCCCTCGAGGCCGGCCACGGAATCCCCGAGTCCTTCCACGGCGCGGGCCAGCTGATCCGGACCGACGGCCGCGAAGACGCCCTCCCATACCTTCTGCGCGCGGGGGAACCGATCCAGGTCGCTGGCCTCCGCCGGCTCATAGGTCAGATACGTGATGGCTGCGGCGCCGTCGAAGTGCTGCTCGCCCAACGGGAACACGAGCTGCCGGCGTCCCTCGGGATCGTCTTCGTACAGCCGCTCATCGACGGCGACGTCGATCCCGCCGATCGCGTCGACGAGCGAGCCCAGGCTCACGTCGTCGACACCGACCGTGCGATCGACCACGATGCCGAGCAGGTTCTCCACGGCGAGCTCGACCAGGCTCAGCCGTCCGAAGCTCATCGCCTTGCCGACCTCGACCGAGCCCTGGCCGGGGACCTCGGTGATCGTCTCGGTCGGGATGAACATCACGGCCGGATCGCGGCCGTCGCGATCGATCCCGAACAGCGTCAGCCCGTCGGCTTGCTGGGACGGATCCTCGAGCAGCGTCGTCACCATCAGCGTCGTGAACTGCTCTCCGTCCGCGGGGTCGCCGATCACCTGCTCGGGCGCGGCTGGGGCATCCGAGGTCACGAGCCGCTGGACGCCGACGCCCAATCCGGCGCTGACCGCCAGCAGCACGATCAGGGTCAGGGACCGCTTACGCAGCCGGCGCACGCGGCCGCGCTTAGCGCGTGTCCCCGGGTCGCGTTCGAGCACCGTCGTCATCGCTCCTCCTTGTACAAGCGCCGCTTCTCTATGTAGGCGGCCACACCCTCCGGCACGAGGTACCGGATGGGCCGCCCCTCTTGCACGCGTCGCCGGACGTCGGTCGACGAGATCGCGAGCGCGGGGATCTCCATCACCGCGACACGATCTTCGAGTCCCTCGGGTAGTTCCTTCTCGAGACGTTCCAGGTCGTAACCGGGGCGCGTCGCCGCGATGAAGCGCGCCTCCCGAAGGATCGCCGCCGGGTCCTTCCAAGACAGGATCTGCAACACCGCATCCGCGCCGGTGATGAAGAACAGCTCGGGGTCCGGGCGCTGCTCGCGCAGCGCGCGCAGCGTGTCGATCGTGTACGTCTGGCCCTCGCGATCAAGCTCGATGCGCGAGACGGTGAACGCGGGATGTGGCGAGGTCGCGATCACGGTCATCAGGTAGCGATCCTCGGCCGGCGCGACGTCGACATCAGCCTTCTGCCACGGATGCCCGGCGGGAACGAACACAACCTCGTCGAGCTCGAACGCCTGGCGCGCCTCGTCGGCGGCCACCATGTGACCGGTGTGGATGGGGTTGAAGGTGCCGCCCATGACGCCGAGGCGGCGCGCGCGGGAAGGCTCGCTCATCTCCCGGCGAGTCTAGCAGCGAGGGCCCCCGCGGACGGGGACCCTCGTGGTCGTGAACGGGCAGCTCAGCTGAACGTCGCCGTCCCGTTCATGTTCGGATGGACGTCGCACTGGAAGTAGTATTCACCGGCCGGCGTCGCCGGGATCTGGTAGCCCCTGGAGTCGGCGCCGTTGAACTCCTCGCCCTTGAAAAGCTCCTCCGCAGTGGAGTCGTCGACATAGATCGCAACGTTGTGCAGGATGTTCGTGTCGAGGTTCTCGAACGTCAGAGTGATCGGGGAGTCCGCGACGAACAGCATCTCGCTCCGGTTGAACGCGATCTTCTGCGCCTGGATGGTCAGCTCGGCCGCGGGTCCCTCCTGAGGTTCCGGCGAAGGGTCGAACTCCGGGCCGCCACCGCCACCATCTTCACCCCCGTGCCCGGCGTCCTCCGTCTCGGGGGCAGCGGAGAAGCCGGTGTCCTTGGCCTCACCGCAGGCGACGGTGATCATCGCCATCGCCAGCACCAGCGACAGCAGCGTGAAGATGCGACGCATGTCTTCTCCTTCGTGTCTTCCGCGTCTTCGATGAGCTTCCGGGCAGAAGCCGAGGGCATTCCTAGCAACACCGTTGGGGGGGTGCAAATCGCGCGTCGCACGAACGCGCGTGCGCTCGTGCACGAACGCCTGGTGCTACCCTCGCCGCATGACCGACGGCCCCCGCGCGGGCGGTTCGCCACTGGAAGAATCGGCCGAGATGATGCGGCTGATCCTCACCGGCGCCGCCGATCCGGACGCGCTGAGCCGGCAGACCGTCTGGGACTTCGATCACCACTTCACGCCCGGCCTGGTGCGCTACCGCAAGTCGGTCACAGAAGCCGGCGACTTCGCGGCGTTGGAATGGACCGGCGAAGGCTCCATCGTCCGGGACCTCCGAGGTCGGGAGTGGATCGACTGCCTCGGCGGGTACGGCATCTACGATCTGGGCATCCGCCACCCCGAGGTGATCGCCGCGGTGCGCGCGCAGCTCGATCGGAACCCGATGCCGACACAGGAGCTGCTCGATCCGTTGAAAGGGATGCTGTGCCGTCTGCTGGCACGCATCGCGCCGGGTGATCTGCCCAACGCTTTCATCTGCAACTCGGGCACCGAGTCGATCGAGGGTGCGATGAAGATCGCGCGCGTCGCGACGGGTCGGCCGGGCTTCGTCTGTGCGGAAGGCGCCTTCCACGGCAAGACCTTGGGTGCGCTGTCGCTGATGGGCAAGCCGGCCTTCCGCGAGGCGGTCGAACCGCTGCTCGGGCCGGTATGGCGCGTGCCCTACGGCGACGCGGATGCCGCCGCGCGCGTCCTGGCCGAGCACGGCGATCAGATCGCCGCCGTCGTGATGGAGCCTGTCCAGGGCGAAGCCGGCGCCGTGGTTCCACCCGACGGATTCTGGCCCGGGCTTCGCGAGGCGTGCGATGAGGCCGGCGCGCTGCTCGTAGCGGACGAGGTTCAGACCGGGCTCGGCCGCACCGGACGGATGTGGGCGGTGCAGCATTGGGACGTCGAGCCCGACATCGTCTGCGTCGCCAAGAGCCTCGGCGGCGGTGTGATGCCGGTCGGCGCGATCATCGGCCGCGAGCGAGTGTGGAAAGCGTTGGAGGCCAACCCGTTCCTGCACACCTCGACGTTCGGCGGCAACCCTCTCGCGTGCGCGGCGGCGATCACCGCGATCCACGTGACGCTGCGCGACCGGCTGTGGGAGCTGGCCGACCGGCGCGGGCAGCGCTTCCGTACCGGGCTCGAGGCGCTGGCGGTGCGCTACCCGGGCACGATCACCGAGGTGCGAGGCCTCGGGCTGTTGCTCGGCGTCGTGTTCCCGTCCGACGAGATGGGCTACCAGGCCGCGGCCGGCCTCTTCCGCCGCGGCGTGCTGGTCGCCGGCACGCAGGTCTCGGCGACGACGATCCGCATCGAGCCCGCGCTGACGATCTCCGAGCATCTGATCGACGAAGTGCTGCGGCGGGTGGACGAGACGCTCGCAGAACTCGCGGTTTGAGTCATCAGGAGGCCGCGCGCCGTCGCGGCTCGCGCGAGAAGCGGTCCCGCACACGCTCGGCGTCCACCAGCGCCGCGATCGCGTCGAGCACCTCGTCGGTGAAGCGGTGATAGGCCGTCGCCTCGTCCTCGCCCGGCCGGAGCTCGAAGAACATCGGCGCGCCGAACCGGACCTCGCACGCGGTCGGACGCGCGAGACGGCGTCCCTTCGTGTGGGCACGCCTGGTCCCGACGATGCCGGTCGGGATCACCGGCGCCCCGGTGTGCGCGGCGACGCGCGCCGCGCCTGTGTAACCCCTGTAGACGCGGCCGTCGGGGCTACGCGTCCCCTCGGGGAAGATGCCGAACAGGTCGCCCTTCGCGATCACCTCGGCCGCCTTCTCTACCCACGAGTGCTCGGGCATCTCGCGGTTCACCGGGATCACCCCGGCGCCCTTGAAGAACCAAGCGACACGCTTGGTCACCACCAACTCGATCTTCGCGAGCCACGAGACCTGCCGCCAGAAACTCATGCAGACCAGCACGGGATCGATCGCGGCGACGTGATTGCACGCCAAGATCGCGCCGCGGCCGCGCGGTACGTTGTCGCGGCCGTGCGCGCGCACCCACCAATACATCTTGATCAGCGGGCCGAACGTGAACCAGAAGATCCGGTAGACCATATGGGCGCACAGGATACCCGGACGCGCGCGGCGCGGTAGGAACGGCCCCGTCCAGCGCCGAGGGTAGACTGGCGGCGGTGGACGTCCTGGTGATCGTCGGCGGCGCCGCGCCACCCGAGCGGTTGGTGTCGCGCGCGCATCACGTCGTCCACGTCGAAAGCGCGAGCATCCCACCCGCGGTCGTCGCCGATCTCCGGTCGCGCATCCCGCGCGAGGTCGCCGTCACCGGACCCATCGCGCGCGCGGCCGACGCGGCGCTGACGCTGCATCGCGACGGCTTCCCCGTCAGCCTGCACACCGACGAGGCGCCCGCAGATCCGGCGGCGTTGTCATCGGCGGGCATCGCGATCCGGCGGCTGACCGACCCGGGTCCGCCGATGGATATCGCGGACTCGCTGCTCGATCTGATCGGCGACACGCCGCTCGTGCGGCTGGATCGGATCGGGCGCGATCTACCCTGCCAGCTGCTCGGAAAGCTCGAGCTGTTGAACCCGGGCGGCAGCGTCAAAGACCGCATCGGTATCGCGATGATCGAGGCGGCCGAGCGCGACGGCCTGCTCAAGCCGGGTGGGACGATCGTCGAACCGACCTCGGGCAACACCGGCGTCGGGCTCGCGATCGCTGCGGCACGCAAACGTTACCGCTGCGTGTTCGTGATGCCGGACAAGATCTCGGCCGAGAAGATCAACTTGTTGCGCGCGTACGGCGCCGAGGTCGTGGTCTGCGCGACCACGCTTCCGCCCGAGCATCCCGACTCGTATTACAGCGTCGCGAACCGGTTGACCGCCGAGATCCCCGATGCGTTCCAGCCGAACCAGTACCACAACGCGGCCAACCCCGAGGCACACGTGCGCACGACCGGTCCCGAGATCTGGCGGCAGACCGCCGGGCGTGTCACACACCTCGTCGCGAGCATCGGTACCGGAGGCACGATCTCGGGCATCGGCCGCTATCTCAAGGAGCAGAACCCCGCGGTCAAGGTCATCGGCGCGGACCCCGAGGGCTCGGTGTACTCGGGCGGCACCGGCCGACCATACCTG
>DASWIP010000070.1:0-27340 GCA_036397635.1 Actinomycetota bacterium | reverse complement strand
CGGCGGTGCGCCGGCAGAAGTCGACCAGCCCCCCGAACGGACGGCCGGTTAGGATCGATGCCACCTCGGCCTCGGAGATCCCCTCGACGTGCATCAGCCCGATGCGGATGCCGTCGCCCTCGACCGTGTACGCGCGCGCCGAGGCGTTCACATCAAGTGGATGGATCGGGATCCCGTGGTGGCGCGCGTCGTCCAGGAGCGCGCGCCGCGGGTACATGCCCGGCTCGTGAGTGAGGATGCCTGCGTAGAACGCGGCCGGATGATTCGCCTTGAGCCAACACGATTGGTACGTAGGCACCGCGAACGCGGCCGCGTGCGCCTTGCAGAACCCGAACGCGGCGAACGAGGAGACCTCATGCCAGACCGGCGCGATCTCCTCGTCGCGCCAGCCGTTGCGCCGGCCCGTCTCGGTGAACCAGCGCTCGATGTCGGGCAGGGCCTCTGTGTGCTCGAGCGCGCGCCGCACCACGTCGGCGTACCCGAGGTCGCACCCGGTGACCGCGGCGATCGCGCGCATCACCTGCTCGTGGTACACGATCACGCCGAAGGTCTCGCGCAGGACCGAACGCAGGTCCGCGTGCGCGTAGAACGGACGCTCGAAACCGTGCCGCCGCCCGAGGTAGGGGCCGATCATGTCCGAGCGCACCGGCCCCGGGCGGAACAGCGAGATCTCGGTGATCAGATCCTTCCACCGGTGCGGTTGCAGCTTGCCTAGCAGCTCGCGCTGTCCCGGCGACTCGATCTGGAAGCACCCCAGCGTGCGCGACTCGAGCATCAGCCGGAACGTCTCGGGATCGTCGCGCGGGATCGCGTCGAGGTCCACGCGCTCGCCGGTGACGCGCGCGACCTCGGCGACGGCGTGGGTCATCGTCGAGAGCATGCGCACGCCGAGCACGTCCAGCTTGAGCAGCCCGAGCGCCTCGACGTCGTCCTTGTCGAACTGCGTCATACGGAATCCGTTCGCCGAGCGTTCCATGGCCGTACGGGTCAGCAGATCGTCCGGCGCGATCAGGATGCCCGAGGGGTGCAGCGCCAGGTGGCGCGGGAACCCGTCGACGCGCTCGCAGATGTCGAAGAGCTGCTCGAGCTGACGCTGGCGCAACGTGGTGCGGCGCAGCTCGGGCAGCTTGTCGAACGCGGCACGGATCCCCGACGCCGAGATGTGCGGGAACGACTTCGCGATCAGGCCGATCTCCGACTCGGGGTAGCCCAGCGCCTTGCCGACCTCACGGATCGCGCCGCGCGCGCGGTAGGTATCCACCATCGCGACGCACGCCACCTGCTCCGGCGAGAACGAGCCGAGGATGTCGGCGTAGACCTCCTCCCGGCGCGCGCTCTCGACGTCGATGTCGATGTCGGGCAGCTCGTGGGTGCGGTGCGGGTTCATGAACCGCTCGAAGACCAGGTCGTGCTCGATCGGGTCGACCTCGGAGATCCCGGTCAGGTAGCAGATCAGCGAGCCGGCGGCCGAGCCGCGGCACGCGCAGCGGATCCCGCGTGCGCGGATCCGCGCGACGATGTCGGTGATGGTCAGGAAGTAGCCGGCGAACCCCAGGCGCGCACACATCGCCAGCTCGGCGTCGAGGATCCGGCGTGTGCGCCCCTCGTACCGCATGCCGCGGCGCGCCAGCCCCTCGAAGCATCGCTGCGCGAGCATCTCGTTCAACGACCGGCCGTCACGCACCGGATAGCGGGGGACGTGGATCTCGCCGAGGCGCAGCTCGGCGGTGCACTCCTCGGCCAGACGGAACGCCTCGCGCAGCAGGTCTTCGCGACCGGGGAACAGCGACGCCATCTCGGCGCGGGACTTCAGCGTCGCCTCGTGGTTGCGGTTGTCGCGGTGATGCTCGGCCATCGGCACCAGCTTGCGCATCGCGTCGAGCACATCGCACAGGAACGCATCGGCGCGCTCGAGCGCGCGCGCGCCGTTGGTCGCCACCACGCGCAGCTTGAGCTGCTCGGCGAGCGAGAGCGTGCGCCCGATCATCGCGCCGTCGCCCGGCTCGAGCCAGTTGCGCACTTCGAGCACCGTCCGGGCGAAGCCGAACCCTTCGAGCCAGCGGCCGATGCGCGCGCGAGCCAGGTCGCCGGCGCGCCGCCGCACCGCGTCGCCGACGTCGCTCTCGGGGCCGAGCAGCACGAGCATCCCCTCGGCGTGCGCGCGCACCTGCTGGATGCTCGCGCACGGATCGCCCCGTTCACCGTTCAGGTGTGCGGTGGTGACGATCCGGCACAGGTTCTCGTAGCCGCGCTGATCCTGCGCGAGCAGCGTCACCACGAACCGCTCGCCGTCGCGCGTCTCGGCCGTGGTCAGGCGGGTGCCGTAGATCGGCCGGACCCCGTAGCGCCGACAGGCTTGGGTGAACCGGACGGCGCCGGCCAGCGTGTCGCGATCGGTGAGCGCGACCGTGCGCATCCCCAGCGCGCGCGTGCGCGCGGCCAGCTCGTCGAGGCGGATCGCACCCTCGCGCAGCGAGTAGACCGACCGGACCGACAGGTGCGCGAACATCCGCCGTCACCCGGTCGTTCGCCGCGCGCGCATCAGTCCCACACCCGGAACAGCGTCCACGCGCCGGTGCGCAGGTCGCGCGCGATCTCGTACACGCCCGGCGCGAGACCGTTGGTCGCCGGCGTCGCATCGATACGATAGATCTCGCGTTCCTCGCCCGCGCGCCACGGCCGCTCCCCTGCATCGTCCGCCTCCCACCACCCGCCGGCCTCACGCCAGCGGCACAGCACCTCGCGGACGCCATAGCGCTTGCCGCGCCACCAGAAGGCCTCGATCGCCCCCTCGGGCGCCTCGACGTCGATGGGTTCGCCGTATCGCTTCGACATCCCGATCGGCCGGCCGCCCGCGGACGGGTGACCGGATCCCCTTTCCCCTGGCCGCTGCAAGATGCTCGAACATATGTTCGAGCGGAGAAAGGGAACCTTACGCCGGGGGGCGCGCGGCCGTCAAGGGGGGGGCTGGCTGTGGCTCCTTAGTCCTTCCGAAGCATGGACATCCCACCCGTCCCTCCGTTCTACTTAGAAGCGATGCCACCATCATCCGCCGGTAACGGCGTCACCGAGCCGCGGGAAGACACCGCAGACCCCGAGGAGCGCGACGCGGTGGCCCCGCGCCGCCGCCGGTACGGTGGCCTTGTCTCCTTCGACCACAGCCAGCTCCTCCTCGAGCTTGGCCGAGACGTCACCAGCACGCTCGATCTCCAGCAGGTGCTCGACCGGACCTTCGTCGCCCTGCACCGGCTCCTCGACTTCGGCGGCGGCGCGATCCAGCTCATCGAGGAGGACCACCTGGTCGCGGCCGCGACCGACCCGCCGATGAGTCCCGAGGCGAAGACCGTACGCATCCCCGTCGGGACCGGCATATCGGGAACGATCGCGGTGACCGGAGAGCCGATCTATATCCCCGACATCTGGGTGGACCCGCGCGTCCACCCGGAGGGTAAGAAGAAAGGTGTCAGCTCTGGGGTCCGGAGCTACTTCGGCGCACCGCTGATCCAGGGGGGTCAACCGGTCGGCGTGATCCAGGTCGACTCGCCGATCACGGACGCATTCGATCCTTCCCAGCGCGCTCTGGTGCTCGCGTTCGTCCCGACCGTCGCCGCCGCCGTGCAGAACGCGCAGCTGTTCGCCCGGGAACGCGAGTCGCTCCAGGCGCTCGAGGAAGCGACCCGCATGAAGCGCGACTTCCTCGCGGTGGTCTCACACGAGCTCCGCACACCGCTGACGTCGGTCTCGGGCTTCGGGCACACGCTGGCCAACCACGCCGACGCTCTCGACGTCGAGACCATCACCGACATCGGCGAACGCATCTGGCGCGCAAGCCGCCGCCTCGAACGGGTCATGGGCGACCTCCTCGACCTGTCGAACATCGAGCGCCGCGCCCTGTCCGTCGCGATGCGCCCGACCGATCTCGAGCAGCTCGTCCGCGACGCCGCCCGGGAGCAGGACGACCACCATCACGGGCTCGAGATCACGACCGGGCGGGGACTCCCGAAGGTGTGGACCGACGAGGACCGGCTCCACCAGGTGCTCGGGAACCTCTTGAGCAACGCCCGCAAGTTCTCCCGCGAGGGCAGCACGATCCACATCGGCATCGCGGTGGTCGCGGACCGGGTCGCCGTCTCGGTCGCCGACGAGGGACGCGGCATCCCACCGGCCATGCACGAGCACGTGTTCGAACCGTTCACCCAGATCGAGCCGGCGCAGACGCGCTCGACCGAGGGACTCGGGGTCGGGCTCTACCTCGTCAAGCAGCTCTGCGAACGGATGGACATCCAGATCGAGGTGGCCAGCCAACCCGGCACCGGCAGCGTGTTCACGCTGTCGATCCCCACAGCCGGCGAAACCGTCACGGACGTACCGTGAGGTTGCCGCCCCCCAGCGTTCCGCTGCGCTCGTAGGTGAAGAACGGGTCCGCGGGGTTCGACACGACCAGCCGGAAGGTGTCGGCGTCCTTGCCGGGCGTTCCGTTGTCCACCACCTCGAGCGTGAAGCGATAGCCCGAGATGCCGTCCACGCTCGCGGTCCCCATGATCGTCGCACGGTTCCCGTCGCGCACGAAGGAACTCACCGCTTCAGCCTTGACCTTGGTTCCCGACTGCTCGTTGAAGGAAAGCTCACCCGCCGGCCCATCGGCGGCCGTGCGGTATTCGCCCCAGAACCCGAACGTGTGCTTGCCGCCGCCGGCCTTCGGGATCCAGCCGCCGCCCGAGGCCTCACCCGGCGTGCTCGACGGCGCGAGCGGATCAACAAGCACGACTCCCAGCCAGGTGATCGACACGCTGCCGGAAATCCCGCCGGCCACCGCGGTCACGGTCTGTGTGCCGGGCAGATCGCTCATCGCGATCGCGCGCGCCGTGCCGTCGGCGTGCGTGACGGTCTCGGCGTGCGTGACCTCGCCGACGCCCGCGGCCGACCACGAGACGACCGCGTTCGGGACGGCGCGCCCGGAAGCGTCCCGGACCGTGGCCGCCACATCGACACCGACGCCGGTGACGCTCGCCGATACGACCGCGGCAACGGTCACGCTCGCCGGGGTGACCGAGGCCGGCGCCGCGCCGTCGGGATAGGCCACCGACCAGACGCCGCGGACCGTCTCGGTCGCCGAGAACGATCCCTTGATCGTCGCCCGCCACGTGCCGGCGGCGGGCGCGCTGATCGTGACGCGCTCGTTCGGGATGCTCGTGCAGAACGACGAGTAGCCGTTCGGCTCGGCATTGGGGTCGCAGCGCAGGAAGGTGCTCGCCGCGAGCGTTCCGTCGGGACGGAACAGGTCGATGTCGACGTCGTTCGCGGGGACGGTCCAGTCGGCCATCACGTCCAGCGAGACCGCGCCGGGGGCGACCTCTATCGTCGAGTTGAACGTCGTCGTCGGCACGATCGCCGCCGGCCCGATCTCACCGGAGAAGGCCCGAACGTCGTAGGTGATGCCGTCATCGTAGGCCTCGGTGTGGGTTCCGGCGGCGGCTGCCTCGACCGCGGCGGCGGCGTCCATGTACCCGGCCCCCATCGTGTAGGCCTGGTAGTTGGGCAAACCGCCCGGGCCGCGCGCGGCGTCCAAACCGACGGCCGTGTTCTGCAAGAGGTCGCGCACCTCCTGTGGGGTGAGCCAGACCCCGCGCGCGTCGTGCGCGGCCTGCTGCATCAACGCGACCACGCCCGAGACATGCGGCGCCGCCATCGAGGTGCCGCTGGAGGTCGCGTACCAGACGTCGTCGGGCGGGACGGGCATGTCCGGATTCGCCGAGGTCGCGTCGGCGACCCAGCCCACGAATCCCGTCGTCGCCCGCGTCGAGACGATGTTGTAACCGGGCGCGGTGACGGTCGGGTGCCATAGCTCGCTGCCGGGCACGCCGCGGGACGAGAAGAACGCGATGTGTCCCCCCTTGGTCCCGCCGGCGGCGCTTATCGCGCGCGGGTGCGTGGAGAACATGTTCATGGTGTCGGTCGTGGGCCCGTCGTTGCCGGCGCCGAACACGACCGAGATCCCCGCGTCCCACGCGGCATCGGTCGCCAGGTTCACCGGGTGCTCGGCATCGTAGGGCGTGCCCTTCCCGGGACCCCACGAGTTGTTGATGACCCGGATGTTGTACTCGTCACGGTGGTCGATCGCCCAGTCGTAGGCCGCGAGCACGTTCACGGCTTCGACGGCCTCACCGGTCCCGAGCCCGACGATGTCGGCGCCGGGGGCGACGCCGGCGTACTTGTCGGCCTCGTACGCGCTCTGCTTGCCGTATCCGCCCACGATCCCCGCGACGTGGGTGCCGTGACCGGATGAGCTATCCGTCGAGAGCTGATCCTCGAGGACGACGACCGGGTCGGCGAGATCCTGCCGGCCGAGTATCTTGACGTTCTGCACGGTCTTGACCGGCGTGCCGTTGCACAGCTCCGGCGCCGCGCAGAGGTCGGGATGCGTTCCATCGACGCCTGCATCGATCACCGCGACGCCGACACCGGTGCCGGTGACGCCCAGGTCCCACGCTGCGTCGGCGCGGATCGTCCGCGTCGACTGTCGCAGCAGCAGATCGAAGGACTCGTTCTCGAACACGCCGCGGACACCGGGCAGGCGAGCGATCGTCCGCTTGGCGGTGGGGAGAGCGACCACGACGGCGGCCGGAACGTGCCGGAAACCGTGGATGCCCAGCCCGACGCCCGCGAGCGTGTCGAGGTCGTGGGAGGTCGGCGGATCGTCGTAGCCGACGATGAACGTGGTGAGCGGAACAACGGCATGCGCGGCGGGGAGGCCGGCGAACGCGACGCTCACGATCGCCGCTGCGATCACGATCCCCGATCTCCGCCTCATCACGGATCCCCCGGGAGCGGATCTCGACGACGATAGGATCTCTCCACTCCCATAGGAGTATCGAGCGGCGCGTCCGGCGACTGAACATCTAGCACGAGATATAGCCCGCAGATGACCCCCTCGGGCCATGCGTTCCGCCCGGAGCGTCAGAGATCGTCCTAGCCCCGCGTTCCCCGTCGCCCGAGCAGTGCCCGCGGCGCGCGTCCCCGCGCGCACGCGATACCCTTCCGCGTCATGGTGAGCCTTGCGCTGTACGGGTCGGGTGAGTTCCTCGCGTGGAGCCGCGAGGTCGACCAGTGGTGTCTCGATCGCGCCACCGAGCCGGGTGACCGCGTCCTGATCCTGCCCACGGCGTCCGCGCCCGAGGGTGACGCGGCGTTCGCGAAGTGGTCCCGGATGGGGCTCGAGCACTACGAGGAACAGGGGCTTCGCCCCGAGGTGCTCGATCTGCGGACGCGCGCAGACGCCGAACGTGTCGATCTGGCGGCCGCGGTCGAGGGCGCGCGCCTCCTCTTCTTCTCCGGCGGCAACCCGGGCTACCTCGCCGAGACGCTGACCGGGACACGGTTCTGGCGCGCGGTGCTGGCCGCCGTCGCCGACGGAACCGCGATCGCGGGATGCAGTGCCGGCGCGTGCATCTTGGGCACGATCGTGCCGTTCATCGAAGGTGAAGGGATCACGCGCTGGGTCGACGGGATGCGCCTGCTGGATCTCGCATACGTCGCGCCGCACTTTGACGTGCTCGACTCGTATCAGCCGGGGTTGCGCGCGCGCATGGTGGGCGAGCGTCCCGACGGCTCGGTCGTGGTCGGGCTCGACGAGGAGACCGCGCTGTGCGGCGACGGCGAGACCTGGGACGTGCGCGGCAAGGGCGGCGTGTGGCTCGGCAGCGATGAGCACGATCTGGTCGAATATCGCGCCGGCGCGCAGCCGGTCGTGCGGCTCGGTCTCAACCTCCCCTAAGATGATGCCTCCGATGCGAACCTTTTCCCGACGTGAGTTCCTGATCGCCGGCGGCGCGACAGCGCTGGGCCTGATCGCCGCCGCCTGCGGGAAGAACGGGAACGGCGGCGGGGGCGGGTTCTTCCAGGGCACGCCCGGCTCGCTCGGCGAGCTCGTGGAGGGGCGCGAGCAGACCCTGCAGGTGCTCAACAGCAACTTCGAGACGTTCCCCAACAAGACGCAGCGGTTGGTGTTCGGGTTGCGGAACCCGAGCACCGGCGACTTCCACCAGGGCGGACGCGCGCGCGTGTGGGCGGGCCTCGAGCGCGAAAGCCCGCCGCTCGGCCCCTTCGAGGCGGCGTTCCACGGCGAGGGGCTCGGCGACCGCGGCGTCTATGTCGCGGAGGGGATCTTCCCGTCCGAAGGCACCTGGACCTTGGTGGTCGAGGCGAAGCCGGATGGGGTCCCCGAGACGCTGATCGGCCCGGCGCAGCAGCAGGTCGGCCGGCAGACGACCATGCCGGCGGCCGGCGACGCGGCCGTCTCGGTCGCGACGCCGACGCTGGACGAGCAGCGCGGCGTGGATCCGATCTGTACCCTGCCCGACGGTCCCTGCGCGATGCACACGATCTCGCTGGACGACGCACTCGCGAACGGAAGCCCGACGGTGATGATCATCGCGACGCCGGCGTTCTGTCAGAGCGCCCTGTGCGGCCCGGAGGTCGAGATCCTGTCCGACCTCTCGGGCGATTACGGCGGTCGCATCGACTTCGTGCACATCGAGCTGCTCGCCAACGACGACGACCAAACAGTGCAGACTTTCTCGCCGCTGTCGCCGGGCGCGCAGGCGTGGCGGGTCGAGCAGGAGCCGGCCATCTACTTCATGGACGCGGCCGGGACGATCACCCAGCGCATCATCGGGCCGTTCGACCGGATGGAAGCACGTGAGACGGTCGAGCAGCTGTTGGCCTAGCAGCGCGCTCCTGGTCGCGCTCGCGCTGCTCGCCGCCGCATGCACGCCCAGCGTCCAGACCGGCGACCCGAGCCTGCTGCCATCCGAAGACACCTCACGGCCTCCGAACACGGCACCGCCGTCGGCCGCAGTGGCCGGGCCGGACACCCCGGCGGCGTCGCCGTCCGCCGAGCAGGACGGCACGCTGGAGTTCCGCGTCCGCGACGCAGAAGGTCGCGCGCGACCCGGCGTCCCGATCGACTACCGCGGCCCTGCGCGCGACACCGTCGTCACGGGCAAGAACGGGATCGCGCGCGCCACGGTGCCGGCCGGCACCTATCGCATCACGATCCCGGTCGGCTGCGTCGAGCAGCTCGAGATCTTCCGCGGCTCCACCGCGGACGCCATCGTCTATCCGGGAACGCGCGCCGTCGTGCGGCTCGGAGGCATCGAAGCGCGCGCCGGCATCTGGCTGGCCAACCCGATGACGTGGGATGCCGATCCACCGTGGAGCATCGGTGATCGCGTGCGCGCGACGGTCACCGTGATCGACCGGTGCCGTCAGCATCCGGCTCCCGACGGCAGCTCGGTCTCCTGGCTGAGATGGCAGGCCTCGCCGGCGATCGAGATCGTCGGCGCCACGCCGACTCGCTCGGACGCTGACGGGGCGGTGCAGATCGGCTTCCGTTGCATCGCAGCGGGCGTGGCGAGCCTGCTGTTCATCGACCCGGTTACCGGTGAGCGCGAGGACCTGCTTCGCATCAGGCGCAGCTTCGACGTGATCGAGCCGACCTGTGGCTAACCGATCGCCCGATCGATCGCGGCGCGGATCGCGCGCACGGCCGCGGACGGATCCTGCGCCTCGGTGATCGCGCGCACGACCACGAACCCGCGCGCGCCCGCCTCTGCGGCCGTCGGGATCGTCTCATCGTTCATGCCACCGGTGAGGAAGAACGGCACCGTCGCCTCGGCTGCCGCGAGGCGGACGTATCCGAGCCCCACTCCGGTGCGCCCCGGTTTGGTCGGCGTCGCCTCGACCGGACCGACGCCGAGATAGTCCACCGGCTCGTCGCGCGCGCGTCGCAACTCGGCGGGCGCGTGGGTCGACCGGCCGATGATCGCCTCCGGCCCGAGCAGCGCGCGGGCATGCTCGGGCGGCAGGTCGTCCTGTCCCAGGTGCACCCCGTCGGCGCCGGCGGCCGCCGCCAGGTCGGCGCGGTCGTTGAGGATGAACAGCGCGCCGTGGGCATCTGCGGCGCGGCGGAACGTGGCTGCCGCGCGCAGCTGCTCGGCCGCGCCGGCGTGCTTGTCGCGCAGCTGAACGATGTCGACGCCGGCGCCCAGCACCGCATCCAGGAACGCAGCCAGATCGCCGCGGATAGCGGCGCACAGGTACAGGCGCGCGCCGGCCAGACGGGCGCGCCGCTCGGCTCCGGTCATCCGCCGGCGACGGCGCGCACGATCTCGAGGCGATCGCCTTCGGCGAGGTGGATCTCACCCAGGCGCCCCCGCTCCAGCGGCTCCCCGTTGTGCTCGACCACGACCCATTCGGGCTTCCACCCCACCTCGTCGAGCAGCTCGACGACCGTCGCGCCGTCGGCGATCTCGCGCGGCTTGCCGTTGGCGATGATCGTGGCCATCATGCGTGCGCGCGCATCGAGGGATCCCAGTCTTTCCACACCGGCTCGTAGCCGAGCGCACGCAGAGCCCCGGCGACCTCGGCCGGCGAGCGGGTGTCGTTGACCTCGAATTGCTCGTCGGCCTCATCGGGTTCGGTGTAGCCGCCGGGGTCGGTGTGCGAGCCCGCGCTGGTGTGGGTGACACCGATCCCGACCAGGTGATCGCGGAAGACGGCCGGCTCGCGGGAGGACATGACGATGCCGACGTCGGGCAGCAGCAGGCGCAGCGCGCAGATGTACTGCACCAGCTCCCGATCCGTCACGGGATGCCGCGGCGAGTAGCCGCTCGCGCTCGGGCGGATGCGCGGCACGCTGACGGCCAGCTCGGCGCGCCACGCGGTCTTCAGCAGATGCGATGCGTGTGCCGCGGTCGCGACCGCGTCCTCGCGCCACGGCTCGTGCAGCCCGAGCAGCGCGCCGATCCCCAACCGGCGGATGCCCGCGCGCGCCGCGCGCTGGGGGCCTTCGAGCCGGAAGCCGTAGTCACGTTTGCGGCCGGCGAGGTGGAACCGCGCGTAGGAGGCTCGATCGTAGGTCTCTTGATAGATCACGACGCCGTCGCAGCCGGTCTCGGCGAGGCGGCGATACTGCGCTTCATCCCAGACCTGCACCTCGAGCGAGATCTGCGGGAACAGCTCGCGCAGCTCGGCGACGTGCTCGACTAGGAAGTCGACGCCGGTGAGCTTCTGATGCTCGCCGGTCAGCAGCAACACATGCCGGTATCCGAGGTCGTGGAGGTGCCTGCCCTCCTGCATCGCGAGCTTCGTCGACAGTGTCTTGCGCACGATCGACAGATCCTTCGCGAAGCCACAGTAGGTGCAGGTCGTCAGGCACTCGTTCGACAGGTACATCGGCGCGTACATACGGATCGTGCGACCGAAGCGCTTGAGCGTCAGCTCGTGCGAGGCGCGCGCGACGTCTTCCAGGCGCGCGTCGGCGGCCGGCCCGAGCAGCGCGGCGAAGTCCCACAGGTCGCGCGCGCCGTGCTCGCGGCGCAGCGCGCGCTCGACGTCGGCGTCGGTGGCGCGCATGGCGAACGCGGCCAGCTCGGCGACCGGCGTGCCCGCCAGGATCGCGTCGAAACTCATACGCGATCCAGGAACCCGGTCAGCGGACTCGAGGCCTCGGCTCCCTCGCGTTCGGCCGGGAGCCCGGCGGTGTACGCCTCACGTCCCGCCTCGACCGCCTTGCGGAACGCCGCGGCCATCGCGGCCGGATCGCGTGCGACCGCGATCGCGGTGTTGACCAGCACCGCGTCCACCCCCATCTCCATCGCGGCGGCGGCGTGCGACGGCGCGCCGAGGCCGGCGTCGACGACCACCGGCACGGTCGCCTGCTCGACGATCACGCGGATCCCGTCGGCGGTGCGCAGCCCCTTGTTCGAGCCGATCCAGGACCCGAGCGGCATCACGGTCGAGCAGCCTGCTTCCTCCAACCGCTTCGCCAGGGCCGGGTCTGCGTTGATGTACGGCAGCACGGTGAAGCCGTCGGCGACGAGCTGCTCGGCCGCCTTCAGCGTCTCGACGGGATCGGGCATCAGATAGCGCGGGTCGGGCGTCACCTCGAGCTTGATCCAATCGGGCAGGCCCATCGCGCGCGCGAGCCGCGCGATCCGCACGGCCTCCTCGGCGTCGAGCGCGCCGGAGGTGTTCGGCAGCAAGAGGTAACGGTCGCGGTCGATGAACTCGAGGATGTCGGGCCCGCCGGTGGCGTCCAGATCGACGCGTCGGAGCGCGACGGTCACCAGCTCGGTGCCGCCGGCCGCGAGCGCGTCTCGCATCGCCTCGCCCGAGGGGAACTTGCCGGTGCCGACGATCAGGCGCGAGCCGAACGCGCGCCCGGCGATGACCAGCCGGTCTGTCGTGTTGTCCATCGGCATCCCTCCGCCCGCATTACCGGGATCAGGTTCTGAAGGGTCGCCGCCGGTCTCAGGCGGCCTCTCAGCCCGGTTCCACCCGAGCTCCCCGTGCGCTGTCGATACTACTCCCCGCTCTCCGGCTCATGCAGCGGCCCTGCCGGCAGCGGGCACGGATCGTCGATCGTGCGCACGATCCGTCCTCCGTCGATGTCTCGCATCACGACCTCGACCGAGAAGCGATCGGGCGCCGCATCCGTGGGCCCCAACACATCGTGGAGGGAGCGCGTCCGTCCCTCGCGTACGGAGCGGTACGAGGACATCGGTGGCTCGATCGGAAGCTGGAACGTCACGAGAGTCGTCCCATCCGCGGGATCAGTGGTCTCCCGGCTTCGTGACGACGCATACGCAGTCCAGCGAGGGGGAAGGATGAAGGTCGCCTCGAGCAGAGCATCCAGATCCGGAGAACGCTCGGCTTCGACGGCGGATCGGAGCTCGACCGTGAGGTCGACGTGCACGCCGGTCGGGCCGAGGAAGGGCCCCTGCGGATCGAACGGCTGGCAGGTGGCGGTCACGCGGAGGCCGGCCGGCCGCGGTCCCCCGCGCACGAGGGTCGCCCCCGTCACGCCGATCGCCGCTCCCACGAGCAGCGAGAGCGCGACGATGGCACGTTGCGAGTTCATAGCGGGGTGATCCCGAAATCGGGGGGCGGGGTCCCGGGGGCGCAATCGACGGAGGCACCAGCCTCGTACAGGGATCCATCGACATCGATCATCAACGCAAGGACCCTGATCTCAGATGCTTCGAGAGCCTCGTACCACACCGAGAGCCGGAGCGAGGCCTCACGAACGTCGTCGGCTTCGAGCGTTCCGAGGACATGGTCGGCCCGGGTCGTCTGGACCCACCGTTCGATCGTCCCTTCGTATCGGGATGGCGCTTGGAAACGCTGGAGCAAGAAAGGCATCCATCCCGCCGGTGCGCGTACGGCACCGACGATGACCGGATCCTCGGTCGGAGATGCGTCCGGCCGATGTCCCGAGGCGAAAGAGATCGCGGCATCCAGTCGCGGGAACCCGGCATCGTCGACGAAGCATGACGCGCTCACATCAAGGCGACCCTCTTCGGTGGACGGCAGCACGGCTAGGAGCCCGCCCAGAACCATCCCCACCGCCAGAGCACCCCCGGAAGCGCGGTTGATGCCGAACGTGCGGCGGCGGCCTTCGAAAAGCTGCTCGTCAACGGTGTCTTCTTGCACGATCGAAGCGTAACGCCCCCTCGCGCGCGCGGCTGGACGACTACGTCCCTTCGAGGAAGTCGATGCCGCGCAGGATCGTCTCGATGCGATCCATCTCCTGGACGACGAACGCGGTGTCGGCCGTGCCGCGCGCGTCGAAGCGCGGGAACAGGAACGTGTTCAGCTCCTCGTTGGCGCCGACCTGCAGGCCGATCTCGCTCACGTACTCCCCGATCGAGAACTCCCAGGTGAACAGCACGCTGGCATCGCGGGGATCCCAATGTACCCAGTAGCGCAGCCACCTCGATGCCTCCTTCGCGTACTGGCGCACACCCGTGCCGGCTCGCTCTTGCACGAAGCGGAAGTCCAGCGCTTCCAGATCCTTGAGGAACTCATCGGGATCGCTCATAGCTTCGCGAGCCATCGCAGATCGGTCTCACGCATGCCCGAGGGCACGAACCCGAAGCGGCGCTCGACCGAGTCCAGATCGGTCACGTTGTCGAGCACGACCATCGACAGTTGCTTGTTCGTGACCAGCGGCTCCTTTCGGAGTTCCTGCATGGTGGCGAAGATGCGCGCGCCCCACAGCGGTACCGGCACCATCGGCCGGCGCTTCCCGAGCGCGTCCATCACGACCTCGGTCAGGTCGCGGAAGCTCAGCACCTCGGGCCCGCCGATCTCGACGGTTTCGCCCACGCCCGTCCCTTCGAAACAGGCCACGATGCAACGGGCGAGATCCTGCACGAACAGCGGTTGGAACTTCGTCCTCCCACCGTTCGGGAGCGGATGGATCGGGAGCCAGCGAAGGTTCCACACGATCGGCCGGAAGAATCCGGCGCCCTCCCCGAACAGGGCTCCCGGCCGCAGGATCGTCCATGCGAGCGAACTCGCGCGCACCGCCTCCTCGCCGAGCCATTTCGTATGCAAGTACGGGAAAGCATCGAGGCCTTCGCGGACACCCAGCGCGGACTGGTGGACGAACCGCGTCACGCCGGCATCGGCGCATGCGCGCACGACATCCTCGGTCCCTTTGGCGTTGATCCGGTGGAACGTCTGCCCGCCGCGCTCAACGATCACCGCCACCAGATGCAGGCACGCCTCCATGCCCTCGGCCGCCGCGCGGATGCTGTCCACGTCGGTGACCGTGCCGGGCACGAACTCGACCCCTTCTGGCAATGAACCGTGGACCGAGCGTGCCATGACCCGCACGTGATGGCCGGCGGCGACGAGCGCCGGCACGGCATGCCCGCCCACGAATCCGGTCCCGCCGGTCACCAGGATGCGCACGCCGGGAGTCTACCCCGCGAGCAATCGATGGCATCTCCCTGCTCAGTGGTATCAACCAGGATCCCGCGTAGACTGTCGGCGCTGTGGCCACTTCCCCAGACCGGGTGGTCGCCGGTCTCGTCGGCGACCGCTACGAGATCACCGGCCTCATCGCCTCTGGTGGCATGGGCTCGGTGTATCGCGCCCGCGACACCGTGCTGAACCGGACGGTCGCGCTCAAGGTGCTCAAGACCGGCGCGGATGACCCCGATTTCGCCGAGCACTTCAAGACCGAAGCGACCAACGCAGCGCGCCTGAGTCACCCCAACATCGTCCAGGTCTACGACTTCGGCGCCGACGAGGGCTCGCCGTATATGGCGATGGAGTACGTGGACGGCCAGAGCCTGCGTGAGGTCCTCGGCTCCCGTGGCTCTCTGCGCGCCGAGCTGGCCGCGCGCATCGCTTCGCAGGTCGCCGCCGCGCTCGAGCACGCGCGCCGCGCCGGCATCGTGCACCGCGACGTCAAGCCAGAGAACATCCTGATCACCACCGACGGTCAAGTGAAGATGGCCGACTTCGGGCTGTCACGCGCGCTCGCCGAATCCAAGGCCACGCAGGCCGAGGTGATCATGGGCACCGCCCACTACCTCGCACCCGAGCAGGTGCAGGGCGACCCGACCGATCACCGCGCCGACATCTACGCGCTCGGCGTCGTGCTGTACGAGATGCTCACCGGCCGGACGCCGTTCTCGGGCGACTCGCCGGTGGTGATCGCCTACAAGCGCGTCGCCGAGGACGTGCCGAGCGTGCTGGCGCTCAACCCCGAGGTGCCGCGCGAGCTGGACGTGGTGGTCGCGCGCGCGACCGCGCGCGACCCGGAGGAACGGTACCGGTCGGCGGCCGAGATGGCCGCCGACCTCCGCGACGCCGTCCCCCGGTTCGACACCGGCGAGATCAGTCTGCTGGTCCATCACACAGAGGCGATCCCGATCACCGGCCAGGAGACGATCGCGGTCCCGAAACGCGGCGAGCGTGAGAAGCGCCGCTCACGCAAGCGTCGTCGCTGGGGGCTGCTCGCGTTGATCCTGGCCCTGATCGCCGCGACGATCTACGTGGGCGTGAATCGCTTCGAGACCGTGGCGGTGCCCGGCGTGGAAGGCGCGACACAGGAGGAGGCCAAGTCGCGGCTCTCCGCCCTGGGATTTGTCCCCGACGAGACCCTCCAGAACCATCCCACCGTCCCGGCCGGCCACGTGATCGCGCAGGAGCCCTCCGCGGGCGCCGAGATCCGCAACGGCTCGATCGTGTCGTTGACCATCTCGCTCGGCCCCACGTTGATCGGCGTGCCGTTGGTCGTGAAGATGAAGTTCAAGGACGCCGAGGACCTGCTCGTCGATCGAGGTTTCATAGTCGAGCGCCATGATGTCTTCCACGCGAGCATCCCGAAGCTGCAGGTGATCTCGCAGGACCCGAACCAGGGAGTCCTCGAGGTTGGCGCGACCGTGACCCTTCGGGTGTCGAAGGGTCCCGAGCTGATCGCGGTACCAGACGTCACCGGCGATCCGCGCGACAGCGCGGTTGACGATCTCGAGACGGCGGGATTCGAGGTCGAGATCACCGACAAGAACCACGACACGATCCCCGCCGGCATGGTCGTCTCTCAGAACCCGAAGCCCGGCACCAAGATCGAGAAGGGCGAGACCGTCGCGCTGGTCGTCAGCAAGGGTCCGCCCCTGGTGACGGTTCCAGACTTCTACTGCATGACGCGCGCGCAAGCCGAGGATACGGCGGCGTCGAAGGGGTTCACGCTCGAGTTCAACGGATCGGCGGCCCGCGTGGTGGACCAGAGCCCACCGCCTGGGGACAAGGTCGCGAAGGGCTCGACGATCACCGCGTTCACGGGTCCCGGCACGCGCTGCTGACGACGACCCGCTAGCCTCACGCGCGATGCGGTACCGCTGGGAACTCGCCCTCATCGCCGTCGCGGCCGTGTGGGGCTCGACGTTCGTGCTCGTCCAGGACGCGGTCGAGCGCACCCCGCCGTTCCTGTTCCTCGCGCTTCGGTTCGGCGTCGCCGCGCTCGCGCTCGCGGTGGCCGGCGCGTTCCGCGGACTGCGGCGGGACGAGCTGCTCGCCGGAGGGATCATCGGCGTCGCGCTGTTCGCCGGGTACGGGTTCCAGACCGTCGGCTTGCAGTACACCTCACCCACGAACGCCGGGTTCATCACCGGGCTGTTCGTCGTGCTCACTCCCCTGTTCGGTGCGGCGTTGCTGCGCCATCTGCCTTCTGCGGGAGCAGCGCTCGGCGCGCTGCTCGCGACGGGCGGGCTGGTGCTCCTGGCGATGCCGTCGGGGTTCACGGTCGCGCGCGGCGACGCGCTCGTGCTCGCGTGCGCCGCCTCGTTCGCGATCCACATCCTGCTGATCGCGCGGCTCGGCGAAGGGCGCTCGGTCATCCGGCTGGCCGGCGTGCAGATCGCAACGACCGCCGTGGCCTCAGCGCTGTGGAGCCTCGGCGGGGAGCGCGCGCCGATGCCGACCGACGGGTTGGTATGGTTCGCGATCGCACTGACGGGGCTGCTCGCGACGGCGGCAGCGTTCTGGATCCAGACCGGCGCGCAACGGCAGATCCCGCCGACGCGCACGGCGGTGATCCTGTCGGCCGAGCCGGCATTCGCGGGCGTGTTCGGCTACCTGGTCGCCGGCGACAGGCTGGGCGCGCGCGGCATGCTCGGCGCGGGCCTGATCATGGCGGGGATCCTGGCGGCGGAGCTGCTCGCCCCGTCGCGGGAGCGAGTGACCGAGACGGTCTAAGCTAAGCCGCTCATGGATCAGTCGACGATGATCGTCACTGCATGTGCATGCGTGCCGGTGGCGATCGTGATGCTCGCAACGCCCGCACCGACGGCCTCGAAGCGCCCGCTCGTGGTCATCGTGGCCGGATCGAAAGCCGGGTCGCCGATCGGATCGCGATCGGGATCTGGTACCGGTCTGAGCACATCCGGATCCGACGTTGCCCACATGTAGGCGACGGCGGGAACGGCGTCTCCGTCGAGCAGGGAGGGAGACGGCGGACGAAGCTCGAGGCGGATCGCAGCATTCGGCATCAGCGGGAACCGTGGCGGGAGTGAGGCATCGTAGGGCTGGATTACCGTCGCTGTGAGCGTGAGCTTCTCGCCGACGGATGCGGTGGCCGGAGACGTGACTTCGATGTGATCGACCAGTGGGACAACGTAGGTGCGGAACGACCAGCCGTCCTCCGTCGGGTGAAGACGCAGCAGCCGGTACGCGTAGTAGTAGCCGTTGTCGATCCCTGTTTCCTCACGCGTGTATGGGGAACCTCCTGCGCCGCCGTCGATGTAGAACCGCACGTCGTCGACCCGGTACTGGAAGTTACCCAGGATGTGCCCGAGCAGCACGGCATCGGTGCCGGTCGCGACGGCAAGCGCATCGAACACGAGGTTGTCGGCGCTCGCGCCCTTCGCCATCGTGTGGTTGTACGAGATCGGATGCGCTTTCGTTTGGTCCCGCGGATCCCGCGTCGGTTCGTGGAACATCGCGAACGTCAGCAACCCTCGCTCCTGCGCCTCGGTCGCAGCGCGGGCGAAGAACGCGAGCTGGCTCGGATCCTTCAGCCCCGGGCCGACCGCCGGGTACTGATCGACATCGCTCGCAGTGAAGGAATGCCGCGAGTTGTCCAGCGCGATCAGGCGGAGGACCGGGTCACCGGCAGGCCCATAGTCGAGGTAGTAGTGCGTGGACGCACCCGGCCCGTCGATCGGTTCGTCGGCTGGAACGACGAAGCCCGGTCCGGCTGGTGGGCCGTCTCCCCAAGGCGCGGGCATCACCGCGAACGTCTCACGCCACGGCCCGATGCCGTCGGAGGCGACACCACCGAACGTGTCCGCGATCGTCAGGCGATCGTGGTTGCCGGGCGCGTCGAACCAAGGGATCTGGGCCTCGACCAACGGCTCCATCAGGGATCGGAAGCACTCCATCCGGTCCGGCAAGCCGATGTCGGCCATGTCCGAGGAGAACGCAACGAAGTCGGGAGCGTAGGAGATCAGGTCCTGGACCAGGATCGGCACCGTGATCCAGCCTTGACCCTCGTTGTAGTGGGCCTCCCCGAAGTGGGCGACGTCGAAGGCGGGACCATCCGCAGGTGGGGGCCATACCGGCGCTTGGGCTTGCGCGGCGGGGACCGGACAGGTCGCGGCACGTAGCGGCGCCACAACCAGAGAGGTGGTCAGCAGGGCGGCGCTCATGATGGTCCAGACGCCGGATCTCGTTCGCACTCGCATGGAGCCTCCCTCCGCGGTGGGCACCATCCCGTTTCGGCGATGGGTCGCGGTATCCCTGCCGCGCCCGAAGGTGGCACGAAAAGATCCCCGCGGGGGCAGACAGGATGGGGAAGGTGGCGGCAGGTCTAGCGGGTCTGGAACGCCTCGCGGCGGATGCGGCGGGTGCGGAACCACGCCACCTGCTGGAGAGCGAGCGCGATGAGCTTCATCAGTTGCTCCAGGTCGTCAGCGGACCGGCTTCCCAGGCGAACCCGACCTCGTTGAGCGCCGCCATGACCAGGGGAACGAGGTTGGCCAGGGGAGCGCCGTCGCCGGGGAGCGGGTAATCGCCGGAGTCGTTGCGGGTCGTGTACCGGAGGCCGGTGGCGTCGATCCCAGGGTAGGTTCCCTCCGCGGGGACGTGGGCGAGGCCGGTGTAACCGACTTTGCCCCAGAGGGCCCTGCTGCCGAGCACCTGTTCCCTGTTGTCCATCTCGTCTGCCTCCTGGCGGGTACAACGAGT
The DNA here is from genome assembly GCA_036397635.1 of Actinomycetota bacterium. GTDB lineage: Bacteria > Actinomycetota > AC-67 > AC-67 > AC-67 > DASWIP01. The sequence continues at coordinate 7,798 of DASWIP010000070.1, read as the reverse complement.
TCCTCGTCGCTTCGGAACGCTCTCTGTCGCAAAGGAGCGGGCCATCCTTCGAAATGACACTCGATGACTACCCTTCTGTGGGCCATATGCCTCATGAGGGGAGGGACCGAAAGTTCCGGACGTCCCTCAGGGTCCCATCCAGCCACTCCGCGTGATGTATTGACACGGGATACGCCGGCGACCTACCATCGCCGGCGAGATGCAGCGCTATTTCTGGTTCTACGACTCCTCCGGCGACCCGGAGGCCGACGGCCTGTAGAGCCAGACGCCCAAGCCAGCAGCCCCGGGTCCAGCACCCGGGGCGTTTCGCTTCCGGGGGCAGGTCGGGGCAGGAGACGAAGGAGAGACCGATGGTCGTGGTGATGCAGCCCGGCGCGAGCGAGGAGGACGTCGCGCGCGTCGTCGAGATGGTCGAGGACGCCGGCGGCGAAGCCTTCGTCTCTCGCGGCAAGGCCCGCACGATCATCGGCCTGGTCGGCGACACCGAACGGTTCGTGGCGCTGCCGATCGCCGGCCTGCCCGGCGTCGAGAGCGTCATGCGCATCGGCAAGCCCTACAAGCTGGTCGCGCGCGAGGCCAAGACCGAGCCGACCGAAGTCATCGTCGGCGGCGTGAAGATCTCGCGCGACACCTTCACGGTGATCGCCGGGCCCTGCGCGATCGAGACCGAGGAGCAGGCGCTCACCGCCGCACGCGCGGTCAAGGCGGCCGGAGCCCACATCCTGCGGGGCGACGCGTACAAGCACCGTACCTCCCCCTACGCGTTCCAAGGGCTGGCCAAGCGCGGGCTCGAGATCCTGGCCGAGATGCGAGCCGAGACAGGGATGCCCACGGTCACCGAGGTGCTCCAGGTCGAGGACGTCGAGCTGGTCGCCTCCTACTCGGACATCTTGCGCGTGGGCGCGCGCAACATGCAGAACTTCGAGCTGCTCAAGGAGATCGGCAAGCTGCACCGGCCGGTCATGCTCAAACGGGGACTCGCGTCCACGATCGAGGAATGGCTGCAGGCAGCCGAGTACATCGCGCGCCAGGGCAACCAGGAGATCATCCTGTGCGAGCGTGGCATCCGCACCTACGAGCCGATGACGCGCAACACGCTGGACATCTCCGCGGTGCCGTTGATCCACAACCTCTCGCACCTCCCCGTGATCGTGGATCCGTCGCACTCGGGCGGGAAGAAGGAGCTGGTCCATCCGCTGTCGCTCGCAGCCGTCGCGGTCGGAGCCGACGGCATCATGATGGACGTGCATCCCAAGCCCGAGGCTGCGCTATGCGATGGGCCGCAGGCGGTGACCACCGACGAGGTCGGCCAGATCATCGCCGATGTGATCAAGGTGGCCAGGGCGGTCGGACGGCCGATGGCCGAGGCGAAGCAGAACCTCCAGGTCGCCGGCGACTGAGCACCGGCACCCGAGCCCGGCACCCGAGCCCGGCACCCGAGGGTCTGGTCATCGAACTCAGCCCACGGGCGCTTAGCCACCCCAGATTGACGGGACGGGAGAACCGGGAGAACCGGGAGGAGCGGCCTGGGGCTGGCTGGCGCGGGCTGCGGCGGACTGCGGCACGACGCTCATCCGAGGGTCGGTTCCGCGACGAAGCGTTCGAGGTCACGGCCGTAGGCGTGCATCCGGCCGTCGCGGCGCATGCCGATGCGCTCGGCGACGCGCAACGATGCCTCGTTCTGCGGATACACGACCGCGATGACGCGCTCGAGCCCAAGGGTGTCGAAGGCGTAGCTCAGGATCGCGCGCCCGGCCTCGGTCGCGTACCCGTTGCCCCAATGCGCGCGGCCGAGGTGCCACCCCGCCTCGATATCCGGGCCCCTGTTCTCCAGCGGGATCAGCAGGATCGAGCCCACGACGATGCCGTCCTCGAGCTGCTCGAGCGCCCACATACCGAACGGAGAACCAGCTTCGCGCTCGGCGCGCGCCTCGAGGGTCCGTCGCATGGCCTCGACGCTGGGAACCGGTGCCCCCGTACCGTCGCCGAGATAGCGCATGACCTCGGGATCGGAGTAGATGGCGAACCCGGCCTCTGCGTCCTCCGGCGCCCACGAGCGCGCGCGCAGCCGCGCGGTCGTGAAGACGACGCTCATCCCAGGACCGCGCGGAACGCCTCGAGCGCTCGCTCGATCCCGTCTGCGTTGACGTCTTTGTGGGTGACGCAGCGGATCCGCCCGGCCCCCATGGGACCGACGCGGACGTCGCGCGCGCCGAGCGCCGATGCGACCTCGCCGGCATCCAACTCGCCGGTGTCCAGGTAGACGATGTTGGTCTCGACGCTCGCGGGATCGACCAGCTCGGGCCGGATCGCCGCGAGCCCATCCGCCAGACGGCGAGCGTTGACGTGGTCCTCCTGCAAGCGCTCCACCATGGTGTCGATCGCCACGCGCGCCGCGGCCGCGATGACCCCGACCTGGCGCATGCCCCCGCCGAGCATCTTGCGCACTCGACGCGCGCGGTCGACCGTCTCGCGATCCCCCACCACCATCGAGCCGATCGGCGCGCCGAGGCCCTTCGAGAAGCAGAACGACAGCGTGTCGACCTCTGCGGCGTACTCGGCGGCAGGGACGCCGGCGGCGACCGAGGCGTTGAAGATCCGCGCCCCGTCCAGGTGGACGCGGATCCCACGCTCGCGCGCGAGCTTGCTCATGCCGCGGAAGGCGTCGAGCGGTACCACGGCTCCCCCGCTGTGTTGATGCGTGTTCTCCAGGCACAGCAGCGCGGTGTGGGTGAAGAATCGGCTGCGGGGCCGGATCGCGGCCGCGAGGTCATCCGGATCGAACACGCCGCGCGCGCCGGTGACCGTGCGCAGCATCACCTGGCTGATCATGGCGGGCGCGCCCACCTCGGCATCCACGATGTGAGCCGACGCCTCGACGATGATCTCCTCACCGGGCTCGGTCTGCGCATTGATACATATCTCGTTGCCCATCGATCCGGACGGCACGAAACAGCCGGCTTCCTTGCCGAGCAGCGCTGCGCATCGCTGCTCGAGCGCGTTGGCGGTGGGGTCCTCGCCCCAGACGTCGTCGCCGACCTCGGCCTCAGCCATGGCACGACGCATCTCGGGCGTTGGACGCGTGAACGTATCGCTGCGCAGCTCCACGCAGCCGTGCTCGACGTGCCCTGTGGTCATGAGGGAAGAGACTAGCAGGGCGCGGTCGTTACACTGACCGCATGCTCAAGCGGCTGCTGCTCCCCGCGTCCCTGATCGCGCTGGCGGTCCTGTGGGGCGTCGCGTTCGTCGCGATCAAGCAGGGACTGCGCGAGGTCTCCCCCACCACGCTCGCGGTGCTGCGCTTCGGCATCGCCGACCTGTTCCTGCTGGGCATGCTCGCGGCTTGGCCGGCGGCACGTCCGCAGCTGCGGCGCGGCGACCTGTGGCGGGTCACGGTGTTGGGCCTGACCGGCGTCCCGTTGTATCACCTCGCGCTGAACTGGGGCGAGCAGCGCACCAGCGCCAGCGTCGCCGCGTTGATCGTCGCGACCGCGCCGGTGATGGTCGCGATCGGCTCCGCGACGGTCCTGCGCGAGCGCGTCACCCGACGCGGCGTGCTCGGCATCGCGCTCGCGTTCGGCGGGGTCGCGCTGCTCGCGTTCGGCGGTGAGAACGGCGGCGCGCGCACCCAGGTTTCGGGGTTCGTTGTCGCGCTGCTCGCACCGGTCGCATGGGCCGTGTACACCATCGTCGCCAAGCCGATGATCGCGCGCATATCCTCGATGCAGGTCACGATCGCAGGGGTGCTCACCGGTTCGGTGATGCTGCTGCCTTTCGTCACCCCGAGCCTGGTGCGCGAGACCACGCGTCTGAGCCTGGAAGGGTGGGGCTGGGTGTTCTGGCTCGGCGCGGGCGGCTCGGCCGCCGGTTACCTGCTGTTCAACTACGCGCTGGCGCACATGAGCGCGACCAAGGTGTCGGTCTCGATCTACATGGTGCCGGTCGTCGCGCTGCTCGCGGCATGGCTGATCCTGAGCGAGCCGCTGGGACCGGCGGTCGGGGTCGCCGCGGCGATGGTGATCACCGGCGTCGTGCTGACCCAGCGCGGCGGCGTGCGCGCGCCCGCGGTCGCCGAACCGCCACCGCTGGAGGAACCCGTCGCAGTCTGACGCAACCAGGTCGCCGTCTAACGCACCAGCCGTACCCAGATCACGCCGGCCATGACGGCGGCTGCGATGAGCGCGGCTGCTGCGATGGGACCGGCGCGCGACGTGCGATCCGCGGCAGGGTCGGCCTCCATCGCCACGGTGGAGCCGGGTTCGATCGACGCCGCCGCCTGCCCCGCGGTCGCGATATCTCGCGCGCCCGCGCGCACCGCCGGATCTTCCGTCGTCCCGTCGCACGCCGATGTCGCCAGATCCTCGACATCCTGGGTCGCGAAGACCGTGTAGCGGATCCCACCCACGAATGGCACGCCGCACGCCGCCGAGGTCGAGGCCGTCGTGACCTCGAGCTCGGAGGGGAGCCGCCCCTTGAAGATCTCGTCGAGCACGATGCGCGCGCGCGCTGAGTCCCCCACGGTATCGACGTGCTCGACGACGCCGTTGAAGACGAACTCGGCGGCTTGGTAGCGCTGCTCGAGCGTGTGCGCGACGCAGGAGCACGCCCAGGCCGCCGGCGCGTGCGCGAGGAACCCGACGGCGACCGTCGCCGTCAGGACCGCACCCATCACGATCCTGGCCATCAGCCCGGGGGGTTCGCCAGCAGCGCCGCGATGTCCTCCTCGTCGTAGCCCAGCTCCGCGAGCACCTCCGCGGAGTGCTGACCTAGCGTCGGCGGCGCGCGGCGCGCGGTCACGCGCGCGTGATCGAGCTCGATCGGGGTACGCACCAGCGCGATCTCACCGGCCGTTGGATGCTCGATCCGCTCTACCATGCCCTGCGCGCGCACCTGCGGATGCTCGAACACCTCGGCGATCGTGTTGATCGGCCCGCACGGCACCTGCGCCGGTGTCAGCGCGTCGATCCACTCGTCGCGGGCGCGCGTCGCGAACAGAACCTCAAGCCGGTCGATCAGCGCGTCGCGGTGCTGCACGCGGTCGCGGTTGGTCGCGTACCGGGGATCGGTCGCGAGGTCTCCGAGGGAGAGCACGTCGCAGAAACGGCGCCATATCGACTCGTTCGCGACCGCGAGCACGAACGGCGCGTCGGCGGCGTGGAACACCTGATACGGAACGATGTTCGGATGCTGATTACCCATCCGCACCGGTTCGGTGCCGCCGATCAGATGGTTCGCGGCCTGGTTCGCAAGCCACGCCACTTGCGATCCGAGCAGCGACACGTGCACGTGCCGCCCGACGGCCCCCCCACGGGTCGGGGCATCACCGGCCGGCGCGCGCTCGGCCAGCGCGGCCAGGATCCCGATCGCGCAGTACAGGCCGGTGGTGATGTCCGCGATCGCGACGCCGACCTTCATCGGATCGCGATCGGGCTCGCCGCTGATCGACATCACACCGCCCAGGCCCTGGATGATGAAGTCGTACCCGGGATGGTCCCGCGCGGGTCCGTCGAGCCCGAAGCCCGAGATCGCGGCGTAGATCACGTCTGGGTTCAGCCGCCGGCACGCCTCCTCGCCGAGTCCGAGGCGGTCCATCGTGCCGGGGCGGAAGTTTTCGACGACCACGTCGGCGCGCGCGACCAGCCGCTCGGCGACCGCGTGGTGATCGGCGCGCGCAAGATCCAGCGCGACCGAGCGTTTGTTGCGGTTGGTGGACAGGAAGTACGCGGCCTCGCCACCGGCGAACGGCGGCCCCCACCCGCGCGTCTCGTCTCCCGAACCGGGCCGCTCAACCTTGATCACATCGGCGCCCAGATCGGCCAGTGTCATCGTGCACCACGGGCCACTCAGCACGCGCGAGAAATCTGCGACCACGACGCCCTCGAGCGGCGATCGGGTCACGGTCGCGCTTCCTTCTGTCCTTTCAGCGGCCAGCGCGGCGAGGTGGTCGGCGGAGGTGCGAACGCCGCGCGCAACTCGACCAGGGCGGGGCCGCGCTGCTCGAACGCCCACGACAGCGTCTTGCCGAGGTCGCGTTGCGTCGCGCGTGTGGCCGGGACACCGAACGCCTCGGCCATCGCGCATAGATCCGGGGTGTGCAGGTCGACGGCGAAGGTCTCGCCGTAGCGCTCACGCTGATCGAAGCGCAGCATGCCGTACCCCTTGTCGTTGACGACCAGCACGACGATGGGCAGCTTCTCCTGCACCGCCGTCGCCAGCTCGCCGGGCGCGAACATCAGCCCGCCGTCGCCGCAGACGACCAGCGTCGGCATCCCCGTCGCCGCCGCGCCGAGCGCCGCCGGCAACGCGTAGCCCAGCGTCCCCCATCCCATCGGGTACTGGAACCGGCCCGGAGCGTCGGGACGGTGGTAGCCGGCCATCCAGTACCCGCCGACGGCCATGTCCGCGATGACGACCGCGTCGTCGGGCAGCGCGCGCTCGACGGCGCGCACGAACCGGTACGGCGCCTTGAAGTCCTCGTCGGCGAGCAGCGAGCGGTCCGCGCCCTCGCGCGCCTTCGCGACGCGTTTCGCCCCGGCGCCGCGACGCCGCGACGGCAGCAGCGGCAGCATCGCCGCCAGGCCCGCGCGCGCGTCCGCCTCGATGATCGCGTCCGAGGCGTAGTTGCGGCGCGCGTCCTCGACCACGACGTTGATCGACACACGCGGCCGCGGCAGCGGCAATCGCCAGCCTTGCGTGTTCATCGCGTCCAGATCGCTTCCCACGACGAGCAGCGCGTCGGCCCCCTTCAGCAGAGCGGTCGCCTCGGGTTGATGCGGCGGCAGGCCGACGCTCAACGGATGATCCGCCGGCACGATGCCCTTCCCGCTGAACGTGGTGATCACGGGCGCGTCGAGCTGCTCGGCCACCTCCAGCAGGATCGGCGCAGCGCCGCCTGAGATCGCTCCCCCGCCCGCCCAGATCAGGGGCTTGCGCGCGGCTGCGAGCAGCGCGGCTCCTCGCTCGACCTGGGCCGGGTCCGGACCGCCCGACGGAGGCGTAACCGGGTCGGCCGGCTTCCACCGGACCGGTTGCGACAGCAGATCGAACGGGATCTCCAGGAAAACCGGCCCGCGCCGGCCGGCGAAAGCCTCGATGGCCGCGCGCGCGACCATGGTCGGGATCGCTTCGGCGCGTGCCACCGAAGCGGCCCACCGGGTCACCGCCGCCATGAGGTCGCGCTGCTGCGGGCTCGAGTGCAGCGAAAAGCGCCCCGTCTTCCCGGACAAGATGCGCGTTTCGGACTGGGTAGATAGGTGCAGGACCGGCGAGCGAGCCGCGCGCGCCTCGCCCATCGCCGCCGCGGTGTTCGCCGCGCCCGGACCGGTAGTGGTGATGCACACACCGAGGCTCCCGGTCGTGCGCGCGTAGCCGTCGGCCGCGTACGCGGCGGCCTGTTCGTGCCGCACCCCGATCGTGCGGATCCGCGACGATCGCAGGGCGTCGAAGATCGCCAGGTTGTGCACCCCTGGGATACCGAACACGACCTCGACGCCCAGGATCTCGAGCTGCTCGACCAGCGCGCGCGCGCCGCTGCGCTCGGCCTCGCGTTGGGACGCGGACTCCCGGCGGGGAGCGGCATCCCGGCGGGGCGCGGCGCGGGGCGCGGCCTCCCGGCGTGGCGCGGCGGGGGTCGCTTTGCGGGATGGCTTTGCCGTCTTCTTCGACGTCGCCCGAGCAGCGCCCTTGACCGTCGCCCGAGCAGCGCGCGCACCGGCGCGCGACGCCCTGCTGCTGCCCTCCCCGGCCACGGACGCAGGATACAGGCTGAACCGCGCGCGCATGCCAGGCGAAGCGGGGC
>DASWIP010000069.1:0-2126 GCA_036397635.1 Actinomycetota bacterium | reverse complement strand
ACCTTAGCGGCCAGCGAGCAACCCACTCTTGCCGGCGGGGTGAGCGGGATCTCAGGCGCCCCAACCCCCCACTCGGCAGGAACGCGCGCGCATCCCGTCGAACCCCACACCTTGGTTCGCCGCGAACACAGGGGGAGTTCGATGAGGCTGCGCGCGCTGGCTCTGCTGCTCATGATGGTCGCCGGGATCGCTCGGGTCACCGCCGCCGCGCCGCCCGAGTGCGCCGACGTCCGCGCCCCCAACTGGCGTCCCGCCACCGGCGTCGCCGACGACGCGGGTGACTTCCGCGTCTTCGCGATCCAGTTCAAGCAGGATCTGCGCCATATCGAGACGTACGAAGCCTTCGAGCGCAAGTTCGACTGCATGGTCCAGGAATTCGTGCTCCCCTCACTCGACCTCGACGGCGACGGCGACACGGACAAGCCGACGATCGTCGTGTTCAACGAGGACGACGGCCTCGCGCAGCTCGGCACAGGCACACGAGGGGTGGGCGCGCGCGCGATCAGCGCCGGCCCAGTCAAGGATCCGGACAGTATCGCAGCCGCGCAGGCAGCGTTCGTGACGCTGGGTGCGACCTACTCGCCCGCGATCGGTTATTACGCCGCGGCCGAGCCCGAGACGAGTCCGCAGCGCCTGATCCTTGCCGCGGCGACCGACACATTCGCGCGCGGCTTCACGCGCACCTTCTCGGACATGGCACGCAGGTACGGCATCTACGTCGTCTCCTCGAACAACCAGGCCGAGTTCCGCGCGACCAGCGTCTCCGAGCACCCCGAGGCGCTCGCGCTCGTCGATCCGGATCTGGCCGAGCAGTACCTCTCCGGCGAGCTGGACATCGTCTACGAGGCCGTGGACGACGACACGATCTCCGAAGAGCAGGGCGCGGGACGCGCCGGCATCGATGTGCACAATCAGGCGTTCATGTGGGCCCCGGTCGACGGCGTCACCGACTACGCGGCCGCACGCTACGAGCAGCTCAACGGCGCGCCGTTAACGGCCGACGATCCGCGCGCGAACCTGATCCACGTGGTGAAGAAGACGCCGCTGACGAACATCGAGCGAGAGGTGCTCGACCTGTCGGACGACAGCGATCTGTCCGAGGCGAACACGGGGCCGTTCTGCCTGCTGCTCGCCGATGACGCGACGTGCGCGGCCAAGTTCGGCTACGGGATCAGCCTGCCGACGTTCATGTGGGGTGAGACGCCGTGCGCCGAGTGCCCCGAAGGCGTACGCGATCTCGAGTTCGGCGAGGCGCCCTCGACCGCGGACGACCCGTGCACGCTCGGGCCGAAGTGGTGGATGCGCTGCCTCGACCACCGTGGTGTGAACGTGTTACTGCAGCCTGAAGCGAACCCGGGTCCATGGGGTGGGTTCACGACGGGCCGCGAGAGCCGTGGCTCGGGTTTGTGGCAGCCACTGACCTGGCTGGATTCGGCGTGGCGCGCGGTCGCCGATCCCAGCGTCGGCTTCCGCTACGCGGTGACGCCGCACATGGTCGGCAATCTGGTCGACCTGGTCTTCGACGGGCAGTCGGTGATCTTCGAGCGCTGCTCGCCCCTTGATGGCGGCGACACCTGCGACGGCAACGAGCCGCAAGCATTCATCGGCACAGGCGCGTTCGTTCCGTGCGCTGGTGCCGGAGATCTGGGGTGCGAGACCCCGGCGTGGGCACCCTACTCCGGCCTCAAACGCGAGATCATGGCGCTCGCGCCGTGGGTGCTCGAGGAGGATCCGACGCTGGACGCGCGCACGAACCGTTCGCGATTCGAGCAGCGCGCGAACGCGATGCTTGCAGGAAGTGGCTCGGTTTTCGAGAACGACTATCTCGAGACCGCGATCTGGGCAGACTTGGACGTGGGCTAGGCCGCACGGGTACGCCCGATGGGAGGATAAAGCATGATCAGGATCCACAGACTGCTGGCGATCGTGACGATGCTCGACGACTATCTGCGCTCCGAGCTGTTCACCTACGATCCGACGTCGTCGATCTGGGACTAACGCGCGCGCGCAGGTGTTCCCGCGGGAACTCTGACGCGTCGTCGGGCGAGCGCCGGAGCGGCTCGCCGCTCCCGGCTCGCTCAACGGTGACTATCAGCTTAGAGCGTGGGGCCGGTCTCCGACCGGCC
>DASWIP010000068.1:0-55718 GCA_036397635.1 Actinomycetota bacterium | reverse complement strand
GGTCGCTTACCCTACTGGTAGTTTACCCGCCAGATCAGCGACTTGGCCGTCGCCACCAACCTGACAGTGCACCCCCACTCGGTTGGGCTCCTTACGGTCAGCCCGCCCGCCGCAGTCCCAGTCGGATCCCGTATCGGCTGTCGTTCCAGCCGCTCGGGGCAGGCGCAAGCTACCAACGGCGATCCGCCGATACAAGAACGGCAAAATGCCTGGTGGTGCAGCAAAATCGCAGGTCAGCGAGGTCGCAGCCATCGGGAAAAAAAACACGTACGTCGCGGGCACCCCGAACGAGCTGCTCGACGCGAATGGGACGAGCTGCTCGACGCGAATGGACGAGCTGCTCGACGCGAATGGGACGAGCTGCTCGACGCGATCACGCACCCGGCGGCGCCGGGAGCGTCCCGGTCGCCTCCCGCCACCGCCGGTCGGCGGAGAGGTATGTGGCGAACCCGATCTCGATCGCGGCGTCGAACAACCCGTCCGCCTCTATCAGGACAGCGCCGAGGATACGGTCGAGCTCGCCCTCGGTCAGGCCTTCGACGCCGCGCCGTCCCACCAGATAGACATCGCCGATGCCGTCGAGCGCGAACGCGACCCCGAAGCTCCGCGCGTTCCGGCGCAACAGCATCTCGTAGAAGCGATCGAGGTTCTCCTGAGGCCGGCGCATGAAGAAGGACTCGATGTGCAGCACGTCGCCCCGGATTGTCAGCGACAGCGGGATCGTTAGCTTCCGTTCGCCGCGCAGCATCGCGACCCATCGGTGATCGGCTGCGCGCGCATGCTCGATGCCGGCGTCGCGGAGGTAGGACTCGATGACATCGACCGCCGAGGCCACCGGGATCAGTAGCCGTACTGTGCGCGGATGGGAGCGGACTCCTCTGGAGAGATGCTCAAGATGAGATGATCGATGTACTCACCGTCGCGCCACGAGCGCTCGGGCAAGCGCGCGTCCTCGCGAAACCCGGCGCGCTTGTACATCCGCAGCGCCCGCTCGTTGTCGGCGAGCATCCACAGCTCGATGCGCCGGAGGTTCAGGACGTCGAACCCGTAGGCGAGCAGCGTCAGCAGCGCGTCGAAGCCGTAGCCCTTGCCCCACACGTCTCGCTCACCCACGAAGATGTACAGCGACGCGAGGCGGTCACGGCGTCGGAAGTTGTTCAGGCCCGTCCTGCCGATTCCTCGGCCCTCGGCCTCGATGATGAATGGGATCCCCTCGTCGATCGCCCGCTCCTCGCTGCGGCGGATGTCGTCCAAGCTGAAGGGGCGCGCGTAGTCCATCCACCGAAAGACCTCGGGATCGTTCTGCCACCGTCTGATGTCCGGGTGGTCGCTGGGCTCGACCCGACGAAGGACGACCTGCTTGCCGCTGATCATGCACCCATCATAGGCGACCATCTCGCGGCCTGACCCGGGGCCCCGGGATCACACGCGAGCGGTTGCGACGCGCTGCTCGTAGGCATCGAGAAGCCCGGCGGCGGCATTCCGCCAGTCGAATCGCGTGGCGAAGCGTGCGCCGGCCTCCCCCATCGCGCGCGCGAGGCCGGGCTCGGTGAGGATCCCGTGCATGGCATCGGCGTATGCGCCGGCGTCGGCGCCGGGCACCAGCAGGCCGGTGACACCGTCCCGCACCGTGGTACGCAGGCCTCCGACGTCGGTCGCGACAACAGGCGTGCCGCAGGCGGCAGCCTCGAGCGCCACCAGCCCGAACGACTCGCTGCGGGAGGGCACGACCACGAGGTCGGCGGCGCGGTACCACGCGGCCAGCTCGGTTTGCGGCACCGGCGGGTGGAGCTCGATCCGGTCGGCGATGCCCAGCTCGGTCGCGAGCCGACCGAGCGCGTCGGGCGAGGTGCCCGCGCTTCCCGACGGCCCGCCCAGCACGACCAGCCGCGCGCGCAGCGCCGGCGCACGCCGGTCCAGCGCGGCCAGCGCGCGGACGGCGATGTCGGGAGCTTTCAGGGGTTGCAGACGACCCACGAACAGGATCAAGACGCCGTCCTTGCCGACGTTCTTCGTCCCCGGCCGGAACACCGCGGTATCCACGCCGGGTGAGACGACGCTGACGGCACTCGGATCCGCCCCGTACAGATGCACGAGTTCGTGGGCCTCGTGCTCCGTGGGAGCCAGGACGCAATCGGCGGTGTGCACGATCCGCTCCTCGTTCGCGAGGCGAACGGGCGGTTCAGGCGTATCGCCGGGCGCGAGCGTCAGGTTCTTGACCCGGCCGAGCGTATGGAACGTGTGGAAGAGCGGCACACTCCAGCGCTCGCGTGCGTGGCGTCCCACCCACCCCGACAGCCAGTAGTGGCTGTGGATCACGTCGTAGAGCGGGCCGTCCACGCCGAGGCGCGCCGCCTCGTCGGCCTCGAAACGCAGCATCGCGTACAGGAACGCGCACAGATGCTCGGGCAGGTCGGCTTTGGGGATGGGCTGATCGGGGCCGGCCTCGAGGTGGATGACGCGAACCCCCTGATCGACCTCGCCGATCCACGACCCGCGCCCCGAGGAGGCGCGCGTGAAGATATCGACCTCGACGCCCATCTCGGCGAGCCGGCGAGCCACTTGGCGGATCGAGACGTTCATGCCCCCCGAATCGCCGGTCCCCGGCTGGTCCAGCGGGCACGTGTGAACCGAGACCATGGCGGCGCGGCGCACCGTCGATGGGGCGCGCAGGACCTCGTGGTCGTCCCTGATGGTCTCGTACATAGTCTCCCGCGAAGGTCTAACGCGGCGGGTCCCGCAACCCTTCCCTAGCTTCGGCTCAGCGTCAACTGGACCAGCGGCAGCCCAACCGCTCCGAACCGGTACTTGTAAGGCTCGTCACCCCGAAGCAGATCGAGGGTGAGCGCACCTTCCCTCGCAGCCAGCCTGATGGTCTCGCTCATCAGCACCATGCCGGGCGCGAGGGCCCGCCTGCTGTGATCGAACGCCGAGTTGTACACGCGCCAGCCGTCTCGATCAGCGAATGACAGCACAGCCGCAAGTGTCGAGTCCCCGACCTCCAGCCACGAGAGCCTCAGGGCGCCGAGCTGCTCGAAGGAATGCGCGAGCCGGGTGAAGAACCCGGCCATGCCCTGGTGGAGGAACTTCCCCTTGGCGCCCTCGGAGGAGCGATGCATCGCGAAGAACAGCTCAAGATCCGCGTCTAGGGTCGCCGCGGTCGAGAGCCGAACCGTGTAGGCGCCGGCTTCCCGGGCCAGGCGCCGTTCCTTGCGCAGCATCTCGTGGCGAAGCTTGCCGGGCAACCGTTCGAGATAGGCATCGAACCCGCCTTCGAGCGAGACGCGGGGACACACATCCTGACGCTGCTCCTCGACGATCCACCCGGCGCCCTTGGCCGCGTCGGTGATGGCCCCCGGCCATCCCGTGTCCACCGCAAGGCAATGCAGCTCGGCACTGCGCCAGCCCTCGAGCGCCGCCATCCCTTCGAGCAGCGTCGCGGCAACGGCCTCGCGGTCCGAGCCAACCGGAGCCAGGTAATCGGTGATCTCGTGGTCGCCGAGGAACCGCAGCACACCGGCATCGACCCGGAACGCGGCGAGGCCGGCGAGCTGCTCGTCACGCCGAGCCAGCACTAGCACCGGTGGAGGACCTTCGAATTCCGCGATCCAGGTCAGCAGGAACTCGGGCCGCTGGAACATGGTCGCCGTCGGATCGGTTTCCCAGAGCGCGCGCCACTCGTCGCGGAGGCGCACGGGCGCCTCGACGTCGGCGAGCAGCTCGAAGGTGAGCGACATGGAGGCGTCAGCGTACCAACGCGGGCGCTGAACAACCGCGGCCGTCCGGCGGGCGCGCTGGAGCCCGGCGGAAACCGCCGGGCTCCGGTGTGCTATGTGGGATCTAGCTGACCTGCTCGGCCGAAACCTTGTCCGCCGCGTCCGCGACGGCCTCGACCCCGGCGGACGCCGCCTTCTGCACGCTGGTCGTGGCTGCCTTCACCTGCGACTTCGCGGTCTTGGTGCGCGTGGTCGCGCGCTTGGTCGCAGCCGAGCCACGGACCCGCTTGACGACCTTCTCACCTCGCTTGGACAGATCGTTGTACAGCTTCTCGGCGCGCTTGGATGCACGCTTCCGCATCTGCACGGCGTCGTCCACGAAACCCTTCGCGGTATCGACGCCGCTCTGTCCGAGCGTGCGAGCCGTCTTCGGCAGATCGCGCATGTCCAGTTGCTGCTGGAACCTGCGGATCCGCTTGGTGTCGATCTTGATCGGGGCGATGGTGATGTCCCGGGACCGCAGCGTTGAGGGGAGCTGCGTGATCTGCTGAGGAACCTGGCGCGCCTTCTCGAGCGCCAGCGATCCGACACCCACGGCCGCGTTCAATGTCTTCTTCGCCTTGATCATCATGACTGCACCTCCTTGTCCATCGATCCGAGCGTTACCCAACGGAGCCTTCATGTATCCCTGCGCTGTGCTGAGCTGCGACGTTTGCGGCGGGAGGACAGAGGGGAGCCAGCCGGGTGAGGGCTGCGAGAGCCTGCGGTCTCCATCCCCCCGCCAACGTTCTATCTCGGGCGCCCGCGGGTTCGCGCGCGCCTTGCCGTCGTGCGCTTGGCCGTCGTGCGCTTGGCCGTCGCGCGCTTGGCCGTCGTGCGCTTGGCCGTCGTGCGCGAGCGAGCAGCGCGCGCCGCGCTCGCCTTCTTGGTCTTCGCAGAGCCGGTCGCGGCCTTGCGGGCGGGCGCGGCCTTGCGGGCGGCCGCGGTGCGCGGGCGCGGCTTCATGGGCTTCACCGTCGCGCGCGCCGTGGCCTGCGCCGCGCGTCCGGCGGTTCCCTTGCCCTCGAGCTCGTTCTCGTGACGGAAGCTCTGATAGATCTCGATCAAGACCTGTTTCTGCTTTTCGTTGAGCGTCAGATCGCGGAGGATCGCTGTCACCGGGTCGACGTGGTCACCGCGCTCCTCGAGGATCCCCGCCTTGACGTAGAGCGTCTCGGCCGAGATCCGCAGGGACTTGGCGATGGCTTGGAGGATCTCCGCGGACGGGCGCCGAAGCCCCCGCTCGATCTGGGAGAGATATGGATTGGAGATCCCTGCCATCCCCGAGAGCTTGCGCAGCGAGAGACGGGCATTCTTACGCTGGTCGCGGATGAAATTGCCCAGTTCCGTGACCGCGCTCAGAGCTCGCTCAACGTTCGCCATCGGCTCCCCGTTCCTCGATCGTGCTTGCTGGAGGCTAACAACCGGGCCCGTCCGATGCAAACTGCCAGCAAGCACCCGCGGTACCGAGCAAGCGCCCGGTGAAACAGCCATCCGGGTGGCTCGTTCAGGGCTAAGGACCGGAGAAAGGGTGTTTGTATGCGTTCGAACACGAAGACGACGAAGATCCTGGTGGCGTTCGGCCTGGCGTTCGGCCTAGCGGTCGCCGGCATCGTCTCCCCCGTCGGCGCGAAGCCCGGCGGGAACGGCGCCGAGCACAGGAGCAGGTATCCCACCGACGCGACACACACGGTTTCCTGTCAGGACTCGCAGGACCGGCCGGCCGGGACGATCACCTACGTCGGACCGAACAAGCTGTGGCCGCCGAACCACAAGTACAACACGGCGACCGTGACCGCTACCGACGAGGACGCCGACGACATGGTGAGCTTGACGACGACCGGCACCCACGACCAGTACGACGAGGAGGGCAACGAGATCGTGGGCGCCGGGAACACCGACCAGGACATCGAACCGGCCGCGCAGACCGAAGTGAGCGGGACCGGCAGCGCGTCGCAGGCCTTCCGGATCCGCTCGGAGCGCTCGGGGACCCGCATGGAGGGACGCACGTACACGATCACCGCCGACGCGATGTTCAGCGACAGCGATGGCGACGGATCGAGCGACGAGATGACACCGTGCCATGCGGAGTTCACCATCGTCGTGCCGCACGACATGCGGCCGTCGAACCGCTGACCAGTCGTCACCGATGAGAGCCCGGCGGTCGCCGGGCTCTCATATGCTTCCCAGCGTGAGAGCGATCATCGTCGCGGCGTGCATCCTGACCTCGACGCTCGGTGCCTGCCGGGCATCGACGCCGGTCGACACCGGGACGGGCGGGCCGAGCGGGGACCCGGCGGCGACCGGATCTCCTTCGCCGTCGTTCTCGCCCGGGGATCCTTCGGTGACGCGATCGCCGACCGCGGGGACGTCCACGAACGGCGCAAGTCCCTCCGCCGCGCCTCGAGCGTTCCGCACCATCGGCTCGGTCGATGACCCCCGAGGCGACGCCGGGACGGAATCCCGTCCGTACAACGACCTGCTCGGCGTGCGGATCCAAGACGACGGATCGAACGCGCGCATCCTGGTCCGCCTCAACGGCGCCCTCCCGAAGCGGGACGGTGATCACCGAATGCCCGACGGCGAGCAGATGGGGATCGGGGTGGATCTGTTCCTCCGCGCCGATGCGGAGGAGGGCGATTATCAGGTGTTCGCCACCGGAACCTCGGAAGGATGGGAAGCCTTTTTCGAGACGCCGAACGGCTTCGTGAAGTATCCGGGCGAGTTCCGGATCCGCGACGACACCATCCTCGAGTTCGTGATCCGTTGGTCCGACTTGGGCAACATCAAGGGGTCACGGTTCACCACGTTCCTGGACTGGGACCGCGAAGCGATCGCAGTTGGCATCGCGGGGCAGGACCGCGCGCCCGACGGCACTGCGCGCGGGCGCTTCTCCCGCTAAAGCACTCCGCCGCCCGGTGGCGATACCACTCCCCGGAACCGCATCTCCTCGCCCATCAGCGGTCCTTGAAAGCCAGCGTGCCGCGCGCGCGCAGTGCGCCGACCGGCACCCCCCCACCGAGTACGGGCGGCTCGCGGTGGATCGACAGTTCGGCAGCGGCTTCGGGGGTGAGGAGGCTGAGCTGCTCGAGCACGAACAGCAGCGCGGGCGGGCAGGCACGCGCTCCACCGTCGCGGGCTTTGATGGCGACCGTGATACCGCGCGCCGCCGCGCAGACGAGCCCCTCTGCGCCCCCCTTCGACACGATGCCTGGAGCCGCGCGCATCAGGTCGGTGTCCGCACGGCCGGTCCCGCCGACCAGCCACGGATACGCGCTCATCGCGGCCGCCTCCGGGGTACCTGCGGCCGAGGCGAACGCACGCGCGAGCGCATGCAGCGGCGCAACGAACGTCGGCGCACCGCACCCGTCGACGAGCACGTCCGGCTCCGCGCCGAGCAGCGACGACATCCGGGCCGCGATCCGCTGCTGGAGCGGGTGCTCGGGCGCGCGGTATCCCTCCAGCGGCCAGCCGGCGGCGCGACATGCGGCAAGCATCGCCGCGTGCTTGCCCGAGCAGTTGTGCGCGATGCGTGCGGGTCCGCCGGCAGCCACGACGTCCTCGGCCCGGAACGGCAGCGCCTCGGGGCACGCCAGCGCGTCCTCGGTGACGCCGGCCGCCTCGAGCAGCGCGCGCACGGCCTCGATGTGGCCGGGCTCGCCGCTGTGCGACGCACAAGCGATCGCCAGCCCCTGCTGATCGGCCGGCGCCCAGCCGGCCTCACGAGCGACGCCAGCCTGCAACGGCTTGGCCGAGGATCGGAAGGCGGCTTCGCGCGCCGGATCACCCGCCGAGGCGATCAGCGAGCCGCGTTCGTCGACGACGGCGACGTCCACCAGATGCTCGCTCTCGACGAAGTCCGATCGGATCGCCTCGACGACGACCGGGCCGCTCATCGACCCAGCGAGAGGCGGTCGGCGAGCACACCGGGAAGTCCGGCGGCTCGGATCTTGTCCTGCGCACCCTCGATGTCGTAACCGACGCGGATCACCGTAACGGCGTGCGCGGTCGTATCCCAGATCAAGAACGACGCGCGGGTATCGCCGTCGCGAGGTTGACCCACGCTGCCGGGGTTGACCATGACCCTGACCACACCCGAGGCGAGCGCGACGGGAACGCCGTCCTCGAGATAGGTGCCGCGGACTACGCCGCCGGGGCCGCGTGTGAACATCGCCGGGATGTGCGTGTGGCCGAAGAAACACAGGTCGAATGCTTCGGCATCGAAGCTGGCGACCGCGACGCGCTCATTGGTGACATACTCGGCGACGGGATCGACCACCGATCCGTGTACCAGCAACGGATCGACGCCCTTGGTGCGGGGTGAGAGCTGCTCGAGCAGCGCGCGCGCGGCGGCGGGCAGCTGCTCGGACGTCCACGAGATCGCCTCGGCCGCCACGCTGTTGAACCAGCGCGGGTCGAACCGTCCCACGGCAGCCAGGTCGTGGTTGCCGGCGATCAAGGATACGTCTTCGAGCTCGGTCAGCCGAGCGATCACCCCGGCCGGGTCCGCGCCGTAACCGACGCTGTCGCCGAGCACGTAGAGACGCTCGGCCTCCTCGATGCGCGCGCGCTCCAGCACGGCGTCGAGCGCCTCGAGGTTTGAATGGATGTCGGAAAGGACCGCGATGCGCACCCCGGGGATGATACCCGCGGGTGGTCCTAGTAGCGGCCCGGGGATCGATGCAACGGCCAGAGGCCGGTTCGCTCCTCGCACAGGAGCGCAAACTCTTTGGCGATCTCGGGATCGAGCTGCGAGCCACCGGCCCGCACGATCTCTTCGAGCGCGCCTTCCACGGAGAGCGCGCGCCGGTACGGACGATCCGAGGTCATCGCATCGAAGGTGTCGACCACCGCGAAGATGCGTGCCGCGAGCGGGATCTCCTCGCTGCGCAGGCCGCGCGGATAGCCGCCGCCGTCCCAGCGCTCGTGGTGGCACTCGACGATCGGGATCGCGCGCCGCAAGAACTTGATCGGCGCCATGATCTGCGCGCCGATCAGCGGGTGGGTCTTCATGACCTCCATCTCGTCGGGCGTCAACGGCCCGTCCTTGCGCAGGATCCCCTCGGGGATGCCGACCTTGCCGATGTCGTGGAGCAGGAACCCGTAACGGAACACCTTGTCGTCGGCGAGCTCGGGCGACACCCGCTTGGCCAGCGCGACGGCGTAGTCGTGCGCACGTCCCAGGTGCGATCGCGTCGTCGAGTCCTTCGCCTCCACCACGAACGCGAGCGTCTGCACCGTCGCAAGGTAGGACTCCTCGAGATCGCGCAACGCCTGCTCGAGCTCCTCGGCACGCTGACGCTCGCGCCGATAGACACGATTCAGGTCGTGCGCGACCGCCAGCAACTGACGGCGTACCGCGTCGTCGTCGAGCAGCGGCAGCCCGTCGTCCGGCCCGAGGCTCGGGACGACCTCGCGCCGAACGTCGTCCGGACGTTCAGCGTGCAAGGGTCCTCTTTCCGTGTGCGGCCGGTGCGATCGCCTCGAGCAGCTCGAGCGGGCTGAACGGCTTCGTGAAGAACGCGTCGGCGCCGGCCGCTTCGGCTTGCGCGCGGTCCTGGTCGGTATCGCGCGCGGTCAGGATCACGATCCTGGCGTCGCGTGCGCGAGGGTCGGCGCGCAGCGCGCGGCACACCTCGTATCCGTTCACACCCGGCATCATCACGTCCAGGATCACCGCGTCCGGCGGATCCTTGCCGGCAAGCTGCAACGCCTCGATCCCGTCCGACGCTTCGAGCAGATCGTACTTGCCATCCTGGATGACAGCATGAAGCAGGCGGCGAACCAGGGGGTCGTCGTCCACGACCAACACCCGGAGCCGCCCGCGCGAGCGCGTCCCGACGGAAGATCTCACGATTCTCTCTAGTGTCTTCGGCAGCGATGGCCCCGTCTATAGTCCCATCGGACCCCCTTGATGGGATTCGGGTGCTATTGCGCCGGGAGCCGCGTGCTAGACGTCGCGGGTCAGCACGTCGCTGGGATCGGCCTCGCCGCTCTTGTAGCGGCGCCCCAGCTCGGCGTTCATGGCATCCACGATGTCGAGCACCTTGCGGCGCGTCCCCGAGACCTCGGCTTCGACCCCTTCCAGCTCGGCGACGATCCTAGCGACCTCGTCATCGCTGAGGCTGCGGAGGTTGGCCAGGGTGTCGTCGGAGATCAATTTGCTGATCCGCCGTTTGGGGTGCTCGAAGTCGATGAGGGGGCCCTTGGCTGGGAACTGGCCACGGCTCGGGCCCCGTCCCTCCTCGGAGAGGATCTTCGGCAGCTGCTCGATCAGCGATCCCTCGCCGCCGCCGCGACGGCGTTCGATCTCGGCACGGAGGATCGCGAGGCGGCCGTGCAGGAGCCTGCGCTCGTAGGAGAGGAGGTCGGCCTCCTCGGTCGCCTCGAGCCTCATCTCGCGGATCTCGGTCAGCGGGCGCCGTTCGACACCTTCGAGGTAGTCCCCGGAGGTGATTCGGTCGATCCTTCGACGGCCCTCCACCAGCACGACTCTAGCGTACGGCGGCCCCACCGGGCACCACCCCATCGGCGGGGATCGTGAATTCGATCTCGCACCCGGCACCCAGCTCGGTCCGTACCACCATCGACCCGCCTAAGTCCTGTATGCGGCCTTTCATGCTGCGCAGGATCCCGGCCTTCCCGGCATCGCGAAGCGACGCCTCGTCGAAGACGAACCCGGAGCCATCGTCACGAACCGAAACCGTGAGCGCGCCGTCGGCCAGGTCGGCGAAAACGACCGCGGTGCTCGCCTTCGCGTGCTGCTCGACGTTGCGGAGCGCCTGGGCGACCGCGGCCGAGATCTCGTCCACCGCGTGCGCCGTGAGCCAGATCGGTCCCACCGAGCTGACGGACACACCGACATCGGTGGTTCCCCGCGCGATGCGCTCGAGCGCGTCCCGGAGAGACGCCTGGCCCGTTGGGGCGTCCTCGGGTGCGCGCATGACCAGCGCGCGCAGCTCCTTCTCTTGATCCCTCGCCGTCTGTGCGAGCCGAGCGACATCCCGAGGCGGGATCGAGTCGAGGCGCGCAAGCTCGGTGCCCCGCTTCGCGATCATCGTGAGTGCCTGCAACACCGAATCGTGGATCCGGCGTGCCAGCGCTTGCCGCTCGGCCAGCCGCGAGGCGCGGGCCTGGGCCTCCATGGCCGCGTCAAGCAGCGTCTGATGCTCGGATGCCCATCGCTGCAGGTACCGCGCGGTGTAGCCGCCCGCCAGGCCGGCGAGCAGGTACGAGGCCGCGCCGTTGACCACGCGAGCCGCGTCCCGGGCCGTGAGAAGGTCCAGCGCGATGCTGTTGGTGACCCGGCTGTAGAACAGGGCCACACCCAGGATGACCGCCGCCGCGAGCCCGCCCCAGGGACCGCGCGCCTCGCCGAGTGCGAGCGCCGTGCCGACCGGATAGGTCGCGGTGTAGAAGAGCCGGTCGCCGATCACCGACCCCGGCGCCACGACGTAGCCGCCGAGCAGGATCAAGCCGATCCCCAACGCGAGGTCCACGGCCAGCACCGCGCGCGCGTGACGGTGACGGCCGGCGGTGACGAACAGGGTCCACGCCCCCGCGACGCCGATGCCTGCCCAGGCCAGCTCGGGACGCTCGAACGATTCGGTCTCGATCAGGTTGCCGATGACCATCCAGGCGTAGGCGAGCCAGCGGAACACCGCGACCCCGCCGGCGAGGCTGCGACGCGCTCGATCGGGGGCAGGCGCTTGGACGCGGCTGGTCTGGTCCTCGGCCATGGTTCGAGCAGCGTACGGCGGGTGCAGCCGCGCGGCCAGCGGGCCATCGTGCTCAACCGCGCGGCCAGCAGGCTTACGCGCGCGCGCGCAGGTCGCGCTTGAGGACCTTGCCGACCGCGTTCCGCGGCAGGGCATCGACGAAGGACACGAACCGCGGCGTCTTGTGTTTCGCCAGATGCCGGCGACACAGGTCGAGCAGCTCTTCCTGGGTCGCCGTCTGACCGGGACGCAGCACCACGAAGGCCTTGATCTCCTCGCCCATGGTGGCGTCGGGGATCCCGACGACGGCGCACTCCATCACCGCCGGATGGCCGTGCAGGATCTCCTCGATGTCGCGGGGCACGATGTTGAACCCGCCGCGGATGATCAGATCCTTCTTCCGGTCGGTGATGTACAGGAAGCCGTCCTCGTCCAGGTGACCGATGTCGCCGGTGTGGAACCAGCCGTCGAGGAGCACCGCCTCGGTCTCCTCGGGCATGTTGTAGTAGCCCGCCATCACGTTCGGCCCCAGGACGCAGACCTCGCCGGCTTCACCGGGCGGCAGCGGGCGGTCGTCGTCGTCCAGGATCGCCACCTCGACGTTGGGTGCCGGGCGCCCGCACGATCCCGGCTTCGGCGGATCGTCCAGGTGCATCACGCTCACCGTGGGACTGGTCTCGGTCAAGCCGTAGCCCTGGAGCACGCGCGCGCCGGTGCGCTTCTCGAATTCGGCCGCCATCTCGACCGGGACCGGCGCGGCGGCCACGATCGCGTAGCGCAGGCTCGACCAATCCACGTCGTCGAACCCAGGATGCGCGAGCATCAACTGCACCATCGCCGGGACCATCGCCGTCGACTGGGCACGATGATGGTTCATCGCCTCGAAGAAGCCCTCGGGTGTAAACCAGCGGAGGATCACGCCCTGGAGCTTGAACAACTGGCCGACCAGGGTGTTGCCCAGGCCGAACAGATGGGCGAGCGGCAGCGTCGATATCGAGATGTCGCCGTCGGCGATGCTCGCGACCTTCGCGGAGTTCTGCGCGTTGAACAGCAGGTTCGAATGCGTCAACATGACGCCCTTCGGCTTTCCCGTGGTGCCGCTGGTGTAGGAGATGACCGCGAGATCGGTCGCGTTGCGATCCACGATCGGCATCGTCTCGGTGGCGTCGGCGAGCAGCTGCTCGAACGACGTGGTGCCCTCAGGTGCCTGATCGGTCACGACCACGATGGGAGGCCGCTCCAGCCCATCGATCCCCGCCAGCACGTTGGCGGCGAACTCCGGGCTGGTGAAGATCACTTTCGCCTCGCAGTCGGCGACGATGTGGCGGATCTCTGGTGGCGCGAGCAGGAAGATCACCGGAACGACGACGGCGCCACAGCGCAGGATCGCGCCGTAGCACGTCCCCACGTCCGGCGAGTTGGGCAGCATCACCGCCACCCGGTCGCCGGGGGCGACCCCCAGCCCGGCCAGCGAAGCCGCCAGGCGCGCCGACCTATCGACCAGCTCGGCGTTGGTGCACCAGCGGCCCTCGAAGAACACCTGCTCGTACACGCCGAACCGCTCGAGATGTCGTTCGCCCAGGACGGCCAGGTTCATGAGGTTCCTCCACGCTGCTCGGTCCCGTGAGGCTATCCACGACCAACTGAGCTGTGCCAATGCGCCGAATGGGAATGCGGAGCGTCGGGGCCCGGCGTTACACTGAGCGGATCCCGGATGGCCGCCGTATCCCGGTGCCGTCCGTTCGCCGTCTCACGAGGAAGGGGGGAGCTGCGCCTTGCAACGCAACGCCCTCCTTCGCCTCATGCCCTTCGTCCGCCCTCACGCGCGCGGCTTGATCTTCTCGCTGGTGACTGGCTTCGGGATGATGGGCGCCGGGCTCGCGATCCCGGCGATCGCGGGTCGCGCGGTGGACGACCTGACGATCGGCCGGTCCGACACGATCGTGCCGCTTGGCCTCGCGTTGATCGCGATGGGCCTGATCGAGGCATTCATGGCCTACCTGCGGCGCTCCAGCGCCGCGCGCGCCTCGATCGCGATGGAGCGCGAGATGCGTAATGAGCTGTACGCGCACCTGCAGCGGCTACCTGTGTCGTTCCACGACGGCTGGCAGTCCGGACAGCTGCTATCGCGCGCCACACATGACCTCGGCACCATCCGGCGCTTCATCGGCTTCGGCCTGATCTTCCTGGCGATCAACGTGGTTCAGTTCGGCGTGGTCGTGTTCCTGATGCTCCGGCTCAACGCAGGGCTGGCCGCGATCACGTGGCTGACTGCGGTCCCGATCATGGCGATGACCTTCCGCTTCAACATGCGCTACCACGACATCGCGCGGAAGGTCCAGGATGATCAGGGTGACCTGACCACGATCATCGAGGAGTCGGCCACCGGCATCCGCATCATCAAAGCCTTCGGCCGCGGCGCGCACATGGCGGGCCGGTTCCGCGATCAGACCGACGTGCTGCACGCGTCGAACATGCAGGCCGTGCGGCTGCGCGCGTTCTTCTGGTCGATCTTGCGGCTGCTGCCCGACCTGAACATCCTGGCGGTGCTGGCGCTGGGCATGCGCAGCGTGATCACCGGCGGCATGAGCCCCGGCGACCTCGCGGCGTTCATCGCCTACCTGCAGTCGCTGGCGTGGCCGATCCGCTCGGTCGGCTGGATCCTGTCCAACGCCGAGGAGGCGCGCACCGGCGCAGAGCGGCTGTTCGAGGTGCTCGACACCGAGCCCGACATCATCGACGCCCCCGGCGCGATCGACCTACCCAAGGCCGCCGGGATGATCACCTTCGAGCGCGTCTCGTTCCGCTATCCGGGCACCGAGGCCGAGGTGCTGCGCGACGTGAACCTCGAGATCGTCCCCGGCGAGACCGTGGCCCTGGTCGGCGTGACCGGGTCCGGGAAGACGACGCTCGCCTCGCTGGTGACACGCTTGTACGACGCGTCGGGCGGCCGCGTGCTGCTCGACGGGCACGACGTGAGGAACCTGACGTTGTCGTCGCTGCGCGGCCACGTGGGCGTGGCGTTCGAGGATCCGGTGCTGTTCTCGATGAGCGTGCGGGAGAACATGCTGCTCGGCGACCCGGATGCGACCGAGGACGACATGAGGGCCGCGCTGGAGACCGCGAACGCGACCTTCGTCTACGACCTCCCGTGGGCGCTGGAGACGCGCATCGGCGAGCAGGGCTACTCGCTATCGGGCGGCCAGCGGCAGCGGCTCGCGCTGGCGCGCGCCGTGCTTCGCAAGCCGCAGCTGCTGGTCCTGGACGATCCGTTGTCGGCGGTGGATGTGCACACCGAAGCGCAGATCGAGGAAGCACTGAAGCAGGTGCTCGCCGGCGTGACCGCCTTGATCGTGGTGCACCGGCCCTCGACCGTCGCGCTGGCCGATCGGGTGGCGCTGCTCGACGAAGGAACGATCGCCGCGACCGGGACCCACGCCGAGCTGATGGCGTCGAACGCGCTGTACCGCGACGTGCTCTCGATGGAAGCCGAGGAGGTGCACGGTGGCCACCGCTGACCGTCAGCCTCCCAGGACCCGCGAGCCCACCTGGCGCGGTGTCGCACCCGAGGCCGGCGACGAGTTCGCGCGCAAGACCGAAGCGCGCCTTCACCGGCGCACGCGCTCGCTGCTGCTGTCGATCATCGCGCCGTACCGCGCGCGCATCATCGCAGCCGGGACGCTGATCATCGTGTCCACCGTCGCCGAGCTCGCGATCCCGGCGCTGATCGGGGTCGGCATCGACCGCGCGATCGAGGCGCGCCGCGCCGCGGAAGGGTTCCCACCGGATCTGTGGCGGCTCACTGGGCTGATCCTGGTGCTGGTAATGGTGCAGGCGACAACGAACTACGCCTTCACGGCCATGATCGGGCGCACCACGCAGGATGTGCTGCGCGACCTGCGGCGCCGGGTTTTCGAGAAGTTCCAGCGACTCAGCCTGGCGTTCTACGAGCGCTACACGTCGGGTCGCGTGATCGCGCGTCTGACCTCGGATATCGAGGCGATCACGGATCTGTTGTCGGTCGGGGTGCTCGACCTGATCGCGGCGGGGCTGAGCGTGATCGGGATCGCGATCATGCTGCTGGTGCTGGATCTGCCGCTGGCGCTGGTGACGATGGCGACCTTCCCGGCCGTGATCCTGGTGACGCGCTGGTACAAGCATCACGCCCAGCAGGTGTACAGGCGGGTGCGCCGAACGATCGCGCTGGTGATCATCCACTTCGTCGAATCGCTCGGCGGCATCCGCGCCGTGCAAGCCTTCCGCCGCGAGCAGCGCAACCAGGAGATCATGGAGGACGTCAACGGCCAGTACTCGGACGCCAACGTCGAGTCGATCCGGTTGCTGTCGATCTACTCCCCCGCGCTGTCGCTGCTGGGTCGCATCGCAACGGCCGCGGTGATCTTCTACGGCGGCTGGCGGGTGCTGAACGCCGACCTGACGCCGGGGATCCTGTTCTCGTTCGTGATCTATGTGCGCCGGTTCTTCGAGCCGATGCAGGAGCTGTCACAGGTCTACAACCTGCTACAGGCCGCGAACGCGGCGCTGGAGAACCTCGGCGGCGTGCTGGAGGAGGAGCCGAGCGTGGCTGAGCCGCTGCGGCCGGTCGTGCCCGAGCGCGTCGGCGGCGACGTGCGGTTCGAGCGCGTGACCTTCGCCTATCGAGACGTCGCGGTGCTCGACGAGCTGGAGCTGCAGATCCCGTCGGGGCAGACCGTCGCGCTGGTCGGCGAGACTGGCGCCGGCAAGACCACCATCGCGCGGCTGGTCGCGCGGTTCTGGGACCCTTCGGATGGCCGCGTGCTACTCGACGGGGTGGATCTGCGCGACATCCCCGATGGGGTGCTGCGGCGTCACGTGGCGATGGTGACCCAGGAGTCGTTCCTGTTTTCGGGGACGGTGCTGGACAACATCGCGCTCGGACGGCCCGATGCCTCCCGCGAGGAGGTGATCGCGGCGGCCGGGGCGATCGGCGCTCATCCCTTCATCGAAGCCATGCCCGCGGGGTACGACACCGACGTGCGCAAGCGCGGCGGCCGCCTGTCGGCCGGGCAGCGGCAGCTCGTGTCGTTCGCGCGCGCGTTCCTGGCCGATCCTGCCGTGCTGATCCTGGACGAGGCGACGTCGTCGTTGGATATCCCGAGCGAGCGCGCGGTGCAACACGGACTGCGGACGCTGCTGGCGGATCGGACGGCGATCATCATTGCGCACCGGTTGACGACGGTGGAGATCGCCGATCGCGTTCTGGTGATCGCCGACGGGCGGATCGTCGAGGACGGCGCGCCATCGGAGCTGCTCGCCGGTGCCGGCGCGTACGCCTCACTGCACGCGGCCTGGGTCGAGAGCCTCGCGTGACGCGCGTGCGCCTGCGCGGCCCGCTTCGCGTTGACGATCAGGCTGCCGCCTCTGGGAGCGGTTCATATCTGGGCGCTAAGGTCAACCAACCTTGCGTCAAACGGGAGGAGCGGCGCGGCGCGCGATGACAGGCTTCGCTAGCATGGCCGTCATGCCCGCCAGCGCGTACAGCGGCAAGGAGTGCGTCTGCCAGCTCCGCCTCGGCACCTGTGACGAGAGCTGCGTGCGCGACATGCTCGCCGTGCCCCCCTACATGGTCGCCCTGCGCCTGAACGGGCGGCGCGCGGTGGTGATCGGCGGCGGGCCGATCGGGCTCGAGAAGACCGAGAAGCTGCTCGCTTGCGGAGCATCGATCACGCTGATCGCACCGAAGGCGGTCAAGGCGCTACGCGAGCTTGCCTCCGACGGATCGATCACCTGGCACGAGCGTACGTACGCGGGCTCGTCGGATCTGGACGGCGCTTTCATCTGCATCGCCTCGACCGACGACACCGAGATGAACATCCGCATCTACGAGGACGCGGAGGCGCGCAACATGCTCGTCAACGTGGTCGACGTGCCCCCGCTGTGCAACTTCATCGTGCCGGCGGTCACGCGGCAGGGGCCGATCGCGATCGCGATCTCGACCTCGGGCGCCTCGCCGGCGCTCGCCAAGCGGATGCGCGACGAGATCGCCGATGCCTACGGCGCGCCCTATGGACGGCTCGCCGAGCTGCTCAACGAGGTGCGCGGCTGGGCGAAGGCGACTCTGCCGACCTACAACGACCGGCGCGACTTCTTCGAGCAGATCGTGCGAGGCGATCCGGATCCGGTCGCGCTCCTCCGGCGCGGCGATGAGGCCGGCGTGCGCAAGGTGATCGCGCGCGCGCAGGAGCGGATGACCGACTCGCTGGCGTCGAACTGACTACTGCTCGAGCTGGAGCGGAACGTCCTTGTAGAGCGTGGGCTGCTCGATCACCGGGATGACCATGTTGGTCATGCCCGGACCCGTGTAGATCGTGACGCGCGCGTCGAGCGGCGCATAGGTCACGTGGTGTGGGCTCTGGGTGTTGATCCGCAGATGCAGACGCTCTCCCGGGAACAACCGGTGCGCCGAGGTGAAGCACTGCGGGTGCAGCTCCATCACCTCGCCGGGCACGACGGGGGTGAAGGTGTCGACGCCGTCGCGCAGAGACGGCTGGATCGCGCAGTACGAGATCGGCCGGTAGACGCTCCCATCGGTCGCGTACAGGGTCGCGATCAGATGCAGGACCTGCGAGCTGGTGGTCGAGGCGTGCAGGGTCAGCTCGGGAAGACCCGTGATCAGCGTATCCCTGGTGACCGGAGCCGACTCGAAGGTCACCGAGTTCACGAAGTTCGAGCCGGCGAACGCGACACTGCCGGTCGCGGTGGGCGCGGTGGTCGACAGGCTGCCGTCGGTGGCGTCGGCGTGGAAGGTGAGCTGCTCGCCCAGCGCGCGCCATGAGCGCATCGAGGTGACCGCGCCGCCGTTGAGGAAGACCTCGACCGGCGGACCGGTGTCGACATCCATCTGCTTGAGGTGCTTGTCGAACCAGGCATGGAGCGCGAACTGCCACTGATCCAACCGGGTGTTCACGTGTCCGCCACCGCCGTGGGTCCACTGCCCGAGCCAGACCTTGTCGTCGGGACGGGGCGCGCGCATGCCGAAGAACCACTCGGCGGCCGGGATCCGTGCCGCGTCGTCGTTGACTCCGTGGACGATGAAGATCGGGATGTCTGCGTCGGCGGCGTCCCGGCGCCAGTCGCGCGCCTGATGCCAGGCCTGGTACTGGCCGGTCAACTGTCCCGTGCCGGCGGTCGCCGCCGAGTTCGGGAGGCCGCAGCCGAAGTCCTCCATGTCGTTGCCGAAGTTATCGCCGTAGCCATCCCCCAGGAAGGTGGGGAGATGGCGGTTGATCGCCAGCTCCTCGTAGGCCTCGATCGGGCCGATCCACTGCAGGAGGTACGGCACGCCGTACTGGAACTGGTGGTCGTACATGGTCGCCAGTCCCGCGCTCGGCACGATCGTGACCAAGCCTTCGGGCTTCATCGCCGCCGCCAGCGACGGGGTCGACCCGACATAGGAGTGCCCGGTGATCCCGACGCGACCGTTCGACCACGGTTGCGATGCCGCCCACTCGACGATGGTCTTGACGTCCTGCGCGTCCTTCGGTCCGAGGTGATCGAGACACCCCTGCGAGCGGCCGGTGCCGCGGAGGTCGACCATCACGACCGCATAGCCGCGGGGCGCGAAGTAGCCGGTCAGCCCGAGCAGCTCGCCGTCCGCGTCCTTCGGATCGGGGAAGATGCGCGTGCCGGCCCGGTCGGCGATCGTCCCGTGGTATGGGCTGATCTCCATCACGACCGGCCATGGGCCGCCCCCGTGCTCTGCCGGATCGGGCCTGGTCACCTCGATGTAAAGCTCGACCTGATCGGGCATGCCGACCTTGATCGACTCCGTCACTATCTCTGGATGCAGCAGGCGCGACAGTTCGCCGCGTTGCGCGATGAAGTTCACCGGCTTCAACGACACCGGCGCCGGCGCCGAGATGCTCTTCTTCTTCACGGGCGGCGGATCATCGCGCGGGACACGCACCACCGAGCGCCGGGTTCCCAGCACGCGCGACGGCGGCTCGAAGTCGTCATCGGCGTCGACCGTCGGCTCCGAAGGGGTCGTGGAGGGAACAGGCGACGGCGTCGCAGAATCATCGACGGCAAGCGGACGGACGGGTTCATCGCCGTCACGAAGTACGCTGAAGCCGATCGCGGCGAGCAGCGTCAGCGCGATGGCGAGTGCGAGCGTGGCGCGCGGCCGCGCGAAGGGCGTGAGGAGCAAGGCTGGGATGCGCATGATGTCCTTTTCGCTCCCGATGCTAGACCGCCCTCCGGAGCGGCGCCAGCCGAACCCGGAGAAGGGGCAAGAACCGGCAAAAACCGTCCTCGATCGAGTGAGGCTTAGATGGGCTCCAGAACGGTGAAACCCTCGCGGCGCGCTGCCGCGGACAGTCGATCGTCCCGGCACACGAGGGGGAGCGTCGAGGGATCGCCCTCGGACGCGGTGACGGCCGCAGCCAGCTGCAGCGCATCAGCGGCTGGCAGGGGGTGGGTTCTCAACAAACGGCGGCCCACCCGCCGCACGGGCGTTGTCGGCTGAACCTCGCCCCACGCTTCCGCGAGTTCGTCGAGACGTATCAGCGCGTCTTCGGCTCCTCGCTCGGCGAGGAGACCGTCCCGCTCGAGACGAGCGATCGCTGAAGCGCATTCCGTCTCGGTTGTCCACCAGGCGATGATCGATGGATCCTCGCTGTAGAGGGCTCGCACGGCGGACGAGGCCGGTTCATCGACGATCAAGGGGAGAACGGCCGAAGCGTCCCAGAACTTCAGCGTCCCTCCCTCCGCTCCTCGATCAAGGCGGCCGTCGCCGAACCCCCCGCACGAGGCGGCTCCTGTCTGATGACCCGCTGCACTGGACGTCCGTCACCGGCGCGGAGGATGCCGGCGCGCTGAAGCCGTGCCAGGCGACCCGACGGCTCTTCGTCGGGTGAGACGGCTGGCCGCAGGCTCGCGACCGGGATGCCGCGGTCCACGATCAGCACGCTCTCGCCTGCCCTGACCCGATCCAGGAGGGCGCTCAGTTTGTTCTTCGCTTCCGAGACCGACGCTACCAACATGTGGCTATTATAGCCATGATGTGATAGCTATACAAGCGTCAGAACCCGTAGGTCTTGGCGATGATCTCTTTCATGATCTCGGTCGTGCCGCCGCCGATCGGCCCAAGCCTGCTGTCCCGCCACGCGCGCTGCACCGGGAACTCCATCATGTAGCCGTAGCCCCCGTGGACCTGCAGCGCTTCGTCGGCGACCTTCCAGCCGATCTCGCAGGCGAGCCATTTGGCCATCGAGACCTCGCGCAGCGCGTCCTCGCCGGCCAGGAACTTGCGGAACGCGTGGTAGGTCAGGGCGCGCGCCGCCGCGATCTCGGTCTCGAGATCGGCGAAGCGATGCCGCCAGGTCTGGAACTTCGCGATCGGGCGGCCGAACGCGGTGCGGTCCCTCGCGTAGTCGATCCCGAGCTGCAAGGTCCTCTGCGCAGCCGAGACCGCGCCGAGCGCCATGATCAACCGCTCCCATTGGAAGTTCTTCATGATCGCGATGAAGCCCTGGCCCTCGGCGCCTAGCATGTTCTCGGCGGGCACGCGGCAGTCGGCGAACGACAATTCGCCGGTATGGGAGGTGCGCCACCCGACGGTCTCGATGCGACGCGCCTCGAAGCCGGGGGTGCCGCGCTCGATCACCAGAAGCGAGATCCCCTTGTGGCCCTCGCCGCCCGTGCGCACGGCCGTCACCACGTAATCGGCCTTCGAGCCGTTGGTGATGAACATCTTCGACCCGTTCACGAGGTAGTGGTTTCCGTCGCGCACGGCGCGCGTCTCCAGGCTCGCGACGTCGCTCCCGGCGTTCGCCTCGGTCACGCCGAGGGCGCCGATGACCTCTCCGGTGACCGAGGGCACCAGCCAGCGCCGTCGCTGCTCGTCGCTGCCGAAGCGGTAGATGTAGTACGAGCCGAGATCCTTGTGGCCCCCGATCCCCGCGGCGACGCCGCCGGACCCACACAGGGCGAGCTCCTCGTTGACCACGGCGTCCGCGATGAGGTCCGGCCCGCTGCCCCCGTACTCCGGCTCGTACTTCAGCCCGAGCAGCCCGAGCTCGCCGAACCGCCGGTACAGCTCCCGCGGGAAATCGCCATCGCGTTCCCACTGCTCGACGTGAGGATGGATCTCGCGGGCGACGAAGTCGCTCACCGTCTTGCGCAGCGCCTCGTGCTCCGGCGTGAAGATCTCGAAACGCGTCATAGGCCCATCAGCTTCGAGATGATTTCGCGCATGATCTCGTCGGTGCCGCCGCCGATGCGGATCAGACGGGTGTCGCGCCACGCGCGCTGGATCGGCAGCTCCATCATGTAGCTCGCGCCGCCGAAGATCTGCATCGCCTCGTTGGCGACGCGCGCGGCGACGATCCCCCCGTACAGCTTCGCCATCGAGATCTCCTTCACGGGGTACTCGCCGTTGCCGAAGCGCCAGGCCGCGTCGTAGATCAGCGCGCCCGCGGCCTCGATCTCGGTGGCCATGGTCGCGAGCTTGTGCGCGATCACCTGATGCTTGCCGATGGGCTTGCCGAACGTGGTGCGTTCCTTCGCGTACTCGCTGCACCGCTCGAGCAGCAATCGCGACCCGGCGATGGATCCGGCGACACCGACCAGCCGCTCGCCCTGTAGCTCCCACATGATCTGCTGGAAGCCTTCGCCCTGCACGCCGAGCAGCGCGTCGGCCGGCAGCCGCATGTCATCCATCACGATCTCGGCGGTGTCCGAGGAGTGCATCCCGAGCTTGTCGAGCCGCCGGGCGACCTGCCAGCCCGGCGTGTCCGTCGGCACGAGGAACAGCGAGAAGCCATGGTGGCCGGCCGGCTTGCGAGGGTTGATCGATGATGCCGTACCACCTTGCGACTGTGCCCCGTCATCGATCAACCCTCGGTCGGTGCGCGCGACCAGGGTGCAGAAGTGCGCGCGGCAACCGTTGGTGATGAAGATCTTGCGGCCGTTGATCACCCAGTCGGAACCGTCCCGCACCGCGCTCGTCTCGATGCTCGCCACGTCGGAGCCGGCGTTGGGCTCGCTGATCCCGAGACACGCGATCTTCGTGCCTTTGATCGCCGGCACCAGGTACTCCTGCTTCTGCGCCTCGGTGCCGAACTTCAGGATCGGGGGCGTCGCCATGTCGGTCTGCACCGCGACGGCCATGCCGACGCCGCCCGAGCCGACGCGCGCCATCTCCTCCTTCAGCACCAGCGTCGAGATGTAGTCACCGCCCTGGCCGCCCACTTCCTCGGGGTAGGCGAGCCCGAGATACCCCTGCTCACCCAGCTTGGTGAACACCCAGTCCGGGAAGTCGCCGGCTTCCTCCCAGGCCTGCGCGTGCGGCGCCAACTCCCGCTCGACGAACGCGCGGACGCTGGTGCGCAGCGCCTCATGCTCGGGCGTGAAGATGCTCGAGCGGATCTCGGGGTCGGCGGCCATGGCGCGCATCCTAGTGCCGAGGACCCGGCACGAACGAACCTGGATGGAGCAGGAAGCAGCATCCCGAGCAGCGAAGAGGAAGGCCGGAGATGGGAACAAGGAGGACAGACATGGCACGGTTCCGTTCCGCCGGGCTGTTGCTCGGCATCTTGATCATGCTGGCACCGCTCGGCGCCCACGCCGACCCGATCCAGGTCGGCTCCGACGAGACCGGGGACTTCGGGATGAACGATCCGGATCTGGATCCGATCCTGGCCGAGATCGGTCCGGAGCTCGGCTTCGACCTGGTGAGCGCCTCGATCGAGGCCGCCGGCGACAACGTCAACTTCATCATCGGCGTGAGCAAGCTGCCCGAGAACGGCGGAGCGCCGGAGATCGCTCGATACACATGGAACGTGAAGGTGGACGGCGCCGACCTCGAGCTGGATGGCAAGTACACCAACTACAGCCGCGGCGCCTGCGACCCGACCGCCGGTACGTGCCCGCCGCCGCGTGACCCGGGTGAGGGACCGTTCGCGGTCCGCGGCGACTGCGTGACGACCGGCACCGTGACGCTGTGTCAGGAGCTGGCGCTGGTGCACGCGACCTTCGACCCGAGCAACGGCACCATCACGATCCCGGTTCCGCTCGAGCTGCTCGGCGGCTGCTCGGTCGCGCCCGGGACGAACCTGTTCGGCGAAGGAGGCGAGTCGATCAGCGTCGCACCGTCGGCGTTCTTTACCTACGGGGCGTTCCCGATGGATCTGATGTTCGTCTCCGAGACCGTCAGCGTCTGCTGAGCTGCTCGGGAACCCTTCGCGGCGCCGCCCTTCGGGCGGCGCCGCCGCCGTCTTGACCGGTGCGCCGGCCCCCGGCGCGGGCGATAATCAACCGGGCAGTCGGCCCCGCCCCCGGGGAGAACCGGATCGCCCACGGCACGCGACAGGGAGATGTGAGCGTGCGCGAAACAGACGGACGCAGCGACGACGAGCTGCTCGCCGCCATGGCAAACGGCGACCGCGGCGCACTGCGGGTTCTCTACGACCGTCATGCCCCGTGGTTGCTGATGCGGCTCTCGCGCCGCAGCGTCGACCGAGGGGCCGTCGACGAGGTCCTGCAGGACACCTTCCTCGCCGTGTGGCGCAAGCCCGGAGCCTTCCGGGGTCAGGGCGAGGTGGGCGCCTGGATCTGGGGGATCGCGATCCGGCGCATGATCGACGCGCTCCGGCGCACATCCGCGCGCGAGCGGATCGCCTCGGTCGGCCGTAACCCGGTCGAAGCCCTGAGGCGCACTCGACACAGCACGGTGACGAGCGCGGAGGAGCAGGCGCTGCTCGGGGTGGAACACGGGGACCTAGCCGGCGCGCTGAACCGCCTGTCGCCGGAGCTGCGCGCGGTGCTACAGGCGACGGTGCTCGACGGGTTGACCACGGCCGAAGCCGGGCGCCTGCTGGGGATCCCGCCCGGCACCGTCAAGACGCGCGCGATGCGGGCGCGCATACAGTTGCGAGAGGAGCTGGCTTCGCCATGACGACCTGGCACGCGGACACCGACACGATCACCGCGTACGCGAGCGGCGACATCGACGACGCGCGCGCCTTCTCGCTCGAGGCGCACCTGCTGGCGTGCCCGCAGTGCCGGGAGACCTGTGCGCGCGTGATGCAGGTCGATCGGCTGGAGACGGTGTGGGCCGAGGTCGTCGACACGATCGACCGGCCGCGCCCGCGCGCGGCCGAGCGCCTGCTGCGGTCCCTCGGCGTGTCCGAGCACCTGGCCCGGCTGATCGGTGCGACCGCCTCGCTGCAGCTCTCGTGGCTGCTGGCGATCGCAGCGACGCTTGCATTCGCGGTCTTAGCTGCCTTCGCGAACCGCGGTATCGCACCTGGGGCCGAGCCCCTGATCTTCCTGCTCGTGGCTCCCCTCGTTCCCTTGGCGGGCGTGGCGACCGCGTTCGGGCCGGGGGTTGATCCGACCCACGAAATCGGTCTCGCCGCGCCGATGAGCGGGTTCCGCCTGCTGCTGGTGCGGGCGGTGGCGGTACTCGGCAGCTCGTTCATCCTGATCGGAGCGGCCGCGTTCCCGCTGCCCGGTCCCGGCTGGGCGGCCGCCGCGTGGCTCCTGCCCGCTCTGGCCCTGACTGCGACATCGTTGGCGCTATCGACGCGGCTCCATCCGGTGACCGCGGCAGGCACGCTCGGCGGCATCTGGGTCGCGGCGGTCGCGACCATCGAACGGATCGCGGACGCGCCGCTGGCTTCGTTCGGCTCGGAAGGGCAGATGGTGTCCTTCGCCGTCGCCGTGGTGGCCGTGACGGTCGTGGCGTTCCGCCGTGAGGCGTTCGAACGGGAACGCACGTAGATGCAGCGGCCCGCGGGAACCGCTTGGCCGGCAGAGGACGACAACCCGGCAGACGACAACATCGAGAACGACCCACCGGCAACGGCGCGGATGAAGAGGACTAGGAGAGGACTAGGAGAGGACCATGATGGAACCGACGATCGAGATCATCGGGATCGAGAAGAGCTTCGGACGCACGCGCGCCCTGCAAGGCGTCACCTTCGACGCCGGCACCGGCATCACCGGGCTGCTCGGACCGAACGGCGCCGGCAAGACCACGCTGCTACGGATGCTCGCGACCGTGCTCGCGCCCGACGGCGGCGAACTGCGGGTGCTCGGC
Source organism: Actinomycetota bacterium (assembly GCA_036397635.1). Classification (GTDB taxonomy): domain Bacteria; phylum Actinomycetota; class AC-67; order AC-67; family AC-67; genus DASWIP01. The sequence goes on along the minus strand of DASWIP010000068.1, from coordinate 30,162 downwards.
CGCGATCCCGGCAGCAGCGAGCAGCGCCTCGCCATCCGCCGCCGCCTCGGCTACATGCCGCAAGAGCCGGGCTTCCACCGGAACTTCACCGCGTTCGAATTCGTGGACTACATCGCGATCCTGAAAGAGATGACCGACCGCCGCGCACGCCACGACGATGTGCGTCGCGTGCTGTCCACCGTCGGACTAGGCGACGTTATGAAGAAGAAGATCAAGGCGCTGTCGGGTGGCATGCGACGACGGGTCGCCCTCGCGCAGGCGTTGCTGGGGGACCCCGAGCTGCTCGTGCTGGACGAGCCGACCGCGGGCCTGGATCCCGAACAGCGGCTGCGGTTCCGCGAGATCGTCTCGAGCATCGCGGAACGCCAGACCGTGATCCTGTCCACGCACCAGACCGAAGACGTCGCCGCGCTGTGCGAGCGCGTTGTGGTGATCGACGAGGGGCGTGTGTTGTTCGACGGGACGCCGCGCGACTTCGCCGAGACCGCGCGCGGCAGCGTCTGGATCGCCGAACAGCGCGACCCGCGCGCGCGATTGTCCTGGCGCACCGGCGAAGGCCGCCATCGCCACATCGGTGACGCACCAGCGGGCGCCGAGATGGTCGAACCCACGATCGAGGATGCATACCTGCTGCTGTGCGGCGAGCAGGCCATGGGTGAAGCTGCGTGAGTGCGCTCACCGAGCCGGCGCTGGTGACCAGAGAGGCCACATCCCCGGCTCGCATCGCGGTGTCCTGGTCGCTCGCGCGCGCGGAGCTGCCGCGCCTCGTCCGCCATCCGACCTTCCTGCTGAGCCTGGCAATCGCGGCACTTACCATCGTCACCACCGGAACCGAGCCCGGCGATCCGGTGATCGATCAGCTCACCTGGAGCCTGTTCATACTCCCGACCCCGCTTGCGGTGGCCTTCGCGCTGCTCGGGAGCAGGAGCACACGCAACGAAACCCGCGAGATCGAAGATGCGACCGGCGGCGGCCAGGCGGTCGTTCAATCCTCGGCGACGATGCTGGTCCTCGTACCGGCCGCGACGGTCGTGGCGGTCGGCATCCTCGGCGGTGCGTTCGCGGAGGTGCTCGGCGCGAACAAGGCGAGCATGTTCTCCGGCGGTGTGGCCGGCGAGAGCATGCTGGTGCTGGCCCAGTCCGCAGTCATGGCGGCGGCGGTTTGCGCGTTCGCGCTGGCGGCCGGATCGTGGCTGCCGCATTGGATCACCGCCATGTTGATCCTGTTCGTCATCTGGCAGGGTGCGGACACGAGCTTCCATCCTGTGGCGTGGGACAGCTCGGAGCCCATCCCGGCGCTGGCCTGGCACCTGGCGTACGGGAGCGGCGTCGCGCTGCTCGCGTCGACGGCAGCGCTGTTGAAGCATCGCCGGGACGCGGTCACTGCGCTGGTCGGTGTGACAGGGCTCGCGCTGGCGATCGCCGGAGGCATCCTGCAGTGACCCGAGGCGGAGCAGGCCGATGCGCGTGATGGAGCGCGCGCGCGCTGCTCGCCCGCCGCGGGGACCGGACGGACCGCGGTCGACCGACGGCGCGCGCGCGGTCCTCGCCCTTGCGCGCGTCGAAGGCAGGCGGCTGTTGCGGAACCCTGCGTTCGTAGCGTTCGGTGCGCTGACGATCCTGGCGCTGAGGTTCACCGACGGTGAGGTCACCGACCTGAACCAGGCCTACTGGATCGGCCTGGTCTTTTTCCCCATCTGCGCCGGCGTGCTGCTCGCGACGAACCTCGCGACGCTGCGCGCGCGACGGACCGGATGCGAGGAGCTCTTCGGGGTGACCGGCGCCTCGGATGCGACGCGCACCACCGCGCACGCGCTCGCCGGTGTCCACGCCTTCATCGCAGGTGTCGTGCTGCTGGTCGCATGGGTGATCATCCAGCGCGCCGGCGGGGCGATCGGGTGGCCTGATCCGCTGGAGGCGTTGATGGGGCCGGTGTTGATCCTCGGTGCCGCTGCGACCGGCGTGATGCTCGCGCGCCTGATCCCGAGTCCGCTCGCCGCCCTGCCCGGCATCGTGGTGATCGCGATGGTGACCGGCCAGCTCAACTCCATGGACGGCCACGCGTACCGCTTCGAGTGGCTGGCGCCGTGGCCGGGTACGAACGATGGCTTGCCGCCCGAGGCGTGGCCGCGTCCGACGGGCGCGCACCTGGTCTACCTGCTGGCGCTGGCGGTCCTCATCGGCGCGATCGCAGTGTTGCGGCGCGCGCGCGGACGGGGCACGATCGCGGTGGCCGTCAGCGCCGCGCTGCTCGCCGGCGCGACCGGCTGGGAGCACAGCCGGCCGCCGTCCGAACGCGAACTTGCCACCGCGGTCGCGTGGCTCACCGATCCGGATCATCGGTGCATCGACGAAGCCGGCGCGCGCCTGTGCGTCTACCCCGGGTACGAGCAGCTGCTCGAGACATGGTCGGCCGCGATCGTGCCGGTCCTCGCCGAGGCACCTGCGGCGGTTCGCGCGCGGTCGCTTCTCGTGGAGCAACTCCCGTCGCAGGCGATGTTCGAGACCATCCCACGCGCCGTGCGTGACCGTCTGCCTGCGCGCGTGCTGGACGGTTCGTGGCGGCGCGATGGCGCGCTGCACCCCGACTTCGGGTGGTCCGCCGGCCCGATGACCTCGATCGCGATGTCGGCCCGAGCAGCGTCGTGGGCGGTCGGCCTGCCGCTCGAGCAGACCACGCGCCCGGTGGTCGCCGAGGACTTCGAGGGTGACGAGCCGGTCGACGATCGCTTCACGGGCGTGCGGGTTGGCGACGCCATCCCGACACCGTGCTTCGCCGGCGGCCGGGCGCGCGCCGTCGTCGCGCTGTGGTTGACCGGGGTCGCGCACGGCGGGCCGTCCACCTTCGACGCGGCCTTCAACGACGACGCCGACGACGGCATGTCGTCCGGCGCACCGGACAGCCCCGAAGCCGATCACCTGGACATCACGCCGCCGTCGTGGACCACCGAGCTGCCGCAGGCCGTCATCTGGGCGACCTCGGATCTGCGGTATGCCTTCGCGCTGCTCGAACGGCCGAACGTCGGCGATGCGATCCGCGCGCGCTGGGCCTTCTTCACGCACCCGACGACCACGTCCGAGCAGCTCGCGCGCGCCCTTTCCCTGCCGCTGCAGCCCCGTGCCGCTGCAGCACCCGGTGCGATGCCGATATGCCGATGAGCGCGGTCCTTGCTCTCGCGGCGGTCGAAGCTCGACGGTTCGTCCGCCATCCACTTCTGCTCGCAGGGATGGGCATCGGCGTGATCATCGGAACCATCGCGTGGCGTGGCGGCAACTCCGACTTCGACATGCGGGGCGTGCTGGCCGGCGACGCAGCGCTCCCGCTGGCGACCGCGACGCTCATCGTCGCGCAGCTGATCAGCTCGCGCGGCGCGCGCGGCGCGATCGAGGGGCCCGACGACGCGCTCCCGATGCGGCCGGGACATCGAATCACCGCCGTGCTGCTCGCGAGCATGGCCGCTCCCGGTCTGGCTCTGCTGATGATGGCGTCGTTATGGGCGAGCCTGCTCGGGCCGGACCTGGCTCGGACCATCGACGGGGTCGGATGGCGCGCGGACGCGTTCGACCTCGCTCAGCCTCTCGTCCTGGTGCTAGGGATGGCGTGGCTGGGCGTCGGCCTCGGGCGACTGAATCGCTGGGTGCCGGCTGCCGTCCTGCTGGCTCTGACGCTGACCTGGAGCCCCTTGGTCTGGGTGAACCCGTTGATCGTGATCGATCCGGCGGTCGCCGACCCGCACCGAGACACCGCGGCCGCGATCAACTGGCAGGTCGCGTTCCTCTCGGGATTGGCCGTTACCGGGGCGGCCTTGGCTTTCCTCCGGGCCGGCGTGCGCCCGGCGCGCCTGGCGCTGCCGGTCGCGGTGCTGCTGACCGCAGCAGCGGGCGTCGCGCGGTTCTGAGCACGCGGCGTCGGCACGGAACCGTTCGAGCAGCCGCGCGCGAACCGTTCGAGCAGCCGCGCGCGACAGGCAGGACGTGGAACCGATCGCACGAACCGACCCGGTCGCTCGCCTGCGCGTGCGGGCTCGCCTGACACCGCCGGCGATGCGCGCGCTGGCGCGCGGGATGCGGTGGCCGGCGATCGTCTTGTCCACGGCTCTCGCGATGGTGATCGTCACGTTCATGAAGAACAGCGGCGACGGATACGACCTGCTGACGGCGACGCGCCTGACCATCGTGTTCATCGCGGCCGGCGCCGCGATGCTCGTGGACGATCCGGCGACGAGCCTGACCGGACATTCACCGTCGCCGCTGTCGTTCCGTCGCGTGTTGCGTCTCGCATTCGGTGCCGGGGTCATCGTGATCTCATGGCTGGCTTCGGTCTGGTACCTCGCGGGGACACCGCGCGCGCTTTGGGGCGGCTCGGTCGATGGCTTCGACTTCCCGATGCTGCGCTTCAGCACCGAGCTGGTGGCCTTCGTGCTCGCGACGATCGCGATCGCGATCGTCGCCGGACGCGTGGCGGGTGAAGACCGGGGAGGTGTCGCCGGTGCACCGGGGCTCCTGGCGATCATCATGTTGCTGGCGCGGCTCCCGGGACGATGGGCGATGCTCACCACCCCCGGCGGGGAACGCTGGATCGATTCGGGGCGCGATTGGACGGCGGCTGCCTGCGCGCTGCTCGCGCTGGTGATGCTGCTGAGCCTGGATCCTGCGCGGCGCCGGTTGCGCGTGCGACGCGCGTTAGTGTGACGGACCTTCCGCCGGCGTATCGCGGTCCGGCCGGCGGATCGGAAGAGGACCGCTCGAGAAGGGGGGATCGTCGATGACGATCACGATGGGACGGAAGATCACGGTAGTGGCGGCGGCGGCGGTCGTGCTGGCCGGGCTGCTCGCAACGACCGGCGGCGTCGCGGACGCAGGTGAGGGCGCGCGCGCGATCCTGCGCAACCAGGAGGGTGTCGAGGTCGGCGTGGTGAAGTTCAGCCAGGAGGACGGCTTCGTGCAGGTGAAGGCGAACGCCGCTTTCCCCGGCGGCCTGGCGCCCGGCTTCAAGGGCTTCCACATCCACGCCGGGGCGGAATGCGTCGCGCCGTTCACGACGGCGGCGGGGCACCTGGGCCATGACGGCACCGACCCGGCGAGCACTCCGCACTCGACCCACGAGGGCGACATGCCGGTGCTGTTGGTCAACGCGGACGGCACCGCGTTCGCTCGCTTCCTCACCGACCGCGTGGCGATCGGCGACATCGTCGGGCGCACGGTGATCGTGCACGCGGGCCCCGACAACTACGGCAACGTCACACGGTACGGGACGCCCGACGCGGCGACGCTGGGGACGGGCGACGCCGGTGCTCGGTACGCATGCGGCGTCATCCAGTAGCGTCAGACGCGACCGAGCGGGATCGAGAGGAGCGATGGGGCATCTCGGCGGTGCCCCGTCGCTCCCTCCGCAACGGCGCGACGGCCGTTCGGAAGGGGGGGCACATGGAACGTTCGAGCTACCGGAACGACACCAGCCGGCGGGTGAAGGTCGGATTGATCATCCTCGCGGTCCCAACGCTCGTCACAGGGCTCTGGGCCGTGTTCGCTCCCGCCTCGTGGTACGCCGACTACACGCAGGGCATCGCGCCCCCTCGTGCCTTCGGCTCCTACAACGAGCACTTCGTCCAGGATCTCGGAAGCGGATACCTGGGGGTCGGCGTGGTGCTGGTGGTCGCCGCCATCATGCTGACACCTGCGGTCGTGACCGCCGCGGTCCTGGGTTTCACGGCCTTCACCTTGCCGCACCTGATCGTGCATCTGGTCGAGGGCGGGGATCTCGACGCAGCCGGCTACGCGTTCACCACGGGCCTCCTGGCCGGCGGGATGGTGCTCGCGATCTGGGTGTGGTTCCTCAGCCGCCGGGCAGCGACCGCGGGCTGAGCCGTCGCCCGCATCGGAGCCGGGCAGGAACCGGCGGCTGAACCGCGAAGCCTCGTAGCATGCGACGGCTCTTGGTTCCCGGCGCGCTGCTCGTCGCTGCGACGGCGCTGACGGTCGCGCCTACATCCGCTGTCGGGCGCGCTGGGCACTTCGGCGGCAGCGCGCGCGCCGAGCTGCTGCGCTTCGAGACGATCAGGCCCGTCGTGCCCGCGATCATCGACGCGGCGGTGGGGCTGGCCGAGGCGACGGTCGCGACGGTCGGCCTCGAGGACGGCGGCACCACGCACGGGCGCGCGGCGAACGGCGAGGTGATCCTCGTCGGCGCCGGCGGTAGCGCCGGTCCGACGGTGGCCGAGCAGCGCGCCGGCGACGACAACGCCGAAGCGACCGAGGTGGCTACACCACGGGTCGTCGCCGGCCCGACCGAGATCGGCACGGGCGTGTCGCGTGCGCATGCGCGCGCGGTCGACGCGCTCGCCGGCATCTGCCCGGAAGCGGATGTTTCGGGCGAACGGATGCTCGCGTCGTCGAGAACCGCGCTCACCGACGTGGCCGCCGGAGGCTTGCTCACGATCGGCGCCGGGGGCGACGGTGCCGCCGACTCCGACGCGCGCGTGGCGCTCGAACCCGCGGACGGCGACGGTGGCCTCGCGGTCACCTCGACCGCCACCTCTCGCATCGCGACGATCCAGATCGGCGACGCCTACGCCTTGCACATCGTCGGCGAACCGAGCTTGGTGGCGCGCGCGACCGGCCGGCGGGGCGGGGCAACGCTGACCTACACGGCCCCGGTCATCGACGTGGTCGACCTCACCACGGGCGAGACGATCGCGCGGCTGGACGTCGCCGAGCAAGGCATCGACCTGCCGGGCGACCCGGTGCTCGGGTCGTTCGTCAACGTCAGGCTCGGCGCCGTCCACGACGTGATCACCGTCGACGACGGCACGCATGCGAGCGCGGAAGCCGACCTGGTCGAGATCCGCTTCACCGACTTCGCCGGAGCGTACGAGCAGTTCGACCTGCGCGTCGCTGCCCTGTCTGCCTCGGCGACGGCGCCGACCGGCGGCGTCACCGCGTGCGGCGAGACGGCGCCCGCCGACGTCCCGAGCGACGCCCCGCACGCGATCGTCTATAGCGGCTGGCGCACGTTCGAGCATCTCTCGATCGAGCCGGGGAGCCAGGCGATCGCACGGCTCGCGAACGACTCGGGCGCCTTCACGGTCTCGTTCACCGACGAGGCGACCTTCTTGCGCCCCGAGGTGCTGGCCCAGACCGACATGATCATCTGGAACAACGCGACCGGAAACATCCCGTGGAGCCCCGAGCAGAAGGACCTGTTCGTTCGCTGGCTGCTCTGCGGCGGCGGCACCGTGGGCATCCACTCGGCCGCCGACGCGAACCATTCGTGGGCCGAGTACACCGAGCTGCTCGGCGCGCGCTTCGCCAGCCACCCGCACGTCGGCTACTGGCCGCACGCCGGCGAGGTGACCATCCAGGTCGAGGACCAGCAGCACACGGCGACGGCGCCCTGGCATGGGATGCCCTCGTTCCGCATGGCCGACGAGCTGTACCTATTCGTCGAGAACCCACGCGGGACCCAGGACATCAACGTGCTGCTGTCGCTGGACGAGGGATCGACCTATCCCTGGGTTCAGGCGGGCGCGCCGTTGCCGTCGCCGTTCGGCCCCGGCCCCTACCCGGCCGATCAGCCGCTCGCGTGGACCAAGACGTTCCGGGGGGAGGGCCGGGTCTTCTACACCAACCTCGGGCACAACCCGTTCACGTTCGCGCGCGCCGACTTCCTCGAGCACCTGCGCAACGGCATCGTCTGGGTCGGCGATGTTCGTCCCGACGCCGCCTGCCTCGCGAGCAGCTGAGCCTCCGCCCCACGCAGGGGCAGGAATCGCGACAAAAGGGGCGAACGAGTACCCTGCCACGTCAAGCGAACCGGGGAGGGCTCGATGAGCAGCAGGCGCGCGCCCAGTGCTTTCGTGCTGGCTTGCACCGTTCTGGTCGGCGCCGCCATCGCCGCGGCCGACACGACCGAGATGACCCTGTACCTGCACTCGCTCGCGCCCACGAACGTTGAGGGATCCTTCGCGCTCGCCGGCGAGCCCGGCGGTCCGACGATGGACGACACCGAGCCGACCACGCCCAACCCGAAGGTCGCGGTCATCACCGCCGGCAATCCCGATTTCCGCAAGAACTCCCTGCTGAGCTGGTGGGCAGGCGAGGTGCACGGCACCGTCTCCGACGTTGAGGTCCGCCTGTTCGTCACGGCGAGCGCCCGAGCCGTGATCACGGTGACGATCTTCGGCGACGGCGGCATCGGCGTCGCCGCACCCCTCGGTCGCGCGAGCGCCGAAGGCATCGGACGCGGTCCGAGCGAGCTGGTGATCCCGGTTCCGATGGACGCGCCGATCGACCAGGAGATGGTGCTGTCGGTGGACATGAGTACCGAAGGAGGCTCGCTGCTCTACGACTCGACCACGACCCCATCGTCGGTGAGCTTCACCCTCGGTCCGTACGTCGCGCCGCCGCCTCCGGTGCTGCCGCTGCCCGCCGCAGGATGGAACGACGTCGCGCCGGTCCACTTCCAGAAGGCGAATCGCGAGAGCAGCCTCGCGCTCGACCCGACCGACCCGAACATCATGACGATGTGCGATCCCTCAGGCGTTCCCGCCACCGGTGAGGGGCATTCGTTCTTCTACCTCTCCATCGACGGCGGCGACTCCTGGAGCGAGCTCGACCCCGAGGCGCCGGGCGACACGCGCTCGTACGCGTTCGAGGGCGGCGACTGCGACGTCGCGTTCGACGACGCCGGCACCATGTACGCGGCCGACACGTGGCTGGGGAGCCTCTCGGTGGGCGCGAGCACCGACGACGGCGTCACGTGGAGCGGCACGGCGGTCGCGGGGACATCGCCGATCGTGGACCGCCCGTGGCTGGTCGGCGGGCCCGACGGCACGATCCACGTGACCTACCAGGACCTCCAGTTCGGGATGCCGAGCGCGATCTGGTACACGCGCTCGACCGACCGCGCGCAGACCTTCCAGCCGGCGGTGCCGATCGCGGCAACCGACTCGGACGGGGCGTACACCTGGACGGGCAACTTCGTGGTCACACCCGACGGGCAGGACCTGTACTCGGTGTACACGCGCAGGACCGGTCCCACGCTCGGATCGCTCGATGACAGCGGCCCGGAGACCGTGTGGGTCGCCACGAGCCACGACGGTGGCATCACCTGGACACAGAACCTGGTCGCGTCGATGCCCAACCCGGCCAGCTACCTCTATCCGAGCATCGCGCTCGACGACGGCGGGATGCTGCACGTGGTGTTCTCGTCCAAGACCGACGTCGACCGGCCGATCTGGTACGCGGTCTCACCGGACGGCGCGCAGACCTGGAGCGAGCCGATCAAGCTGCTCGAGGGAACGTCGGGGTTCTCGCCGTGGGTGGACGCCGGCGCACACGGCGAGGCCGTGATGCAGTGGTACGGCAGCCCCGATCCCGAAGCGGCTCTCAATCAGGAAGAGGACTGGTTCATCTACTGGGCGCGCGTCACCGGTGCCGAGACCGGCACGCCGGCGATCACGACCGGCACCACGACACAGACGCCGATCTTCACCGGCATCCAGGGCGCGGCGCCCGAGTTCAACATGGTCCGGCTGGGTGCCGACGGCAAGATGCGCATCGGCGCGAGCGCGTATCGCACCGCCTTCGGATCCACGGCCGGCTGGGCCGCTTACTTCTTCGCGGAAGCCTGATCAGCTCGGCTCAAGGCCTCGGACCTCCAGCCAGGCGAATCGCGCGAAGTCTCGATCCTCGGTCAGGATCGTGCGGACCCCGTGCTCGGCGCAGACGGCTGCGATCTGCGCGTCGAACGCTCTGTTGCCCGTCGCCCTGCCATCCAACGCCGCGTCGCGGAGGCGCGGCCAGTATCGGTCCCCTGGACTCAGCAGCCGCGCATTGGCACTCGACACGAGATGATCCAACGTGCGAACCGCGATCTCGAGGGGCGTGGGGGGCCGCAGGAATCGCGGGTGCGTGACCACGCGGATGAATTCGGCCAGCACGAAGATGGGAAGGCCGAACGGTTCATCCCCCTCGACCAGCCGGCGGAGAGCCGCGAGCGCGGCCTCGTGCTGGGCGAACCGTGAACGATGGGCCGCGATCAGAACGTTTGAATCGACCGCGATCATCCCTCGCGCTCGAGGAAGTCGTGGAGCGCGTCGCGATCCGCGATGTCCACGGGAGGCAACTCGGCATCGTCGATGACGATCCAGCGGAACCGGTCCTTGCGTCGGGACACGGGACCGTCGAGGTGACCTCGGAGCGCGTCCTCGACCAAAGCCGTCAGGGTGATCCCCCGCTCAGCCGCAACCTTCTTCGCGCGACGGAACAGAGCGTCTTCGACGTTCAGCGTCGTTTTCATCGCCATATCAGCATACCTCCCATACCAGATATCTGGCTACCCCGTAGGGGCGGGCGGGCGGCCGGCTTCGGCCCCGCCCTCCGGGGGCGTCGGGCGGGCGGCCGGGCGAAGCCCGGTCGCCCGCCTGGTGTGACGCGAACGCGACGCCTACGGCGCGAACATGTCCACGACGCGCTGGAAGATCGTGTCGAAGAACCCGACGATTGCGCCGCCGCGCGCCCAGTTGAGCAGCAGCAGCGCAACCGACGCGGCGACCAGGATCACCAGCGTGTACTCGGTGGTCGAGACCCCCGCCTCGACACGGCAGTGCACCCGGCACGCGATCGCGCGCGCGAGTCGCAGCCACCGCGAACGGAGCGATCCGAACATCTACATCACCTCCTTTCCCGAACGCCCCGTCCCGTCCGTCTCGGCGGTCGCGCTCCTACGCGACGCGCGTCAGATCCCCCCGAGCGTGCGGATCGCAGACACCGCGATCGGCACGATCGTCAGCACGATGAACGCGGGAAGGAAGCAGAACACCAGCGGGAAGATGAGCTTCACCGGCGCCGTGCGCGCCTCGGCTTCCGCGGCCGCGCGCGCGCGCGATCGCAGCTCGTTGGCCTGTGCGAGCAGCGCGTCGCTCAGCGACGTGCCGAAACGTTCGGCGCGCGCGAGCGAGGCCATCAGCCCTCGCACCTCCTCGGCCGGCGCGCGCTCGGCCACGATCGTGTAGGCGCGCGACCGCGGCACACCCAGGTCGAGCGCGCGCGACCCGGCGGCGAACGCCTCGCCCAGAGCTCCTGGGGTCCTCGGGGTCACCGTCCGGAGCGCGCGCTCGACGCTCAAACCGGCGAGCACGCACGTCGTCAGCCGGTCCAGCGCATCGGGCAACGCGCGCCGCACTTCCGCGAGCAGCGCGCGCCGCTCCCGCTCGTGCACGAACACGCCGAGCCGCCACCCGCCGAGCAGGCCGAGCGGCGCCGCGGCAGCCGCGCGCGCGCCGGACGTGGAGGCCACCGCGACCAGCGCGCCGAGCAGCGCCGCCGGCGCCGCACGACCGATCAACAGCTCGGGTTCCACATGCGACGCAGCCAGCCGGCGGATCCACGCCAGCCGCGCGAGCAGCGCGCCGAGCCACCTGATGCTCATCGCGGCCGCAGGAGCGCGCGCATCCACGCGGCGCCCGCCGCCTCCAACAGCACGCCGACGCCGAGGATCGCCCAACCGATCGGCTCGCGGAACAGGAACGTGAGCTGCTCGCGCGCGGTGGGCCCGGCGATCACGACGAACGCGAGCGGCATGGCGCCGACGACGGCGCCGGACATCTTGGCCTGCGCGGCGGCTGCGCGACGGTCGCGGTCGATGCGCGCGCGCTCGGCCATCGCGGTCACCGACGCGTCGAGGACCATGGGAAGATTGCCGCCGGCGCTCGCGGCGATGCCGATCGTGTCGGCGGCCGCGCGCGCCTCGGCCGAACCCACCTCGCGCGCGAAATGCTCGAGCGCGTCGTCGAGCGGCGCGCCGACCTGGAGCCGCGCGCAGGCGCGCACGAGCGCTGCTCGGATCGGCTGAGGGGCTTCGTCGCGCGCCGCTTCGAGCGCCTGCGGGACGCTGCGTCCCGCGCGCACCGCCGCGGCGATCGCGAGCAGCACCTCGGGAACCTGCGTGCTCGCCGAGCGTGCCAGCCGCACCCACGCGCGCCGGTCGAGCAGCGCGCGCCCGGCCACCCCCGCCGCGGCACCGAGCGCGGCGCCGATCACCCCGGCGGCGACCGTGCCGGCGAGGGCGCCGATCGTCGCGGCCGCCAGGATGCGCTTCATCCGGCGACCTCGACGCGCGCGGGCCGGTGGAACCGCGTCGCGACGTCGAGGCCGGAAGCGTCCTGGGACACCTCGGCGACCTCGGCGACGCACCGTGTGCCGTCGGCCTCGCGCGTCACGTGCACGATCAGATCAAGCGCCGCCCCGAGCTGGCGGCGCACAGCCTCGACCGAGAGGCTCTCCTCCCCCATCAGCGCCATCGCCTCGAGGCGCACCAGCAGGTCGCCCGGCGAGTTCGCGTGCGCGGTGGACATCGAGCCGTCGTGCCCGGTGTTCATCGCCTGCAGCATGTCGAGGACCTCGGCGCCGCGAACCTCGCCGACGACGACGCGATCCGGCCGCATCCGCAGCGCGTTGCGCACCAGGTCGCGGACCGTGACGCGCCCGCGACCCTCGACGTTGGCCGGACGCGTCTCGAGCGCCACCACATGCTCGCGCTGCAAACGCAGCTCCGCGGCATCCTCGATCGTGATCACGCGCTCGCCCAGCGGGATGTGTGCACCCAGCGCGCCGAGCAGCGTCGTCTTCCCCGCGCCCGCGGGCCCGGACACGATCAGGGTCCGGCGCGATCGCACCGCCTCGGCCAGAAAGCTCGCGATCTGTTCGGACACCGCGCCGCGCGCGATCAGGTCCTCGAGCGTCAGCGGCGCGCGCGAGAAGCGGCGGATCGTAAGCGTCGGGGCGCGCACCGCCAGGGGTGGGATGATCGCGTGCACCCGCGAGCCGTCGTGCAGACGCGCGTCCACCCAGGGCGCGCTCTCGTCGATGCGCAAGCCGAGCGGCGCGACGATCCGGTCGATCAGATGGCGCACCGCGCGCTCGTCGTCCAGCACGATGCCGGTCCGTTCGAGCATCCCGCCGCGCTCGACCCAGATCTCGTCGGGCGCGTTGACCATGATCTCGGTCACGCCGGGATCCGCGAGCAGCGGCTCGAGCGCGCCCAGCCCCACGATCTCATCGGTCAGCTCGCGTACCACCGTCGCGAGCGCGTCGGCGCCGAGGCCCATCTGCTCCTCGGCGAGAACGCGCGCGACCGCTTCGCGCACGCGTACGCGCCGCTCCCACCGCGAGCCGATGCTGAGCAGGTCGGGCTCGGTCGCGAGCAGCCGTTCCTGCACGCGCGCGCGCAGCGCGGGGAGCGTGGTATCCACCGGCATCCTCCGTCGGGAAGGCGGTGGGAAGGGTGTGAGGCTACGACGGCGCGCGCGCGGGTTCAACCATCTGAGACTCGATCGCGACGAAGGTCGTGACTACGTGGCTCGCCCGGCTTCGCCGGGTATCCTCGTGACGTGCTGACCGCGCTGCGGTACGCCGAAGGCTCGGGCTGGAGCCCGATCACCGACGTCGCGGAGATCTCCGACGTGATCGCGCGGCCCGACGGGCTGGTGTGGGCGTACGCGGACGCCGCCGACCTGACATCGGGAGACCTCGCGCGCATCGCCGAGGAGTTCGGCCTGCATCCGCTGGCCGTCGAGGACGCCGTCCATCCTCGTCAACGCCCGAAGTACGAGGCCTACGAGACGCACATGTTCGCGGTCATGCACCAGCTCGACGAGGTGGACCAGCAATTCGAGGCCTCGCAGATCGCATGCTTCATCGGCCATCGGTGGGTGATCATCCTGCACCACGGCGCGAAGCGCACCATCGAGGAGACGCTCGCGCGGGTCGGCCGGACCCGTAAGGCCCCCGAGCAGGGACCGTCGTTCGTCATGCACGCGCTGCTCGACACGATCGTCGACGACTACGATCGCAAGGCCGGCGACCTCGAGGAGCAGATCGAGGAGCTGGAGGATGTTGCGCTCACGCAGCCGCGGGCGACGCTGCAGAGCGAGCTTTACTCGGTCAAACAGCGCATCTCACGGCTGCGTCGCTACAGCCTGCCCGGCGAGCGCGTACTGGCCCAGGTGGTATCGCCGGGACGGCTCGGGATGACCACCGAGCGCACCGCCGCCTTCTTCCGCGACGTGCACGACCACCTGCTGCGGATCATCGACCAGATCCGCAACGTCGACGACCTCGCCGACGCCGTGATCGACCTTCAGCGCGCGCACCAGGCCGAATCGCTGAACCAGGTGATCAAGCGGCTGACCGGCTGGGCCGCGATCATCGCCGTCCCGACCTTCATCGCCAGCGTCTACGGCATGAACTTCGGCCTCGTGCCCGAGGAGGGCGCGCGCTCGAGCTTCTACGTCGTGGTGGGCTCCATGGTGGTGATCGGGGCCGGCCTGTACTGGCTGTTCAAGCGGCGCGACTGGATCTGACGCGCCCTTCCCGCCGTTCGGGGCGCGCGCGCCGCATCTCCCGTTCGTGCCCGCCGCCGGGAGGAAACGTGCTGCTCGGGGAGGTGTGCGTGTGCCGTCGGAACTGCACACGCACACACTTCCTGGGCAGACATCGGCCGCCCGGCGGGACGGCTTGCGCCGTTCGCGACGAACCTGCGTCACAAGAAGGAGTTCGCGCCGTAAGAGATGAATACGGTGCGGACACCATGAAGATGGGGCGTACGATCTTGCCCGTCGCCGCGCTCGCGCTGCTCGCGGCGATGCCGGTGCGCGCTCCCGCCGCTCCCGCCGCTCCCGCCGCGCCCGCCGCTCCCGCCGCGCCCGCCGCGCCCGCCGCGCCCGCCGCGCCCATCGCGGTCGTGGTCACACCCAACGGTAGCTTCGCACCCGGCGGCCCCGCGTACGGATTGACGCTGGAAGTCACGCAAGGCGGCACGCTGGTCCACACGAACCTGGACGTCCAGGCGATCATCGCCTCCAGTTGGGGCTGGCACGCGGTCGTCTCCGACGATTCCGACGACCACGACGAGCCGCTCTTCGCCTCGGATCTGATCGGCTTCGGGCAGAACGACACGGTCGACGGCGTCGAGACCCTCACGCCCGGCAGCTATCCGTTCCACTGCCAGACCCACAGCGACGTCATGGCCGGCGTGCTCATCGTCACGGCCTGAAACGCCGTGGAGGCGCCACGGGCGCCTCCACGCACGATCACCGAACACCGCGTCAGGCGTCGAAGCCCACGCGCGCGAACGTGGCCTGCCCGCCGTCCACTGCCGGACAGTTCGACGTGACCTCGAAGCCGAAGCGCGCGGTCAGCACACCCGAGGCCGGATCGTCCAGCTCGAGCGTCAGCGTCCCGTCGCCCGGCAGGATGTCATTGATCCCGCGCGCGTTCTTCGTCGCCACGAACGGCAGGTCGACGCCAGGATTCGCCGGCGCGTCACCCTCGATCAGCGACAGCTTCATGAACGTATAGGGGCTCACGACCGCGCTCGCGAACTCGACGGTTACCGACGAGACCGGCGTCTCGGTCGCGTCGTGCACGACGTCGAAGTACGCGAACGGACCTTGGCCGTTGCAGCCCAGGTTGCCGCTGACGGCGGTGAACTGGAACTGCAGAACCCGGATCTCCCCGGTCGCCGGATCGCGCTCGACCTGCGACGCATTCTCCGAACCCCCGGCCGGCCCGAGGTGGTAGGCCTCACCCGCCGCGTACCAGGTCGCGTCCGCTTGCGCCGCGCCCGGAACGAGCAGCGCGGCCAGCCCGACGGTGACGAACAGACGCCTGATCACGGTGCCCATGGACCCTCCGATCGCTGCTTGAACAACTCGGCCGGCGTACGCGGACCTATCACCTGGTTGGACGCCAGCGGCACCTGCTCCTTCGGTGTCATCTGGTTGAGCACGTACCCGTCGCGGATCTTCTGCACGTCGTCGCATTCCATGACCTGCCCGGCCGGCGCGGGGCGCGGGGCCGGCAACTCGTCGACGCGGTAGACGGTCGCGGCCGCGTACCCGAAGATCCAGTTCCGGATCGAGCGCTCGGGATGCGCGACGCCGTCGGTCGGCCAGTCCTCGATACCGAGCGCGACCTTCTTGGCGAGCGTGTAGGTGCTCCCGCTGGCGGTGTTCTCCTGGGGCGCAGCCGCGTCGCCGTCGATCGCGTAGGGCAGGTTGTAGGCATCCCAGATCTCCGGCGTCTGGTCGTATCGGACGCGACGCAAGCCCACGATCTCGGACTGCGGCGAGCCGAACCACAACGAGTCGGTGCCCCAGCAGATCCGCTTCGGCCCGACGTAGCTGATCAGCTTGCCGAGCAGGTGCGCGGCGGCGTTGGAGCCGTTCCCGTCCCAGTTCGAGTTGCCGAGCTGGCCCATCACCGATCGCCAGGTCGAGCCGATCTCGGCGTAAACGTTGGGCACGTTCGCCCAGGTCGGGTTCTCAGCGTCGAACGGGCGCGCGCCGAACGCGGTCGCGTCCCAGCTGTTCTCGCGAAGGCTCTTGATCAGCGAGTCCACGCGCCGGTCGGCCGAGTTCACGTTCGCGTCGCCCGGGTACGCGGTCATCGACTCGCCGTCGAAGCCCGAGTGGTAGACGATGAAGTTGACGCCCGGGTTGCGGCGCGCGGCCGGCCCGATATCCCGGGGCGACGCTGCTCGCTGGTCGAACGCCGGCAACGCGAAGCCCTTGTGCGTTGCGATGTTCGGCGGGACGCCGTACTCCAGCGCGCAGTAGGCGACGTGGTCGATGAAGCGCTGTCCCACCAGCTCGTCGTCGAAGAACCAGCCGGTCGAGTAGGGCACGTCGCCCCAGGCCGGGTAGGTCTTCCAGCCGCGGATCAAGCCCTGGAAGGCGGCCGCGCGCTGCTCCATGATTTCGAACTCGCGCTGCATGTAGATCGGTTCGCTGTTCAGCGCCGACGCGGTCGATCCAGCGGAGCCGCGGTTGGGCATCACGAACGCATGCAAGACCGTGCGCTGCGAGCCGGAGAGCTCGTTGACCATCTTGGCGGTCAGCACGGCTCGGTCGATCGGCAGCGGCTGCGTGATGTCCGGCGCGGCCGGCACCGCCGACAGCACGGTCATCGTGGTCGCCGAGTCCAGGAACAGCTCCTTGAGGTAGTGGTAGCGCGAGAGGTTCTCGATCGGGTCGATCTCACCGGCGCCGAACCCGCGGATCGAGCCGTCCTCGCGCCTGCTCGGTGTGCCGCCGAGCGGGCCGGCCTGGGTCCATACGCCTGCGAAGAACGCTTCGAACCCAGGGTTGGTGACCCGCCACATACCGTCGGACTCGACGTGGTGGGATTGAACGTCGAAGACGAACTCGCCCGGCTTGTTGCCCAGCCAGAAGTCGTCGGTCTCGAGCAGCCCGTCGAACTCCAGGTCACAGGCGTTGGTGGTCGCGGTCCCGTCTGCCCCTGCCCGGCGCGTTCCCTGAACCGTCTCGAGCGCCCAGAAGCCGATGGCCATGGCGGCCGCCGTCCGGACGAAATCGCGCCGGCTCATGTTGAACTTCTGGCGCCAGTACTCGATGCCTTCGTTCTGCAGGGCCATCACGGCGCGCTGCTCGCGCGTGGCCGGCGGGGGGACGAATTCCCCGTTCGAGGCCGGCAACACATCCAGCGGCATGTCCTCGGGCAGATCCGGCCACCAGCGCTTCCACTTCATGGGTCCCCCTTCGCGTCCTGGCACGGGTCGAACCGGCGTTTTCCGACCACGCGGTAGCATCTTTCGGCGCCGGCCGGTAGATTCCTTCCGGGGAGCCGCAGTCGGTTAGGCGCTGTGAGATCCACAGCCTCATGAGGGCTACGATTGGGACATGGCTAAACGTGCCGAATACCTTGGGCCTGAGCGCCGCCGACCGCTTGTGCTCGACGCCGCCGAGCAGATCTTCGCCGAGGGCGGGTTCGCCGACGCATCGATGAGCGCGATCGCCACGCGCGCCGGCGTCTCGAAGGCGGTGCTGTACGACTGCTTCCCCGGCGGCAAGCAGGAGATTTTCTTCTCGCTGCTCGACCGGGGCGAGGAGACCATCACCCGGCACGTGCTGGCCGTCCTGGACAAGACCAACAAGCTCCCGCTCGAGGATGCGCTGCGTCAGGGCATCACCGCCTTCCTGGCCTACGCGGCGGAGAACCGCCTCGCGTTCCAGATCCTGTTCAGCGAGGCGGGTTCGTCGGACCCCGAGATCGTCAAGCGCTCGCGGCGCGCCAAGGACCGGATGGTCGCCAAGATGGGCGAGCGGACCAGGCAGATCATGGAAGCCGGCGGCGTGCCGATCACGAACCTGGCGGACCTGTACAACCGCGCGATCGTCTCGGTCATCGAGGAGATGGCGCGCTGGCTCCACGAAGACGACACACTGCGCCGCGAGCAGCTCGTCGAGGCCCTTGTGCGCTGGATGATGGACGGCTTCAGCCGGATCATCCCCGGCGACGCCTGGGCCAAGCCCGCCGACGTGTAGGTCGCATCTGCCGCTTCCTCCCACTCGAAAGGGATGGAAGCGCCGGCCGTCGAAGAATCGCTTCATGCGCTCGCCCCGCCGCGCCCTGCTCGCCGCCGCCCTGTCCCTGGCAGCGTTCCTGCCGCAGCCGGCGGGAGCCTTCGACGGCCCCGGGTGCGGGGGCTCCTGGAGCGGGAGCCGCAACTGTTCGTTCCGCTTCGACGGCTCGCCGCTGGCGGTGTACGGCTGGACGACCTCCGGGTCGATCCGGGTCTGGGTGACCCTGGCGGGCTCCCCCGAGGTCGTGCTGCTCGAGTGCGCGGACCCCGGATCCTGCGAGAACGACATCCGCGCCGAGGACCCGCTGCAGGAGTACCTGGGGGGCCCGCTGCCGCCGCAGACCCACGGCTACGTGCCGCGGTTCCAATGCTGGGTCCAAGGACAGGGCAACGGCGAGTACTTCTGCGGCTCGGGAGAAGGAGCCCAGCCGTCTTGACCTTTCCCGACCGACCGGTCACGATTATCATGACGTATCGTCGCATCTTCCGCATCCCGGACCCTTGGGGGGAATCATGAGGAACAGAGTCTTTCTAGCGCTTGCGCTGGGCGCCATCCTGGCGAGCAGCGTGACCGGCTCGGCCAACCCGCCGGCACAGCGCGACCCGGTCGAGCTTGTCACCGGACACGCGACCCGCTACGTCCCGGCTGCCGCGGGCACCGAGGCCAAGCTGTCGCTCCTGTTCGGTCCATACACGATCCCGCCGGGGCAGGACTCGAACCGCATCACGGTCGATCTGCCCCCGATCGAAGGGTTCATCACCGCGGTCGCGCCCGAGCTGGTCGACGCGTCGAACGGCCGGATCCCAACCGAGCAGGAAGCGCACATCCATCACGCGCACTGGTTCCGCGTCGACACCGAGGGCGCGCACGAGCCCTACACCTCCGTCGGTCCCGCGAGCCTGTCCTGGGTGTTCGGCACCGGCGAGGAGAAGTCCCAGGGTCTGTTCGAGCATCGCTCCGCCCTCGAGGGTGAGAACGGCAACGTCTACGGGATGCCCGTCGAGGCCGCAGTACCGCAGGTCCTTATCTACATGATCCACAACAAGACCTCGGCCCCGTTGAACGCGTACGTCGTGCTGGACGTGCGGTTCATCCACGGCAGCGAGGCTGAGATCGAAGCATCGCCGGAGTTCGCCGGCCGCGACCTGCGCCCGATCGAAGGGACGCTGTGGGGTCAGACGCGTGACGCGACCGCCGCATACCCCGAGCTGTCCGCGACCTACGCATCGACCTCGAGCGGCACGATCGTGGCGATGGGCTCGCACCTGCACCCGTCGGGCAAGTACGCGGTGGTTGCGAACCTCGGTCCGGGTGGGCAGTGCAGCGCCGACCTTGATGGGGACGGGTTCCCCGGCACGACGGTCCTGACCTCGCGCAAGTTCGACCGCATCCCCGGCGCGATGGTGAACTCTGAGGATTACCAGATGGGCACCACGAAGTTCGGATGGCGCGCGCCGATCCACCAGGGCGACCACCTGGCCCAGTACGCGCCGTACGCGATCTACCCGAACGTCGATGTGGTGCCGAGCGCGCCGCCGTCGGCTCTCGAGACTCGCTACGCCGATCGCTGGGACGCGATGCTGGCGGACGACCCCGGGCGCTTCGTGTCGCCCGACGGTCTACCGCACGCCGCGTTCGAGGCGATGACCTACACGGGGATGTACGTCGACCGGTTCGAACGGGCCTGGGACGGCGAATGCTCGGCAGATGACTTCGCACCGACGATGCTCGGCAACGACACGTTCGCCGAGCAGTCCGAGCCGGGCATCCTCGAGAACGTGCGCGGCCCGGTCACGCTCGAGCAGCAGGAGATCGACGCGATCTCCCAGCGGTACAACTTCGGGATCACCGAGGGCATGATCAACCACGCCTGGGTCGGAGACCCCGACGGCCTGTGCGGCATCGATCCGGTGCACGCGTCCTGGTTCGAGTGGAAGTCGTCGTGGGCGAACGAGTGCACGTTCGGTGCCCCGCCGTGGAGCACGGCCGAGGGCATCGCGACCGACACGATCCAGGTGAGCGGGTTCACGTACCTGCCGGGTGATCTGGCGATCCCCGGTGAGCTGGGCGCGCCGCCGGTCGTGACCGGCGACGTCCTGACGCTGATCAACGATGACGCCGCCATCAACGTGCGGCACACGTTCACCAGCTGCCCGGCGCCGTGCAACGGGGCCTACGTCGCCAACTACCCGCTGCCCGACGGGATCTTCGACAGCGACAAGATGGGGAACGTCGACCCGATCGACGGTGGGTTCTCGGGCGACTGGATGCCGATCTACGAGCTGGACGTGTCCGGGCTGGACGCAGGCGTGCACACGTACTTCTGCCGTATCCACCCGTGGATGCGCGGCTCTTTCGAGATCGCTTAAGCCACATCGGTTCGAACGCTGGGGGGCCGCCCTTCGGGCGGCCCCATCGGTTTTTCGACGCATCCAGGCGGCAGCTTCTTCGACGCATCGAGGTGGTAGGGGTCTGTCACCGCGTGCGGATGCCAACCCGGATCACTTCGCGCGCGCTACGCACGGGTGCGGCTTCGGCGCCTCCGGTCCTTCACATCACCCGCGCGGCGCTGAAGCGGCGGGAGGGCCGATCCATTCCGCGATGATCAGGTTCTGAGCACGATGTTCAAATGCTGAGCATCTGGATCAGAGATGTAACACGCGATCCTGACCCATCCGTGGATGCGTAGGTCGCTGATCGTGCAGAGCTGACGCGCCGCCGCAGCTACACGACGACCAACAGGCCCCACATGTTCTGATGGATCGTGCACAGGAAGTCGTAGGTCGTCCCCGACTCCACATCCTCGAGGCCTCGGACTTCCGTCTGCTGGCCAAGACCGATCAACGGCGTCCAGAACAACGGGCACTCGTCCGCGCCGAACAACACGCACCACTCGGCCGAATCGGTTGGCCGGTACACGCCATCGGCGACCACGTCGTGCCGTTGGACGTCGAGGTTGACGTAGGTGACGATGTCACCCACGCTGGCCACGATCACCGGCTGCGTGTAATTGACCAGGTAGCTTCCCGGGCCGCTCACGATCACAGGCGTGCCGGCGGCGGCGGCGGTTGAGCCCAGCATCGCCAGCGCGGCTATCAGCACCCCTGCGATCCTCATGCGCATCATCGATGTTCTTCCCATCACTGGCCGATCCCTACCCTTCTCTCACGCTGCGGCGGGTCCGGTCGTACGGTCGTTCCGCGGACCGGAACACGTGCCCGGGCCTGTGCTCGGGCGTCACGACGGGTGCCGGAACGCGATGACCCACTCGCTGGCTGCGGCGTAGACGGTGTTGCGCGCGATCGCGACCCCGATGCTGCCGGTGTCGCTGACCGGCCCTCCCGCGTACTGCATGAACGGTATCTTCGCCATCGGGATCCCGGTGGCCGCATCGATCGCGTTGAGGGTCCCGTACCCGTCCATCGTGTACACGACGCCGTTCGCCGTCGAGGTCGCGTGGAAATGCACCCCGTCGGCAAGGGGGGAGACCCACTGGTAGCGGCCCTGTTGATGCTCGAGCGCGACCATCTGGCCCACCGGAGTGGCCCCCATGAAGATCTGCCCGTTCTCGGGGTCGAACGCCGTGGACGCCGCGTTGCACGCCGCGCAGGGACCCCCGACGACCTGCGTCCATTCCTGCTCCATGTTGTCCGAGAAGATCGTGTGATACACGCCCGACTTCTGCAGCGCGCCGACCATGGTCTGACCGATCGCGTTGGTGAACAGGTTCGGCGACGCGCCGAAGTCCAGGTCGAGCTGCAAGCACGCCAGGCTCCACACCACGACCACATCGTCCCCTAGGTTGTCGCAGACGGGCTGGCGATGCAGGCCTGGGAAATACTGGTCGGAGTTACCCTTGTAAGCGTCGACGATCTCGCCGAACGACGCGCTCGCCGGGTCACCGTCGATCTTGAGCAGCGCGTTGGAGTACCGGTGCTCGATCTTCTTGCTGGCCGGGTTCCCGCCGCAGGCGTAGATCTGCTGCGTGTCGGCGTCGATCGCCGCGGTGCACCAGACCGAGGCGCCACGGTAGCCCGCCGCGTACTCGGCGTCATCGATGGTGTAGGTGTGCCGCAGGATCGACCCGCCGCTCCCGCCCGGCGCGTTGCAAACGATGCCCGTGCTCGCCGTGCACTCGCGCGACGCGTCGAGGATCGCGAAGCCGCCGCGCGCGACGGACCCGCCCTCGTTGCCCGCGAAGCCCTGGAAGATCATGCCGTTGTAGTAGATCGCGCTCGAGTTGATCAGCACGTTGTTCTGCGCGGTCGCGGGGTCGTAGCCGACGCCGTCGTCCGCGTCCCAACCGGTGACGGTCGACTCCCAGAGCACCTCACCGGTGGCCTGGTCCAGGGCAGCGACGTAGGGCGTGCCCGGACGGCTGACACCCACGAACACCATGCCGTCGGCGACCACCGGCGAGCCGACGATGATCCCGCCGAGCAGCGTCTGGCCGGATCCGACGAAGTTCCGGTTCCAGTTCATCTGGCCGGTGTCGGCGTTGAGGGAGAAGACGTACCCGGTGTTGGTCGCCAGGTACACGCAGCCGTCCGCGACGATCGGGGTGTTCGAAAAGCCGCCGCCGTTGAGGACGTGGTTGCTGGGGTTGAAGACCCACGCGGCGCCGAGCGAGCCCACGTTGGAGGCATCGATCGTGTCCTCGTTCGGCTGGCTGCGAGTGTTGGAAAGGTCATGGCCGTAAGTCGGCCAGTCTCCTCCGGCATGGTCGGGGTCTGCGCACCCGGGCACGACTTCCGCCCCAGCCGGCATGCCGGCCGTGGAAGCGATGGCGACTGCCGCGAGGACCAGCGCGATCCGTGCTCTCATCGAAGCCTCCTGCTCGAGGTCGCGCCGCGGCGTCCGGGGGGATGCCCGCGCGAGCAGTTCCTACCAACCGGTCGCTTTCGACACCGCGGAGCCCGATTCCTCCCCATGCGCGCGCGCGATCCGACGGCGCCGCGTACCATCGTGATCGCCATGGAAGCCGCGTTCTTCGACCTGGACAAGACCGTGATCGCCCGGTCCTCGACCCTGGCGTTCGGGAGGCCGTTCCTGCGCGAGGGGCTGATCAGCCGCACCCAGGTGCTGAAGGGGGTCTACGCCCAGCTCGTCTACCAGTTGATCGGGGCCGACGAGGACAAGATGGAGAAGCTGCGGACCGCGCTGCTAGAGCTGACCAAAGGCTGGGAGAAGGCGAAGATCGAGGCCTTGGTCCGCCAGACCATCAACGAGATCATCGAGCCGGTCATCTACTCCGAGGCGCTGGCCCTTATCGCCGAGCATCGCTCCGCCGGCCGCCGCGTGTACATCGTGTCCTCCTCGGGCGAGGAGATCGTCAAACCGTTGGCCGAGCATCTGGGTGTCCCGCATTTCATCGCGACCCGCCCGAAGGTGGATGGAGAGGGCCGCTATACGGGCGAACTGGAGTTCTATGCCTTCGGCGAGCACAAAGCGACGGCGATCCTTGAGCACGCCGAGCGGTACGGCATCGACCTTGCCGAGTCGTTCGCGTATTCGGACTCGATCACCGACCTGCCCATGCTGGAGGCCGTTGGGCATCCCCACGTCGTGAACCCGGACCGCGAGCTGCGCGCGGTGGCGGCCGAGCGCGACTGGGTGATGCTGGAGTTCAAGCACCCGATCACGCTGCGGAACCGGATCGTGGGGAGCGTGCCCCGGCCGTCGCCGGTGGCGTCGATCGCGCTGGCGATGCTGCTCGGCGCCGGCCTCGCGTGGGCTGCCCTCCGGCGCTTCGGCGATCGGGACGCTGCAGCCTAGCCCCCGATCTGGCCGAACGGCTCGATCACGCTGAGCCGTGGCCTAAGCACGCCGAGCGGCTCGATCACGCCGAGCTGTGGCCTAAGCACGCCGAGCGGCTCGATCACGCCCGCCGCCGGGCGATAGTCGCTCTCCGGAGTTGTGTGCGTGTGCTGTTCGGGTTGCACACGCACACGATCCCGGAACCACATCCGCCCTCGGGAGCATCAGCCCGCGCGCGACGCTTGAGAACGCATTCACGATCTTTCGCCTTGTACCCTTGGCGCGCGCTCGGCCGGGTGCTATGGTCGTCGTGTAGGGAGAAGTGCGGTACCCACGCGCGGTCAGCCGCGGGAGGCGCACTCGGGACATAGAGCCCGAGAGGCAGAGCGCGATTTGTTAGCCGCCCTTCTCCCTAACTCTTTTCCTCGACAACTTCTTTGCCCCCGCTCTTCGCCCCCGCCCCGTCGGTCGTACGAGGACCTCTCATCAGTACGAGGAGATGTCTCGATTCAGGACGATCCGCGGAGCAGCCGGCGTAACACGCCGGCCGCGGCGAGCAACGCGAGCCCCGCCGCGTACCACGCTCCCGCGCCCGTGCGCGGCAACACCTGGCGCCGTCCGCGGACCTGCGTCCCGCCTCCCGAGGACTTCGGAGCCGGCAAGCCTTCCTGCACCTGTGCGTTCAGGTGCGGCAGCGCGAGCGCGTTCGCAACAAGCGCATCCTCGAGGCGCAGCACGTCGATGCCGCGATCCCCGAGGTTGTTCGCGTAGATGTATCCGTTGTACCAATACGACGACCACGAGTTCCCCGGCGCGCCCTCGCTGGGGATGTAGAAACCGATCTGCTCGGGGTTCGCGGGATCGGTGAAGTCGACGATGGTCGTTCCGCCCGTGTACCAGGCCGACACCAGGATGTCGCGGTCGCCCGGCAGCGGGATGATGTTGAAGTTGTGCGCCGTGCACTCCAGCGTCACCCTCGTCCCGGGGATCACGAACGAGCCGCGCATCGCCGGGCTCGCGGGGTTCGAGACGTCGTAGAACCACAGCGCGCCCAGCGGCGCATTCCCGTCGGTCAGGCATCCTGCGGCGGCCGCCGCGCCGCCGAGCTCGTCGCCGAGCACGACCGTGTCCCCGTCCCATGAGAACGCAGCGGAATGGTGGATGTTGATCAGCGGGTTCACGATGTGCGACAGGATCGTCGGGTTGACGGGATCGCTGATGTCCCAGATCTGGGACTCGGTGAGACAGGCGGCGGCGGCGAGCTTCTCGGGCATGAACACGGTGACGTCGTGACACCCGATCGCCGGCGAGACGCTCGGCGTCGAGACGACCTTCGCGGCGGTCGGGTCGTCGAGCGGCACCTCGATCACCGATATCTTGCGGTGCCCGACCACGTTGCATTCGACGCCGTGCTCGGTCAGCGGATACGACAGCACATACAACAGCACGCGGTCGTTCGCCGTGTCGGGCACGAGCGTGTGTGTATGCGAACCGCAATCGGTGTCGACCGATGCGAGGTAGACCGGGTCCGCGGGATCGGCGATCGACACGATGCGGATACCTTCCCACACCTGACCTTGCGCGACCGCCGTCTGCCCGGCCGACCCGTCGCCGCAGTTGGGGCCGGTCAGGGTCGAGTCGACGGACACGAACACGAGGTCCTCCCATACCGAGACGTCGCTCTGCGAGCCGGGGCACGCGAACTGGCCGATCTCCTTGGGCGCGGTGGGATCGGAGATGTCGAGCACCCTGAACCCACCCGGATCCAGGTTGCCGAAGATCGCGAGATCGCCCCAGAACGCGATGTCGGAGCCGTCGGAATAGGTGGCCGCGTCCGTGAAGTTGCCGACCAACCCCATGTTGGGCGAGTGGAGGTCGTTGTTGTGGTCGGCGGCGGCGGGCACCGCGACCGACAGCACCAGCAGCGCCGCAATGATCCAAGCCAGACGAGCCACGAGAACTCCCTTCTGTTTCACTGGTCTTCGACTTCGGATATGCCCAATCCTGTCCGGATTCGAACCGGTGTGTCCAGGTGGGGCCTAGATCGTGTCCGGCGAGCAGCTCTCGGGCCGCGCGCCCGGGTCCGGTGGCCCGTCGTCTGGCTCGGCGCCGACCGGCATCACGATCTTGCAGGGGTCCCACGGGTCGGCGCCTCGTCCCGTCTCGAGCACCTCGACCTGCTCGCCGGTGACGCGGAAGAACGTGTACGACGCGTTGTCGTCCTCGTTGCTCTCGAGGATGCCGCCCACCGGATCGGCGGTCATGCGGATCACGTAGTGCCCGTCGCCGTTGGTACCGAAGTCGATGTAGTTCCCCGGGCGATCCCATTCGTAGAAGTCACCCCACCCTGCGGCCAAGCCAAACCCATACGAGGGCCAGGTGGGATAGAACCGCCACCATTCGCGGAGCAGCTCGTCGCGATGCGCGAAGCCCTTGCGATGCTCGGCCCCGGCAGGAGTCAGCGTGCGCGTTTCGATGTCGGCCGCGAGCAGCTGCATGCCGATCGCCTGATCGTGGTGATAGTGCGCGTGCGTCTTGTGCCACACCGCGCGCCCGGCCTCACGGTCGATGTACGACCCGTCGGTCCAGCGCACGCGCTGGAACAACACGCGGTCAAGCGGCGCGCCGCCCGGATAGTGGAGCTGCATCGGACCGTCGCCGGTGTTGCGCACGCCGAAGGTCATGCGCAAGCAGCGAACCGCGGCCTCTTCGACGACCTCCTCGGCGTGACAGTTCAGACGACCGCCGGGCAGCTGCGCGCCCATCGGCGCGCCGCCCTGCAGCCCGTTCGAGATCGGCGTCACGAAACCCATGTCATACGGCGGGAGCGCCTGCAGGTTCGGCAACAATGGTTCTGG
This sequence comes from Actinomycetota bacterium, assembly GCA_036397635.1. Taxonomy (GTDB): domain Bacteria; phylum Actinomycetota; class AC-67; order AC-67; family AC-67; genus DASWIP01. The sequence continues at coordinate 3,161 of DASWIP010000068.1, read as the reverse complement.
CTCGCCGGTCGGTTCAGCAGGTGCAGCCTCGAGCTTCGCGCGCATCCGGAACCGGGGGTCGCGCACACCGTCGGCTTCAACCCGCACGGTCCAGAGGCCTTGTGCGGGTGCGAGGCGGAGCTGCTCGGCCGAGTAGAGGCCAGAGCCCGGGGTGAACGAGCTGCTCGCCCCGAGGGGGTCGGTGAGCGTCACGGTGAACACGTCACCGACGGTCGCATGATCGATCCCGACGCGCAGGCGCCAACCCTCTTGTTGGATGTCGATCTGATAGACGGTGCCGAGCTGCCCGGTCCAGAAGGCGCTGTCGCCGACGCCGAGAGCCGGCGGTTGCGGTTCGGCCGCGCGCGCAATTCCCGTCGCGAGCAGCGCGACGACACAGGTCAGCCAGGCTCGACGCACGCCGGATCCCCCCTCTCGCAGCCTGATGCTAGCGCGTTATCGCCGACCGGCGGCAGGGAACCGCTCCCCGAGGGCGAAGCCGGTAGCGAGCGAGCAGGGGGGGTCATGCACAAGTCATGGAAGGCGATCGTCGGTGTCGCAGTATTCGTGGGGATCCTCGGCGGAGCCGGCGTGCGTGCGGAGCACGACGTTCCGGTGCTTCCCGACGTGTTCCCCAAGATCAGGGCCATCCTCTCTCCGTTGCATTCGCAACCGGCGATCGTCACGGACGGATCGACGTTGCGTGTGGAGCTGGATCCCGAGCTGGCCGGATCCTCGACCGACGTCGAGGTCACCGCAGAGCTGCTCGCGAGCTTCGGGCAGGCGCGCGCGCCCATCTCGCTGACGCCGACCGGCAGCGAGACCGGCGCACCGAGCCGATTGTGGCCCGGCCGTACCGTGCACGCCCTCAGCTTCTCGGTCCCGGCCTTCGGTGGCGCCTTCGTCGAGGATCTGTACGACCTGAGCGTCTCCTACGGCAGCGAGACCGACACGCAGCATCGGGCGGTCAAAGTCATCGACGAGTATCCCGAGGACTTCACCTTCGTTATCCTCGCCGACCCGTCGGTCGGCGACCCTCGTCCGGTGCAGGAAGGCGCGGAGGATCTGCTGGCGACGGGCTCGCCCGACTCGCTGCTCGACAAGACGATGAAGACGATCGGCAACCCGATGGACGAAGACCGGTGGGCGGCGTTGGGGCGCGCCATCGAGGAGATCAACCTGCTGCAACCCGACTTCGTGTTGGTCGCCGGCGATCTGACGTTCGCGATCTACCCACGTCCGTTCAACGTCGAGTACGAGGACGCGTATCGGATCCTGTCGCGGTTGAAGGTTCCCGCGTACATGAGCCCGGGCAATCACGATCTGTACGACTTCGACTACGACGACACGGACCGGCCGCACACGACCGACGGCAAGGAGCTGTGGCCGCTGTACTTCGGGCCTCTGTATTACAGCATCGACGTCGGCTCGAACATGCACCTGATCGGACTCAACACGTTCGACTGGGAGGACCATCAACGCGAGCCGTTCGATGAGGACGATGAGTTCTCGACGCGAGCAGGCGGCCAGATCGACGACGAGCAGTTCGCGTGGCTCGTCGATGATCTCGACGCGTACCGTGCGCGCGCCCCCGAGGGCCAGATCGTGACCTTCGCGCATCACGACCCGTCGTGGATCAGGGCGCGCCACCCGTGGCCGGGCAAGAACCGGCTCGAGACCCGCGACCTGCTCGCCGATCTGGATGTGGGTGTGCATTTCGCCGGCCACACGCACGAGGATCGCGTCGCGCGTTACCACGAGGGAAACGTGGTCGAGACCAACGGCCGGCGGGGACCGCACGGCGACCTGCATTACCTGCATCGTGACGACACGCTGGACGACTCGTGGTCGCAGGAGGTGCTCGGGGCGATCATCCACGAGCCCTCGCACGGTCCCGCGTTCGTGACCACGACCACCGTGTCCTCGGTGCTCAAAGGACCGGACTGGGGCCAAGGGAGCTACTGGGGCTACCGGTTCGGGGTGCTCGATGAGCAGGCGGCCGGAGGCTACGACCCGCAGGACTTCGGCTATCCGGCGACGCGCGAGTTCCTGGATGCGCATGCGGAACGGCCCGAGCGCTGGAGCGAGACCCAGGCCGAGTACGGCGTCTTCAGCTACCCGTCGTATTTCATCGACGCGAGCAGCTACGCGGGCACCGACGACGATGAGCCTTATGGTTTCGTCTACATGGTCACCAACGAGCTGCTCGTTGACATCACCGTCGAGGTGGTGCTTTCGATCGACGCCGACGATGCGGTGGTGGACGGTGGGACGGTGCTGTGGACGAGAACGGTGGACGGGATCACCGATGTGAAGGTGCAGCTGGCCGTCCCGAGCGGCGGCAACGCGAGCGCCACGGTCCGCGCGGCCTGAGTCTTCGCGCGCGGCCTGAGTCTTCGCGCGCGGCCTGGGGGTGCCCACAGAACGCGCGTCCGCTTTGTCCCTTGACCTCACGGGCCTGTCGGGAGGATGCTCGCCTCCGAGCACCGGCGCGGCCGATCGCGCGCCGGTGGAGGCGAGCGAAAGGAGAAGGGCATGCCGCGATACATGCTGAAGGCCCGATACACGGCCGATGGAGCGCAAGGCTTGCTCAAGGACGGCGGGACCGCCAGGCGCGCGGCCGTTGAGAAGCTGCTCCAAAGCGTCGGCGGCCGGCTCGAGGCCATGTACTTCGCGTTCGGCGAGGACGACGTATTCGTCATCGCCGACCTGCCCGACCAAGTCACCGCCGCTGCCGCAGCACTGACCGTGTCGAGCAGCGGTGCCGTCGGCGTCAGCACCATCGTGCTCCTGACACCCGAGGAGATCGACCAAGCGACACACAAGGCCGTCGACTACACCGCACCGGGGCGTTAGCCGACTCGAGCAGCTGAGACGCTGATCCGGACGAGCGGACGGGACGCTGATCCGCTCGAGCAGTTGCGCGCCCCTGAGGCATCGCCGCCCGTCGCAGGCGAGGCATCGGCGCGCGCATTGGGGCGTTGATGCCGGCCCGACTACCATGCGCGCGGAGGCGAATGGGGGCTGGTGTCCCTCCCGGTCTTCAAAACCGGTGAGCGGTCGAAAGGTCGCTGGTGGGTTCGATTCCTTCCGCCTCCGCTGACTAGTGCGACCCCAAGGAATCTTCGTCGACTAGCTCGGCACGCGGCGCAGGAGTCGTCCCCGGCCTGACGAAAGCATCG
>DASWIP010000067.1:0-8669 GCA_036397635.1 Actinomycetota bacterium | reverse complement strand
GCGACTTCGTCGCCTCGCCCGGCTCGAGGGTGAGCTGCTCGATGCGAAGCCCCCACGACGCGAGGCCGGCGCGCGCGCGCTCACCGTGGAGCGCCGCGACGTTGGCGTCGGTCACGAGCGCGACCACTTCGGCCTGGAGCGGGGGCGCGACCAGATCGCCGAGCTGCTCGAGCGCGCCGGGGCCGATCAACGCGGTGTACGGGCGCGTGGGAACGTCGATGCGGAGCTCGGTGGGTTTCACAGTCGGATCGTCCGGTCGGGGCGCTCGGGGAGGTCGCTCACGCGCTGCTCGATCAGCGAGGCGAGCTGTTCGGGCGTGCCGGCATCGGCGTCGATGGTGAGGTCCGCCGCCGACTCGTAGATCGGCACACGCTCGACCAGCAGGCGGCCGAACGCCGCGTCGTCGGGCAGGAGCGGCCGCCCTTCGCCGCCGATGTCCACCCGCGCGCGCAACACATCGGCCGGCGCGCGCAGGTACACGATCGGCCCTGCCCCTTTCAAGACGCCGTAATTCTTCATGCTCAGGATCGCGCCGCCGCCGCACGCGATCACGTGCCCCGAGCCAGCGCAGGCGCGCAGCACCACCTTCTCCTCGCGCGCGCGGAACCCGGGCTCCCCCTCGGTCGCCCAGATCTCGGGGATCTCCATGCCGGCTTCTTCCACGACCATGGCATCGGTATCGAACAGCCGGAAGTCCAGATGGGTCGCCAGCGCCCGGCCGACCACCGTCTTACCGGCGCCCATGAAGCCGATCAGGACAACGTTGCGCGGTCGCATCAGAGCGGTCGCATCAGAGCGCGCGCAGCGCCTCGCGATAGGCCGACATGTTGCGCTTGGTTTCCACCAGGGAGTCGCCTCCGAACTTCTGCAGGCAGGCCTCGGCGAGCACGAACGCGACCATGTGCTCGGCAACGACACCGGCGGCCGGCACCGCGCAGACATCGGAGCGCTGCGTGATGGCCGGGGCGGGCTCCTTCGTGTGCACGTCCACCGTCGGAAGCGATCGAGCGAGCGAGGACAACGGCTTCATCGCGGCGCGCGCGCGCAGCACCTGGCCGGTGGACACACCTCCCTCGGTCCCGCCGCTGCGATCGGTCTCGCGCGCGAAGCCGTCGCCGGCGTAGCCGATGTGATCGTGGGCCTGGGAGCCCGGGGCGCGCGCGACGTCGAACGCCGGGCCGATCTCGACGCCTTTGATCGCCTGGATGCTCATCAACGCCGCCGCCAGCTGCGCATCGAGCTTGCGGTCCCAGTGCACGTGCGACCCGAGGCCGGGCGGCACCCCGTAGGCGAGCACTTCCACGACCCCCCCGAGGGTGTCGCCCTGCCGCCGCGTCTCGTCGATCAGTGCCGTCATGCGCTGCTCGGCGTCCGGATCGACGCAGCGTACCGGCGACGCATCGATCCGCTCGATGTCCTCGGGTCCCGGCATCGTGCCCTCCTGAGCCCGGACGTCACCGATCTCGAGCACGTGGGACAGGACCGTGATCTCGAGCTGCGCGAGCAGCGCCTTGCAGACGGTGCCGACCGCGGTGCGCGCGGCGGTTTCGCGGGCGCTGGCCCGTTCCAGGATGGGCCGGGCATCGCCGAAGCCGTACTTCTGCATGCCCGCCAGGTCGGCGTGACCGGGACGCGGCTTGGTCAGCAGCGGATCCTCCAGCTCGGCATCCTCTTCCCCCACGGCCATGACGCGATCCCATTTGGGCCATTCCGTGTTCCGGATCACCATCGCGATCGGCGAGCCGAGCGTGCGGCCGTGGCGGATCCCTCCGAGGATCTCGAGCTCATCCTGCTCGAGCTTCATTCGCGTCCCCCGTCCGTAGCCGTGGCGACGCCGGGCCAGCTCGGAGGTGATGTCCTTCGCCGACACCGGCACGCCGGCGATCATGCCCTCCAGGATGGCCGTCAGCGCCGGGCCGTGGCTCTCGCCCGCGGTCAGGAATCGCAACATGCGCCTATCCTATCCGCCGGTCCGGGGCGGTCTCGAAGATTCTGGACGCGCGAGAGGCGACCTGCACCACCGGTCGCCTCCCGTCGGGGCTCGAGGCCCCTGCCCCGGCCGTCGCTCCCCCTGCGGATGACGGCCGGAGATCCCATCCACGTCTCCCCTACTTCTGCACCTCCTGTCCGATGCACAACGTGAACCGTTCGTCTCCGAACACGAACGTCCCACAATCCTGCGCCAGATCCAGCAGCCTGAAGTTGTCGGCGAACGTCTCTCCTTCGACGACGGTGAACTCCTGCCCGTCGACCTGCACGGTGGCCCGTCGCTCTCCGTCCGAGGTGAAGATGTCGAGCAGGACCACGCGGCGCGAGTCCCCGTCGTCTCCGGGGCGAGCCGTCGATGTCGGAGTCGGGGTCGGCCCACCGTTCCCGTCGTCCGGGCCCGGCGTGCCGTCGCCGGGTCCCACCACGACCAGCGGCTGGAACGGATCCCGTCCCTCGAACAGATCGTCCGTGACCGGAGGCGTCGTCGGCGCCGGTTCGTCCGGCGACTCCGTGACGGTGGGGCCCGGCGCCGGCGTGGGCGCATCGGCGATGTCGTCGCCGTCGCCGGCGTTGATCAGGAACACGAACACCAGCGCGAGCAGCGCGACGATCCCCAGCAGGATCAGCAGCGCGCGCTCGCGCGACCCGATCTTGCGCCGACTCGGCTTCTCGAGGGTCACGACGTTGTCTCCTCGGAGCTGCTGCTCGATGACGTGCCGGACGATGCGCCCGTGGACCCCAGGCGCGCGTCCGGCGCGGCGACGTACATCTGCATGCTGAGCGAGGTCGTGAGCGATATCTGATCGCTCAAGGCATCCACCTCCGGTGACAGCGTGAGGGATCGCACCTCGACCATCCGTTCGAGGCTCTCGAGCCGGATCAGGAGATCCTCGAGCCGGAAGAAGCCACCTCGGATGGTGATCGACACATCGATCACCTGCACGTCGGGGGAGCCCTCGAGCGCGCGCGGGGGCGACGGCGCGATCGACTCCAGAGCGACACCTGCCGCCGTCGCCGCCGCCTGCATCTGACGGATGAACCCGGGCAGATCGGGGTCGGTGGGCACGAAGCGGTTCGCAAGCGCGAGGCGTGCGACCGTTCGCGGCCGCTCCTCCTGCGCCTCACGCAGACGCGCCAGCTGCCCCTCAAAGGCGCGCTGCTCGGTCTGCGCCTGGTCGACCTCGTCCCGGACTTCGGTGATCTGGGCCAGCTTCGGACGCAGCGCGAACATGAAGAACAGCACGCTCACCAGGACCGCACCCAACGCGGCGATCACGGCCTGACGGCGAGGGTTCATATGTCTCGCTGCGCTCCTCGCTGGTTCGCCCGCAGCGCCTCGGTCGAGAGCTGCACGCTGGAGCTGAAGTTGACGATGGACACTTGACCCAACTGCGCTCGCTGCGACAGCGAAAGATAGGGGAACGCGAACGCGTCGACACGCTCGAGCCGGGTGAGCCAGGTCGCGACATCGACGTGAGCGAATCCGGTTCCGCCCATGTCGACCGACCCCAGGGTCGTCGCATCCTCGCCTCCGGCGATCGCCCCGCTGAATTGGGTCAGCCAGACATCGGGTGGGATCACGAGCGACACGTCGGCGAGCACCACGCTCCACCGGACCTCATCCGCGGCGAGGTCGTTGATCAGGTCGATACGGCGGTCCAGCTGTTGCCCGAGCTCGCCGAACTCACGGAGCGACGCTATCTCGCTGCTGATCGTCGCGTTGCGGTCCTCCTGCTCCTCGAGCCGGCTGCGCTCGCCACGGAGCCGCACCTCTTGCACCACGTACACCAGTGCGAGGACCGCGACGAGCGCGAGGCCGGCTGCGCCGATGGCAGCGCCGATCTGACGGATCCGGCGGCGATGCGCCAGATCCGGCGGCAGAAGGTTGATCCTGCGCGAGGCCATCGTCTACGTCTCCATCCCGAGGCCGATCGCGATCGAGGCCACGACCGCGACCTGGTCGAGCTGCTCGGCAGTCAATCCGAGGTCCGCCACCTTGATGTGATCGAGCGCACGACCCTCCTCGACGGGAACGTGCAACGCGGTGGCCAGCCGCTCGGCTAGCCGCGGCAAGCGCGATCCCCCTCCGATCACCGTGACGCGCGCGATCGGCAAGGCGTCCGGCTGGGTCCGGTAGTACTCCAGGGAGCGGCGCACGTCGTCGATGAAGCTGCGCGCGCGCGACTCGATGATCGTGGCCGCGCCGGCGGCGATCGGCTGGCCCTCCGGCTGCAGGCCGATGGTGATCTTCTCGCGCTCGGCATCCTCCAGGTCCATGTTCAGCTCCGTGGCCAAGGCCTGGGTGAGGTCGTTGCCCCCCGACAGCAGGATGCGCACCAGCTTCGGCGCGCCTCGTTCGTGCACGACGACGTCGGTGATGCCGCCGCCGATGTCGATGATCGCCTCGGCGGCACGTTCTTCGAGCAGCGGGGGCGTCGGGTCGGCCACCGCCCGGAGCGCAGCCAGCGGCCCAACGTCGACGGCGACCGGCTCCAGGCCCGCGCCGGTGACGGTTCGCACGAACTGGCCGATCATCTCCTTCTGCGCCGCGACGGCGAGCACGCGCATCATCGCGTCGCCTTCCTCGGTCATGAACTCGTCGAGGATCAAGAAGTCCAGCAGGGCTTCCTCGATCGGGATCGGGATGTAGTCGGCGACCTGGAACTGCAGCGCCCCCCGCAGCTCCTCCTCATCCATCTGCGGAAGATCCACGGGCCGCACGATCACGTTCTGATTGGCGACCGCGATGGCCACCCGCCGGCCCTTGAACTCGCCGCGCCGCCACAGATCCCTGATCACGCCGGACACGGTCTCGGGCTCCGAGATCTCTCCGTTGAGGACGGCCCCCGGTGGGAGCGAGAGTTGCGCGAATCGCGTGAGGGTCGGCGGATCGCCGAGCTTCAGCTCGGCCGCGCGAACCGCGGTCGTGCCGATGTCGAGCCCGATGGTGGTGCGCGCCATCGATCCCTCTCAAACCTCGTCGACGCGAACCGCCCTGTCGGACAGGTACCGGTTCACGTCGCTTTCGCGGATGCGGTAGTTCTTGCCGACCCTGATGGCGGCGAGCTGGCCGGCCTTGATCAACCGGTAGACGGTCATGTTGGAGACGCGCATCAGGGACGCGACCTCGACCACGGTCAACAGCCGGTCTCCTCCTGCGTACGACGGATCGCGGCGTGCCACTACTTCGCTCCCTCGCGCCGGATCGCGCGCGCCAGCAGCCTGGTGCCGGGCTCCCCGCCCATCTCCACTCTCCTACCGGTATCAACATCTGTCACAACTGCAACGCTACGAACAGAGCCAACAGCTGCAACGATGGACAGCGAACATAACTCTTGTGATCTTTCTGCGTCAATACCGAGATTCGTCCCCAAGAGTGATCAGCTTGAGAACTACACCACTGTAATTCTCAGGGGACGACAAAGAGTGACGAAAGGCGACAGAAGGATCTCAGTCGGGCAGCCAGAGCTTGACCAGGGGGCCGCCCCAGAGGACACCGATCATGGTCCCCAGCGCCAGCCAGGGGCCGAAGGGAACCTCGCTGCGGAGCCCCCCACGCTTGGCCACGATCAGGGCGATGCCCCCGACAGCCCCGGCGGCGAAGGCGAGGAAGAAGCCCACGAAGACGTCCGGCCAGCTGAAGTAGCCCAGGGCCATGCCGAGGACTGCGGCCAGTTTGACATCGCCCATCCCCATGCCGCGCGGCGAGATCAGCGCGAGCACGAAGAACGCCAGGAAGCTCACCGCACCGGCGGCCAGCGCTCGGCCCCAGTCGCTCAGCTCGCTCGGACCGAGCCAGGCGGCCACCCCGAGCAGCGCTGCCATCGAGCCGATCGAGGGGATCACGATCCGATTGGGAAGGATCTTGTGCTCGAGGTCGATGAAGGCCAGCACGACTAGGACCCATGCCAGCGGGAGGTAGGCGATCCAGTCCTGCTCGTTCGGGATCCGGAGGACGGTCAGCGCGAACAAGAGCCCTGTGAGCAACTCGACCAGCGGATAGCGCACCGAGATCGGGGCCCGGCAGTGGCGGCAGCGTCCCCGCAGCAGGACCCACGACAGGACCGGGATGTTGTCGCGCGCCGCGAGTGGCGTTCCGCAGGAAGGGCACCGGGAGCCCGGCCGCACGATCGACTCCTTCTTGGGGACTCGATGCACGAGCACGTTGGCGAAACTGCCGAGGATCAGGCCACCGAGCCCGGCGGCGATGGCGTAGCCGACCACACGCGCTCCTTCCATCGAGGCGCGGTCAGGCTATCGCAGCGGGCAGGCCACTCCCCTGAGGCTGGACTCAGCCGGGGAGCTCCTCCCAGCGCGTGACCTCGTAGGTGACCTCTCCGAACCCGACGATCCGCGCAACTCGATCGTCGTAGGTCAGGGTCTGGTTGTTCTTGATCTGGATGCTGTCGGCGAAGATGGCGCCGAACTGCTCGGCGTTGTTCTTGATCGCCACCGGCCCGTACGGGGCGTACAGGGCGACGGCCGTGGTCCCGGAGATGGACAGGTTGTTCTTGATGTGCATGGAGCATTCGCTGGCGTCGTCGTTGACATCGCAGGAACTGCTGGCGGGTGGATCGTAGGTGGAGATCAGCGTGAGGGTCGCATCCGATGTTTCGTCGGTGGTTCCGTTGGTGAAGATAGGCGTGTTGGTGATGATGGTCGTGTCGCCGGTGATCACCGTGTTCGTCAGGTCGATCCGCGTGGATTGGCTGACCGGGTCGGCCTGGTTGATGTAGAAGGTACCGCTGATGCGGTTGCCGAGCCCCAGGATGTGGTTCCGGAACTCCGTCGTGGCCGTCAGCGAAGACGACGTCGGCGTGCCGAAGTAGGTGACCGAGTCGTAGTTGGATGGGGCGAACGTGAAGGTGGGCAACGACTTGGTCGGCGGTGACTGCGTGCAGGTGTTCAGGTACGTCGCTCCCTGGATACCGGATCCTTCGACCAAAGGTCCCCAGGTGGTCGCGTCCCCGCCGACGATCACACCCGAGTCAAGCCGGATCTTGTAGTTGGAGTTGTCCGACCCTGAGCATCCGACGTTTTGGACCGACGCCTTGATGTCGGAGCCGACCTGTGCGGTGCTCCTGATCCTGATCGCGTAACCGCCGTCCGGGTTGTAGCCGCCCGACCACAGCTCGCCGTCGACGATCGAGGTGGACCCGATGTCGATGTACCCGGCCGCGGCAACGGCCGAACCGTAGACCTGGGTCCCCAGGGCCAGGATCACGCTATGGTTGCCCCAGACGTCACCGTTGATGATGTCGTTGTTCTTCGTCTCGACCGTCGTGTACGAGAACAAGGCCTTGTCGAACGTCAACGGAGGCTGCAGCGTCACCTTGATCCGCCGCTCCGCTCCCAGCACGCGGCCGCGGCGCACGCCGCCGACCGACTCGATCTCGTAGGTATTCCGCGGCAGGCGCGTGATCGTGACGTCGTAGTCACCTAACTCGGTGTCACCCGAGAAGCTCGTCGAGGCCAGGCTTCCCTGTGCTGCCTGGATCCTCGCGAGCGCCTGCTCGATCCCCGATTCGGCGACGTGCAGCGCCTGGGTTCGATGACGTCCACGCGCGGTCGCCTTGTCCGTGTGGGTGGCGGTTGCGAGCATGAGGACGCCGAGGGTCGCGATGACGGAGGAAAGCACGACGGCGATGATCATCGCCACGCCCGTCTCGTCCCGGGACGATCGCAGGATGCGAGAGAACACCGTCATCTGGTCACCTGTTCCGCCGCCTCACTTCGGAGGTCAATGTGACGTCCGAGCCGTCTTCCTCGAACTTGTCGGGCTTGGCGATCAGGGTGACGGTGATGACCGACGCATCGGTCACGTCCGGCGCGTAGGTGAAGATCGCCGTGGTCTGCAATCGCTCGAGCAGCGTGATCGGGGTCGCCCCGTCCAGGCTGCGCGTGACCGTGGTCCCACTCGAGCCGTCGTACGCGACGCGATGCTCGCTCCCATCGATGAATGTGTCGAACTCGAGGTAGGAGCTGCTCGAGGCTGGATGGACCGAGGTGGCCTGCCGGACGTCCTTCGTGATCCGGTCCATGGTCAGCCGCAGCTGGTCGGTCAGCTCGCTGCGCGACACCTGGCGCGCCGCTGCGCGTTGGATGGTCATGAAGTTCCCCAGCATGGAGCCCACGACCAGCATCAGGAGCGAGGTCGTCATGATGACCTCGAACAGCGTCACGCCGTCTTCACGAGCACTGATTCTTCGCAAGGACAACCTCGTTCGTGGTCGGACCCTCGTTCCCGGCCTTGTCGTAAGCAAGCACCCTGAACCGGACCGAGTCGAACTTCTTCTCGTGCGTCTCGCTCGCCGTGAGCGCCGACGTGGTCTTCACGACCTCCCACGATCCGCCGTCGATACTCCGGTAGACGCGATAGCCCACCAGGTTCGCGTCGCTCGATGACGACCACGAAAGGTTCACGGTTCTATTTGCTCCCGAGCAGCTCGCGCTCTTCGTCAGCGTCCCCGGCGTGGTCGGCAATGTCTGATCGAGGTTGATCGTCGAAGGCCCGACGATGCGGATGTTCCCGCGACCGTCTTCGAACTTCGCCCACACGCTCTTGGACCCGTCGCCGTCGGTGAGCCGCCAGGTCGCCGTCGGGTTGTCCGGATCGTAGGTCACGGGATCGCCGTACGTGGCGAGGTTGTTGGTGAAGCGAACCGTGATCGGCAGGCACG
>DASWIP010000066.1:0-11933 GCA_036397635.1 Actinomycetota bacterium | reverse complement strand
CGATCCCTCCACGCGCTGGGCCGTCGATGGTGCGAGCAGTATCTGGCCTCCGTTGCCGATCTCGGCGATACGGCGAGCGATGCCGCGCGCGCCACCCCGCGCGGAGACCGGCGGATCGATAGGCCCGGACGCCAAACCCATACGCAGCCGGACGGGAGTGGGCGAAGGCCATCGCGCCCGCGCGACCATGCGCTGGATGTCGACGGCGCATGAGACGGCGGCTGCGGCTTGGTCGAACAGCCCGATCAGGCGGTCGCCCTCAGCCGGAGGACAGGAGCCACCGTGCCGGTGGATCAGCTTGGTGACCATCTCGAGCGCCTGCACCTCCGCTCTGAACCAAGCCGCCGGCTGCTCGTCGGGCGCCTGCGGACGGTCGACCATCGCAGCCAGGACCGTACCGGCGCCGCCGGTCGCCGGCCCCGTCACTTCGCGCCACGCGCGAAGGTCCTGCAACAGCGCGCTCGCAGAATGATGCCGAGCTGCGGGATCGGTCGCGGTCGCTCGACGGATCGCCCGCTCGAGCTCTCCGGCGGACGGCAGATCGATCGTCGTCCCGCCTGCGGCCGGTGGCCGTCCGGTCAGCATGCTGTAAGCGGTCGCCGCGAGGCCGAAGACATCGGCTGCCGGATCGGGCTGCTCCGATGACGCCAGCTCGGGGGCGCGGTATCCCTCGGTACCGAGGCGGGTCCCCGGCGTCGCCCCGAGATCGACGAGCACGCTGCGCCCGTCGTGGGTGGCGATGATATTCGCCGGCTTGACGTCGCCGTGCACGACGCCGTGTGCGTGGAGGTGGTCCAACGCCGATGCCACGTCCTCCAGATGGACGAGCGTCTCGTCTGGCGATAACCGCCCGATGCGCTCGACTCGCCGCTGGAGGTCCTCGCCTGTGATCCAATCCGACACCATGAAGTAGCGCTCGTCCTCGAAGAAATCGTCACGAACCAAAGGCAGGTTCGGATGCGACGGCAGATCGAGCAGCACCCGAGCCTCACGGAGAAGGGTGTTACGGTCCTCCTCACCGCCGGCCGGCCGGATCTTGATCGCGACCTGACGCTGATGCTGCTGGTCAAGCGATCGGAAGACGACACCCTGACCCCCGCGGCCGACACGCTCGAGGGGCTCGTATCGCCCTCGGATCGGGGGCTCGGCGCTCATCGCCGGTCCGGAGCTTTCAGGTCCGCCATCGACACAGCCCCCCGGTGGATCGCCTCGTTGGCCAGGCGCACACGCCGCGGGGAGGACTCTCCTTCGTCGATCCGGAACTTGTCGTAGAGCCGCTGGAGATGTTGCTTCACGGCGGCCTTCGTGACGACGAGTTCTTCCGCGATATCTCGGACCGAGGACGGTTCGCTGAACGCGTTACCCGACAGGATCGGCCTGCACAGCGCGAGCAGCACATCCCGCTCGCGCGGAGTGAGGTCGGGCGCCTCCTTTGGTGCTTGAGTGACCGTGGCGCGGTCTGGTGCCGGCGCACGGAAGACGATCCGGGTGCGCCCCAGGCGGATCTCGTCGCCGTGGCGGAGGGCCCGCTCACCCCAGATCCGCTCCCCGTTGACGAAGGTGCCGTTCCGGGAGCCCAGGTCCCGCAACGACCAGCCTGCCGGATAGCGCTCGAGGGCAGCGTGGAGCCGCGACACGGTCTCGTCGGCGACGATGGCGACGCCGTTGGTGTCGGCCTTGCCGATCGTGTACCGGTCGGCATCCAGCGAGACGACGCGACTCTCACGCCCCTCGAGGACCTCTATCGTGGCTGCCAAGGCGGATCCTCCCCCATCCACCCCAAAATATGACACACCGGCCGTCGTCGCGCCTGCTGGTCATGCTGAGTAATGGTCGCTACGGCTCGAAGGGGTAGGGATGTCTGGCCTGGGGGGGATAGTCGGGCGGAGGTCCAGCTTGGCCTAATGGCGATGCCGGCAGGTGCCGGGGGACTGAGTGAGAGGGGAAGCCATGGTTGTGCGCATGCGCGCGTTCGCGCTGCTCGGCGCGATGGCGCTGCTGGGGGGCCTCCTTGGCGGAGTCGCGAACGCGGCCGAGATCGAGCTGGATCTGTCCAGCCCCACCGCGATCGACGAGGATTTGGGATCGATCGGCGTCGATCCATCCGACGCTGTGATCCAGCAGAGCCGGTTGAACTATGCCGGGCCGGACTGCCCCGGGGCCGGGTGGGCTTGCACGTCTGCCGCTGGACCGGTTGTGCAGATCTCCGATGGCGGGCTCAACATCTTCGAGGGGGCGGGAGGGGCCGCCGATCCCAACACGTGCATCGTGGTCCAGGACAACACGACGGGGTCCAACGACGCGACGTGCTCGCTGTCGACGACGACGAACGGCACGACTCAGCAGGTCCGTATCACCCAGACCAACGACGCCGGCGACAACAACGCCGACGTGGATGTCGTCGGGGCCGTCAGCCAGAGCATCGTGGTGGACCTCACGGCGTCGTTCGACCAGACCCTTCGCCAAGAGGTTCAGGTCTCGCAGGAGAGCGGGGCCGGGGCGAACAACGCCTCGATCGTCGAAGACCTCGACCTGGGTGCCGAGGCCCGCGCGGTCGGCACGGCGACCTCCAAGCAGGATGGCTACGGGATCGTGCTGCTGGACCAGGTCTCGGGAACCGGTAACCAGACCGCGGATGTTTCCCAGGATCAGGATCTGATCTCGCGCTTCACCGACATCAGCGGCAGCGTTCGTCAGGAACAGCAGACGAGCGCGACCGATCGCAACATCGTTGCGTTCCTGAACCAGAACACCTTCGGTGGCACCAACGACATCGAGTTCGGCCAGGATCAGACGCTGACACTCGATGCAAACAACGTGCTCGGGGCGATCACGAACATCCAGGGGAACGAGGCCGGCGGGATGCTCGGCAACATCGATACGGACTCGGATACCGGGACGAGCCACTACGACGCGCGGCAGACCAAGGCGATGATCGCCGACGACCAGGCAGGCGTCGCGATCCAGGCCGACGACCCGGACTGCTGCGACTTGCTCAACCTGGTGCCCCACACGCCGACCACCTGCACGATCACCGAGATCGTCAGCCTCATCGGCCCGGCGAACGCTCAGCAGGATGCGTTCCTCCACGGGCGCGCCTTCGCCGAGGAGAACTGCGATGTCACCCTCACGGTCAGTCTGATGGCCGGGAAGGTTCAGCCAACGGTGATCACCGAGCAGCGCAACGGGACGTTCGTGGACACGACCATCGATTGCGAAGATGGCGCGTGCGTCACAGACGACCGGCCACAGGAAGAGGGGAGCGCCGCCGCCCTGCACCTGGCGATCCGCAACCAGTCAGATGGACAGGCGTTCGACGCGAACGATGCCCAGCGGCCGGGTTTCACCTCGGGGGATGCCGGCGAAGTGCTGGAGCTGAAGATCGAGTTCCACAACCACACGTCCGGCCCGGTCGACGATCTGACCATGTGGATGCAGGTTCCAGCGGGAACCACGTTCCTGAGTTGCTCGGCGTGCGCCGGCGGCGCGCCCGACGCGAACGACCGCGTGACGTTCAACCGGGGCATCGGCGAGCCGGGCGGAAAGCGCAAGGGAACCTTCCGCGTGGTCGTAGGGGGGCCAAGGGGCATGTACACCTCGCAGGCCATGGCCTCGAGCGACCACGGCATGGTCGATTCCAACACGATCCGATACTGGATCTCTTAAACCTGGGGGGAACGCGATCGCCGGGGCGGAAGCCCCGGCGATCGTTCTTTCGAGCTCAGTCCCTCGCCAGCAGCGCGGCCTCTTCGCGCTCGGCGTCCTCGAGGATCGCCTTGGCGCCCATGGATCCGGCCGCCCGCTTGGCCAGCGCGAGCTGGTCGGCGGCGTCCTCGAGGAGTCCCAGGCGCCGGAACGCCCAGGCGGCGGAGACGCGAGTGTAGGCAAGCTCGATAGCCATCCGGAGCTCCTCGAGGAGAAGCAACGCGTCGGCGAACCGGCGTTTCGCGATATCCGGATCGCCGTCGGCCGCCGCGATGAAGGCCTCACAGATGGTCGCGTACGCGCGCGACCCCGGGTCCCGTTCGGGCGCGCGCTTGATGACTTCGGCCGCGATCGCTTGGGTGTCCCGCGCGCGTCCCTGCCTGTAGACGACCTCCGTCAGATGGCGTCCGATCTCGGCGGTGACCCGGCCGCCGATCGGCTCGGTCACCGCCAGCGCTTCTCGGAGATACTCCTCGGCCGTTGTGGTGTCACCGCGCATGAGCGCGGACATCCCCAAGGTCTGAAGCGCCTGCCCCAGGTAGTACCCGTGGCCTGTGAGTCGCTTGAGCCATCCGACGGTCTGCGATGCCAGACCATCGGCGTCCTCCCGCGGCCCCCGGCAGAAGCGTGTGTATGCGAGGAACGTGGATGCCATCGCCTGAGAGCGCACACTTCCGTCCGCCTTGGCGATCTCGGCAGCCTTCAGCAGCGTCTCGTCGGCCGGATCCAACTCCCCAGCGTTGAGAAGGATCGTGCCGAGCCGAAGGCGGCTGGCGAATCGGATCGCATCCAATCCGTCTGCATCGGCGATCGCGATCGCCTCCCCCAGCTCCTCCACGGCGTGCGCGGGATCCCCCTGCTGCGCCGCTCGGAACTGCGCGCGACACATCGAGATGTTGGCCCGAGTCTCCGCATCTGCATCGGCCCCCGCCGCCTGCTCGGCCCGGCGAAGATACGTGCCGGCGTCCTCTACCCGTCCTCGCGCCAGCGAGGCGACGGCAAGGTCCAACAGGATGCTCGTCTGGAGGTCGACGCGTCCGAGCTGCTCGGCCGAACCGGCGATCTGCGCCATGCTGTCCAGCGCTTCGTCCATCTGACCCAAGGACCAGAGCGCACGTGCGCGGCTCAGCGCGACCTCGGCGCGCACTTCCGGGAAGCCGTCGCCGACGACGTCGAGCGCACGCGCGAAGAACCGCTCCGCTTCGCGCAGACCCTCGCGGTTCATCGCCTTGTTGCCGGCACGCTTCAGTGCGGTGACGGCGCGCAGGACCGGCGGTGTGCCGGCGCTGCGCCCGACGTCGCGCGCGAGGCGACACGCCTGCTCGAGGTGGTATGCGACGAACTCGACGTGGTCGTCGTCGCCGCCGGTGGCTCGCGCGATCCAATCGCCGCAGCGCTCGTGGAGCCGCGCGCGGCGGGCTTTCGGGATGCGCTGATATGCCACCTCGCGCATCAGCGCGTGCCCGAACGCGTATTCGGACTCACCCGCCATGGTCGAGGTCGGCTGCGGCCGGACGATGTCGCGGCCGGTCAACACGCCCAGGGCGGCTGGGATGTCCGTGCCGTTCGAGTGGAGGAACTCGACCGCGCCGAGCCAGAAGGTCTCACCGATCACGGACGCGTCGCCGGCGATCTGGCGGTCGCTCGCCGAGAGCCGATCCAGTCGGGAGCCGATCAGGGCCGTGAGGCTGCTCGGCACGGGGATCTGGTCGATCGGTCCACCCGAGGGTCGGCCCTTCTCGTCGAGCACGCCATAGTCCGTGAGCATCCGCACTATCTCTTCGAGGAAGAGGGGGTTGCCGGCCGCGCTTCGCAGCAACGGTTGCATCGCTTCAGCACCCTCCTCGCCGACCATCTCACGGAGCAGCTGCTGGGCATCCTCCTCGTTCAGCGGTTCCAGCTCGATGCCCCGCCGCCGTCCCACCGAGGCGCAGAACTGCGGGTGCGAGTCTTTGAGTTCAGGCCGCGACGTGCACAGCACCATCAGCGGGACCCCGTCGTCGGCGTGCAGGAAGAACTCGAGCAGCTCGAGCAGCGTCGGCTCGGCCCAGTGCAGGTCCTCGATCACCATCACGATGGGTCGCTGCCGTGCGAGCAGCTCGAAGATGCGGCGCAAACCCCAATGAAGCTCGGCGCGTGAGATGCGCTCGGCCCTGTAGGTGCCGCGGGGAGTGGTCGGCGCGTCCACGATGTTGGCGACCGCGACCGCCATGGTCCGCAGCTCGTCGAGGTCATCCGAGCCCAGGGTCTCGAGCAGGGTGCCGAGCTTGTGCGAGACGACCGCGGTCTCGTCGTCGTGGCGGATCCCGGATGCGTCGCGGATCATCTCGATGAACGGCCAGTACGTGATCCCGTCGCCGTAATCCAGACACCGGCCGCGGTGGACCAGCGCGGTGTCCGACGCGCGCTCGAGGAAGGTCTCGACCAGCCTGCTCTTGCCGACGCCGGGCGACCCGAGCACCGAGACCAGCTGGGGGTGCCGGTCGGTGCGCGCTACCTCCCATCGCTCGAGAAGCCGGCTGAGCTCCAGCGCCCGGCCGATCAACGGCGCCTTGCGCAACGTGCGGGAGGCTCGCTGACCCTTGATGCCGACCGCGCGCCAAGCTGTGACCGGATCGCGCTTGTTCTTCGCGACGATCGGCGGGATCTCCTCGACGGTGATGGCGGCACCGGCGGCGCGCGCGGTCGGGTCGCCGATCAGTACCTCACCTTTGTCGGCGGCGCCCTGCAGGCGCGCAGCAGTGTTGACGGTGTCGCCCAGCACCGTGTAGCTCCCAGAGGGCCCCACGGGGGCGTAGACGGCCTCGCCGGTGTGGACGCCGACCGAAAGCTTCAAGCCTGCGAAACGATCGCTATGATCGGTCACATAAGACTGCATGTCCAGCGCGGCGCGCACGGCACGCTCGGCGTCGTCCTCATGTGCGATCGGCGCACCGAAGATGGCCATCACGCAGTCGCCGATGATCTTGTCGACCGTGCCTCCGTATCGCTCCACGATGCTGCCGAGGCCGTGTGCGGCCTCGTCTGCCAGCGCACGCACTGCTTCGGGGTCCACGGTCTCGGAATACGAGGTGAACCCGCTCAGGTCGGCGAAGACGACCGAGACGAGCCGGCGTTCCCCGGATTCGACGGCCATGCGAGCGCCGCATTCCATGCAGAATTTCGCGCGTGCGAGGTTGCGCTCGCCGCAGGACGGACAGACTGCAACGTCCTGACCGGAGAGGATGTCGTCTGGGTCGCCCGGAACGGGCGTCAAGGAACCGGTTTCCCCCTCACAGCTCTCGCCTCGTCGTGGCGAGGCAGTCTCCTGTCCTAAGACTACCTCGCCGGTCGAGAGCACCGCGCCTCTATGAGGGCCGGCCCCGCACCAATGGAACCAGCGCCAACGCTCGATCGGGGGACACGGCCCCGCGCTGAGCGAGGCCCAGCACCAGCGCCGCGAGCGGCTCGATCAACCGCGCGGCGGCCAGCGGCCCGACGTCGACCGGATCGTAGCCAAGGTCTCGGGCCAAGCCGGAGACCACGTTCTTGGCCTCGGGCTCATCTCCGCAGAGGAAGGCTGTGGCGCGCGTCTGGGCGACCCCCGTGTCCAGATGGATCACCTCGGCCGAGATGTGGTTGAAGCATTTCACCAGCGTCGCGCCTTGAATCTCCCGGGCGATCACCTCGGCACCCGAGGAACCGTGCATCTGTTGCAGCAACCCCGAGTCGCTCATGGTTGGGTTGGTAACGTCGATCGCGATCTTGCCCTCCAGGTCGCCCAGAAGTGGGATCACCGAGTCGATGCTCCACCACGGAACGGCGAGCACGACTGCGTCGCCGTGGGCCGCGGCCTTCTCGTACGCGCCGCCCCGCGCATCGAAGCCCGATGCGATCGCACGACCACGCTCGGGATCACGTGACCCGACCATGACGTCGTGGCCGGCCCGCGCGAATGCCCGCGCGAGCCCCGTGCCCATGTTGCCGGTCCCGATCACACCGATCCGCACCGATCCTCCTCTGTTCTGCTCTCGGGACAGGATGTCCGCTCCGGCCCCCCGGGGTGAATGGCCTGGGGGTCACCTTTCCCTACCCCGCGGTCGCCTTCGGGCGGCGGAGACCGGCGACCATCGGCGGGATGCCCTCCTCGACCGGCCGGTACGAGTACCCGAGATCCCGCTGTGCCCTGGCGGAGGTGAACATCCAGGACCCGGTCATCGTCGCCGCCGCCTCCCGGACCATGCCGGGTTCCTCTCGCAGGATCCGGCCGATGACGGGCCCCAGCACCGCTGAGGCCCGCAGGACCACGTTCGGGATCGAGACGCGCGGCGGTCTGATCCCCGTGGTGGAGGCGACCCGCTCGAAGACGGACTTCACGGTCCCGTTGTCCCCACCGAGGATGTACTCCGATCCCGGGGCCGCCCGGGCGGCGCGGATCATCCCATGGGCAACGTCTGACACGTGGACCATCGACACCCCCGCGGCCAGGAAAGGGCAGGCGATCAGGAGCCGGCGCGCGTAGAGCTTCATCAGCAGGCCCATCAGACTCGGGTCCCCGGGGCCGTACACCGCTGCGGGCATCACGGTGACCACGCCGATGCCCTCGGCGGCGAGCGCGCGGACGCGCTCGTGCGCGCGATGCTTGGTCTGCTCGTAGAACGAGCCGTACCGGCCGTGGTGTTGCTTCGTCTCGTCGCCGATGCCGCCCGCCGGGTCGTTGCCCAGCGCGGCCACAGATGAGCAGTAGACGATCCGCTCGACCCCGGCGCCGGCAGCTGCTCGGATCACGTGTTCGGTGCCGTCGATGTTGATCCGCTCCATCCGCGAGTGGTCGGTGACACCGAAGTCGTACCACGCCGCGAGATGGAAGACGGCGTCATGATCGCGCATCGGCGCCTCGAGCCCCTGCGGGTCGGCGAGATCTCCCAGAACCACGGCAGCGTTGCGAGCGACCAGCTCGGCCGCCTTCGACGGCGTCCGGACGAGCAGGGTGAGGTCCCAGCCGTCGTCGAGCAGCGCGCGGGCGACGGCGCCGCCGATGAAGCCGGTCGCGCCCGTCACGAACGCGCGCACGGTATCAGCCGCCCGGCAGAGGATCGATGGGGAGGTCGGTGCCGACGATCGGCTCCTCGACGACGAAGCGGGTCTTGGCGAACTCGCTCTTGTCGTAGGTCTGCTGCGTGAGCACCCCGATCACGCCGAGGGTGAGCAGGCCGGCCGCCGCCCCGCCGGCGATCCTACGCCATTGCCTCCCGACCAACGACACGCCGAGCCCGGCGATGGCCCCGCCGCCTACCGACAGAAGAGCCAGTTTGATCCCGAACGCTCGGAGCGCGTCCTTCCCTTGTTCGGACAGGAACGTCGCCATGCCCTCGGGGGTGGCGACCAGGTTCTGGTCCGTGGGGGTTAGACCGGCGAGGGATACGCCGGTGATGGTTGCCTTGTAGACCATCGGCGCGTTGTGTGTGCCGGCCTCGGCCCTCCCTGGCTCGATCCCCGCAGCGCGCTTGGCGAGCACCGTCTCGCCCAACGGAGCCGGGAACGCGCGCAGCTCGACCTCGAACGGCGCGACGTCATATCGGCCGCTGCCTGCCACGCCGATCGCTGCCATCGAGCCGCCGATTCCTGCGGCGATCGTGATGAGGATCCACAAGGCTCCCGGCTTCGCGGCCTTGCCGGCGACCTGAACCGTCGAGGGCTCCATCAGCTCCTAGTCCTCCTCGTCGTAGGTTCGCATCCCGAACAGGTCTTCCATGTCCTGGACGCCATCTTGGGGTCCGATCGCGATCAGCCGGTCGCCCGGCTGGAGCGTCAGCGACCCTCGGGGACGGTAGGTCCACCGGTCTGCGCGCTTGACGGCCAGCACCTCCATCCCCAGCTCGGTGCGCAGGGAGAGTGCGCGCAACGTGCGTCCCGCCGCGGCCCCGTCATCCATGACCGTTGCTTGCACGACGATCTCGTCGGCCTCCGCCAGCGCTTCGGCGATCACGGGGTGAGGGATCTCTTCCGTCTCGGTGATCCGGGTCATCTCCTGAGCCGCGTCCGCGATCCGCTCGCTCGCGAACCCAAGGTGCAGCAACCCCCGGAGATCGTCGGGCTCGGCGCCCTCTTGCACCGAGCGCAGCACCCAGCGCTCGAGCTCGTGGTGCATCTCGTCGGTCGCGTCCTCGATCGCGCCGACCTCCGCCGCGAGGCCTTTGTCGTGGAGCAGGACCGCGGAGTAGGCCAAGCCCACCGCGACCTCGCTCGCATTCTTCATCTCGACCATCACGTCGACCGCTCGGTCCAGCCCCGTCAGCGTGCGCGAGACCGGCTCACCGAGGCTGCGGGGCGGCGCCCCGGCGAGCTCGCGCAGCAGGTTCACGCCCTCCTCGGGTCCCTGGGCGAAGATGATGTCGCCCGGGCGAAGTACCTCGTTCCCTTCCGGTCCGAACACCCAGGACACGTCGCGGCGGATCGCGATGACCCACATCCCGGTCTCGGTCGGCAGCTCGGCGTCCTCCAGGCTCTTGCCGGCGAGAGCGTTCTCTTCGCGCAACCGCACGCGCGCGATCACCTCTTCGGCGTGGCGGAGGTCGTCGCGCAGCCCAGGGGGGATGCCAAGCTCCTTCAGTACCACTCTGGCGATGTCCTCGGCCGCGTCGCCGATCTTGTCCATCGCGGCGACCATGCGCAGCACGCCGGCCATCGCCTGCGCGTCCTCGCGGGACCGGGCGGCCAGCATCGCCATGGTGCGGAGGTTCTGAACCACCCAGGTCAGCTCCTCTCGCAGATTCAAAACCTCGCGAGCGATGTCGTCGTCACCGAAGAAGATCCCGGCGTAGGCCAGATCCACCATCAGCTCCGAGACGTCCTTCGCTTCGACGAGCAGGTCCTTGACCGTGATCCGGTCGGTGGTCATCTCAGCTCACTCCGATCAGGGCGACCGCGCCGACTACGCATATCACGCCGACGAGGTCCATCGCAGATGTGACGGCGGGGATCCCGTGGTTGTCCGGGTCGAGGGAGAAACGGAACGTGGCGATCGCGACGAGGTAGGCGACGAGCGCCGCGCCCGCGGTCGCCATCGCCCCCGCGAGCAGTGCGATGCCGGTCATGTGGGCAGCGCCGGGACTCGCGAATCCGAGAGCCACCGCGACCAGGTGAGCGCTGATCCCGGTCAGGGCGAAGTTCAGCAGCGACCACGGCGCCGCCAGTGAGATGTCCAAAGCCGCCAGCCGCTCCGGTAACACACGCGGCTCGATCGCACCCATGTGCAGCTTGCTCGCGAGCCTGCTCGAGACGATGCCGCCGAGCGCGCCGGCGTTCTCGAGGAACGACGGCAGCATCACCAGCAACGCCTCGAAAGCCAGGAATCGATCGATCCGATGCTCGATAACTGTTCCGGCGAGGAGGTTGATCACGCTCGCCAAGGCCAGCGTCAGCGCGCTCTCTCGCAGGATGCGCCGGGCCACCGGACGGTCGGTGCGCACGGCCTGCGCGCCGGCCAAGATGCACACCAGGGCCGAAGCCACGCCCACCGACAGGGTGATGGTGGGCAGGTCGGCGAGGTACGAGGCTGCGAACAGCGCGGGCAGGGTGATCAGGTCACCGACGAAGGTGATCACCGGTGCAGCCACCGAGTCAAGGTCCCAGCCACGCCTGGACCCGACCCAAGCGAGCCAGACCGTGACCACCAGCACGAACGCGCTGGAGACCACGCCGCCGATCACGCTGATGACGACGAAGTCCCAGAGCGAGATGGTCGCGAGACCGGTCGCCGCGGTGACGGCTCGCGCGACCACGGCCAGGAACAGAGAGGTCGCGAAGGTCAGCAGCGTTGCAGCGTAGATGTTCTGCATCAGGATGCCGCGTCGATCGCTTGAGAACCTGAGCAGACCCGCGTGCATGCTTGTTCCCAGGCGAGAACCCAACGCGCCGAAGATGGCCCCACGCATGCCGATCGCAGCGGGGATCAGGATGAACAGGCCGGGCAACGCCTCGAGCCGCCCCGTCATCGCGCCGAGGGCGAGGCCGGTGGGGATGTTTCCGATCGCAGAGATCGACAGCGAGGCCATGCCCTGACGAAGGGTCGCGCGCTCGGCCGCCCAATACCGGAAGACCGCGGTGAGCGCGCGCGCCGGGCCTATCGCCGTCTGCCCGGCGATCCGTCCCGCGCGGCCTGCGCCATGCGCCGCGGATCGGGCAGCCCTGCCCGCGCCCCGGCCTGCTCTCCCGGCACTCCGGCCTGCCTTACCGGCTGTCCGGCC
>DASWIP010000065.1:0-53190 GCA_036397635.1 Actinomycetota bacterium | reverse complement strand
GTTGCCGCCGCCCCACACCATCCGATCGCAGACACACTCCGATGAAGGAGCAGGCCCGTGGGTGTTGAGGCGCCCGCGTATCGGCGGAGCGGTCGGCCTCCGCCGTGGCGGGACGTGCGTATGCTTCGCCTCCTTTTTCAGATCGTGGTGGTCGGCGGGGTCGTCGTCATCGGCCTGTGGCTCTTCGGGAACCTCGCGACCAACCTCGATCGGCAGGGGATCCGAACTGATTTCGATTACCTGGATCGTTCGGCCGGGTTCGCGATCGCAGGTTCGGACTTCAAGTCTTCCGATCCCGTCTGGCGTGCTCTCGTCGTCGGCGTTAAGAACACGGCGATCGTCTCGGGTGCCGGGATCCTGCTCGCGTCGATCCTTGGCGTGGTCATCGGCGTCTCGCGGCTGTCTCCCAACTGGCTGATCGCGCGGGCGGCATCTCTATATGTCGAAGCAGTTCGCAACATCCCCGTGCTCGTCATCATCATCTTCATGTACATCGCGGTGATCCTCAAGCTGCCCTCGATCGGGAACGCGTCGGAACTGTTCGGGATCCTAGTAATCTCGAACTCCGGGTTGGTCGTTGCATCCGTCGAAGCCGCCGGGGGCGGGGCCCCACTCTTCGCTGCCTCCCTGGCGGTCGCAGCCGTTGTGGCTGTTGTCGTCCTGATCAGGCGGACGCGTCGGTTCGATCGAACCGGTCAACCTCACCACCGAGTCCTGTGGGGTGCGGGGACCTTTCTAATCATCGCCGTCGTCGCCTTCGTCGCCACCGGAACGCCCGTCGCGATGAGCCTGCCACAGCGGCAGGAGTTCGGAGTGACCGGCGGGATCCGAATGTCGCCGGAGTTCGCGGCGCTGCTCGCGGGCCTCTTCATCTACACGGCCAGTCACATCGCCGAGATCGTGCGTGGAAGCATCCTGGCGGTCTCCAGAGGTCAGAGCGAAGCTGCTCGGGCGCTGGGCTTGACCGAGTTTCAGCGCTACAGATTCGTCGTGCTCCCCCAAGCGCTTCGGATCATGATCCCGCCGCTTGCGAACCAGTACCTGAACCTCACGAAGAATTCGTCCCTCGCGGTCTTCATCGCCTACCCGGAGATCACGCGGATCACGCGTATCGCGATTGGGCAAGGAAACCCGGCTCCCCAGGGCATCCTTATCTTGATGGGGATCTACCTGTTCTTCTCATTGACCATCTCGGCGATCACCAATCTGGTGAATCGTCGCCTGACGTATGTCACCAGTTGATGGCCACTGACACGAGCACGCTGGAGCCGCTTCCGATCCCAGAACCCGATCGGCCGGCGTACCGCGCCAAGCCGAAGGATTGGGTGCGTGAGAACCTGTTCTCGGGGCCCGTCAACAGCATCGTCACGATCGTGGGCGCGCTCGTGATCGCGTTCCTCGCGTACCGTGCGCTCCGCTTCCTGTTCGTGACCGCCCGCTGGGAGGCGGTGCATGTGAACCTGACGAACTACATGGTGGGCGGCTTCCCGCGCGACGAGCTATGGCGGCTGTGGGCCGCGGTGTATCTGCTCACGTTGCTCGGAGGGATGCGATGGGGCGTCTCCGTTCATCGAACACGACCCACGGACGGGCGGGCGGAGGCCTCATGGCGCGCTCCGCTGCGGCGGTTCTGGCCATTCATCGTGTTCGCGCTGGTCGTCGTTGGACTGAGCGCATCGCCCGTCACTGCCGCGGCGCTGTTGGGCGTTGGAATGACCGCGTTCATCGGTCGGGTAGCGGGGATCAGGGTCCCTCCTCGAGGCGTGCGCTGGGT
Organism: Actinomycetota bacterium; assembly: GCA_036397635.1. Lineage (GTDB taxonomy): Bacteria > Actinomycetota > AC-67 > AC-67 > AC-67 > DASWIP01. Next base: position 51,416 of record DASWIP010000065.1, on the reverse strand, counting down.
AACGATCCTGTTCATCCTTGGATGCGTCGCCGCGTTCGAGGTGATGGTGGCGTTCGGAGGGGTTCCGTATCCGGACTGGCGAGGTCTGATGCTGACCCTTTTCCTCTCCCTCGGCGGTATCCTGCTCTCGTTCCCCCTCGGGGTCCTCCTCGCCCTCGGACGGCGCTCCACATTCCCGGCGATCCGTGCCCTCTCCGTCGCCTATATCGAGCTGATCCGCGGGGTCCCGCTGATCACGCTGCTGTTCATGGCGTTCCTCGTGCTCGGGTTCTTCCTGCCGCCGGGCACGCAGACACCGTCACTGGTTGCTCGAGCCCTGATCGCCTTCGTCCTCTTCACCGCCGCCTACGTTGCGGAGGTCGTTCGGGGCGGCCTACAGGCCGTCCCGAACGAGCAGGTTGAAGCGGCGCAGGCGCTCGGGTTGTCGCCTGTGAAGATCACAGCGCTGATCGTGCTCCCACAAGCGCTTCGCGCCGTCATCCCCGCGATGGTGGGTCAGTTCATCAGCCTGTTCAAGGACACGTCGCTGGCCGCATCGATCGGGTTGGCAGAGCTGCTAAGGGTGGCCGAGCAGATCAACGGTCAACCGCGTTTCACCGGACATGGCTTGCAGGCTGAGACGCTGGGCTTCGCGGCGTTCGTCTTCTGGGTGGGGGCATACTGGATGTCCAAGACCAGCCAGCGTCTCGAGAAGCGACTCGGGGTGGGAGAACGATGAGCGAGACGGGCACCAGCGCGGGACCGATGATCGTCTGCGAGCGCGTCGGCAAGTGGTTCGGTGATTTCCAGGCGCTGAAGACCGTCGACCTCGAGGTGGACCGCCAGGAGGTCGTGGTCGTGATGGGCCCGTCCGGCTCGGGAAAGTCCACGCTGATCCGCTGCATCAACCGCCTCGAGAAGCACGACGCCGGCCGCATCGTGGTTGATGGCATCGAGATGTCCGACGACCTGCGCAACATCCAGGAGATCCGGCGCGAGGTCGGGATGGTGTTCCAGCAGTTCAACCTGTTCCCGCACCTGACCGTGCTCGAGAACGTCACGCTGGCGCCGCGTCAGGTGCGTCACAAGCCCAAGAGGGAAGCCGAAGAGATCGCGATGCTGCAGCTCGAGCGGGTCCAGATCCCGGAGCAGGCGCTCAAGTACCCGGGGCAGCTCTCGGGCGGACAGCAGCAGCGCGTCGCCATCGCGCGCGCGCTCGCGATGCAGCCGAAGGTGATGCTGTTCGACGAGCCGACCTCGGCTCTGGATCCTGAGATGATCAAAGAGGTGCTCGACGCGATGCTCGAGCTGGCGCGCTCGGGCATGACCATGATCGTGGTGACCCACGAGATGGGGTTCGCCCGCGAGGTTGCGGGCCGGATGGTGTTCATGGACGATGGTCAGGTCGTGGAGATCGGGACCCCCGAGCACTTCTTCACCAACCCGCGCGAGGAGCGCACCAAGAAGTTCCTGTCGCAGATCCTGTAGGCGCACGCATCGTCCGCGTGCCCGGTCTTGCCGGTTCGTCCCATCATGAGCCGCCGAACCGCACAGCAGGTCCAAATGTGATCCATCGCCCGCGAGGGCAGCATCGGGCGATCCGGCGCAGGGACGCCGTGCCGCGGAGGCGAAGCCAGCCACCATCGACATGAGACGATCCATGGTCGTCCTGGGTGCGCTGCTCGCGCTGGCCGGTGCGGGCGTGCCGGCGCGCGCGCAACCCGCCTCGGGCCGCATCCGGTTCGCTGCGGCTTCACCGTCTGTCCCGCGCGCGATGTACGGCATCGATCGGCATACGAACGGTGTGACCGGCTACGTGAAAGCCCTTCAGCAGCGTGCGGACGGCAGCGCATACACGCTGACGCTTACCGACGGCGCAACCGGTCTTGAAGAGCTCGACGCGTACTTCTATACCGACCTCGACGGCACCGGCACGCCTTGCCGGGTCTCGTCTTCGCAGCGAGGAGACGTCGAAACCGGCACCATCGACTGTCATGGGACCCCGCGTGAGGTCTGGGCCGTGATCGTTCTCACGCGCGGCGCCGATGCGAGCTTCACGCTCACGTACTAGCGAGACGGGGTCGTTCGTCATACTTCGCACCGGTTGCGGCGTCTCATGCGGCTTCCATGGCAGGAGCAGCACGGTCGGCCGTCGAAGGTTCGCATGCCGCCGACCGGCGGGAGCCCCGTCCGACCGGCGGGAGCCCCCGTCCGACCGGCGGGAGCCCACATCAAAGCGTCCGAGCCACGAGCGCGGGCGGAGGAGGGAAGGCATGCGTCGCGTTTCGTTGGTCGTCGCCGCTCTCGCGCTGGTCCTGACCGGCGCACCCGCCCCCGCGGTGCCGCCGCTCGCTGGTGGCGCCCTCGCCTCGGCCAACGTCGACCTGGTCGCGACCGTGCCCGATGCGGGCGCCGTGGGAGCGAAGATCCTGGGCGACACGATGTACGTGACGACCCTCGCCGGTCTGCAGATCTACGACCTGAGCCTCGGCCTTGGCGTCCCGGTTCCGGCGGGGGCGCTCCCGTTGCCGCATTTCGAGAACGAGGACGTGGACACCAACGGCGACATCTTGCTGATCTCGGCCGACTTCGCGGTGGGGGTTCCTCAAGTACGTCTATTCGTCGTGGACGTCTCCAACGTCAACGCGCCGGTCCTGCTGAGCACCATCGATGTGCCGGATGGACACACCGTGTCCTGCATCAACGACTGCGCCTACGGCTGGCTCGCCGGATCCGGCGAGATCTATGTCGTTGACCTGCGCGATCCCACCCGGCCCGAGGTAGTGGGTTCGTTCGCGCCCGGTGTCGGCGGCACGCACGACGTGCAGGTCGACGACGCCGGCGTCGCGTGGATCGTCGGCGGCGGCGGGATCGCCGGGTACACCACCGCGAACCCGGTCTCGCCCACGCTCTACGTCCGTCAGCGCGGGCAATTCCACAACGACTTCATCCTGCACAACTCCTGGCGCCCACACGCGACCGCTGTGGATCCCGTGGCGTTCGCCGACGATGAGGTCGACCTGGACAAGGGTGAGGTCGTGCTGATCACCGAGGAGAACTGGCTCGGTGCCCAGAACAACCTGTGCGGTAACGACGGCCGCTTCCAGACCGGCTGGCTGCATGAGGTGGACGGCCGGGTGGTGCTGGACAAGCTCGACGACTTCCACATCGGCCAGGGAACCGGGGACCCGCCGGGCCAGAAGAAACCTGCGGGGGGAACGTGCTCGTCGCACTACTTCGACTACCGGGGCGATGGGATCGTGGCCGTCGCTTGGTACGAGCAGGGCGTTCGCTTCCTCGACGTCTCGAACCCGACCGATATCCGGCAGGTCGGTTTCTACATGCCCGCCATCACCGCCGCGTGGAGCGCGAAGTTCCACGGCGACTACCTCTACACGCTCGATGTCGCGCGCGGGATCGACGTGCTTCGGTTCTCGGGTGGGGCGGGTGACCCGCCGGTGCTCGCCCCTGGTTACAACGTGCCGGACCTGTTGCTGACCGCTCCCAGCCCCCGATGGGGCTGGGCGTGCCGCATCCCGCTGCTCACCAGCTGATCTCCTCGCAGCCCGTGTGATCCTCTGGCTCGACCTGAAGGGTCGCGTGCACGACGCGGTACCGCGCGCGCAGCAGATCGCGCGCACCGTCGAGCACGCCGTGCATGTCGGCATCGCTCGCGACCATCAGGTGCGCGGACGCCACGTCCATGCCCGAGGTAAGCGTCCACACATGCAGGTCGTGCACGTTGACCACGGCGGGAAGGGCCGCGAGGTCGGCGTGGACCGCGTCCAGGTCCAGGTGCGGCGGCGCCGCCTGCACCAGGATCCGCAGCGTCTGCGACGCGAGGCGCACCGCGCGCGGCACGATCAGCGCGCCGATCGCGAGGCCGGCGATCGGATCCACGTACGGCCATCCGGTGGTGAGGATCACGATCCCGGCGATGATCACGCCGGCGGATCCGGCGGTGTCGGCCACCACCTCGAGGTAGGCCCCTCTGACGTTGAGGTTCTCTTTCGCGCCCGGACGCAGCAGCGCGAACGCGATCAGGTTGACCGCCAGCCCGGCCGTGGCGACCGCGAGCATCGGCCCGCCGGCGATGTCGCGAGGCTCGCCGAACCTGCGGATCCCTTCAACGAGGACGTAACCGGCAAGGGCGCGCAGCGCGCCCGCGTACGCCAGCGCAGCCAGGATCTCGAGCCGGTAGAGCCCGAACGTGCGGTGGGTCGCGCGCGACGGCCGGGCCGCGATCTGGATCGCCGCGAGCGCCATCATCAGCCCCGCCGCATCCGTGAGCATGTGGCCGGCATCGGAGACCAGCGCGATCGATCCCGTCAGCAGACCGGCGACCAGCTCGACGATGAAGAAGCCGCCGACGAGACCGAGCGACCACACCAGCCGCGAGCGGTAGCGGACGCCGACATGCTGCGCCGCCTGAACATGGCCGTGGTCGCCGGTCATCGCGGCTCTATCGTGCCACCTCGCGTCCTCGCGCGCGCGGAACGAGCAGCGCGGAACGAGCAGCGCGCGGAACGAGCAGCGCGCGGCGCGGCGCCCGAGGTGGCGCGGCCCCCCGCGTCGGCCTAGGCGCGCTCGATCCGGATCAGCGCGAAGCCGTAGGGGTTCGCGATGCGGACCGGGATGCCGGCGCGGAGCTGCTCGCCGGTGAACGTCCCGAAGTCGAAGGTCGAGCCGATGCCTGGGTAGTGGCGGGTGAGCCGGAAAGTGCTCGACGCGTCGACCGCGCGCAGCGGGATGCGCATCGTCTCGGCCGGTCCTTCCTGGCTGTAGGCGAGCAGCCAGCCCTGCTGCTCGTCCAGGTTCCAGGGCTGCAGCGCCGTCCAGCCTTTCTCCAGCGGATCGCCGAGCAGCGGCAGTGTGAACTGCGCGAGCGTGTTCCGGTGCTGCTTATAGAAGTCGGTCCAGCGACGGATGCGCGCGCGCTCGGCCGGCGTCACCGCGGCGTCGATCGCGTTCCAGAAGGTGATGTGCGACGGCAGCGTCACCGCCATCACCGCGTCGACGCCCTTGTCGCGCCGCTCGGCGTCGCCGCTGGCGGCGTGCTGGCCGAGGGACCAGCCCGGCACGAACGGCGCGAGGTTCCAGACGTTGTGGAGCAGCTGCTCGGTCCGTGGTTTGCCGTTCTGGAACCACGACGGGCCGCGCGCGACCGATTCGAAGGGGAAGAGCCGGTAGTCGTTGGTCTCGTCGATCGAGAACGTGACGTTCGGGTACGTCGCCTGCAACCGGTCCACCATCGCGACGAACTCGTCATGGTAGTCGTACATGTCCACCGGCTCGATGCCGGCGCAATCGACCCACGCGAGGAAGTCGAACTTGAAGTAGCGCGCGCCGTAGACGTCGATCGCTCGGCGGATACGGTCCTCGATGTAGCGGCTCAGGCGCAGCGGTTCGCCGCTATCTGGATGCAGGCCGAGCGCACGCGGGTTCCACACGCCGATGCCGGCGTCGAACGACCCGCCGCCGTCGGCGAACGAGGGGGCCGCGGTGGCGTGCCCGACCGGCGCGCATCCCCACATGGGGCTCCGCTGGTATGCGGCCGAGGACGGATGGAACTCCATCGGCGTCATCCACAAGCCCAATGCCATGTCGTCGGATGGATCTTCGGGATCGCCGGCGAGCACCTCGCGCACAGCACGGAACTCGTCGTCGGGGAACCGCGGCGCGAAGCGCATGTCCACACCGTCCCAGCGTGGTTCCGGGCACTGCGGCGAGTCCGGGCACCAGTCGCCCGAGCGCGCCTGCCAGCCGTCGTCGAGGTGAAGGTCTCGACGCCCATCTCGCGCGCGGCAGCGGCGAGGGTCTGCAGGCGGGCGAAGTCGACGTCGTCCTTCGCACCGGTCGAGATCGCGTTGCTATCCACGCCGTTGGTGTTGAACGTGACCGCCTTCGGATACGGCGTCATGCGGTGGCGCGTGAGGTACTTGTAGTACTCCCACGCCTGATGGTCCTCGTCGGGCGCGTGCACGGTCAGCACACGCTCGAGCGTCAGCGGCCGCCCCGGCACCAGCGCGCGGGCGCGCGTGCCCGGCTCGGACGCGCGCGCGTGCTGTGCGTCGGCGATCGGACCGGAAGGATCGCGCGGGCTCTCGGCGTGGATCGACTCTTCGAACGGGCCGCCGTAGACGATGTCGCGACCGAAGTCGACGCCGATGCGCATCGCCGACGAGGCGCCGACCGAGTCGCTGAACGCGTACTCGGCGACCGAGGAAGCCATGTTCCGGCGTTCCATGATCATCGCGAGCGTGAAGTGGCTCGTGCTCGGTATAGGCGCGTGCGGGAAGCGCACCGACAACCATTCACCGTTGCCGATCAGGCTCTCGCCTTGTCCGGTCGAGCGCGACTCACGCCAATGCCCGAGATGATCGTCGCCGATCCCGACCGGATCGAAGCCCTCGTCGTAACGCCAGTCCGCGCCGGCGCGGAACGCATGGATCGTCGGGGCGCCCGGCCGGATGGTCGCGGGGATCTCATCGAGCGTGTAGCCGTTGAGTGCGAGCGGCACGAGCGGGTGAAGCGTCATCTGCGTCGCGAAGCCGGCGACGTCGCCGAATGCTTCGGTTGTGCGGGTCACGCGCAGCACGCCCGGGACGTCGCCGCGCCGCGGAAAGCCGGCGGCGATGGTCGAGGGAAGGCTCAGCTCCCAGGTCAGCCGTAGGCCGCCGGGGATCGGTTCGGCCCATACGTCGTCGGTCTGGAACGCCATGCTCGTGAGAGTGATCCCGTCTAATGTCAACGAGAAGTCCGGACCCGGCTGGTTGAAGCCGGGAGCCTCGTAGGTCCACAAGGGGTCGCGGTGCCAGTGACGGCTGAATCCCGGCGTGGACAGGAGCACCTCATCGTCGTCGATGAAGGCGTACACACCGTCGTTGGTCAGTACGAACGGTTCGGCGGCGCGCGCGCCCCCGGGCGCGAGCAGCGCGATGCACACCCCCAGCGAGGCGATGGGGCGCGCGCCCCTCCGCAAGCGTCCTGCTCCCAGCATCGACTGAAGGATTCGCCGCCCAGAGCGCCGGTCCTCCCAGCGCCCGTAGCGTGGTCCGCCGTGAAGCAAGGTTGGCCGAGCGCGCGTCCGGCCTAGATCCAGCAGAAGCGTTTGATGACGTTCTCGGCCAGGCAGTCCACCGGCGGGAACGGCAGCTGCCATCCGAACAGACGCCACGGCTGGCTGCCGTACAGGATCCGGCCCGACCATCCCAGGAACCCGTCCGACGACAGCGGCCATGCGCTGTAGACCGGATAGAGGTACGCGAACAGAAGCACCGCGAGCCCTGCGAATGCGATGGGGATCGCGCGCGCGCGCAGCCCGCCCTGCGTCGCGCGCACCAGTACATGAACCACGGCCAGCACGAGGAAGGGCACCATCGGGGTGGCGTAGAACATGAACACCGGCCGTGCGACCACGTCGGCGGCCAGGATCGGCGCATAGCCGACCACGATCAACAGCAGCAGCAGCGGGGCGACCGTGTCGGACGGCCCACGGCCGCGCGCGACCGGGTCACGACGCCGAGACCACCACCGCCGGATCGGCGCGACGACGCTCCACCACATCAGCGCGGGGATCCCGATCAAGAACGCTGCACCCCAGGTCAACGGATTCGGCGCGCCGAGCACCTCGCTGCGCCGCTCCGCCGATCCCTCGCCTTCGGTCTCGTAGTAGTGCGCGACCGGCCGTCCGATCCACGGGATCGCGTAGCCCTGGCTGAAGTAGGGGTGCGTGGGCTTGGTGACGGTCTCGGTCACCGTGACCGTCGAGCCGTCCGGCTGCTCGACCTCCTCGTCCTCGGTCACCGTCTCGTACTTGTTGAGGTTCCGATGGAAGTCGAGCATCTCGTACTGGTAGCAGAGCCAGCGCGACGCCAGGTTGCGCGGTTCCTCGGCGGTCGAAACGCACCTGGGCGGGTCATACCGATCCTTGTCCACCAACCACGGGGTGAAGGTGGAGACGTAGATCAATGCCGGCAGGACGAGGAACGTGCCGGCGACTCCAGCCGCAGCGCGCAGCAAGGCCCACGCGGGCGCCGGCTCGAACACGGGGCCGACGAAGCGCCGCCGTTCGCCCAGCCGCCTGCCTTCGAACACTGCCGCGAGCAGCAGCGCGGCCGCCCAGAACGGCAGCGCCGACCATTTGGTCGCCAGCGCGAAGGCGACGGCCGTCCCGGCGCCGAGGCGCCACCACCGCACGCGGCGCCACCAGCGCACGCGGCGATGCTCGATGCCGGTGCGATCCCGATCCTCGAGCAGCAACCACACCCCGGCGAGCACGAAGAACGCGAGGTAGATGTCCAGCATCGCGATACGCGATTGAACGAACCACAACCCTTCCGTCGCGAGCAGCAACGACGCCAGGGCCGCGAACCACGCCGATGCCCACAGTCGCCTCGCCATGAGGTACAGCAGCACCACCGACAGCGTTCCCACGAAGGCGCCGAAGAACCGCCATCCCGTGGGATCGTCGCCGAGCAGCCGGATGCCGGCGGCGATGAACCATTTCCCCACCGGAGGGTGGACGACGAAAGCGCCGGACTCCTCCGAGACGCGGGTGTCGCTCTCGGTGCCGAACGCGAGCACGTCGCGCGCGTCGGGCACGTAATGCTTCTCGTCCAGCGGGATCAGATCGTCGGGTGCGCCGAGGCGCAGGAAGTAGGTCAACGCGGTGGCGAGCACGATTAGCCCGAGCACCGCGATGTCGAGCCTGGTCAGCGGAGTGGCGAAACGCGCGGACCATCGCGGGAGCGGCGGCGGCTCCGGTGCGAGGAGCCGCTCGTCGAAGGAGGGCCAATCCTCCTTGGTCTCGGGATGTTGCTCGTGGTCGCTCACATAGATGGGTGGGCCGGAGCGGCTTCCGGCGGCGCATAGAGTATAGGAACGTTGTACCGGCCGCAGACACCAGCGGGCAGGCCCACGTGAGCGGGCTGCTCTCCGTCGTTGGAACACCGATCGGCAACCTGGACGATCTGTCGCCGCGCGCTGCTCGAGCGATCCAAGCGGCCGACGTGATCGCGTGCGAGGACACCCGGGTCGCGCGCGTGCTGCTGCAGCGGGTCGCCGCGGTCACCGGCGAGCGTTCGCGCGCGCGCCTGGTCACCTACCACGCCCGTAACGAGCGCGCGCGGGTCCGCGAGCTGCTCGCACGGATCGGCGCCGGGGAGCGGGTGGCGCTGACCACCGACGCCGGGATGCCGGGGCTCTCCGATCCCGGGCATCGGCTGATCGCCGCGTGCCGGGAGGCGGGCTACCGGGTCGAGGTGATCCCAGGCGCTTCGGCGGTGACGACGGCGTTGGTCGCGTCGGGGTTCCCCAGCGCGCGCTTCGTGTTCGAGGGGTTCCTGCCGCGGACGGGGGCGTCGCGACGTCGGCGCCTCGACGCGCTCGCCGCCGAGCAGCGCACCATCGTGCTGTTCGAGTCACCGCACCGAGTGGTCGTGACCCTGCGCGATCTGGCCGCCGCGTTCGGGGCCGACCGCCCGGCGGCGATCGCGCGCGAGCTGACCAAGATGCACGAGGAGGTCGTCCGCGGCTCGCTCGCCGAGCTGGCCGAGACGCTGGAGGCCGCGGGCGCGCGGGGTGAGATCACCATCGTCGTCGCCGGCGCCGAGCCCGAGGAGGCCGCGGTCGCCGAACCGGCGGATCTTGCGCGCGACGTAGCCGACCGGATGGCGGCGGGAACTACGAAACGGGAGGCGATCGCAGCGGTGGCGGCCGAGCGCGCGGTGCCCAAGCGCGCGGTCTACCAAGCTGTGGTCGATCGCGGTTGATCTACTCGAGCCAGGGCGACGCGCGCAGGTTCGCCAGGTGCGGCCACGAGTGATCGAGGTAATCGTCCAGGTCCCGGTCGAGCACCTTCGCCGACAGCCTCGCGTTGATGTACGGGAACAGGACGTCGGGCGACTCGGTGTCCATGTCGCCGGGAAGCAGGTAAAGCACGACCGTGCACACATGGTAGTTGGACCCCGGGCAGTGATGGGGAGACAACGGGCTTGCGACCCCCTCGTTGTGCAGCCACTCGTGAGCAGCGATCGCTTCGGCCTTGCCCGCGGTCGCCGCCGTGCCGCCGCCGAAGTCGCGCGCGCCGCAACTCGCGTCGGAGTCGAGGTACACAGCCGAAAATCGGCCCGAGGTGGGGAACCCCGGAAGCGGGTAGAAGCCCTCGCCGCAGATCCCGCCGCGTGAGAGCGCTGCGTAGATCAGGTAGCGCTTGTTGGGGTCGTTGAGGCCCTTGGCGGTCAGCTCAGCGCTGATCACGCTCAGCGCGGTGTACGCGGCCGCATCCTGATCGCCGCGGACGAAGGTGATGTCCCAGCCGCCGCCGGCGAGCCGGTCCATCCGTGGTCGGCGCGCGCCCAGGCCGTTGCGGCTGGTCTCGCGCGCGAACCATTCGCGGGTCCCGGTGATCGATCGGGACAGCGTCCCGTTGTCGTCCAGACTCTCGTCTGGCCGGTCGCGCGGCACGAAGTAGACGGCGTGCGTCTGGTTGAGAGTGGGCTCGGCATCGGGTTGGTCCGTCCCCGTCGCGCGCTGACCCAGCGGGGCGTCGGGAGCGGGTTCGACCGGACCCTCGTTCCCCGGTGCCAGGCTGCGACCTACCGGCATGAACCTTTCGTGGGCTGCGGGGATTGGGTCCGGCGCGCCGAGGACGACAGCGACCAACGCAGCGACGAAGAGCCTCACGGACCACCCCACCTTGCTCGTCCGGCCGCCCCACTGCGGCCAACGCTTGCGGTTAGGGATTCGGCGCGCGGGTCTGAGCTCCTGCCGGATATGCCGTGATGTCCGGACGCTCTAGAAGCGCTTCAGCTCGGCCAGGCAGGGCGAGCAGACTTGATGCTCTCGGTAGGTGCGCATGGAGTCCGAGCCGCCGCAGAAGGTGCAGACGTTACGCTGCTTGGTCAGCACGATCCGGTCTTCCTCGACCGCGATGTCGATGTGATCGCCCTCGCGGATATCGAAGGAGCGGCGCAGCTCGGCGGGCAGCACGATACGACCGAGATCGTCGACCTTCCGGCTGACGCCGGTCGCTCGTGGCGGCACGTCCCCTCCGCGGAAATCGGTGTGCGAGGCCGCCCGTGCGACCCCTATGATGCGGGACCGAACGGTACCGCCCTGACCACGCGTAAGGCAAAACCTGGGAGAGCGGGTGAGCGAGCGCTTCTACGTCACGACCCCCATCTACTATCCGAACGACGTGCCGCACATCGGCCATGCCTACACCACCGTCGCTGCCGATGTCGCCGCGCGCTACCACCGCCTCAAGGGTGACGAGGTCTGGTTCCTCACCGGCACCGATGAGCACGGCCAGAAGATGCTGGAAGCCGCCGAGGCTCGCGGCCAAGGCCCGCAGGAATACCTGGACGCGATGGTCCCTAACTGGAAGGCGCTTTGGGACCGGCTGGACATCTCCTACGACGACTTCATTAGGACGACCGAGCAGCGCCACAAGACCCCCGTCCAGGCGTTCTGGCAGCGCCTCTACGACTCCGGCGACGTCTACCTGGGCTCGTACGAGGGTCTGTACTGTGTCTCGTGCGAGGACTTCTACCGCGAATCCGAGCTCCGAGAGGGCAACTGCCCTGTCCATGGGCGTCCCGTGGAGCGCGTGACCGAGGAGAACTACTTCTTCCGCCTGTCCAAGTACGCGGGTTGGCTGCTGAACGATTACTACGAGCGCAAGCCGGTCTCCGTCCAGCCCGGGAATCGACTGAACGAGGTGCGAAGCTTTGTGGACCAAGGGTTACAGGACATCTCGATCTCCCGGACTTCGTTCACGTGGGGGGTTCCCATCCCGTGGGACACCAACCACGTCTTCTACGTCTGGATCGACGCGCTACTCAACTACATCACCGCGCTGGGCTTCCCCGATGGGGAGCGTTTCGGTCGCTTCTGGCCGGGGGTCAATCTCGTCGGCAAGGACATCCTTCGGTTCCACGCAGTGACCTGGCCGGCGATGCTGCACGCCGCCGGGATCGACCCGCCACAGCTCGTCTTCGCGCACGGGCACCTGCTGGTCGGCGGCGAGAAGATGAGCAAGACCAAGCTGACCGGGATCCATCCTGACCAGCTGCTCGAGACGTTCGGGGTGGACGCGTACCGGTACTACTTCCTTCGCGAGGTCGCCTTCGGCCAGGACGGCAACTTCTCGTGGGAGTCGCTGGTCGCGCGTTACAACGCCGAGCTGGCCAACGGCATCGGCAACCTGCTGAGCCGGGTCACGGCGCTGATCGACGCCAACTGCGGCGGGGAGGTGCCCGATCCGTCGGCGGCGACCGGCGACGCTGAGCGCGCGCTGCGCCTGGTCGTCGAGCGACAGATCGAGTTGTACGAGGACGCGCTCGACGCGTTCGCGTTCCACACGGGCCTGGAAGCGGTGGATGCGATCGTGCGCGAGGTCAACGGCTACCTGGTCGAGACCGCGCCGTGGAAGCTCGCCAAGCAGGAGGGGACCGAAGAGCGCGTCGGCGCGATCCTGTACGCCTCGGCCGAGGTCCTGCGCCTTCTCGCGGTGTTGCTGTCCCCGGTCATCCCGCAGGCGGCCGGGAAGATCTGGGCCTCGCTCGGGATCAACACGCCGTTGTCCGAGCAGCGGCTGCCCGCCGCCGTGCGCTGGGGAGGGCTCCCCGTGGGCGCGCGCATCGCGCGCGGCGAATCGCTGTTCCCCCGCATCGAAGGCTGATCGCGCGCGCGGGGTCGCTAGTCTTCCCTCAACAGATGCTGACCGACACGCATTGCCATCTCGACATGCTCGAGAACCTCGACGAGGTGCTCGCGCGCGCGCGCGCCGCCGGGGTCACCCGTGCCGTGACCATCGGCGAAGGCCTGGCGAGCAGCGAGTGGGCGGCCGCCGCCTCCGAGCGACGCGATGAGGTTTGGGCGACCGTGGGCATCCATCCGCACAACGCCAAGGACCGCACCGACGAGGCGATGGCTCGGCTGGCGGAGCTTGCCCGGCGTGACAGGGTGGTCGGGATCGGAGAGGCCGGCCTGGACTACCACTACGACAACTCGCCTCGCCCCGAGCAGCGCGCGGTCTTCGCCGAGCACGTCCGCCTGGCCCGAGAGACAGGCAAAGCGTTGGTGATCCACACCCGCGAAGCGTGGGACGACACTTTCTCGATCCTGGCCGACGAAGGGACTCCCGACAGGGTGGTCTTCCACTGCTTCACAGGCGGACCGGTGGAGGCCGAGCGCGCGCTCGCCCTCGGGGCCGTGCTCTCCTTCAGCGGCATCGTGACCTTCCCGAGCGCCGGCGACCTGCGCGCAGCTGCTCGCATCACACCCCTGGATCGCTTGGTGGTCGAGACCGACTCGCCGTTCCTGACGCCGGTGCCCCACCGGGGGTCTCGGAACGAGCCTGCCCTGGTCAGACTGGTCGCCGAGGCTGTAGCGGCCGAGCATGGAGCCTCGTTCGAAGAGGTGGCGGGGACCTCAACGGCGGTCGCCGAGGGGCTCTTCAGCCTGCCGGGAACCGCCTGAACATCTGTTCGAGCGCGTTTTGAGAGCCCTCCTAGGGCTCTGCTAGGGTCGCTCGCGGTGTGACCCGCTCCAGGGCGGGTAAGACAAGTCCGGCAAGTCGGCATCAGGGGGGCACTTGGGACGCAGCATCGCGCGTGTCGCGATCGTGTTGAGCCTGGGGATCGCGACCATGGCCTTCGGCGCGCTCGAGAAGAACGTGACCGTGCGCATCGACGGCGAGGCGGTCGGCGTGCGCACCCACGCGACCACGGTCGCGCAGGCGCTCGACCGGGCCGGAGTCGCGCTGGACGAGCAGGACCGCGTCGAGCCCGCGCTCGAGGCAGACCTCGACTCGGGGGACGTCATCGACGTCTACCGCGCCAAGGAGGTCGTCCTGCTGCTCGACGGGAAGCCGCGGCGGGTGATCGTCACAGGCCTCACCATCGCCGAGGTCATCGACGAGGTGAACGTGCGCCGGACCGTGATCGACACCGTTCACCCCGCGCGGTCCGCCCCGGTCAGGCCGGGCATGACCATCAGCTACGAGCGCGCGGTCGGGCTCGACATCGAACACGACGGGACCACCGATGCGGTGATCACCAACGCGAGCACCGTCGGCGAGGTGCTCGAGGATCTCGGCATCGACCTGGGCGCGCGCGACAAGGTGACCCCCGCGCTAGGCTCCGCGCCGGTCCACGAGGGAACCATCGAGATCCTCCGGATCGGTTACCGCCGGGTCGTCCGGACCCAGAACGTGGGGTTCCAAACCATCCTCCGGCGCGACCCGGGCCTGGAGTACGGACACCGAAAGGTGCTCCAGGACGGGGTGGTAGGGCTGCAGCGGGTCGTGTCGCGGATCAAGTACGTGGACGGCGAGAAGGTCTTCGAGGCGGTGCTCAGGACCAGCTGGGTCCGCAAGCCGCAGGATCGGATCATCGCCATCGGCTCGGGGTATCCAGGCTGCGCTTGCAACCGCGGCACCCAGACCGGCAAGGCCTCCTGGTACAGCCAGGCCGACGGTCTGACCGCTGCGCACCGGACCTTGCCGATCGGCACCATCGTTCGGGTCGAGAACCTCGCGAACGGCAGATGGGTGAACGTGCGGATCGTCGACCGCGGTCCGTACGTGGACGGTCGGGTCATCGACCTCTCCGACGAGGCTTTCCGGCGGATCGGCTCGCTCTCCCGCGGGGTGATCAGCGTCCGCATCCGGTGGTGAGCCGTGCTGGGTCCGCGTGAGACCCGCGCGCTGCTCGACCGGTACGACCTGCATCCCCGGACCTCGATCGGCCAGCATTTCGTGGTCGACCCCAATACCGTCCGCAAGGTTGTCGATATCGCCGGGATCGGCCCGGGCGAGCAGGTGCTCGAGATCGGCCCAGGGCTCGGGGCGCTGACTCTGGCGCTGCTCGATGCGGGCGCGCGCGTGATCGCGGTCGAGAGGGATCGCAGGCTGCGGCCCGTCCTGGACGAGGTGCTCGCGGGGCGCGACGTGCGTGTCGAATACGGCGACGCGCTTCGTATCGACCTGGCGCGCCTGATCGGGCGGCGACCGACCGCGATGGTGTCGAACCTGCCCTACCAGATCGCGACGCCCCTGCTCGTGCAGATGCTCGAGTCGCTCCCCGCGGTCCGCACGTACACGTTCATGGTGCAGAAGGAAGTTGGCGAGCGCATCGCGGCGGGGCCGGGCGATGATGCCTACGGTGCGGTCAGCGCCAAGGTCGCCTACCTGGCGCGCGCGCGTGTCGCCGCGCGGGTGTCGCGCCGGGTTTTCTACCCGATGCCGGAGGTCGAGTCGGTGATCGTGCGATGCGAGCGGCGGGCGCGCCCGGCCGTGGGAGGCGCGCGCGGCGCGATCTTCGCGGTCATCGAGGCGGGATTCGCCCAGCGTCGCAAGACCATCCGTCGCGCGCTGCGCGGTGGGGGCTGGACGGCCGAGCAGGTCGAGGTCGCCCTGACCGCCGCCGCCGTCGACGGAACCGCGCGCGCCGAGACGCTCGGGATCGGCGACTTCGCCGCCTTGGCGCGCCGGCTGCCCCGCCTCGGCTCGAGCCGTGGAGCAGGCCGTGGTGCGGGCCGTGGAGCAGGCCGTGGAGCAGGCCGTGGTGCGGGCCTTGGTGCGGGCCTTGGCTCGGGACGCGGTGCGGGCCTCCGGGGGCGGAGCGGCCGATGAGGGTGCGCGCGCCCGCGAAGATTAACCCGTACCTGACCGTCGGCCCGCGGCGCCCCGACGGGCTCCACGAGATCGTCTCGGTCATGCAGGCCGTGTCCCTGTTCGACGCGGTCACCCTCGAGGCTGCCGACGGGTTCAGCTTGTCGGTCGCCCCGCCGGACGCGGCACCGGGCGGCGACGACAACCTCGTCATGCGAGCAGCGCGCGCCTTCACCGCCCTGCAGGGCGCCTCTGGGGGCGCGTCGATCGGGCTGGAGAAGCGGATCCCGGTCGCCGCCGGGCTGGCGGGCGGTTCGGCCGACGCCGCTGCGACACTGGTCGGACTCAACCAGTTGTGGCGCGCCGGCGTGTCGCGCAAGGCGCTCGAGCGCGTCGCCGCGCGCCTCGGATCCGACGTGCCGTTCTGCGTGCGCGGCGGGACGGCCGCCGTCTGGGGTACCGGGGAACAGCAGTCGTCCCTGCCGGTGCGCGCGCCCGTGTGGTGGGTGCTCGGCATCAGCGGCGAGCAGCTCTCCACCGCTGCCGTCTACGCCGCGTTCGACGAACGCGGCGTAGCCTCGCTTGGGGACCCCACCGAGGTCGCCGACGCGCTCGCGCGCGGCGACCTCGACCGCCTCGCCGCCGCCCTGCGCAACGACCTCCAAGCATCGGCGTTGTCGCTGGCGCCCTCGATCGGTTCCGGCGGTGGGTCACTGATGGACGCCGGCGCGCTCGCCGCGATCGTATCCGGCAGCGGACCGACCTGGATCGGTCTCGCGCGCGACGAGCAGCACGCGCAGGATGTGGCCACGCGCGCGTCGGCCGCGTTCACGCGGGTCGAGGTGGTGTCGTCGCTGACGCACGGTCCGCGCGTCGAGGTCTGACTGTCGTACCCGGCGTCTA
This sequence comes from Actinomycetota bacterium, assembly GCA_036397635.1. Classification (GTDB taxonomy): domain Bacteria; phylum Actinomycetota; class AC-67; order AC-67; family AC-67; genus DASWIP01. Next base: position 34,915 of record DASWIP010000065.1, on the reverse strand, counting down.
AGATCGATGTATGCCTTGCGCAGATCATGCAGAGAAGCGCGAACGCGCGCGCGCGATGCGACGCCTAGGTGCGACACGCGCCGAGATCGCGCGCGCGCTGGGGATGAAGGACAACGGCACGCTGTCGTGGTGGCTGCGTGGCATCGAGGCGCCTCCGGGCGCGGGCGTGCGTTACGGGTACCACGATCAGGTCCGCGCGCGCGCGGTGGCGCTGCGACGAGAAGGCAGGCCGTACCGCGAGATCATGGAGGTCCTCGGCGTGCCCAAGAGCACGCTGTCGAACTGGCTGAAGGATGTCGCCCTGACCGCCGAGCAACAGAAGATCTTGAGCCAGTCTCGACCGGATGGCGTGCGTCGGCGGGCGGAAGCCATCCGGTCGCGACGGATCGCAGAACAGGAACGCGTGAAAGCGGAAGCGCGCGCCGAGATCGGAGGGTTGAGCGATCGGGAACTCTTCATCGCCGGGGTGGTTGCGTACTGGGCCGAGGGCGCCAAGGCCAAGCCGTGGCGCGATCGTAGTCCACGGGTCAAGTTCATCAACAGCGACCCGACTATGATCATGTTGTTCCTTCACTGGCTCGACTCCATCGGGATAGAACCGGACCGGCTGACCTTTCGCGTTCACATCCACGAGACCGCCGATGTTGGCGGTGCGCTCCGGTTCTGGGCGGATCTCGTCGGTGTCGCCCCGAGTACGTTCCTGCGGACGACGCTCAAGCGACACAATCCGACGACGAGTCGCCGCAACACCGGCGAGGGTTACGTTGGGTGCCTTACAATCGAGGTCAGACGAAGCACCCATCTGTACCGCCAGATAGCCGGGTGGTATGAGGGAGTCGTCGAATCTCTGGGGCGTGGTGTAAGTAGGCGAGCACGGGAGGCCTTGGTCCTCCAGGTTCGGGTTCGAGTCCTGGCGCCCCAGCGACAGCACGATGCTCGGCAAGAACGTCTCTTCGAGCGGCCGATGCCGTACCTCATCCGGGCGAGGAGCGCTGATGGGAACGTCGCGCGCGCGTGAACCTCGGCCGCGCGCCCATTAGAGTGAGGACGTGAGCGCGCGCGCACCCCGCCCAACCGCATCGGTCCGCCAGCTCGCCGCGGTGATCCTGGCCGCCGGCGAGGGCAAGCGCTTCCGCTCGGACCTCCCCAAGGTCCTACACGACCTGTGCGGCCGCCCGCTGGTCGCCGGCGTTCTCGACGCGGCGCTTGCGCTGAAGCCGTCTCGAACGATCGTCGTGGTCGGCCGGGGTGCAGACCAGGTGGCGCAGGCGGTGGGCGAGCTGACCCCGCGCCCGATCGAGTTCGTCCTGCAGCGCGAGCAGCTCGGCACCGCCGACGCGGCGCGCGTCGCCGACGACGCGCTCGGCGAGTTCAAGGGCGATGTGATTGTGTTGCCCGGCGACCATCCCCTCGTGTCGAAGACGACGCTGCGTGATCTGCTCAAGAGGCATCGCCGGGCGGGCGCGGCGGCGACGATCCTGACGGCGACCTTCGGCGATCCCTCCGGTTACGGCCGCATCGTCCGCGACGACGACGGCTCGATCCGAGCGATCGTCGAGCACCGGGATGCGACCCCGGCTCAGCGAGCGATCCGCGAGTGGAACACTTCGATGTACGTGTTCGACGGGATGGCGCTCCGCTCGGCGCTGACCAGCATCGACCGCAGGAACGAGCAATCCGAGTTCTACCTGACCGACGTGATCTCGGTCCTGGCGGACAAAGGCGAGCGCATCGAATCCTGGTCGACCGACGACCCGGCCGACACGATGGGTGTCAACGATCGCGCGCAGCTCGCCGAGGCGGCCGGGCTGCTGCGCGCGCGCATCAATCGCGCGCTCATGGAGGCCGGCGTCACGATCATCGACCCCGCGCAGACCTACATCGATCCAGGCGTTGAGGTCGGCCGCGACACGGTCATCCATCCGATGACGCTGTTGATGGGCAGCACGATGGTGGGGAAGGGATGCGAGATCGGTCCGAACGTGCGCGCGCGCGACACTCGGATCGACGACGGCGCGCGCGTGCTATTCGCGGTGCTGGAGCAAGCACGGGTCGGCCCGGAGGCAAGCGTGGGCCCCTTCGCCTACCTTCGACCCGGTGCCCAGCTCGCCCGCAAGGCCAAGGTCGGCACCTACGTCGAGGTGAAGGCGTCCGAGATCGGCGAGGGCAGCAAGGTACCGCACCTGTCCTACATCGGCGACGCCGCGATCGGCAAGGACGTCAACGTCGGCGCTGGGACGATCACGGTCAACTACGACGCCGAGACCAAGACCAAGAGCAAGACCGTGATCGGCGACGGGGCGAAGATCGGAAGCGATACGATGCTGGTCGCGCCGGTGCGGGTCGGGCGTGGCGCGGTGACCGGAGCCGGGTCGGTCGTGACGAAGGACGTTCCGGCCGAGACTGTCGTTGTGGGTTCGCCCGCGAGGAAGCTCCGCGCGCGCAAGCGGCCCAGCTCCGCCAAGCGGGGCGAGGCCGCCAAGCGGGGCGAGGCCGCCACGAAGGCCGCCAAGAAGAAGGAATGAGGATCGAGGGGGACCTGGGGTGAGTGTCGAGATCGCAACACGCAAGAGGCTCGTGTTCGCGGCCGGACGCAGCAATCCGGAGCTTGCGGCCGAGATCGCTGCGGAGCTGGGCACCGAGGTCGCCGAGGTCGAGCTGAACGACTTCGCCAATGGTGAGATCTACATGCGCTACGGCGCGAACGTCCGCGGTGCCGACGTCTTCATCTTCCAGACGCACACCCACCCCATCAACACCGCGATCATGGAGCAGCTGATCATGATCGACGCCGCCAAGCGCGCGTCGGCCAAGAGGATCAGCGCCGTGATCCCGTTCTACGGCTACTCGCGACAGGACCGGAAGGCGCGCGGCCGTGAGCCGATCAGCGCGCGCCTGCTGGCCGACATGCTCACCGCGGCCGGCGCAGATCGGGTCCTGTCGGTGGACCTGCACGCCGACCAGATCCAGGGTTACTTCGACTTTCCCTTCGACCACCTCACCGCGCTCCCGCTGCTCGTTGATCATCTGAAGGAGAAGTTCAACGGCGATCTGGTGGTCGTGTCGCCGGACGCCGGCCGGATCCGCGTCGCCGAGAAGTTCGCAGGCCGGTTGCACGCGCCGCTGGCGATCCTGCACAAGCGACGCCGTTCGGACATGCGCAACGCGTCGGAGACCGCACTCGAGGTTATCGGTGAGGTAGAGGGCAAGCGATGCGTGCTGGTCGATGACATGATCGACACGGCCGGCACGGTCACCAACGGCGCCAAGGTGCTGATGGACTTCGGTGCCGAAGAGGTCTACGCGTGCGTGACGCATCCGATCCTGTCGGACCCGGCGACCGACCGGATCAAGAACTCGCCGATCAAGGAGCTGATCGTCACCAACACGTTGCCCGTGCCGTCCGAAAAGCTGATCGACAAGATCAGCGTCCTGTCCATCGCGCCGATCGTCGCCAAGACGATCCGTGCCGTGTTCGAGGACAAATCGGTCAGCGAGATCTTCCAGGGCGAGAACTAGCTGCTTCGCCCGACCCCCGGTGGGGGTAGGCTCGAAGGCGAGGAGGTGAGCGCTGCCATGGGCTTCAGGACCGGGTTGATCCTTGGATTCGCAGCGGGCTACGTGCTCGGGACCAAGGCGGGCCGCGAACGGTACGAGCAGATCCGGCGGACCGCCGAGAAGGCATGGGGTTCCGATCCCGCCGAGAAGATGCGCTCGACCGCGTCCGGCGCCGCGGGCGATGTCGGCCACAAGGCCGTCGCGGCGGTCAAGCAACTGAGGCACCGCGGGGACGGGGCCGAGGATCTCTTGCGAGACGTGGACCCGCTGGTCACCGCGACGCCGCGGGGCGACGGCAACTTCTGAGCATCCGGGAAAAGAGGGGGACCGAGGTGGAGGGGCTCGGCACGGTTCTCGGCGTCTGGGCGCATCCCGACGACGAGACATATCTCTCGGCCGCGCTGATGGCATCCTGCGTCGATGCCGGCCGGCGCGTCGTCTGCGTGACGGCGACACGGGGCGAAGGCGGCTCGCAGGACCCCGAACGCTGGCCACCGGAGCAGATGGCCGAGATCCGACAGGCCGAGCTCGAGCGGTGCATGGCCGTGCTCGGCGTCACCGACCATCGCTGGCTGGATTACGTAGACGGTACCTGCCACACCATCCCCGACGACGAGGGCACGGCCAGGATCCGCTCGATCATCGAGGAGGTCCGGCCCGACACCGTCCTGACCTTCGGGCCCGAGGGGATGACCGGGCATGAGGACCACAAAGCGGTGCATCGGTGGACCACGGCCGCGTTCGAGCAGGTCGCCGCACCGGCCGCGCGCCTGTTCTACGCCACGATCACGCCGGAGTGGGCCGAGCGGTACGTTCCGCTGCTCGAGCCGCACAACGTCTACCTGCCGGGCACGCCGATCCCGACGCCTCGGGCCGAGCTGGGAATCTGCCACGAGTTCGACGGCGCGCTGCTCGACCGGAAGATCAGCGCGATCCTGGAGCATGCGAGCCAGGTCGAGGGTCTCTACGCGGCATTCGGGGCCGATGCCTGGCGAGCAGCGATGAGCGGCGAGTACTACCGCCACGGCCCCTGACCTGGGCCGCAGGGAGCCGGTGAGGCAGACCACCAGCCTTGCTATGATGCCGCCCGCACTTTTCCCCAGGAGGTTGTGGTGGCTGAGCTCGGTCTACAGGCAGAGGTCCGTGAGGGACGCGGCAAGGGTGTCGCGCGCAAGCTGCGCGCGAAGGGCAAGGTCCCGGCGACCATGTACGGGCGTGGGACCGACCCGGTCACCCTGGCCGTCGAGGCTCGCGCGCTCCATCACACCTTGTCCACAGACGCCGGGGTCAACGTCCTGATCGACCTGCAGGTCGACGGGGAATCGCACCTGACCCTGGCCCGTGAGATCGCGCGCAACCCGATCCGCGGGACGATCCTTCACGTCGACTTCCTGAAGATCAGCCGGGACGAGATGATCCACGTCGAGGTCCCGGTCCACTTCGAGGGCGAGTCCCCCGGCACGAAGGAAGGCGGCGTCCTCGAGCACCACCTGTGGCAGGTCAGCGTCGAGTGTCTGCCGGGGGCGGTGCCGTCCAGCATCTCCGTGGACATCTCACGCCTCCACGTCGGCGACACCCTCCGCGTCGAGCAGGCCGTCGTGCCGGAAGGCGTGACCATCCTCACCGCTGCCGAGGAAGTCATCGTTTCGTGCGTCGTGCCGCAGCTCAAGGTGGAGGCAGAGCTGGAAGAGGCCGTCGCCGAGGGCGTGGAGGGTGCCCCCGAAGGCGCTGCTGCGACGGCCGAGGGCGGAGCCGCGGCCGAGGGCGAGAGCTCCGAAGAGGGCTAGGCCCTACGTGTCCGAGGCCGCGCTCATCGTCGGGCTCGGCAACCCAGGACCCGAGTACGAGCGCACCCGCCACAACGTTGGCTATCGCGTGCTCGACCTCCTGTGCGCGCGCCTCGGCGTCCGGCTGAAGCCGCTGAAGGGTGTGCGCGCGTTCTCGGCGGAAGCGCGCGACGGGGGCCGCCGCGTGATCCTGGGGCGACCGACCACATACATGAACGAGTCCGGCGAGGCCGTCGGGCCACTGTGCCGCTACTACAAGGTCGAGGTCGAGGATCTGGTGGTCGTCCACGACGAGATCGATCTGCCGGTCGGGGCGCTGAGGGTCAAGCGCGGGGGTGGCGATGCCGGGCACAACGGCCTGCGCTCGATCACCCGATTGCTCGGCCCCGAGTACCTGCGCGTGCGGGTCGGGGTGGGACGCCCGCCGGGAACCAAGGCAGGGGCCGACCACGTACTCGCGCGCTTCTCGAAGGCCGAGGAGCGTGAGATCGGGATCGTGCTCGAGGAGGCGGCCGATGGGGCGCTTCTGCTCCTGCACGACGAGGTCGAGCGCGTCCAGAACCAGGTGCACGCGCCGCGGGGCGATCCGGACGAGCAGGAATCCTGACGAACCACGCGAATCTTCCCCCTGAGAGCGAGAAGGTAACTCGCATCAACGTCCGTTGTAGTGGTTCTTACGACTTCAGGAAGAGGACCATGGGGCCCTCGGTCAAGCGAAGGCCCTCTAGCGGGACTGAACGGGGAGGAAGGGAGCCGCATGCGAGCCCGGATGATCGCTGTTCTGCTGTGCCTGTCGATGTCCTCGATGGTGCCTGCCGTCGGGGATGAGCATGGCTCCCTGGATCCGCCGTACGAGAAGACAGGCGAGCAGCTCGGATGCGGCACGCCGACCTTCGCGACGTGTGTGGCTGAGGGCGAGTTCGATCCGAGCGACGGGACCGTCGAGTTTGACCTGAGCGTCGAAGCCGGGCCGCCGGTCGGTGCCGGGAGCGGCATCGCGTTCGGCGGCGTCGCCTTCTCGGTCGACGACGAGCTGACCGTTCCGGTTGAGTCGCTCGCCTATGAGGTCGACGTTCACGTCGCGAGTGCGTCGGCATCCGTCACCGGTGTCTACGCCAACAGCATCGGCCTCCTGGGGAGCGGATACGCCCTGGCCCAGATGAGCGCGGGGGCGGCCAACGACTCATGCGCGTGCGGCGGCTCTCCGGGCAACGCAACGATCGTGACGGCGTTCTCCGACAGCGTTCCCGACTCGCTGACCGACGCGACCTTCCGGCTCCGGGTCGAGATGCTCCCGGAGGAAGGTGAGGAGATGATCCCGGCAGGACGCGTCCGCGTGACCGTCGCGCTGTTCGGCAACGTCGGGCTGGGTTTCGGGATCGACTTCGGGCTCGGTGTTCCAGACACCGGGGAGGCAGCCGTCTTACTGGACGCCCAGGTGACCGGTATCCGGCGAGCCGCCTGACCGGCTAGACTTCGAGGAGGCCCCGGTCGTGGCGATCGGGGCCTCTTCGCCTATGCGCGAACATGTGCTCGCTCCGCTGCTCGAGGCCTCGGACCGGCTGGACGAGGCCTGTTCGGTGCTGCGTGCGGCAGGCACGCTGACGGTGCCCGAGGCCGCGCGCGCGCTGGTGCTCGGCGCGCTCGCCCGGGACGACGCGCCCTGGCTGGTCGTCACCGCGACCGGGCGCGACGCCGAGCGTCTCGAGCGTGAGCTTCAGGCGTTCACCGGCGCGGTCGCGCTGTTCCCCGCGTGGGAAACGCTGCCGCACGAGCGGCTCTCGCCGCGACCTGAGACCGTCGCGCGCCGGCTGGAAGCATTGCGCCGCGTGCGCGACGGCCGGGCGCGCGTGCTGCTCGCACCGGTGCTGGCGACGATGCAGCACATGGTGCCGGGCGCCGAGACGATCGAGCCGGTCACCGTCGCGACCGGCGAGGAGCACGATCCCGAGCGGCTGCTCCGCGCGCTGATCGCGCTGGACTACCGGCGCACCGACCTGGTTGAGCGCCGCGGCGAGCTGGCGGTGCGGGGCGGGATCCTCGACGTCTTCCCGCCCGGCGCCGAGCATCCGGTCCGCCTCGAGTTCTTCGGCGACACCGTCGAATCGATCCGCTCGTTCGCGGTATCCAGCCAGCGTTCGCTCGAGCAGCTCGAGCGCATCGTCGCGTACCCGTGCCGTGAGTTGCTGCCCACCGACGAGGTGCGTGGGCGCGCGATCGCAGCGATCGAGAAGTATCCATCGGAACGGTTGGAGCTGAACCGGCTGGCCGATGGCACCACGTTCGAGGGCGTCGAGGCGCTGATCGACATGCTGTGGGACGAGCCACCGGTGCTCGCCGAGCTGCTGCCGGCGGAGACGCGCGCGCTGCTCGTCGAACCCAAACGTGTTGTCGACCGCGCCCACGAGATGCTGCGCGAGGTCGAGGAGCTGCGCGAAGCCGCGTGGTCGGCCGCGTCAGAGGGCGGGCGCGCGCCGGCGGGCGGCGGCCTCACCGACCTGGCGCGCGCGCTGGGCGAACGACGTGCGGCCGTCACCTCGTTCCGCGGGGAGGATCCGGTGTTCGAGGCCGCGGTGTGGGACGTCCAGCGGGGCGACCTCGAGAAGCTCGCGTCTGCGGCGCGCGAGCAGCTGCGCGCCGGCGCGCGCGTCGTGTTCACCGCGGCGACGATCGGTGCGGCCGAGCGCGTCTCGGAGGTGATGCGCGACCGCGAGATCGCGGCGCCGGTGCTCGAGGAGCCGCCGGCACCGGGGAGCGCCGGTGTGGTGGTCGCCGCGATCGAGGAGGGGTTCTGGTCGCCGGGGCTCGGTCTCGCCGTGATCGGCGAGACCGATCTGTTCGGGAAGCGGCGCGCGCACCGCGAACCGCGGTTCGCGCGCCGGCACGCCACCCCCCTCGAGCTTTCGCCGGGCGATCTGGTCGTGCACGTCGTGCACGGCGTCGGCTCGTACGAGGGCATGATCACCCGGCAGGTCGGCGACGCCGTCAACGATTACTTGATCCTGAACTACGCCGACGGCGACAAGCTTTACGTGCCCGCCGATCAGCTCGACGCGGTCACCAAGTACGTCGGCGCGGAACAGCCGAAGATCCATCGTCTCGGCTCCAACGATTGGGTGCGGCAGAAGGCGCGCGTGCGCCGCGCGGTGCGAGATATGGCTCAAGAGTTGATCGCCCTGTACACGGCGCGCGCGACCTCGCCCGGGTTCGCGTATGCCGGCGATCAGCCCTGGCAGCGTGAGCTGGAGGACGCGTTCCCCTACGTCGAGACACGGGATCAGCTCGCCGCGATCGACGACGTCAAGGCGGACATGGAGCGACCGAGCCCGATGGATCGGCTGATCTGCGGCGACGTCGGGTTCGGCAAGACCGAGATCGCGATCCGCGCGGCGTTCAAGGCGGTCATGGACGGCAAGCAGGTCGCGGTGCTGGTGCCGACGACGCTGCTCGCGCAGCAGCATTTCGCCACGTTCACCGAACGGTTCGCGCCGTTCCCGGTCCGCGTCGAGATGCTCTCGCGGTTCGTCACCAAGGCCGAGCAGCTCAAGGCGACCGAGGCGATCGCGGCCGGCAAGGCGGACGTGATCATCGGCACGCACCGATTGCTGCAGAAGGACGTCGTCTTCGCGGATCTCGGATTGCTTGTCGTCGACGAGGAGCAGCGTTTCGGCGTTGCCCATAAGGAGCGCCTCAAGCAGTTGCGCAAGAACGTGGATGTGATCACGATGACGGCGACCCCGATCCCGCGCACGCTCGAGATGGCCATGTCGGGGATCCGGGATATGAGCGTGATCGACACGCCGCCGGAGGACCGGCACCCGGTGCTCACCTTCGTCGGTGCGAGCAGCGAGGAGACGATCGCGCGCGCGATCCGCCGCGAGATGCTGCGCGAAGGCCAGACGTTCTTCGTGCACAACACCGTCCAAGACATCGACAAGGTCGCCGGGCGCGTGCAGCGGCTGGCGCCGGACGCGCGCATCGGCGTCGCGCATGGCCAGATGGAGGAACGCCGGCTCGAGCGCGTGATGCTCGACTTCTGGGACCGGCAGTACGACGTGCTGGTCACCACCACGATCATCGAGAGCGGCCTGGACATCCCCACCGCGAACACGCTGATCGTTGATCGGGCCGAGATGCTCGGGCTGTCGCAGCTGTACCAGTTGCGTGGGCGGGTCGGCCGCTCGCACGAGCGCGCCTACGCGTACTTCCTGTACCCGGGCGACCGGTCGCTGACAGAGCAGTCGCACGCGCGCCTGACCGCGATCGGCCAGCTGACCGATCTCGGCTCGGGTCTGCAGATCGCGCTGCGCGACCTGGAGATCCGGGGCGCCGGCAACCTGCTCGGCGGAGAGCAGTCCGGCCACATCGGAGCCGTCGGCTTCGACCTGTACGTGCGCATGCTTGCCGACGCGGTCGAGGAATCGCGCGGGCGTCATCCCGAACCAAAGCCCGACGTCAAGATCGATCTGCCCGTGGACGCCCATCTGCCCCAGCAGTGGATCCCCCGCGAAGGGCTGCGCCTGGAGGCGTACCGGCGGATCGCGGAAGCCGAGACCGCCGAGCAGCTCGACGACGTGCGAGCGGAGCTGCTCGACCGGTACGGGGAGCTGCCGCACCAAGCCGAGACTCTGTTCACCGTCGCGCGCCTCCGGCTGTTGGTGGGGCGGCGCGGCGTGCGCACGATCACCGCGCAGGCCGGGGTGGCGCGGCTCGAGCCTTTCGTGCTCGACCGGCCTGAGATCGCGCGGCTGCACGAGCTGTTCCCCGAGGCGATCTACAAGGAGCAGGCGTACTCGCTGGTGCTCCCGCTGCCGTCCGCCATGCCACAGGGAGCTGCCGTGTGGCTGCTCGAGGCGCTCGGGCGGGTGCTGTCCTGACGCTGCTATCCTTTCGCGCCGTGACTCACACCAAACGGATCCTGATCCCGCTCGGCATCCTGGCGCTCGGCGCGGTCGCGTGCGGCGACACGTTCACCGCCGGCGCGGCGGTCGTCAACGGCGAGCGCATAGACATCGATGTTGTGGAAGGGCGCGTGGCCGCTGCCAACCAGGGGGCGGGCGCCGGTGGCGCCGACCCGGCGTTGTTCAGGCAGGCCCTGCAGCAACTGATCCAGGAGGCGTTGATCCGCCAGGAGGCGGCCGAGCGCGGCGTGGTTGCCTCCGAGGAGGCCGTCGAGAACCAGTTCCAGCAGATCAAGGGCCAGTTCCCCGACGATGCGACCTTCCAGCAGCAGCTCACGCAGAACGGCTTCACCGAGGTGTCGCTGCGTGAGGCGATCCGCGATCAGGTCGTGCGGCAGGATCTGGGCGAGCAGCTCGCGGGACAGATCCCCGATTCCGCGGTCCGCGAAGTGTACGAGGCAGAGGTCGAGCGGTTCACCGAAGTGCGCGCGCGCCACATCTTGCTGAACGTTGAGGATCCCGCGCAGGACGAACAGGTGCTCTCGCGGGCGAACGCGCTGTTGGCGCAGCTTCGTGACGGCGAAGGGTTCGCGAAACTGGCCGAGGACAATAGCGATGATCCCGGCTCGGCGCAGAACGGCGGCGATCTTGGGTTCTTCTCGTTGTCCGATCTGGTTCCCGAGTTCGCTCAGGCCGCCGGCCAGGCCGAGATCGGCGAGCTGGTCGGGCCGGTTCGCACCCAGTTCGGTTACCACATCATCGAGGTGCTCGAGCGCCGGGTCACGCCTTTCGAAGAGGCCGGCGAGGAAGTGCGGTCCCAGCTCGAGCAGCAAGCCGCCGAGAGCGCGCTCGGGGAGTTCCTTGAGGAAGCGATCGCTGACGCGCAGGTCACCGTCAACCCGCGGTTCGGCGATTGGGACGCCGAGACCGGCACGATCGTGCCTCACGAATCGTTCGTGCCGCCGTCGCCGGAGCCCGATCCCAACGCGCCGCCTCCGGGCCTCGACGGGCTGTTCCCTCCGGGCTAGCCCAGGGTGATCAGGATATGAAGAGGGGGCTCGTACGAGCCCCCTCTTCGGTTCTGCGCTCGCTGCGGTTCGGCGCTGTGTTTCAGAGTGCGCCGACCAGTGGACGAAGCCGGTCCCACAGCGGATCGGTGACTGACTGGGATTCCGCCGGGCGCTCGGGTTCAGCCGAGTGTTGCCGGCGAGAAGGGAGGTGATCCCTTCGGACGATCCCGAGCGGTCCCTACGGGACAGTCACCTCGCGGGTCCAGTTGGGTCTATGCAAAACTGGATCACCTCCTCTCTCGCGTGCCCCCAGTGTGGCATGCCCGGCGGCGGTCCGCCACTACATCCGTGTCTGGCGGGCGCCGCCGCTCACGCGGCGAGGATCTGGCCGGTCATCCAGCTTGGGTGCACGGTACAGACGAACGCGTACAACGCGGCCGGTCTGAGCAGCTCCGTGCCGAGGATCGGCGTGGCCGTTCCCACCTCGACGGTTTCCGACCAGAACAGCGGGCAGGGCCCGGGGGCGAACTGCTCGCACCATGGCTGGTCGGGTGACCCGAACGAGTTCTTCGCCGTCACGTTGTGTCCGGACAGCGCGTCGAGGTTCACGAACGTCAACGCCGTCCCCGACTGGGTACCCGCATACGACAGGCCGTACGGCGCCGGATGGCCCTGGACCGCCGCCCCGGGCATCGCCATGATGACCGTAACGTTCGCCCCGGCAGGGGGCGCCGCACCGAGCGTCGCTCCCAGCACTCCTGCCACGAGCAGCATGGCTGCTTTGGTTCTCATCTCAGCCTCCCCTCTCCAACCCAAGGTTGTCTTCGCCGGGTGGGACGCGATCCCCTTCGTCCGGTGGGAGGCCGAGTTTTCCCGCCGTCAGCCCTGTTGCGGGGCGACGAACAGCTCGATCTGGATGTCGTCCGGATCGCGCATGTTCAGATGGAGCCCCCAGGGTGATTCCTGGATCCCCGAGTGCGTGACGCCGTTCTCATCAAGGCGCGCACGCCATTTCTCCAGCTCCGCAGCGCTCTCGCACGCGATGGAGAGGTGATCCAGGCCGACGCGGGCCGGATCGAAGCGATCCTTCTTGCCGGTGCCCGGATGCGTGCGGAACCCGAGCAGCAGGTTCCCATGGAGGTTGATCTCGAGGTGTCCGTGTTCATCGTCTCCCTGGAAGAACGGCTGCCCTTCGAGCACCTTCTGGTACCAGGCCGCACTGCGCGCGGCGTCGGTCACAGTCAGCGCGATGTGCGAAACCCCAGCTTGCTGCGGCATCTGCTCCTCCTCCCCGCGGTCCTTCTGGGCCGCGCTCCCTCCGGCGGCGCCCGAGCGCCTCCTGGGTGGGACGCTACGCCTCGGCGCGCGGCCAGACAAGACCCGGCCGGAGGGTTCTGCGGGTCGCGGGCGGGGTCAACCTCTCGCTCGGCGCGCGTCCTCGACGGTGATCGCCCAGCGCTCGTGATCGCGCCAGCGGCCACCGATCTTCAGATACCGGGGCGAAAGGCCTTCCCGACGGAACCCGACCGCGCGAACAAGAGCGATCGAGCGCTCGTTGCCCGGCTGGATGTTCGCCTCGAGGCGATGCAGCTTCATCGGGCCGAACGCGTGACGGATCACAAGTCGCAAGCCGTCGGCCATGAGGCCCCGACCCGCCAGACGCGCGTTGGCGTAGTAGCCGAGGTAGCCGCTCTGGAACGCGCCGCGCACGATCTCGCTGATGTTGTACACGCCGACGAGCGCGTCGTCCTCACGACGCCGCACGAGGAACGAGGCCATGTTCGGCATGTGCTCGCGTTCCAGGAAGGCACGGAATCCGGCAGCGTCGGCGGGAGGGTCGATCCACGGATGGTGAAGCGTGCCGCTGGCCGAGACCATCTCGAGGAAGTCGGCCTCGTCCTTGGCGCTCGGTTCCCTGAGACAGACCGGTGATCCACGCACTGGCGCCATGCTAGTCCCGTCGAGAGGCTACGCTAGCCCTCGATGGCGAGGATCATGCTCGTGAAACCGGGCGACGGGTCGCCCGACCTGTTACCGATCGAGGCTTGGCACGCGCTCACGAGCGCGCCGTGCTTCTCGGCGCCCGGCGACGCGCTCGCGGAACGGTTGCGCGAGGAAGGGTACGTGGTCACCGAGCTGCTCGAGGCCGATCCGACCGCCGAGCCCGAGCAGGGCCTGAAGGGCAAGAACCTGCTGGCGCCGCACGGGCACGGCGAGATCCCCGAGGCCGCGCGCGCGCTGGCGCAGGCGCTCGCGCTGCTCGCGAACGAGCATGAGGAGATCACCTTCATCCTGCACCGCGACGACGTCACCAAGGCCGTGTTCGAGCACGCGCTGACCTCGGGACTGGAGGTCGAGGTCGTGATGGGACGCCAGCCGAGCGGGCGGCGGCTGCTGGAGCTGGTCAAGGTCATGGCGCGGCTGCGCAGCCCCGGCGGCTGCCCGTGGGACGCCGAGCAGACCCATCAGACACTCGCCAAGCATCTGCTGGACGAGACCTACGAGCTGCTCGAAGCGATCGAGACGGGAACCGAGGTGGATATCGCCGAAGAGCTCGGCGATCTGCTGCTGCAGGTCGTGTTCCACGCGCAGATGGGAACCGACGCCGAGGCGTTCGACATCGACGACGTCGCGCATGGCCTGATCGAGAAGCTCGTCCGCCGTCATCCGCACGTGTTCGGCGATGTCGAGGTCTCGGGCGCGCGCGAGGTGGTTGCGAACTGGGACGTGATCAAGCAGCACGAGAAGGAACGCAGGAGCGCCGTCGAGGGTGTGCCCGAAGCGCTGCCGGCGCTCGCGTACGCGCAGAAGCTGCAGCGGCGCGCCGGCGCGGTCGGTTTCGACTGGGAGGACGCGCGCGCGGCGCTCGCCAAGATCGAGGAGGAGGCCGAGGAGCTGCTCGAGGCCGAAGGAGACGAGGAGGCGCGCGAGCGAGAGCTGGGCGATCTGCTGTTCAGCGTGGTCGCGCTCGGCCGGCATCTGCATCTGGATGCCGAGTCGGCGTTACGGCGCGCGGCGAAGCGGTTCCGCGAGCGGTTCCTCCATGTCGAGGCAGCCGCGAAGCAACGTGGTGCGAGACTCGACGACATGAGCCAGGCCGAGCTGCGCGCGCTCTGGGACGATGCGAAGCTGGGGTAGCGCTACCAGCCTTCATCCGGAGCAGGAGTGTCTCCCCGCAATAACTCCAGATCGGCCCGGTCTCTGAGGGACTTGCTTTTGCGGCGTCTGGGATCTCGCGCGGCGCGCTCCTTCATCGCGATCAGATCTTCCTTGCTCACGATCCGGATCGTCGAGCCGGCGACCTCGATCGGTTCCGCGCGTGCGATCATGTCGTCGAACTGCTGGTCGAACGCGACCTGGACGGGCTCACCCGTCTCGTGCCTGAAGTTGAGGCTGTGCTCGAACTCACCTCGCAGCTCGAAGTGCGCCGCGGTGAGCACGTCTGCGACGCGAGCGCGCGGCGTTGTAGTAGGGACGGCGATATCCACGTCGATGGTGGCTCTAGGGACCTCGGCGTGGATGCCGACCGCGATCCCTCCGATCAAAGCGTAGGGGATGTTCGCGTCCGTCAGCGTACGAGCTGTATCCAGAAGCGCCGCAAGTTGATCACCCGGTTGTGCCATCGGCTCCCCCCGACGGGCTGCGATCATCATCCGCTCGCGAGCGGTCGCCGCAGCGATGGCGATGACGGTCTCGGACGCGTTTCCCACGGCCGAAGGATACAGGTGAAGCGGCAGATGAAGCGGCACTGGTCACCGTTGAGCGACGGCATGAGCATTGCAGAGCCCCGGCAGAGGCGCCTGCAACCCTGCGTAAATGGACATCTTCAAGGAGATAGAGCCCGAGGGCGCTCCTTTGGATGACCGAGGCGTAATGGCGTACGGCGTCCACCTTGTTCCTCATCCCTTCTGGTCATCTTGGCTCGCCATCCTCAATCGATGCTCGGACGCCTCCGACAGTTGCAGCGTTGGAGGGGACAGGATCGGCTGAAGGGATCTCGCCGCGCCGTCCTGAGCTTGGAGGGGATCGAGGATGGCATCACGTCGGTTACGTCACGTCCCTTTGACGACACTTCTGAGCGCTAGCCTGCTTGTTGGGTTGACGCCGGGTGCGCATAGCGAGGAACCTCCCGACGAGGCGGTCCGTGAGGAGATCGTCGCGCTGCGGACGGAAACGGCGAAGTTCTTCAGGGAGCCGGACGGGACGCATCAGGCCGAGATCTTTCCGGCGCCGATCCACTTCCTGGCTTCCGACGGCCGGTGGGAAGATATCGATCCGACGTTGGTCGCGTCCTCGGATCCCGGCTACGCGTGGAGGAACGCCGCAGGCGCGGTCGCCTACGAGTTCGCGCCCAGCGTTCGCTCGGGCGATACCGTTCGCGTTGTGGCGGACGGGGAGCATCTGCAATTCGGCCCGGTGGGGGACCTCTCACCGCAGCCAGCAGTGGTAGCAGGTAACCAGGTCACCTACCCAGGCATCCTTCCGGGTGTTGATCTTCGCTACACGGTTCAGTTGGGCGGCCTGAAGGAAGAGTTCGTCCTCCACCAGGTTCCAGCGGTCCCAGGCTTCGCGTTCGAAGCGAGCGGCACGCTGTCAGTGTCACCCTCAACCGCCGACGGGTTCGATCTGGTCAACTCGGCTGGCGAGGCAGTGCTCAGGATGCCGCCGCTGGTGATGTACGAGAGCGAAACACCCGAACACCATGAGGCGCGCGCATCCACCGGCGTCACGCTAACGATCGAGCCGGGTGCCGGAACCCAGCTACTCACGCTCACGTTCGATCCAGTGTGGTTGGCAGACCCGACGCGGCGCTGGCCGGTGTTCGTCGATCCCAGCACCCAGACCCTCTACCCGGGCAGCGACACGCTCGTCCATCGCTGCTATCCCAATCAAAACTTCAACACCGCCGTCAACGGCAACAACCAGGATCTGCGCAGCGGCTCCTACGGATCGTGCGAGAACGACGGCAGCATCAACTCGGTCGCACAAACTTTGATGAAGTTCAGCCACTCCGGCTTTGGGAGCACCACCATCGTGAGTGCGGATCTGAAGATGTACAACTACTACTCGTCCTCGTGCACGGCCCGGCAGACGCAGGTGCGGCGCGTTACCGAGGGCTGGGGGGTCAACAATGTCACCTGGAACAACCGCCCTGCCTCTACGTCGAGCGGCATGGCGACGGCGAGCTTCGCATACGGGCGCAGCGGCTGCGACTCCAACGGGGCATGGGTCCAGTGGGATATTGCCAACATGTTCCGAGGGTGGGTGAACGGCACGTGGTCGAACCACGGGGTGTTGGTCCTTGCCGCCGACGGGACGGATCCCCTTACCTGGCGGCGGTACCGGTCGATGGAATACGGAAGTGGACAACCACGGCTAGTCGTTACCTACAATGGTGCTCCCAACACGCCGACAGTCCAGTCACCGGCAAACAATACGGTCAGCTCCGACAACACTCCGAACTTCTCCGCCACCTACTCGGACCCCGATGGCGACCAGGGCTACTCGGCATACGAGGTCCGCAAAGATGACGCCGGCAGCACGCTGGTCGTGTCCGGGCACTGCCAGAGCGTCAACTCCAACGCGACGTCCACGTGGCCGGGGTCGAATGGTGCGTGCACCCACTCATCGATCACGCTAACCGATGGCCGCTTCAAGTGGCGCGCGCGCAACTACGACGGGAGCAGCTATTCGGCCTGGACTGCCTATCGATATTACACGGTCGACACGACTCCGCCCGCGGCGCCCGCCGTGACCTCGACGACGCATCCCACGACGAGCACATGGTATTCACGCAGCGACATCACGCTCGACTGGACCGCGGACGATGATGCCCCGATCAACGGTTACTCGTACCTACTCGACACGGCCAGCGACACGACCCCACCCGACACCTCGCTAGGAACCGGCACCACAGCCTCCTACTCGCAAGACAGCGGCGAGTACTGGTTCCACGTGAAAGCTCGTAACGGGGTTAACATGTGGGGCACGCCCGCACATCGGCGCGTGCGCGTGGACGTGGACGCGCCGACTGATCCGGTGATCGATCCGGATCCCACCCGCGCCCCCGAACACACCTCGCACGCCCCGTATGTGCCATCCGCCGACCCGACCGTGACCGTGTGCTGGCTGGCATCCTCAGATGAGCATGCTGGCATCCTGGGTTACTCGTGGGCTTTCAACGATGCTCAGGGAACCGAGGCGGCCTCGACACCCGACGGCGACGCGAATAGCGGCTGTGCCACGTCGGCTTCGCTTCAGGACGGAACGTACTGGTTCCATGTCAAAGGGCTCGACAGCGCGATACCGGCGCATGCGAGCAACGACGTGACCTACGGGCCGATCGTCATCGATGCCAACGGGCCGCCGGCCCCGGTTGTCGTGTCCCCCACGCACTCGCAGGACGAGTGGTCTGCCGACAGAACCGCAGTGTTCGCCTGGACGCCGCCGGCCGACTCGGCTCTCATCGAAGGATACTCGGTCTCCTTCTCGCCTTCAGAGAACTCGGACCCAGACGACACCATCGATGCAAATGAGGAGCAGATCGACACGATCGCTCCGAGCTGGACCGAGCCCAATGTCGGCGACGGCGAGTGGCACTTCCGCGTCAAAGCCAAGTACATCGACGGCGGATGGAGTGTTCCCTCAGTCGCCTACCGAATCCGCGTGGACGGAACGACACCGGCCGCACCTACGATCAACTCCGCGACTCATCCCGATCCGGAAGCATGGGTGTCGAACAACGCGCCGGAGTTCACGGTCTCCGCGACCGCGACGTCGGACATCGAAGGCTACGAGTACGTGATCGATCAGCAAGACTCGGATCCGTCCTCGCCGGTCCCAACCGTGAACAGCAACAGCCCGAATCCCAGCTACCCGGACACGGCCGACGGGCTCTGGTACCTGCACGCGCGTGCAAAGACCGGCTCGGGTCTTTGGAGTGACTGGTCTGAACCCTATCTGGTGCGCGTGGATGTGACTCCTCCTGACGCGCCAACGGTCACGAGTCCGGATCACAACACATCGGAGCCGACCAGTCAGCAGGTCATAACCGCCGACTGGACCGACAATCCTGGTTCCGACGAAACGTCAGGGATCGACGGCTACGCATTCGAGTTCAACCAATCGCAAGCGACGGCGCCGGCCGGCCCGCCGTCCACGGCGGCAACGACAGCCCAATCGTCTTCCCTTGCCGACGGTGTGTGGTACTTCCACGTGGTCGCCGTCGACCAAGCGGGCAACCGAAGCGACGACGCGGTCTTCGGGCCGGTGACGATCTCGCAGGACGCACCTCCGATCCAAGAATCCCGAGTGCAGGAGTTCATCGACCTGTGGGTGCCCCGCGTCGAGAGCACTACCTTCGGTCACGACTACGTCTACGGCGAGGGCTATCCGCAGGCGATCCTGGACGAAGGCTTCCACGAGATGAACTCGGCGCAGAAGAACTACCTGATCGACCGGCTCAACGCCGTCGTCTACGACCCGCCGGTCGGGGACAGCGCAGCCGAGAACCAGGCGTTCCGGGACATGCTGTACTTGTTCGTCTTCGAGAAGGATTCGCTACGCGACATCGATGATCTCGACGAGTGGCTCGGCGAGACCGTCGAGCGTCTCGCCAACACGGGTGACCAGACGCCGCAGATCATCCAGAACCTCGAGGCGACCGAGCTGCCGACGTTGCCCGCCGGCCTCCCCGGACCCCAGCTTCCGGACGTCACCGTGCCGCAGCTGCGCTCCGGACTCGTCCCGCTCCCTGATCTCACCGGCGAGAGACGCTTCCCAGACCTATCGGCTGATACGGCGGGTGTTGTCCAGAACCTGACGACACCGATGACCGACCCGCTCGATGCGGTGCGCGCGCAGCTCGACGGCATCGCGGCACAAGCGGGCATCGAACCGCCCACGACGCCGGTCTTCCCCGACATCGGGGACCTAACGATCCCCGATGTGACGTACGCCATCTGCTGGCGATCGGTGGCCCAGACCCAGGCGACGTGCCGTTCTGGTCCCGGTGGCGTGTTACTGCCCGGAACCGTCGGCGTTCCTGAAGATGTCGACGTTACAGGCGACGGCACCTCAGACGTTCGCATCCTGTTCGGCTCGATCGTGGATGAAGACATCCTCGGAGGGCAGGCTTTCGAGCTTACGATGAGCCGCCTCGCCGGTAGCGAGTACGCGGGGCAAGCGTTGCGCGCGCATGTGTGGGTCGTCTACGACGAGCTCACGATCCAGAAGCGGTTGCTGCTCGGTTACGACGGTTTCGAGCGTGGGCTTGGACTTTCGGATGAAACAACGACCAGGCTCACCATCAAGGATGTCCTCGCCGCATCCGACAACGACGACGTCAGCGCGAAGTACGATGTATCGCATCAGAACCAAACGAGCAGATGGGCCCTGACCTTCGGCGCTCGGGAGTTCGACCAAGACCTCGACGACCAGGACGAAACCGATCCGACCGACGTGAGCCTGCAGTTCAGCCCTGTCCCGGGCGCGATCTGGGGCGATGTGGACCATACGCGTATGCTCGACGCTACCTCCGGTGCCACCATCAAGCAGCTACGCGTAACGAGTCACGTCACCCAGCCTCCGCCGGGACCCACGGGCACGCGCGCGGTTCTCGACGCCGTCGTGAACCAGGTGCGGTCCGCCGATGACGAGACCGCCAGAACGCGCCTGCTCATGAACGCGCTGCCGTCGAACGCGGACGTCCAAGTGCGCCAGGACCACGGTGGAACGGCAAGCAACACCCTGCTCGTGGCGATCGAAAGCGACCAGACGATCGCGCGCGTGAGCGTGGCCCGGCAGGTCACCGTCGGGTCCGTAGAGACTCGCTTGTATGGCGACGCACGCAGTGTCCCCTCAGACGCGTCGTTAACCGTGATCGATAGCGGGCATCGCGCGGATGCCACCTACCAAGGCACAGGCTCCGTGGACAGCATCGCCATTGCCGCCAGCCGTACGAATGACGGAGTCCTAGCACGCGCGCTGAGCCTGGCGGCTACGGACCTCCCGACCAACGTCACCGCCGGCTACGGCGCGCCGACCTCGGGGCTGTCCGGCAAGCTTCAAGCCGACTACAGCTCGAACGCACCGCTGACCTCGCTCGACGTGAGCTTCTATCGGGACAGCGATCAGCTCACGATCGTAGCCACCGCCGACGACGTCCCCACTGACGTCGATGCAACGCTCGACTTCGCCGAGAACCTGACAGATTTGTGGGCGAACGATCCGGTCGGGTTGCTCGATATCAAGGCCTCCATCGGCGGACAACTCCTGTATGTGCCATCAGGGCAGCACGCGACTGCTGTGATCGGCACCAATACGGACGCCTCAGCCAGCGTGCGCATCGCGGGCCTGACCTCGATCAACGCACGCTATGGCGACGACCTAGTCGCCGACACAAGCGTCGTCCCAGGCGGGCAGCCGTTCCTCCTCGCGGCCCGCAGCGGTGACGCCCGCGCGTCGGCGCGGATGAGCGACGTGCCCTCGACGTTGCACGTCGAGATCCTGCGGAGCGCCCTGACGGCCAGCTACAGGGCCACCTCGCGAATCGGCACCCTCACCGTGCACGCGAACGACTCGACGGTCGGTCCCACGCTGGAAGCTACACTCGTCGACGTCCCACGAGAGGTCGATGTGACCGCCCAGCTCGGCGACGAAATCCGCATGACCTACGGAGCCGATGCCGTGCTCGGCAGCATCGACTTCCTCTACAACACAGAGGCGACAGCCACCGACGACAGCGGAACCCGGCTGTACGGGTCGATTGCCGATCTGCCTACGACCGTCACCACGACCGCCAACCTCCCAGGGAAATCGCTTAGCGTCAGCGCCAACCAGCCAGTCGGGCGCGTGACCGGCGTGTTCACACGAGGCAGCGGCGCGCCCCATATTCCGAATACCGAGCACGCGAGCTTCGTCAAGGACGACCAAGCGATCGGGGCCAGTATCGACATCTCCGGCCTAGAGTCATTCAACGCCTCCTACGGTGACATCACCGACGGCAGTCTGGTCGTCGGACCGGGCGGTCAAGCCTTCCGCCTGATGGGATCGGTCGACGGCACGCTCGGCTACGCGACCTTCACCAAGCTGCCGGCGACGACCCGCGTGGTGGTCGACGTGGCCGCACGCAACGCGCTCTACGTCGGCGATCCCGCCGCGACGCGGATCACGGCGTACGGCTCCAAGCCAGACATCGGCACGTTGCAGGTGGACATGCACGACGTTCCTACCAGGGTCGAAGTAACCGGCACGCTCGACCCGCTGACCGGCGGGACCGTCGTCTACACCTCACCGGGTTCCCTCGGACAACTTGCTGCCGTGTACAGTCCCGATGTTCTCACCACCGAACCGGCGACGGGCAGCGGCCGATACGTCGGCGTGAGCGCACAGAACCTTCCCGCAACCGTAACCGCCACGCTCGACCTTGCGGGCAAGCGGTTCGACTGGGAGGCAAGCGCCGCCACCACGAACGTGACGCTGCGCGCGCGGAACTACCCGATTGCTGCCGCCGGGATCGCCACGGTAAGCGACGTCCCCGCACACTGGAACGCGTTCTGGGACACGAGTCAAGTCAACGTCCAGGGCCTGACAGGCCAGCTGGGCGAGATCGCGTTCGCCGTCCGCAACGACGGTCAGCCCGTCCTGCCCGCTGGAAACGGACTCCGAGCCCACGCGAACGTCGCGGATGGTCTCTACGACATCGGCGCACGGCTCACGAACCTGACCACTGTTGATTACCAGCACACCAAGTCGGGGTGGAAGCTGACCGGCGACTCCGATCTCGAAGGCGCGCTCCTGTGGCTCGACCTCGACGCCGCGATGCCGGCGGACGCCCAGTCCGACGTAAACGAGATCGGCGTATTCACGCAAGGATCCCTATCCCGGTTCCCGTCGCTGTTCGAAGTGAAGGCGACGGAGGAGTCAATGACGTACACGTCGAACAGCAACATCGACCTCGCGTTGGACGTTAGAGCCGGCTGGCTCAAGGCGCTGGCGAACACCGCCACGCCTACGTGGCGTCACGGCCTGTCCGTGCGAGACGGCTCTTGCTCAACCGTGGACGGATGCCGACCGGTGGCGAACTTCTTGTGTCGCGATCAGGAGTGTTTCGCCGTCAAGAGCCGCCTCCTGCTATTCGGCGTGGCCAGTTCAATCGTGGTTGACTTCACGACGACCGGCTCGCCGGTGCGCATCAACAACTACGCGCCCCCGCCATCGCTAAACTACCTCGAACTGTACGTGGACTTGCGCGAGATCGTCGATCTGCCGACGGTGTTCTTCCGCCAGGAGGGCATCCCATCGCCGGTGGACCTCGCGTTCGGTCCGTTCTCAGCGGGAGGGGACCCGGCGCAGGTCCACGTTGAGACCCATCACTCGGCGGGAATGGGCAGCTTGGTCGGGATCGCGTTTCTACAGGAGTGGACTACACCGGACGAGAGCGTCCTCCTTGAGGATCTCGAGGTAGCTGCTGTCGTTAGCAGCGTTCCAGCAGATCTGATATTGGACGTGGGGTTCGGGCGAGACAGCTCTGTGAACTTCGGCGTCTCTTCCCCAATCGACTCGGTCATCCTCACGGCAGTGGCTAACTTCACGTCAACTTCGACCGGCGCAGCGAACGAGGCGCGGGCGGCGGTGGGGCTGTTCGACATCCCTGCGAGCCTTGACGTCAACGGCGCTCCGGAGATCCACGTTGACGTCACGCACCCCCCCACAGGGGAGAAGCCACCAGCGCCTACCGGGGAAAGCGATCCGTTCTTGACGTTCGAGACCACACCGTGCAACGGCGAATCGGAGAATCCGCAGACCCCAACCGGCGCCGGAAGCGGCCGCGGTCTGGACTCGTTGCCTACGATCGACTATCGGGCGCCGACCAGTACCGTAGATCTGGGCATCATTATCGATGATGCCTGGATCCAGTTCGCGGCGGCGTCGGTCGATCTAACACTGCAGGATGCCGCGCTTGCGCTGATCGATGTGGGGGCGCAGACAGCGTTCAGACCCACGGAGAACGGGACTGGCATCAGGATTGCTTCCGATGACGCCGTCTCCACGGGTAGGACCGGGTTGATCTGGGCGGCGACGAGCTTCGACCTGCGTGTTCCGTGCCTGGATCTCAGGATCCCCGAGCGGAGCCACTTCGGCCAGAAATGGTCGGGCGAAGGCAAGCTGGACGATACCCGGATCCGCATCGATGATCTGCACCTTTGGGTCACCGACGTCGGCCACCTCACCCTCAGCACAGGGAAGGCCTACCTCGCCTATGGTGTGGAAGGCAACTACGGAACGTTCGACCTCTATGCACCGAGCCTGACAGCCACCTCCCATTCGTGGTTCAACATGCGCGTGGAGCGCGGATTCGGCTTCGGCGTGCTACCCGATTGGTTCAACGAAACGATCACGCTCGACAGCCCCGAAGATCCCAACGACCCCGACGACTTCGAGAACGGATGGCACACGCTCTATGCCCATGAGATGGAGGACAGCTTCGGCCCCTCCAAGCTGTCCTTGTGTCCCCAGGTCGGCCCGATCAAGATCGCGCCGTGTCTGCGTGTGTTCACGCGTCCAAACGTTACAGGTCTTCGGGAAAACGGAGTCCACTTCGCCGGTACCCCGGGCGCAGCGGCCGATACCAGGAACGTATTCACCCTCCTCGATCCGGGATCGTCAGACCTGTTCACTGCCGTGCTGGATCCGTTGACGGCGTTGGCGCTCACACCGGACGGCTATGATACGAACGTACTCGTTGCTCCCGAACCGATCTGAGTCGCCGATGGCATGGCATAACGCGCAACGAACCCACGACCATAGGAATGGCCAACCCGACCCCGTCCATCCATCTCTTCGGCGATTCTTGCGCCTAGCACTCCTGTGCCTTCTTGCCGTGGCGGCGTCCGCTTGCGTGATTGAGTTGAAGAACCCCGACCCCCCTGCTCATCCGCCCGACGGCGTTGTTCACATCGAGGCGGCCGAGACGGTCTGCTGGAGCCTCTACTCGTTGGGGGACGATCGCCCGCTGCGTCTCGAGGGTTGCGGCGACCGGGACGTCGCTGTGCGGAACAGCGCGGGCGAGTTCTTCATCACGCTGTTCAAGACCGACCAGACCGACGGACGCTTGTCCGCCACGGTCGAATCGGGAGGCCGTATCATACGGCGTGGCAGTACCAACGAGAAAGATAAGCGGATGCATCTGAGCGGATGAACGCTAAGGACGCAGCTTCCACCCGAGGCACTCGCCGAGGCATCCTGGTCGCGGGCTTGGCGCTCGTGCTAACGGCCGGCGCGTGCACTGTGAGCCTCAAGCCCGCCGGAGACATCCCGACGGCTCGCGCCTCAGGGACGCACACGATTTCGCGCGCGCCCGAATGTGATCGCTACACGACGCTGTGCGATCAGATGTTCGAGGAACTAAGGGACCTTCGTATGGCGATGCCTCTCGGTCTCCCCGTCGGAGAGACGCGCCTGACGCTCAGCGGCGATGGCCGCTTCATCCTGACGGATACCACCGTCGACGAACAGACCCCTCCCGACTCCGCGCGGCAGGCGCTCACCTTCATCCTGCGCTCAGGCGGGTGGCAGAAGAAGCGTCAGTCCCAGGGCCGCCCCTTGTGGCACGGCACCGGGGAACGGGAAGGGTGGCTCGTTGCCCTCGATATCGTTCCCGCAACCGACGGCGCTCGGCTCTCAATCGCCCTGTACGCGCCGACGGAAGGAACCGTTCGCGAACCGTAGACACCAGGCGCACCGGCCGAGCGGGGCGCGCAGAAACCGGATCTCCTGGCCTCATGCGGGAGCTGCAGAGTGAAGCCAAGATCCCGCAGCTCTCGCCGGATCCGCTGTACCTCTTCTTCGCGAGCCTCGCGCTCGGGGTCGGCCGACTCGAGACGTACTCCGGATGTACGCGGTGCGGGGATACTCGTCGGAGACCGGCGTCGCTGGTCGGCGGCGGGCGTCGCAGAGGTAGTAGTGGACACCGCGCCTGCGGTTGCCGACCATCCGGAGCCCACACATCGAGCACCGAACAAACGACCTCAGGAGGTAGGCCTTCGGCCGGTCAGCCGACGGACACTTCGCGCCGTTCGCGCTGCGCGCGCTGCTGCGCGACCAGATGGTTGCGCAGCAGCGTCTGATGGATCGTCGAGACGGCCGGCGGTGTGATTCCGGTGCGCTCGAGCTCGGTATGGATGCGCTGGGCGCCCCAGCGGGGATGGTCCTTGCGCATCTTGCAGATTCGGATCTCCAGATCAGCCTCGATCTGTCCGGGGGATCGAAGCGGCGCGCGCGACCGATCCACCAGTCCCTCGATGCCATCGCTGAGGTAACGACGTCGATACCGGTAGTAGGTCTGGCGCGAGATGCCGTAGCGCCGGCAGACCGCCGACACCGACTCACCGCTGCGCTCGGCTGCCAGCAGCACGTCCCGTCGAAGCTCAGCCATGCTCACCACCCTCAGGGCCATCAGCTCCCCCTCCCATCCCGACGATGCAAGGAGAGCCTCGCGGCCTCACTCAGGCGGTGTCACACATGTCCCCGGAACGTCACCCAAGTATCCGGAACGTTCCGTAACCCATCTCCCCGGTCCTCACACTCACACCGAAGGATACAGGGACGGTGCAGTAGTCTGGCCGAGAATGGAGCGACCCGACACAGAACGCGAGCCGATCCGCGTGATGGTCGTCGACGACCATCCGGTGTGGCGCGACGGCATCCGCGCGGACCTGGAACGCTCCGGCGTCGCCGACGTGGTGGCCGAAGCGTCCGACGGCGGCGAGGCGATCGAGCGCGCGCGCGAGGCCATGCCAGAGGTCGTTCTGATGGACCTGCAGATGCCGACGGTGTCCGGGGTCGAGGCGACGCGACGGATCATCGAGGAGTCGCCGCACGTGAAGGTCCTGGTGCTGTCTGCCAGCGCTGAGGAGGCCGACGTGCTCGAGGCGGTCAAGGCGGGGGCGAGTGGCTACCTGTTGAAGTCCTCGACCTCCGACGAGGTGCGCGACGCGATCGCGCGCGTGCGCGACGGCGAGCCGGTCTTCACGCCGTCGCTCGCCGGGCTGGTGCTCGTTGAGTTCCGCCGGGTCGCGGCCGGCGGCGAGAAGGGTCCCGAGCCGAAGCTGACGGCACGCGAGAACGAGGTGCTCGTGCTGGTCGCGAAGGGCTTCACATATCGCGAGATCGCCGAGAAGCTGTTCATCAGCGTCAAGACGGTGCAGAACCACGTGCAGAACATCCTGACGAAGCTGCAACTGCGCAAGCGGTACGAGCTG
Organism: Actinomycetota bacterium; assembly: GCA_036397635.1. GTDB lineage: Bacteria > Actinomycetota > AC-67 > AC-67 > AC-67 > DASWIP01. The sequence goes on along the minus strand of DASWIP010000065.1, from coordinate 8,396 downwards.
ATGCGTTACGCGATCGGCAAGGGCCTCGACCGGACGCCCGAGCCGTAACGCGACCGCACAACCCCGTGCGCTAAGAGATCTGCACCGCGGTCTTGGCGCCGAACGCGATGCGGCCGCCGAAGCCGATGACCGAACGGCCGTCGGGCATGATCGCCACGCTCTGGAAGTCGCCCAGCTCGCGTCCGCCGCTGCCGTCGAGGTCACAGGACAGACCGCTCACGCAGATCTTGCCGGTCTTGGCGGGTCCGACGTCCACCGACGCGCTCCACGTCGTGCCGCCGTCGAGGCTCTCGACGTACCGGGCGACCCATGCCACGTCACCGGCGGCGTCGTCGGGGTTGCCGGTGTGTGCATCCCCCGCCGTCCAGGTGACCGCGACCTTACCGTCGCGCGCGTCCACCCACGGGAACACGTTCGAGCCGCCGGCGCTCAGCGTCTGCGGGGCGTCCCAGGTCGCGCCGCGATCCGCCGAACGCGCGTACTGGACGGACCAGTCCAGCCGGCTCAGCCACACGGCGTGCATGTCGTCGCCGTCGAGCGCGACACCTGAGATCAGGCCGTAGACCTGCGTCGCGATCGGCTGGCTCTGTCCCCAGGTCTCACCGCCGTCGGTGCTGTAGCCGGACCACAATGTGCCGCCGTCCTCCCAGACGAACGCCAGGAATCCCTGCTCGTCGGAGACAAGCTGGCCGGTGAAGCCGCGCGCGTCCAGCAGCGCGGGCGCTGGGAAGTGACCTTCCCAGGTCAGGCCGCCGGTGGTGGAGCGCGCGATCATGACCTGTCGCGGCTCTTGGATCAGCGCGTACAACACGTACACGGTGTCGAGCCCGGTGAGCGGATCGACCGGTCCCAGCGCGATCCATTGCCGGTCCGAGAGCGGCAACGAGGTGAACGGCGTGCCGATCACCCATGTCTCGCCGTTATCCTCTGAAACCGAGATCGAGTTCGAGCCGGCCCACAGATCCAGGTAGTAGACGCGCTGGCCGTTCGGGGTCGTGCGTATCGCGACGTCGGAATCGCCGCCGCCGGGCAGGCGGCTGAGCCCGCGCGAGAACACGATCTCGTCGTACGAGTTGCCACCGTCGGTGGATCGCCACAGCTTCGAGTGGACGCCCAGGCCCGATGGGCCGTCGACGAAGATCGTGCCGTCCGGGCCGACGTGGACGCCCGGTTCGCTGATCCCGGTTCCGACCTGGACCCACGGCGCGAACGTTGGGACGTCGGCGCGGCTCGGCGTGAGCGCGAGCGCGGTGATGGTGAGCAGGCCGGCGACGAGCGCGATCATGCGGCGCATGCGGTTCCCTCCCTCGAGACGGCGGACCCTCGTGAGGTCCAACCCTTCCTGATTCGGCGTGTCACGAGCGTAACCCTTCCGCGGCGCGAGGCGGGAATCGGCCCATCGCCGGTGACCTGCGGTAACGTGCCCCGGATGACCATCCCCGCGCCGGTGCCCCGGCACTTCGCTCGGCGTGCCGCCTGGACCGCGACCGCCCTGGTGGCCTCGGCGTTGTTCCTGTTCCCACTGGTCGTCATGGTGCTCGGCTCGCTGCGACTGCCCGGCCTGGCGCCGCCGAGCGAGCTCGAGCTGATCCCCGACCCGGTGACGCTGGAGGGATGGCGCCGCGCGTTCACCCTGGTGCCGCTCGCGCGCTCGATGCTCAACTCGCTGCTCGTCGCGGCGATCTACACACCCGTGGCGGTCGTCGTGGCATCGTGGGCCGGCTTCGGGATCGCGCAGCTCCGCGGACGATGGCGGCAGCTTCTGGTCGGACTAGTGCTCGTTCTGCTGATGATCCCGGTGACCGCGATGTGGATCCCGCGGTTCGCGATCTTCGAGGCCGCCGGATTGGTCGGCAGCTACGTGCCGCTGCTCGCGCCGGCGCTGCTCGGCGGATCGCCGTTCTTCGTTCTGCTCTACGCGTTCGCGTTCCGGCGGATCCCCGGCGACGTGCTCGATGCAGCGCGCCTGGAGGGGGCCGGTCCGCTGCACGTGTGGCGGCGCATCGCGATGCCGCTGGTTCGCTCGACGACGGCGGCGGTGGCGATGCTCGCATTCGTGCAGTCGTGGGCGAACTTCATCGATCCGCTGCTGTACCTGGATCGCGAGAGCGCCTACACCGCGCCATTGATGCTGCGTTTCCTGGAGACGCTCGGGCCGACGAACTGGCCGGTGCTGCTGGCCGGAGCCGCCGCAGTGACCGCGCCGGTCGTGCTGCTGTTCTTGGTGATGCAGCGGTTCTTCCTCACCGAGGAACGGGGGATCGGTTGGATCGGGCGCTGATCGCCGCGTTCGCACTCGCACTCGCGCTTGCGGCGTGTGTGAACGGCGGCGCGGCACAAGCGACCGAGGTGACCCTGTCGGTGTCGGGTGACCCGGCCGAGATCCAAGCCTTCCGCACCCTCATCGCGGCGTTCGAGGACCGCGAGCCCTCGATCCGCATCCGCCTGGACGCGGTCGCCCATCCCGGCGATCAGGTCACCAAGCTCGCGATCGCCTTCTCGGGCGCGCGGCCACCGGATCTGTTCATCATGAACTTCCGCCGCTTCGGTCAGTTCGCCGTCAAGGGCGTGCTCGAGCCGCTCGGCGCGCGCGCCGACACATCGGGCCGCCTCGATCTCGACGATTTCTACCCTCAAGCGCTCGACGCGTTCAGCTTCCGGGGCGAGCAGCTCTGCCTCCCGCAGAACATCTCGACCCAGGTGGTCTATCTGAACGAGCAGCTCTTCGCCGACGCCGGCATCACCAGGCCCGAGTCGTGGGATTGGGAGATGTTCCTGGACGTCGCGCGCCGACTGACGCGCGACACCGATGGGGACGGGAATACCGACGTCTACGGGCTGGGGCTCCCGCCCGAGCTGATCACGCTCGCGCCGTTCGTGTGGCAGAACGGCGGCGAGGTGGTGGACGATCTGGAGATGCCGACGCGAACGGTGCTGCTGGACGAGGCGGCGATCGAAGCCATGCGCTTCTTCATCGAGCTGCGGCGCGTCCACAAGGTGGCGCCGTCGCTTCCCGAGGTCGCTGCCGAGGACCTGGAGACGCGGTTCGCATCCGGCCGCCTCGCGATGCTGATCGAGAGCCGTCGGTTCACCCCGACCTTGCGCGAGATCCCCGGGCTCGAGTGGGACGTCGCGCCGTTGCCGCAGAACGTTCAGCAAGCGACCATGCTGCACAGCGACGCCTATTGCATGGCGAAGTCCTCGACGCTCAAGGAAGCAGCGTTCCGCTTCGTCGAGTTCGCACTCGGACCGGAGGGCGCGCCGATCATCGCACGCACCGGCCGCACGGTGCCGTCGCTTCGCTCCGTCGCCGAGTCCCACGCTTTCCTGACACCGGGCCAGAAGCCAGAGCACCCCCGCGTGTGGCTCGATCAGATCCAGTTCATCCACCGCACCCCGATCGTCGGCACGTGGAACGAGATCGAGGACCGGGCCGACGTGATCGTCGAGGAATGGTTCTACGGACAGGAGCGGCCGGAGGCTCTCGGCGTCGAGATCGATATCGCGACCCGCGAGCTGTTCGCCGAGCCGGACATCTCCTGATGGCAGAGCTCACGCTGCACGACGTCGTCAAGAGCTACGGCGAGGTGCCGGCTTTGCGCGGGATCACGCTCGAGGTCGGCGACGGCGAGTTGCTCGTGCTGGTCGGTCCGTCCGGCAGCGGAAAGTCCACGGCGCTGCGCACCATCGCCGGGCTCGAGCGCGTCGACGGCGGGACGATCAGCATCGACGGCCGCGACGTCACCCGGCTCGCGGCCAGCGCACGCGATGTCGCGATGGTGTTCCAGTCCTATGCGCTGTTCCCGCACTTGAACGTGCGCGAGAACCTGACCTTCGGGCCGCGCGCGCGCCGCGAGGAACCCGGGCCGACCGGCGAGCGCGTCGTCACCGTGGCAGAGGCTTTGGGGTTGGGCGCGCTGCTCGAACGGAAGCCGCGGCAACTGTCCGGCGGCGAGCGTCAGCGGGTCGCGCTCGCGCGCGCGATGGTGCGCCAGCCGGCCGTGTTCCTGATGGACGAGCCGCTGTCGAACCTGGATGCTCAGCTGCGGGTCGCGACGCGCGCCGAGATCGTGCGGCTCCAGGAGCGCCTCGGCACGACGACGGTGTACGTCACGCACGATCAGGTCGAGGCTCTGAGCATGGGCCATCGGGTCGCGGTCATCGCCGACGGAGTCGTGCATCAGGTCGGCACGCCCGACGAGGTGTACCGGCGTCCCGCGAACACCTTCGTCGCGAGCTTCATCGGCTCGCCGCCGACGAACCTCGTCTCCTCCGGGCGCGACGGGGCGATGCTGGTGTGGGCCGGTGGATGGCTGACCGCGCCGCCGCATGCGCCGCAGGATGACTGCATGATCGGCGTGCGCCCCGAGCATCTGCACGTCGTCGGGTCCCGCTGGACGGCGACCGCGCGCCCGGGCGATCTGTTCCGCGCGCGCGTCGACCTGATCGAATCGGCCGGTGACCAGTCGATCCTGATGCTGGAGGCCGGCGGCGCGCTGCTCGCGGCGAGGGTCGAGCCGACGTTCCGCCCCGCGCGCGACAGCATCGTGGAAGCGTGGTTCGATCCCGATCATGTTCACCTGTTCGACGCGGTGACCGGCATCAGGATCGACCCGTGAGCGCGCGCATCGGCTCCTACGAGCGCCGCGTCGGCTGGCTGGCTTCGCCGATGCTGCTCGCGACGCTGGTGCTGGTCGCCGCGCCGTTCGTGCTGACCTTCGTGCTGGCGTTCACCCATTACGACGCGCTGACGTCCCCAAGGCCGGCCGGCATCCAGAACTTCCGCCGGCTCGTCTCGGATCCTTTGTTCCGCCTGTCCCTGTCGAATTCGCTGATCTTCGTCGCGATGGCGGTCCCGCTGCGGCTGCTGGCGGCGACGGGCACGGCGCTGCTCTACGCGAGGCGACGTCGGGGCGTCGTGGCCGGGCGTGGTATCACCTATCTGCCCAGCGTCGTTCCCGACATCGCGTTCGCGCTGCTGTGGCTGTGGGTGCTCAACCCCGTGTTCGGGCCCATCGCGCAGCTGCTGCGTGCGGTCGGGTTGCCGGGGACCGAGTGGCTGCTCGGGCCGTGGGGCGCGCGCGTGTCGGTGGTGATCCTGACGCTGTTCCAGATCGGCGAGGGGTTCATCGTCGCGCTCGCCGCGCGCAACGACATCCCCGGCGAGCTGTACGAGCTGGCGGAGCTGGAGCGGGCAGGTCCGTGGTTCACGTTCCGCCGCGTGACGTTGCCGATGATGGCGCCGGTGCTTGTGCTGCTGGCGGCGCGCGATGTCGCGTTCAGCTTCCAGGTCAACTTCGTCCCGGCGCTCGTGCTGACGGGGGGCGATCCGTTCTACGCGACACTGTTCCTGCCGCTGTACACGTACCAGAACGCGTTCTCGTTCCTGCGCTTCGGCTACGCGAGCGCGATGACCGTGGCGATGTGGCTGGTGACCGCGGCGATGATCGGCGTCGCGCTGCTCGCGGTGCGGCGCTGGCGCGAAGCGTTCGCTGGGTAGTCAAAGCGGTCCGGTCGGTGCCCGTCTTCGGTGGAGAGTGAAGGGAGGCCGACCGCGTCGGCTCGAGACAGTCCTTCCTGTCCGCGGTGTACAACCCTTGTCCTGCGGATCGTTGACCATGTTGATTCCAAGGTCCTAGACGGAACTACGGTGATGGGATGCCCCCCATGGCCAAGAACATGACCACCGGCTCCGGGCGCTCTCCAAGCCGTCCCTCCAGGGTGTCCAGAATCACGAATCCGAAGCGTTGATAGAAGGGAACGGCGCCGGGCTTGGCATCGACGACGACGCCGATGCATCCAAGTTCGTCCTTCATGCGGATCGCTACATCGAAGACAGATCGCAGCAAGGTGAGTCCAACGCCGCGGCCCCCGAAGCGCTCATCGACGGCGAGCCTGGCCAAACGCAGGGTCGGCAACGGATAGTCGGGCAATCGCCGACGCAGTTTCGCGGGGACCGCCTCACCTTCGATGTGTGAGGCGGCCAAGGTCGCGTACCCCGCCAGGGAACCCTCGACGACGGCGACGTAGGTGGTTCCGATGTGATGGCGAAACTGGTTTTGACCGGCGAAGCGGTGGAAGAAGCGATCGAGGTCAGGGTCCCCGGAGGTGAAGGCCGCTCGATCGTCCTCTGGCTGGAGCCTGCGGACGTGGATCTCCATGCTCTACTGGTCCGACATCAGCTTCTTGATCGCCTCCGTTGGAGTCGATGGCCGCTCTAGCAAGTCCGCTATCGCCTCCATGGATCCCTTCGAGACGACGATCCGCGGCGGGATGATCACGTCGCTGGGGACCTCGCGAAGCGCCTCAAGGTGGTGAAGCAGCGCGGACTCGATGAGGAAGCCTTTCTTGACGCCATGAGCGCGGGCGTAGCTATCCAGGAGCTGGCTAGCGCCTTCCGAGATCGTCGCGGATATCTGCTTTCCTGGCATCGGAGCCTCCTTCTATGATTCCGTAGGATAACCTACGTAATCCGGGCAGGCAAGTAGTAGCTCTGTGGCAACCGCAGGTCAAGGCGTTCAGCGGGTTTGCATCATCTCTGTTCGCGAGCAAGCTGAAGTTCGCCGTCGTGTGCACCTACTCCTGAGCGCGCCCCCCGGGTGGACGGCTTTGCCGGAAGTACCCAGGTCGAGATGGGTGTCTCGCGCCTGCGGTTTGAGGTCTAGCTCGTCTACCGCGCCGGGCCGGCCGCCTCGATGATCGAACCATCGCCAGATCAAGGAGGTTCGGTCATGGAACTCAGTCCGCAGGCTCGGCGTTGGACCCGACGCATCGCGAAGGGAAGCGCCATCGCCATCGGCGTCTACGTCGCCGTCCAGGTGGCGTTCATCGCCTTCGTGTTCGCCGCGTTCGCATTCGGCGGCGGGATCGCGTGAGGGGCGCCCTGGGCCTGTACGCGATCAAGCCGTGGTTCGTCGCGCGCCTGGGCAGGGTGGAAGACGCGCTCGTGCGGCGCCGGGTACGCCCCAACGTGATCACCGCGACGGCGATCATCGTCAGCATCGCGGCTGGGGCGGCGATCGCGCTGGGCGGCATGCTCGAGCAGCCATTGTGGTGGCTTGCCGTGCCGCCGCTGGTGCTCGCGCGTCTGGCCTTGAACGCGCTGGACGGATCGGTCGCGCGACGCACGGGACGCGCGCGCCCGTTCGGCGCCGCGCTCAACGAACTCGGCGACCGCGCGTGCGACGCCGCGCTGCTCGGCGCGACCGCGACGGTGGCCGGGCCGGCGCTCGCGCTCGGCGCCGTTGCCGCGAGCCAGGTCGTCAGCATCACCGGCGTCACCGCGCAGGCCATCACCGGACGTCGCGACACCTCGGGCCCGATGGGTAAGGCCGATCGTGCCGCCGTGGTCGCGGCCGGGGCGGTCGGCGGCGCGCTGCTCGGATCGACGAGGCCGTTCGTGATCGCGTTGTGGGTCGTCATCGGCGGCGCGCTCATCACCGCCGCGCTTCGGATGCTGCGGTTGCGGCGCGCGCTCGCCCGGCCGCAGGTGGCGTCGCTGCTCGCGCAGGGCGAGGTCGCGATCCCGGACGTGCCGGTCGTCGAGGAGGAGATGCTGTATGCCATCGGGCGCTGAAGCTCTGTTCGTCCCGGCGGCCGAGCGGCTGACGCTCGCGCTGGGCGGCGCGCTCGGCGCGATCGTGCTGGTCGAGCGCCATCACCTCCGTGAGCTCACTCGCCGGGTGCTGTTCGTGCGCTGGCGGACCTGGCTGGTAACCGCGCCGATCTACGGCGCGGCGGTGATGTGGTCGCGCTGGGGCGCGCTCGCGTTCGCGATGCTGCTCGCCGGCGTCGCGTCGTGGGAGTACGCGCGGCTGGCCGGTCTGCCCCGCGCGTATCGCACCGCGCTGATCGGCGTCGGCGCGGCGTCGCTGCTGGGCGCGTCTCTGGCGGCCGAGGCGTGGACCGCCGTGCAGCCGGTGGCGCTGCTCGCGCTGACGCTGATCCCGTTGATCCGACAAGACGTGCGCGACGGCTTCCGCAATCTCGCCTACACCGTCGCCGGCTACCTGTATCTGCCGATGCTGCTGGGATTCTTCCTGCTGCTGCGCGAGCGCGTCGCCGGCGGCCCCGGCCTGCTGCTTGCGATCGGCACCGCCGTGGCGGCCAGTGACGTCGCGGCGTTCATCGCGGGCAAGGCGTTCGGGCATCGCGCGCTCGCGGACCGCGTCAGTCCCGCCAAGACGCTCGAGGGCGTCGCCGGCAACCTGATCGGCGCGTACGCCGGGTTCGCGCTGATGAGCTTCGCCGTGCCCGAGACTGTCGGCCCGGTCGCGCGCGCGATCCTACCGGCCGCGATCGCGATCGGCTGCGTCTGGGGCGACCTGCTCGAATCGCTGATCAAGCGTTGCGCCGATCGCAAGGACGCCGCGGGCTGGCTGCCGGGGTTCGGTGGG
>DASWIP010000064.1:0-58436 GCA_036397635.1 Actinomycetota bacterium | reverse complement strand
CGCGGTTCGACCCGCACGGGCCCGAACGCGGTCCGGCGAAGGGGAGCATCGAAGTGGACGATCTGCACGCTCGTGACATGCCGTGGCCGGTGCGGCGCGCGATGCGCTGGCACGAGCAGCGCACCATCACGCCCGCCGACGTGCCGGCCGTCGATGATCTGGTCGCGCGCAAACGCGCCGATGGGTTGAGCATCAGCGTCGGCGTGCCGGCCCTCGACGAGGCCGAGACGATAGGAGCCATCTGCCGCGCGATCATCGACGGGCTCGGCGGGTCGCTGGTGGATGAGGTGGTCGTGCTCGACGGGGACTCGGCCGACGATACGGTCGCGCAGGCCCGCGCCGTCGGCGCCGACACCGTGGACGTGCGCGCGCTTGTTCCCGACATCCCGTACGCAGGCGGCAAGGGCGATTCGCTGTGGCGTAGCCTCGCGCGGTTGCGCTCCGACATCGTCGTGTGGATCGACGCCGACATCCGAGACTTCGATCCGAGCATGGTCGTGCGGCTGGTCGCGCCGTTGCTGCTCGACGAGGATCTCGTCTACGTCAAAGGCTTCTACGATCGCCCGATCGAGATCGACGGCTCCTTGCAGCCCGGCGGTGGTCGGGTGACCGAGCTGACCGCGCGGCCGTTGCTGTCGGTCTTCTTCCCCGAGCTGACCGGGTTCCGGCAGCCGCTGGCCGGCGAGTACGCCGGCCGGCGTGACGCGTTGATGCGTGTCCCGTTCATGACCGGATACAGCGTCGAGGTCGGACTGCTGATCGATCTGCTCGGCCTGGCGGACCTGGACGCGATGGCCCAGGTCGACCTGACGCGCCGCGTGCATCGCAATCGACCGCTCGGGGACCTGGCGCTGATGTCGCATGCGATCGCGCGCACGATCATGCGCAGGGCCGCACGTTGGGGTCGTCTCCAGTTCGAGCAGGACCTCGACGACGCGCACGAGGAGATCGAACGCCCGCCGATGGCCGACCTCGAACGGCCGCCTATGGCCGACCCCGAACGGCGAAGCGCTGCAGGGGGCGAAGGGTAGGTGGCCTCCGAGCGGATCACGCGCACCTGCTCGCGATGCGGGACGATCGAGCGTTGCGCCGCCGAGGGTCTGCCCGAGGGCTGGTCGTTCCAGATCGGTGACCGCGGGGTCGAGTACCTGTGCGTGGATTGCGCGCGCGCCAACCTGCGTGCGATCGAGGGGGGTCTCCCGCAGGAATACTGGGAGTTCTGAGCCCAGAACTAGGACAAAGGGGACGCGCTCGCATCGTTCCTCTTTCAGTTGTGCCCGGGATGGGGCGATGATTCCGATGACGAGCGTGGGAGGCGAGGGCAATGAAAGGGATCGTCTTCAGCCTATTCGAGCAGGTCGTCACCGCGGACCGTGGCGAAGAAGCCTGGGACTCCGTGCTAGACGAAGCGGGATCGACCGGCGCGTACACCGCCGTTGGGAACTATCCCGATGAGGACTTCATGCGCCTGGTCGAGGCGGCAGCAGGTGTCCTGGCGCAGCCACCCGATGAAACGGTTCGCTGGTTCGGTCGCGGCGCGTTGCCGCTGCTCGCCGAGCGGTACCCGTCCTTCTTCGAGGGGCACGAGTCGACGCGCGCGTTCCTGCTGACGCTCAACAACGTGATCCATCCCGAGGTGCGGAAATTGTTCCCCGGCTCATACGCGCCTGAGTTCGACTTCGACGACACCGATCCGGACCAGTTGGTCCTCGGCTACGTGTCGCACCGAAACCTGTGCTCGTTCGGGGAAGGGTTGATCCTCGGCGCAGCCGATCACTTCGGCGAGCGGGTTGAGTTGAGCCAGCAGCTCTGCTCGAAGCGCGGCGACCCGAAGTGCACGTTCGTGTGCCGGTTCCTTGGTGCGGCTTGACGGAAGCGGAGCAGGATCCGCATATCAAACGGTTGCGTCGTCGGTTCGATCGTGAGCGCGCCGCGCGGGATGAAGCCGAGGCGATAGCGGAGCGAGTCACCGGCCAGCTCTACTCGAGCTTGCAGGAACTCGAGCGCGTGAATGCGGCGCTGGGGACCGTGAACCAAGAGCTGGAGTCGGCCAACCAGGCGATCCGCGATTTCGTGTCCGTCGCGTCGCACGACCTTCGCGGTCCACTCACCTCGATCCTCGGGTTCGTGAGCACGTTGCGACGCCGGTGGGATCAGGTCGAGGATGCGCGGAAGCTCGAGTTCCTCGGGACCGTCGAGACGCAGGCCGTTCGCTTGGATCGTTTGGTGGGCGAGCTGCTGACCGTGTCGAGCATCGACGCCGGGGCGGTCGAGGCCCATATCGAGGAGATCTATCTGTCCCGCACGCTCGACGAGATCGTCCGGGAGCTCGGCGATCAGGCCACCGGGATCACGGTGGGGAACGTTCCGCACGAGTGGCGCGTCCGCGCCGACCCCGATCATTTCCACCGCATCGTGCTGAACTATCTGACCAATGCCTTGAAGTACGGCGCTCCTCCGATCGAGACCGTGTGCGAGGACGATGGCGAGTACGTCGATGTCATCGTGACCGACCGTGGTTCGGGGGTGCCGGTCGAGTTCGTGCCGCGGCTGTTCGAGAAGTTCGCGCGCGCGGAGCTCGCCTCGGTCAAAGCTAAGGACGGCACGGGGCTGGGCCTCTCGATCGTCCTCGGCCTCGCGCGCGCCAACGGTGGCGATGCCTGGTACGAGCCGAACCTCCCAAGCGGCTCCCGTTTCGGCGTGCGGCTCCTCAAGGCCGGCTGACCGCTCGATCCCGAGCAAGGTCGCGCGCGCTAGCTGTGCGCGCGCTAGGTTCGCGCGCGCCAGGCGTCCAGAACCGCGCGCTCCTTCTCCGGCGCGAGCGTGTGGCCGCCGCGCTGCTCGTCCGGACGGGTCTGATCCCACTGCAGGGTGTCCCGCGCGATCTCGCCGACCGGCCGGAACGTCAGGCCGGCCCCGACGGCTTTCGAGACGTCGGCGTGATGGATCGTGCCCTCGCTCGCCGGCAGCCAGACCGGCAGCTCCATCCACGGGCCGACCTCGTGCTCGAGCAGGAAGTCGTCGGGCACCCAGACCGGCTCTGCGTCCGCGTTCAGCGCGGCGATGGTTCCGGCGATCATCTCGCCCATGGTCAGCGTCGTCGCGGGCCCGGTCGCGTTGTAGACGCCGGTGGCGCGCTGCTCGATCATGCGCAGCATCCACGCGGCGAGGTCGCGCGCGTCGATGAACTGCACCGGCGCGTCGGGGTCACCTGGCGCGAGCAGCGCGCCGCCGCGCGCGATCCGGCCCGGCCAGTAGGTGAAGCGTTCGCTCGGGTCGTGCGGGCCGACGATCAGCCCCGGCCGGATCGTCAGGGTTCGGCCGGGCAGCGTCTCCTCGACCGCCTGTTCGCACAGGGCCTTGAGCGGCCCGTATGTCTCGCCGGTGACCTCCTCGACGGCCGGATCCTCCCGGGTTTCCACCGGAGTCATCTCGTCGTAGCCCACCGGCGCGTGGAGGTCGTACACCGACATCGACGACACGAACGTGTAGTGATCGCAGGCGTCACGCAGCGCCTCAGCGGAGGCGCGCACGATCCGCGGGACGTAGCCGCAGGTATCGACGACCGCGTCCCATCGCCTCCCCGCGAGCAGCTCGAGGTCATGCTCGCGGTCGCCGGTGACGCGCTCGACGCCGGGGAACAGGTCCGGACCGTGCTTGCCGCGGTTGAACATCGTGACGGTGTGGCCGGCCGCGCGCGCGATCTCGACCAGGTGGCGGCCGAGGAAGATCGTCCCACCGATGATGAGCAGTTCCATGCGCGCCTCCTGCTACATGACTCACGATATCCAGGGATCGACCTCGGCGCCGGCGCACAGCAGCAGGATCGCTGTTTCGGCGAGCTGCTCGGACGCGCCGAGGACGTCACCGGTGACGCCGCCGATCTTCCCGACCGCCATCGCGCCCATCAGCGCTGCTGCCGCGGCCGCGAGCAGCGCGGCCGGCACGGTCCAGGCCCCGATCGTGAGGGAGCCGATGGCGAGCGCCGACATCGTTGCGAGCAGCGCGCGCCTCGGCGTGCTCGCGTAGCGCGCGCCCAGCCCCTCGTCGGTCGCGGGCGGGAGCAGCCCGAGTTGCGCGGCCGCCGCTCCACGCGCGAGCGCGTGTGCCGCCGGCAGGGCGACCAGCGCGCTGCTCGCGGACATCGCAGCGAGGGCTGCCGCGCGCGCGCCGACGCTGAGGATCAATGCGAGCACCCCGTAGGTGCCGTGTCGCGGGTCCTTCAGGATCTCCAGGGTGCGCGCGCGATCCGCTCGCGCGCCGAACGCGTCGGCGACGTCGGCGAGACCATCCTCGTGCAGTGCGCCGGTCAGCACCACCCCGGCGGCGATCGCGACGATGGCCGCAGCGGCGGGCGGGACCGCGTGCAGCAGCCCGACGTACACACCTGCGACGGCGAAACCGATCAAGGCGCCGACCGTCGGCAGCCATCCGGCCGCGCGCGCGAGATCGTCGCCGGAGCGTACCGGCACCCTCGTCAGCAGCGAAACGGCGCCGAGGAATCCGCCCATCGTCAGAGCCCGAACTCGTCGAAGGTCGCGACCTCGGTGACCGCGGCGGCCGCGAGTCGCACGAGCGGGACGGCCGCGAGTGCGCCCGACCCTTCGCCGAGGCGAAGCCCAAGGTCGAGCAGCGGTCGCATCCCGAGCTTCTCGAGCAGCAAGCCGTGTCCGGGTTCCGGCGATCGGTGACCGGCGATGCAATGGTCGAGCGCGCCGGGTGTCTCCGCCTCCAACGCGGCGGCGGCGGCGGTGACGACGAACCCGTCGAGCACGACCGGGATCGAACGCGCGCGCGCCTCGCTGATCGCACCGGCGATCGCGACCAGCTCACAGCCGCCGACCTCGCGCAGGGCTTCCATCGGCCCGCGCGAGCCGGCGCGTGCCCGAGCGGTCTCGACCACCGCGACCTTCCGCGCGAGCCCCGCCTCGTCCACGCCCGTGCCGCGGCCCGTCCACATCTCCGCCGTGCCGCCGTAGATGACCGCCGCAACTGCCGCCGCCGCAGTGGTGTTGCCTATCCCCATCTCGCCGAGCACCAGCAGATCCGCGTCCGGCACCGCGGCCCGGCCGGTCTCGAAACTGGTCGCGTACCGCTTTTCGTCCATGGCGGGTTCGATCGCGATGTTTCCGGTGGGTGCGCCGACTCCGACGTCGACCACGTCCAACGACGCGCCGATCGCGCGCGCCATCACGCTCGCCGTCGCGACGCCCTCGCGCATCGCGCGCACGAGCGCCGTGGTCACCTCGCTCGGAACGGTGCTGACGCCTTCGGCGACGACGCCGTGGTCGGCGGCGAAGATCACGATCGCCGGACGGTCGACCCGCGGTGTGGCCGAGCGTTGCCAGCCGGCGAGCCAGACTGCTATCTCGTCGAGTCGTTCGAACGCGCCCGCCGGCCGCAAGATCCGGCTTGCGCGCGCAGCGACCGCCGCGCGCGCGGCCTGATCCGGCTGTCTCACCGCAGCGCCTCCAGCCGCAGCGCGCGTCCGGCGACCAGCAGCAGCGCGCTTTCGGCGTGCTCGCACCAGATCGTGTTCACGCGTCCGAGCAGGTCACGGTAGCGCCTGGTCATCGGATCGGCCGGAACGATGCCGAAGCCAACCTCGTTCGAAACCACGATCGTGTCGCCGTCCCGCGCCGCGGCCTGCGACGCGGCGGCGCGCGCGCGCTGCTCGACCGCTTGATCGTCCGCGCCGGCCTCCATCAAGTTCGAGACCCAGAGCGTCAGGCAGTCCACGATCACCGTCGCGCCGTCCGCGGGCTTGGCGAGCGCGCCGGTGAGGTCGAGAGGCTCCTCGATGGTCTCCCACTCCTTGGGCCGGCCGGATCGGTGCGAGGCGATACGCGCGCGCATCTCGTCGTCGCGCGCCTCGGCGGTCGCGATCACCGTGACGGGCGCCCCGGTCGCGGTGGCGAGGCGCACCGCGTGGCTGCTCTTGCCACCGCGCGCGCCCCCGAGCAGCACGGTCAGCACTAGAAGTCGATCCCTTTCATCGCCATGATCCCGCGGTCGTACGCGTGCTTGAGCTTGCGCATCTCGGTGGCGGTGTCGGCCAGCTCGACCAACGCCGGGTCGGCGTCGCGGCCGGTGATGATGATGTTGACGTGCTCGGGGCGCGCGCGGATCGTGCCGACGACCTCCGCGGCGTCCAGCCAGCCCCACGTGATCGGATAGGTCAGCTCATCGAGCACCACGAGCTGGTACGCGCCGCTCGTGATCTTCTCGCTCGCGATACGCCACGCTTCGCGCGCGACCGCCTCGGTGCGGTCCATGTCCTCGGAGTCCCAGGTGAAACCGTCGCCGAGCGTCCACCAGTCCACACCGGCCTCGCGCGCGGCCTTCTCCTCGCCGGTCTTCCACGACTCGGACTTCAGGAACTGGATCACGCAGACCTTCCAGCCGCGCCCGATCGCGCGCAGAACCGTGCCGAACGCGGCGGTGGACTTGCCCTTGCCCTCACCGGTGTTGAGCACGACCAGCGACGGCACGCGCTCGGTCGCGCGCGGCGGCGGTTGCGTGGGCGGCTGCGCATCGGTGGGCGGCTGTTGCTGCTCGCTCATACGGCCTCCGATCGGATCGGGAGCACCGACACGCTGCCGTCCGGCGCCTCGATCACCCGCACGTTCGCGCCGTAATAGGCGCGGATCGTCTCCTCGGTCAACACCGCGCGCGGCTCGCCGTCGGCGACGATGCGCCCGTCAGCCATCAGCAGCAGCCGGTCGCAGAACTGTCCGGCCAGCGTTAGGTCGTGCATCGCCGAGATCACGGTCAGCTCGTGTGACGCGCGCAGCGACGCGACCAGCTCGAGCACTTCCTGCTGCCCGCCGATGTCCAGCGCGCTCGTGCCCTCGTCGAGCAGCAGCGTCGGTGCCTGCTGCGCGAGCGCGCGCGCCAGGATGACGCGTTGCTGCTCGCCCCCCGACAGCGATCCGAGCGTGCGGTCGGCGAACCCGTCGATATCCAGGCGCTGCAACACGCCGGTGACGATCCTGACGTCGCCCCGGCTCTCGACGTCGAGGTAGCGGATGTACGGCGTCCGGCCCATCAGCACGTACTCCGAGACGGTCATCGCCGGCGGGATCAGCGGGCGCTGCGGCACGAGCGCGATGCGTTGCGCGCGCTGGCGTCGTCGCATGCGCGCGGCCGGCTCGCCGTCTAGCAGCACCTCGCCGTCGTGGTCGAGCAGCCCTGCGAGCACGCGCAGCAGCGTGGTCTTGCCGGCGCCGTTCGGGCCGATGAGGCCGATCCATTCACCAGCGGCCGCGCGCGCGCTCACCCCATCGACCGCGAGGCGTGAGCCGTAGCGCACGCGCACGTCTCGTAGCTCGATCACGCTCACGGCATGAACCTCTTGCTGCTGCGCAGTGCGAGCGCGAAGAAGGGCGCCCCGAAGAACGCGGTGACCACGCCGATCGGCAGCTCGGCCGGCGCGGCGACGGTGCGGCCCAGCAGGTCGGCCAGGATCATGAACGCCGCTCCGAACGCCAGCGACAGTGGCAGGATCACGCGGTAGCTCGCGCCGGCCACCAGGCGGACCGTGTGCGGGACGATGATGCCGACGAAGCCGATCAGGCCGCTGACCGCGACCGCGGCCGCGGTACCGAGAGACGCCGCGACGATCACGATCGCGCGCACGCGGCGCGCGTCCAGGCCGAGGCTGTCGGCCTCCTCGTCGCCGACGCTGAGCACGTCGAGGTGGCGCCGGTGCAGCAGGATCACCGCAGAGGTGCCGACGATGTAGGGCAGCGCGAGCAGCACTTCGCTCCATCCCGCCGTGCCGAGGCGCCCCAGGATCCACGAGTACACCTGGCGCAGCGTCTCGCTCTCGCGTTGCTGCACGTAGGTCTGCACCGCGGTCAGGAACGAGGCGATCGCGATGCCGGCGAGGATCAGCGTGGTGGCCGTGCGGCCGGTGCTCGAACGGCCGACCGAGTACGCGAGCGCGACGGCCGCGAGCGCGCCGCCGAACGCCGCAAGCGGGATCAAGCCCTGGCCCGCGTTGCCGTAGGCGATCGCCAGCGTCGCCCCGAGACCCGCGCCGGCTGCGGCGCCGAGCAGGTACGGATCCGCGAGCGCGTTGCGGAACGCGCCCTGGTACGCGGCGCCGGCTATCGACAGCATCGCGCCGACGAGCGCGCCGAGCACCACGCGCGGCAACCGGATCTGCATCAGGATCGCGGCCTGCTGCTCGGACAGGCCGGAGTCCACTGACAGGAACGGCAACGGGTCGAGCAGCTCGCCCGCGATCGCCCCGGGCGACAGCGCGACCGGCCCCGTCATCACGCCGAGCAGCATCGCGCCCGCGAGCGCGCCGAGCCCGACCGCCCACCAGCGCAGCCGGAGGCGCGCCGGCCGCACCGCGACCGGGCGCACCTCGCGCGCTGCGTCGATGCTGGTCATGCCGCCGCTTCGAGTTCCTTCAGCGCGTCCGCGACCGTCGAGAGGAACTCCACGACGCGAGGCCCCCAGCGCGATGCGATGTCGTCGTCCAGCAGGACCACGCCGCCGTTGCGCACCGCCGTGATCTTGTCCCACCCCGGCCGCGCCGCGACCGTGGACGCGGACTGGCCGCAGCACTTGGTGTCGGCGAGGAAGATCAGGTCCGGGTCGGCGTCGATGATCGCCTCGGCAGACAGCTGCGGGTAACCGGAGCCTTGCGTGTCGGCCGGATCCGCGATGTTCTCCAGCCCGAGCAGCGCGTACACACCGCCGATGAACGTGCTCGACGTGACCGAGAAATAGGTCTGATCGAGCTCGTGGTAGTACGTCGGCGCGACGTCGAACGAAGGCAGGCTCGCCGTGATCTCGTCGATCCCAGCCTTCATATCGTCGATCAGCTCTGCCGCTTCGGCGGGATGGCCGGTGACCAGGCCGAGCTGCTCGATCTGCGTGTACGTGTCGTCGAGCGTTGCGGCCGCGGCGTGCAGCAGCCCGGGGATACCGACCTTGTCGAGCCCGGCCGCCAGATCGTTGAGGTCGTTGGCGAACACGACCAGGTCCGGCTGGTGACCGGCGATCGCCTCGACGTTGGGCTCGAAGCCGGACAGGTCCGTCTTCGGCGCGTCGGCCGGGTAGTTGGATTGGTCGTCTACGGCGATCACCTGAACGCCGGCGTCGATCGCGAACAGCATCTCGGTCGCCGTCGGCGACAGCGAGACGATGCGCTGCGGCTGTTCGTTGATCGTGACCCCGTTGATGGTCACCGGGAACGACGCCACCGGCGCCGGCTGCTCGTTCGCAGCCTTGGTCGCGCTGTTACATGCTGCCGCGAGCAGCGCGACGACGATGAAGCAAGCGGGTTTCCTCACCGATCATCCCCCTTTCCTTCGGAGGATGCGATGAGGTCATTGGAGACGACCTACCGTCGCACAAACCGCCCTTCCTCCGAGGACAGACATTCGTGGCCACGGACCAGGCGTCCTGGCTCGTCTCCCTCCGTCACGGAGAGAGCTTCACAGTTGCGGGACAGCGCCGGGATCCAACCGGACTTCGCTGAACTTCCGTAGCACCCGGGGCCCATGCCCGAGCAGCGCGAGTATACGCGCGCCTGAGGATGCGGACCAAACGGTCAGAAACCGCACCCTCGTGATCCCTCACGACTTCCACCCCTGGTTTGCTCACTTCCCCTGCGCGCCGAGATCGCGTTGCAGAAGATCCAGAACCTCTGGGCAACGAACCGCTTCGTTCTCCCCACGCGACCCAGTTGGCGAAGGATCTCGGCTTGGACCAGTTGATCAACTACGGCACTTGCCGAACAGCGCCGGCCGCTTCTGAAACGAACCTTGTATGGCCCATGGTTGGTCAGTATGACAAGTGATTGGCCAAGTCACTTGGTTTCTTCCTGCCGAGACCAAGGAGCGCTTGTGTCAGCGGTCTGAACCCCAAGCAAACACCCCTCCAACTTGGGTTCGCTGGTTCAAGCCCAAGCTGAGCTTGGCTCTCGTCGAGTTCGTGCCGGGGGAGAGCCCGGGGTCGGTGGGGGTCTCGACCCGGGCGCCGCGGTGCGCCAGCGGGTTGGGTCTAGAAGTCAATCTGGACGCGTGCGTGAGCCAGCAAGCTGTCCTGGATCAGAACGCTGATTCCGGGGAGGAGTTCGTTCTTGTCGCCAAGGCGGCCACTCGGCCGGTCGTCGTCCGTGGGTTCACCAGCCACGCTCGTCGATCCTCGCCCCGCGGGAGGCACCGAGCTCCATCCGTTCCCCTCTGAGGCCCGCGCGCGCCCCCTGATCCGCGGAGATTCGGACCAAATCAGCTGACTACCGAGACGCGCGCACCAAAGCTGCAGGGAGGTCGGTGGGCCAGTGTCCTGTAGGGCGCCGAGGACTCGAACCCCGTCCGGCGGGTTAAAAGCCCGCTGCTCTACCCGTTGAGCTAGCGCCCCTCGCCCGACAGCGTACCGCTTCCCTGCCTGTCCGTTGACTGGGTTCCTTGCCCCCATATGAACCGCTCGCTAGGCTCGCCGTCACACGTCGATCTGTAGGGGGATCCTTGATGAATCGCTTGATTCCGATTATTGCCGTCCTCGCCTTGACGTCCGCCGCCTGCGGCGGCGATGACGATGGGGACGCGGCTGCGGAGCCCACGAAGATAACGATCATGACGACCGAGTACGGCTTCTCGCTGCCGGACACGTTCTCGGGGGGTCTGGTCGAGATCACGCTGGACAACACCGGCGGAACGGAGAGTCACGAAGCGGAGATGATCCGCTTGGACGCCGGCAAGACCCAGGGAGATCTCCTGACCGCGCTCGCGGCGGGTGGTCCGCCGCCCGCTTTCGCCCACGCGTCGAGCGGTCCGGGTCCGGTCCTCCCCGGCGAGACGGCGACGTACACCGCAAACGTGGATCCCGGAACGTACGTTTTCGTCTGCCACGTCCCTGCGCCCGACGGTCAGGAGCATCTACAGAAGGGGATGATCGCGCAGGCCGAGGTGAGCGAGGGGACGTCCGCAACGCTGCCGGCATCGGATACGACGATCACGCTGAAGGAGTTCCAGTTCGGCGGCCTGGAAACCCTGAAGGCAGGCTCGCAGACGGTGCGCGTCGCGAACGAGGGTACGCAAGACCACCACATCGCGGTGGTCGCGCTTGCCGAAGGCAAGACCGCCGCGGATCTCGCCGCCTTCTTCGCAGAGGAGGCGCCGGCCGGCCCGCCGCCGTTCACCGGTTTCCCGGGTCTGATGGCGACGATGGCGCCGGGATCGGAAGCCTTGCGGACGCTCGAGCTAGTTGGCGGAACCACCTACGCGTTCGCGTGCTTCATCCCGGACACCGATGGGACGCCGCACTTCGCCAAGGGGATGGCGGGCGAGATCACGGTCTAGCCCGTAAGGTTTGACTTCGAGGCCCCGGGATGCGATCCGGGGCCTCGATGCCTCCCCGGCATCCATCGTCCAGGGATCGCGCGCTACCGTGGGGTTTCAACGGTGAAGGAGGCTGAGGTGCGAGACGTTATCGACGGGTTGATGGGCCGCGCGCGCGCGGATCTGGAGGCGCTGGTGCGGATCCCCAGCGTCAGCGCGAGCAGCTTCGATCCCGCGCGCGTGCGCGAGAGCGCCGCGGCGACCGCGGCGCTGTTCGAGGCTGAGGGCTTGGCGACGGAGCTGCTCGAGGTGGATGGGGCGCATCCTGCGGTGCTGGCCACCTATCCGGCGCATGCGGGTTCGCCGACGGTGCTGCTCTACGCGCATCACGACGTGCAGCCTCCCGGCGACGAAACGCTGTGGCTGACCCCGCCGTTCGAGCCGACCGAACGCGGCGGCCGCCTCTACGGTCGCGGCAGCGCCGACGACAAGGCCGGCGTGGTCATGCATCTGGCCGCGATCCGCGCGTTCGGGGGCAAGCCGCCGGTCGGCGTCACGGTCTTCATCGAAGGCGAGGAAGAGACCGGCTCGGAGAACTTGCCGGCGTTCCTGGAACGGTACGGCGATCGGATGCGTGCGGATGCGGTGATCCTGGCCGACTCGGGGAACTGGCGGATCGGCGAGCCGGCGCTGACCACGTCGCTGCGCGGCTTGGTCGCTTGCGTGGTCGAGGTTCGGACGCTCGATCACGCCGTCCACTCGGGCATGTACGGCGGGCCCATCCCCGACGCGCTCACCTCGCTGACTCGCTTGCTGGCGAGCCTGCACGACGAGAAGGGGAATGTCGCGATCGGTGGGCTGCATACGTCCTCGGCCGCCGACCTCGACATGACCGAGGACGAGTTGCGGCGCGAGTCCGGCGTATTGCCCGGCGTCGAGCTGCTCGGCGATGGGACACTGACCGAGCGGATCTGGGCGCGGCCGGCCGTCGCCGTGCTCGGGATCGACGCGCCGTCGGTCGCGAACGCGATCAACCAACTGATCCCGGCCGCGCGCGCGAAGGTCTCGCTGCGGATCGCGCCCGGCGAGGATCCGGCGCGCGCGATGGACGCGCTCGTCGGGCACTTGGAGCGCAACGCGCCGTGGGGCGCGCAGGTGCGCGTCACGCGCGGCGCCGCTGCTCCGCCGTTCGCCGTGAACAGCGCGGGTCGAGCGTATGACGCTGCGAAGGACGCGATGGCCGACGCATGGGGTACCCGGCCGGTCGAGATGGGTGTCGGCGGCTCGATCCCGTTCGTCGCCGCGTTCGCCGACGCTTTCCCCGAGGCCGCGCTGCTGCTGACCGGCGTCGAGGATCCCGATACCCGCGCGCACGGCGAGAACGAGAGCCTGCACCTCGGCGAGTGGGCGAAGGCGTGTCTCGCCGAAACCCTATTCCTGCGTCGAATGGCCGAGTGAGCTACCCGATCACGCCTCCGATCCGCCCGATGCTGGCGAAGCTGACGCGCGAGATCCCGCGCGGCGACGGATGGCTGTACGAGCCGAAATGGGACGGCTTCCGCGCGCTGGTGTTCCGCGACGGCGAGAAGCTGCGGGTCGACTCGCGCAACGGCCAGCCGCTGCTCCGCTACTTCCCCGAGCTGTCCGACATCGCGGCCGAGTCGTTCCCCGACCGTTGTGTCCTCGACGGCGAGATCGTGATCCCGAGCGACAAGGGCCTGGACTTCGACGCATTGCAACTGCGTCTGCATCCAGCCGAGTCGCGCGTTCGCAAGCTGCAGCAAGAGATCCCGGCCGCGTTCGTTCCCTTCGACGTGCTCGCCTTGGACGATGAGGATCTGCGCCGGCAGCCGTTCGAGCAGCGCCGCGCGCAGCTGCTCGAGCACCTGCGCAGCACCGAGCGTTGCTTCCCGACGCCGCAGACCGCAGAGCCGGATGAGGCCGAGACGTGGTTCGAACGGTTCGAGGGCGCCGGCCTTGACGGGATCGTCGCCAAACGGCGCGAGCAGCGCTACGTCGAGAACCGCCGCGAGATGATCAAGGTCAAGCACGACCGTACCGCCGACTGCGTCGTCGGCGGGTTCCGGCCGCACAAGTCCGGCGACGGGGTCGGCTCGATGCTGCTCGGCGTGTACGACGGCGAGGGGACGTTCCATTTCCTCGGGTTCACGGCGTCGTTCAAGGCGGCGGAGCGGCGCGAGCTGCTCGCGCTGCTCGAACCGCTGCGGAGCGGCGACACCTTCGACGGCTACCGGATGCCGGGAGAGGCAAGCAGATGGTCGGCCGGACGCGACGCGTCGTGGTTCCCGGTCGAGCCGCGTCTGGTGTGCGAGGTCGCCTACGACCACCTGCAGGGCGGCCGGCGATTCCGGCACGGCACCACGTTCCGCCGGTGGCGGCCCGACAAGGACCCGGCCGACTGCACGGTCGAGCAGTTCGACGAAGCGCCCCCGTTCGACCTCGCCGACATCCGCCGCCTGTCCGAGCAGCGCTAGCAGCTACGAGACCTGAACCGCGACGTGCCCGGGCCCGCGGTTGTACAGCGCGATATAAGCCCTGCCGTCGTAGCCGATCTCGAGCGCGATGAAGTCGCCGACCTCACGCCCGCCCGAGCAGCTCAGGCCCGCCGTGCAGATCGCCCCCGCCTTCACGTCCGGCGCAACCACCACGGACTCGCCGTACGAGGATCCGGCATCCAGGCTCTCGGCGTAGTGCACGTCCCACGTCCCGTCGGCGGGAACGTTGTCGGGCACCTCCACGTCGGAATCGGAGCCGTACCACGCGACGCCGACCTTGCCGTCGCGCGAGGCGATCCAGGTGAACACGTTGACGCCCTCGGTCGTCGCCACGGGCGTGGGTGCCGACCATGTCACGCCGCGGTCGTGCGAGGTTGCCGTCATGATCGAATGGTCCAGACGGTTCACGTACGCGACGTGCAGATCGTCGCCGTCCATCGCGATGCTCGGGATGTTGTTGTCGGCATCGGGGATCAAGGCGTTGATCGGCGTCGAGGTCCAGGTCTCGCCTGCGTCGGTGGACACCCCCACACCCAGCCGGCCGCCGTCCTCGAACACGAACGCCAGGAAGTCGTCCTTCGACACGAGGTTCCCGGTCGGGCCCTCGGTGCCGCCCGTCGGGAAGGGGATCGGCCGGTGATACGTGAACGTCATGCCTCCGTCGGTCGAGCGCGCAAGCCACGACCAGTCGGGTTGCACGACCAGCTTCGAGTACAGGACGTACACGGTGTCCAGATCCGTCCCCGGGTCGCGCGCGCCCAACCCGATCCACTGCCGGTCTGAGGTCGGGATGCCGACGATCGGGTTCCCCACGGTCCAGGTATCGCCGCCGTCGTGCGAGACGCTCAGGCTGTTCGACCCCCCCACAGGTCCAGGAAGTAGACGCGTCCGTCGTCGGAGAGCACGACGTCGCTGTCACCACCGCCGGGTAGACGCCCGTACGGGGTCGGGAAGGTGATCCTGCTGAAGGTCGCACCGAAGTCGGTCGAGCGGAACAGCTTCGAGTGCGCGCCGAGCCCGGAGGGCTCGTCGACGTAGATGGTGCCGTCGGGCAGGATGTTGATGCCCTGCTCGAAGCCCCCGGATCCGCTGATCCGCGTCAACTCGAACGTGGGTGCTGCGGATGCGCTCATCAGCATCGACGTCGGGATCGCGATCACGCTGGCGAGCAGCGCGACGCGCGCGCGCAGTCGTGAACCTCTCATCAGATCTCCTCCTCGCAGGGGGAAGCCCCGCTTCATGGCGGGGCCTCACGGTTTCCTATTCGCTCCCTCGGCCCCGGGTTCCTCCTCGCCGCGACGGCCCCGGGTTCCTCCGCCCACCCGCCGGCTTCTTGGGCTCTTTCCGGGCGCGCGAGGGCATCACCCGGGGGGGCTCGCCGGGCTGCTTCGGGAACTGCGGTGGCCAGGGCGCGTCCGTCGCACCCTCGCCTTCCTGCCGTTCTGCCAGCTCGAGCAGCTCGTCGAGCGACCCCGGATGCTCGTCGATCGCGGCGCCGGGATCACCGATCGATGCGTAGCGTCCGGGGACTGTGAGCACGGTGAGGTCGGCAGGCTCCACGTCGGGGACCTCGTCCCACCTCAATGGACACGCGACGCGCGCGTCTGGCACGGGGCGCGGCGAGTAGACCGACGCGAGGGTTCGGTCGCGCGCGTTCATGTTGTAGTCGATGAAGACGCCGACGCGTTCCTCCTTCCACCACGCCGTGGTCGCGACCGCGGTCCGTCGCTCGCACTCGCGGCCGACCGCGAGCGCTGCTCGCCGGACGTCGGTGAACGTCCAGCGCGGATGGATGCGCACGGCGATGTGCATGCCCCGGCTTCCCGACGTCGCAGGCCATCCAACGAGCCCGTGCCCGGTGAGGATGTCGTTGATGATCATCGCCACGTCGCGCACGTCCGAGAACGGGATGCCCGGCGTCGGATCCAGGTCGATGCGCAACTCGTCGGGATGGTCGACGTCGGCGCGCCGAACGTTCCACGGGTTCAGGTCGATGCAGCCCAGCGAGACCATCCACACGATGTGGGCCACGTCGGCCGGTGCGACGAACTCGGCGGTGCGGCCGCTGGGGAAGGCGACGTGCGCGGTTTGGAGCCACTCCGGCTTCCACGAGGGGACCCGCTTCTGGAAGAAGTGCTCGCCGTCGGCGCCGTTGGGATACCGCTTCATCAGGCTCGGCCGGTCCCGGCAGCCGACCAGCGCGCCGGCACCGACGGACGCGTAGTACTCGATCAGGTCTTTCTTGGTCAGGCCGAGCGCGGGGAAGAAGACCTTGTCCGGGTTCGAGAACGAGATCTCCCGGCCGTCCACCTCGAGCGTCGCGCGCGGCGCCGCCATCGGTTCAACTCCGCGGTCCCGCGAGCAGCGTCTGGATACCACGGCCGATGCGGCCGCGTTGGTCCCACAGCACGGTTTCGGCGAGGCCGATCCCTTCGGTTCCGATCCGCGTGACCGCGTCGAGGCCGGCCCATTCGCCCTCGGGATGGCGGAGCAGGTTCACCGTGAGGTCGGTGTTAATGAAGTAGTGCGTCCTCGGGTCCAGCGTCGCGCTGATCCCGTTGCCCGAGTCCGCGGCGATCATCACGCGCTGCAGCGGCGTGGGCTCCTCGCCGGTGACCAATGGATGGCGCATGCGGAGCCACGCGAACGCCGGACCTCTCTCGATGAACGATCCCTTGACGAAGCGCCATTGCATCGCGTGCCCGTAGCCGAAATCGCTGGGCGTGGTGAAGAACGGCGGCTCGGTCCCGTTCTCCGGCGGCCGTGGCGGCGGATCGTCCAGCCCGACGGTCACCTC
This sequence comes from Actinomycetota bacterium, assembly GCA_036397635.1. Taxonomy (GTDB): domain Bacteria; phylum Actinomycetota; class AC-67; order AC-67; family AC-67; genus DASWIP01. Next base: position 41,820 of record DASWIP010000064.1, on the reverse strand, counting down.
GGTCGTGTCGGAGGTGCGGATGCGCCACGCGCGCGCCTGCAGCAACGGGGTCCCGTCGGTTCGTGACATCGATGCTTCGAGCAGCTCCACCGACCGCCCCGGGCGCGCGAGGCGAGCTTCGACGCACAGCTTCCCGAGCGGCACCGGCCGCAGGATCTCGATCGTGATGCGCGCGATCCGGAACCCTTCCCGCGGTTCGCATCGTTCCAGCGTCCGGGCGAGCAGCGCGGCGGGTGGCCCAGCGTGTTGCGCGTCCGGGTCCCAGGGGCCGCGCGTGTGCGCGGTGGCGACGAAGCCGTCGGCGTCCGGCTCGAAGAATGCCCCGTCGGGCTCGAAGGCTGCCTCGCTCACGCGCGCCAGCCTACCCCCGGCTCTTCCCAGCGCCGCTCCAACGCCTCCCGCGCCTTATCTAACCGGAACTCTTTCGAACCCGGAAGTCTGCAGCCGAATCGCCGAGCTGCACCTGATGGTCTTCGACTTGCCGTAGGGGTTGCTCTCAGTTTAGCTCCTGCGCCCATAAGCGACTAGAGGAAGAGCGTCCGGTCGCCAGGCTTGGCAAGCAGAAGATCTCCCAAGGTGCTCACGATGGCGTCGGCGGAAACATTCAAGAGTTCGCGGGGCTCGAGCTTGTATAACCCGCCTCCGTACACTCGGCCTTCGCTCATGAGCTGATCGGGTGTCAAGTCCTGAAGCATCCGCCAGATCCTCTCGAGCGCCGATGGCTCCTTGGAGAGAATCTCCGCCAGAATGGGTCGCGGATACATCATCAAGTAAACGTTCGCAGCGGTCGCCTTGGAGTCGTTCAGGATGAATCGAAATGGGCGCCCGTTGGTGCCTTCTCGGCCCATGTAGGTGCAAACGATCGGGGCAGGCTCCCGGTGTTCCTGCGAATACCAAGGTGACCGCGCGCGACACAAGTAGCGCTGGTCGATCCCCATCGCGATCCCCGACTGCAGGTAATCCCACAGGTTCCGGTATTCATGTCTCACGTGTTGCTCTGGAAGCCTGCATGACAAAAGAAAAAGGCGGCGATCCACGCGCGGCACACCGTGAGCATCACTACGGACCTCATCGGTCGCGAGGTAGCGAGGACTCGGAAGAATCGGCTTGAGAAGGCTCCTGGGCAAGCGCAATTCAGCCGCCCTGCTCTCTGGGAGTACGAAGAACTCATTGGAGCCCGTGGCAACTCCACGCTTCACAGTGAACAGATCACCTAGGACCCACTGCGGTTGCTTGCTGCGGGCGCGCCCGTTGAGAGGGAGCCGTGTCCACTTCCGGGTGGTCCTTAGCTCCTCCAGGCTGAACCGGGACGTGGTCTTCGGTGAGAGCAGCGAACGTCCAAAGGAGAACTCAGCGAGGTGACCTGCCCGCGGGGACGCTTTCCTGAAGAGCAACACCGCTGAGGAGACCAAGGCGTCCCCGAATTGAACATCAGCGGGATCGAAGCGGTGAACCCGAATCAGCGTCACTCGATCCAGGAGATATTCCTTGAGGGCTTGCCCGTAGTTCACGTCCATGAACTCACTGGGGATGAGCCAGGCTGCGATCCCATCGTCGCGCATCCACGTGTCTGCCAGAAGGAGAAAGTAGCAATAGAGTCCCGACAAGCCACCTGGCATAATTCCGGTGCGCTGGGATGCAAGTCGCTGCAAGCGGACCTTCTCGTCGCTTGCAAGGTGGTGGTGCCTGACGTACGGTGGATTGCACACGACTAGATTCGATAAGCCGTGATCGTCGGCAATCGCCCGCGTGAAGTCATTCAACTCCAAGCGCAGTTCCGTATCACGCCAAATTGCTTGCGCCCTTTCGCCGTAGGCGGGATCGATTTCGAATCCTTGTGCGGTTCGCACTCGGTCGGCAGCCACGCGGAGCAACGCAGAGAAGAATGATCCGGTCCCGATTCCGGGGTCTAGAAAGTCTATTGCCTCGCTCTTGGACATCAGAGCGACAGCGCTCCGAAGAACCTCCTCCGCCAGTTCCGGAGGTGTTGCGAACTGACCGAGCCGATTGCGCTCCGACTGCGTCTTGGCTCCGTCGATATCAGCTTGCGCCAGGAGCCGTGCGTTTTCGCTGTCGAGGACCGTCGCTGTTCGCATCAAAGCCCAAACTCCTTCAAGTCCTCGATCCGGTGTTCCCAAACCCAGTCGATGCCGTCGGCCGCTTCATAGCCGAGGTAACCCTGGTCGAAGTATCCGCACAGGAACAGTACGTAACACACAGCCTTCCCGTAGGTCATAGTGAGCTGGCTGACCTTCTTGGCCTCTTCCTTTCGCCTCTTGTTTGGATTTGTGAAATCGCCTGCGGACTTGGCTTCGACGAGAACGGGCAGGTCTCCGGCCTTCGCCTTGAGCGGCATGATAACGGCGTCCACCGGGATGTTCACGGTTGTCGTGCCGCCTTCGAGGGTTACGGGAACATTTAGTCGAAAGGCGTAGGTGCCCGGATCCATCTTGCGGAAGTCGATTCCGTGAGCGCCCTTGCGGTAGCCACGCTTCTTCAGCCATTTCTCAATTGCTTCCAGCTGGCGCTTCTCTTGCGCGTTGCGGATGATCGGGTCTGCATGTGCGCCGCACATTCTGTCCGCGACGATCGTCGCTGCACGATGCCGCTCGGTCTTGCTGGGGGCGCGCTTCTCTCCCAGCCACGGGAAGATGTCGCTGTCGATCAGCTTCTCCAACACCGTGCCGATCCTCTGGAGCGCCTCATCGAGTTTTGACCCCTTCATGCGTGGCGGAACTCGGTTCTCCTTCTCCATGGAGTCGATGAGCGACTTTGTCACACCAGCCAAACCCACCAGACGATCGCGTGCGAGCGGCGGGGCGGTGGTCATTCGGAGCATCGGAACTAGCGCGGGGTTAGTTCTCAAGAGCGCAGGCGTAACTGCGCGCATGTTCTTCGTGGTCACCATGGCCTCTTCGACGATGACCGTTGTCTTAACGCGTGTTTCACGAAACGCGACCGGCGCGAAGCGCATGAACCAATCATTGTAGAGATCAACGGAGCGAGCTATGTCGTCCTTCCATCGCGTTGGCTTGTCGGCGTTAACAGCCATGGCTCTCCACGATGATCGCTCGACGTCCCCTGACGTCGAGCGCGGGCGTCTTGCGTGCAGCCTTGGATCCCTGGGTCTTTCCAAGGGTTTGGATGCTCAATAGTGATGATTCGAACTCTGAAATGATCAACTCCCTTCTCGACGCACACCCCGCCTCTTCAACTGATCCGTGACACGTTAGCGACACGATGGGGGCGACGCCTTGGTACATCCCTCAGGGTACTCGAACAAACGTTCGACTTCAAGGGTTTGCCTGCGAGTCGGCGAGAATGGCGAGACCACGATCACTGACGAGATCCGTCAGGCGATCGAGGCGCACGTCGCCCGCAAGCTCTCCGAGAGCGATCTGTGAGAGCAGGCGGAAGCCGCGCTGGCCGAGATCGACAAGGAGACCGCCACCCGGCGCAAGGCCATCGAGGCCTTGATCAAGGGTAAGTCCGGCGAAGTGTCGGACATCAAGACCCGCAAGCGGGGCGGGCAAAGCGGGGACGAGAAGTAGTTCCCGCACCAGCGGGTGGAGGGGTCGCGCATGCGACCCACTCCGCCCGCTTTACTTCCTTGTCGGCGCACCCCCTTATCATGCTCATCATGGGAAGTTCTGGCTTCGAGTGGACGAACGCATCTGTGCGGGCGATGGCCCAAGGCGAGGATCCGACGGGGGAAGTGATACGCCGGGCGCGCGAATTCGTTCTTGACGCTATCGAGGAGGGATGGTCTGGCCCACCGTTTGACCCGCTAGACCTCGCTCGCCGAAAGGGAATCGAAGTTGTACCAACAGAAGAGGTGCTCGATGCTCGTCTGCTTTCGACCTCGGGCGGGGCGCGCATCGAATTCAATCCAAATCGCCCGCGGATTCGGACTCGATTCTCGCTATCGCATGAGATAGCGCACACGCTCTTCCCTGATTGGAAGGACGCCAGCCGCTACCGCACGACCCGGGAGGAGCGTGGGGTGTCAGACGATTGGCAGCTTGAACTTCTTTGCAACCTAGCCGCATCGGAGATCCTGATGCCGATAGGCTCTCTTTCCGCGAAGGACGATCTTTCATTTGACGGACTGCTCCAATGGAGCAAGGAATTCGATGTATCTGCGGAAGCGGCCTTCTTGAGGGCAGTCAGAATTCTTGCTGAGCCTGCGGCGGTCTTGACTGCATCGAGCGTCGATCCGAACAGCAACGAGCGGCGGTATCGAATCGACTACGTAGTTCCGACGAGCGACTGGGATCCGCCCGGGTTGACCGCCGGCACGAGGGTCTCGGGAGGCTCGGTCTTGTCAGAATGCACTGCCGTGGGATTCACGGCCAAGGGACAACTGAAGTCCGGCGCGTCAACAGTAGGCGTTTCCTGTCTGGCCATTCCGCCCTATCCGGGCCATCGCTTTCCCCGAGTCCTTGCTCTGGCAAAGCCAACGAGGGGCCATCCTCGAAAGCGGCTACAGACGTTCACGTATCTGTACGGGGACGCGACGGCCCCCCGAGGATCGGGCCTGCGAATGGTGGCGTTCGTGGTTAACGATAAGACCCCCCGCTGGGGAGGAGGGTTCGCTCAGCAGGTGAAACTGAGATGGCCTGAGGTTCAGGCACAGTTCATCTCTGCTACGCGAAAGAGAAGCGATGTGCTGAAGCTCGGCTCTCTCTTCACTGCACCTGCCAGCAAAGACATCACGGCGGCGGCCATCGTTGCCCAGCGAGGATATGGTGCCTCGGTAAAGCCTCGAATCAGATACATCGCTTTGCGCGATGCTCTCCTCAAACTGGCTCAAGAAGCTCTGGCTCAGGGGGCGACAGTACACATGCCCCGGATAGGAGCCGGGCAAGCCAGGGGCAGCTGGCAGGTGATTGAAGGCTTAATCGCGGAAACACTGACAGCAAAAGGTGTCCAAGTAACAATCTATGACCCCCCAGGCTCGCAACCACCTCCATCGGACAACCGGCCGCGACTCTTCGGGTAAGGGTTCGATTGCCGATATCACGAGTGGTGGTCATTTCCGGCGGCGTTTCGTCAGGGAAATCCACTCTTGCGCGCACGCTCGAGTCCAAGCACGAGTTCATCCGACTTTCGACCCATGAACTCTTGCTCGGGCGGTTGGGTCAGAATTCCGACAGGGGCGCCCTCCAAGCTGAAGGCGATCGGCTCGACCAGAAGACTGGCGGACGATGGATTGTTGAAGCAGTCACGTCCCTGCCTGTGGATGAGACTGAAGTCTCGGTGGTGGTCGATGCCGTTCGCCGGAAGGAACAGATTGCTGCGCTCCGAAGCGCGTTCACCAACAGACTAGTCCACGTCCACTTGGATGCACCGGAGGAGGAGCTTGAGCGAAGGTACTCAAGACGTCGCCGAGGGCGCAGAGGCGAGATGGCGACGTATGCCCAGGTCCGCAGCAACGCGACGGAAGCACAAGTGGCCTCATTAGGCATCGACGCGGACGTGCTGATTGACACCGCGCGAAACACTCCCGAGGACGTCGTCGTGAGAACAGAGGCCTACCTCGGTCTGGGCGGGATCGGATCAGAGAGACTGGTTGACGTGTTGGTTGGCGGCGAGTTCGGTAGCGAAGGCAAGGGCAACATTGCGGCCTTTCTCGCGCGCGAATACGGACTGCTGGTTCGCGTGGGAGGACCTAATGCCGGCCATCGTGTCTCGACCCTCACAGGTACGGAGTTCACGCATCGCCATTTACCCTCCGGGACGCGCTTCAGTGACGCCCGCCTCTTGATTGGACCAGGCGCTGTGCTCAACGTCGATGTTCTGCTGAATGAGATTTCTGAGTGCGGCTTGGACATCGACCGTCTAACGATTGACCCAGCGGCAATGGTAATCAGCCAGGCCGACATTCGGAAGGAAAGACAGCTAGTCACTACCATCGGATCGACAGGACAAGGTGTAGGCACCGCGACCGCTCGAAGAATCACGGGACGCAGGGGCGGAGTTCAACTGGCCGAAGACATCAAGGCGTTGAAGCCGTTCCTCCGCCCCGCACAGGATGTCTATGCTCAGGCCTACGCCTCTAGAACGAAGATAATGCTTGAGGGCACGCAAGGAACGGGGCTGAGCCTTTTCCACGGCTCCTATCCTCATGTCACGTCGCGGGACACCACGAGTGCCGCGTGCCTATCAGAGGCGGGGATCGCCCCGGCTAAGGTGCGACGGGTCGTGATGGTTTGTCGGACATACCCAATCCGTGTCCAGAGCCCGACCGACAGGACATCAGGACCCATGTCGCAGGAGATCAGTTGGACTGAAGTCGCACGCAGGAGCGGCCACAACCCTCGAACACTTCTCAAACACGAAAGGGGGTCGGTCAGCGGCAAGACCAGACGTGTGAGCGAGTTCGACTGGGTCCTTCTGCGCAGGGCGGCCACAATAAACGGAGCTACCGACGTGGCTCTGACTTTCGCGGATTACTTGGACAAGGCCAACGAGCACGCGCGGCGTTTTGAGCAACTCACGATTGAGACGTTGCGGTTCATCGAAGAAATGGAGCGCGTCGCGCGCGCTCCCGTAACTCTCATCTCGACGAGGTTTCATTTCCGATCTGTAATCGACAGGCGGTCGTGGTGACGCCTGAAGAGCTGGTGCGCTACTACCCCCACGTCTTTCATATGGCGGAGGCGGGGAGCTGGCCGAGCATTCAGCAGCACGGCTTGCTGAGCACTTCCGCGCTGCTTGATCTGTTCGAGTTAGACGGAACGACCCGAACGCCAATTGAGGAAAGCCGCCGGCCATCCATGGTCGAGATTACTCATCCCATCCATGGGACCGCTCGCATTCGAGACCAAGGGCCCCTCCACGAGGAGCGACTGAGGTCGTGCCTCACCGACATGACTCCAACACAGTGGTATCGACTTCTCAATGACCGTGTGTTCTTCTGGCTAACGGAGGAGCGACTGATTGAGTTGCTCTGTGCGAAGGCATACAGGGACCGTGAGCATGACGTCTTGGTCGTTGATACGGCGGCGCTGTTGGCTAGTCGAGGTGACGCCGTGTTGCTATCGCCGATCAACTCCGGGGCTACCATCTACAATGCGCCGAAACGTGGCAGCCAAACGTTTCTCCCGCTCGAGTCCTATCCTTTTTCGGAAAGGCGCAAGGCTGCCGGTCGTGCGCGTGCGATAGCGGAACTCGCCGTAAGTAGGGGAATCGCCGACGTTGAAGATGTCACACTGCAGGTCGCGCGCCGCAAGGGGAAGACGATCACCGAGACTCTCTTTCAGCGATGAGGATTGGTGGTGGCTTGTTGGCGATCGTTTCAGACAGCAAGGAAGACTGTTGAAAACCTTAGGGAACGGTGTTCTGCTCGCGCTGCAAATCGAGGCTCTGCCTCACCAACGCCCAGGGTCAGTATTCTCTACTTCTTCTGCTCGGGCCGCCATCGGGGCCAGCCTTGTCCGCAACGCTACGTCCTGGCATCGAAGGTCGAGAAGGCCGTCGAGCGCTTCTATGGCACGATCCAACTCGAGCCTGAGCGCGTGGAGGAGGTCCGCGCAATCATTCGGACCCTGCTTGCGACCGCTCGTGAACGCATGCCAAGGAAGCGAAGCGCCAGAGGTTGCGTCTGAAACCGTTTCACGGACGAGCGATCGAAACTACTCAAGGCCCATTACGCCGGTGCTGTTCCCGTTGACCTCTTGCGCAGCGAGCAGGATCGGATCACCACCGAGATCGAACAGGCCGAGCATGTCCTGCAGCTCTCCGAGATCAGGTTCGCCGATGTTGAGCGGACGTTCGAGCAAGCGATGAAGCTCGCCGGTAGTTGCCAGAAGGCGTACGTGGCAGCGGGACCGAAGTTGCGGCGGAGGTTCAATCAAGCCTTCTTCACTCGAATCAACGTGTTCGACCAGAGCGTCGGTGGGGCTGATCTGGCGGAGCCGTTCGCTCAGTTGCTCGCTCACGACCTCGTGCGACGCTTCCAGAGAGAAGCGGCGAACCCCAGCCTTGTTTCTGTGGGCCAGGGCTCGAATGAGAGTCTTTTGGTGCGCCTTACGAGAGTCTGAACGGCCCGGCGCCGGGAACGACGGCTCCCGCCCGAGCGTTACCATAGGACCAGAGCCAGGAGGAGAGATGAGCGAGACCCGTCCCAGCGATGAGGACCTGAAGCAGCGGCTGACCCCCGAGCAGTACGAGGTCACCCAGAACAAGGGCACCGAGGCGGCTTTCACCGGCGTGTACTGGGATTGCCACGACGAGGGGATGTACCGCTGCGTGGTCTGCGACGCGCCACTGTTCGACTCCGAGACCAAGTACGAGTCGGGGAGTGGCTGGCCGAGCTTCTATCGGCCCGTCGACGAGGAGAACGTCGCCGAGGAGTCCGACCGGTCCCATGGGATGACCCGCACCGAGGTCACCTGCCGGAACTGCGGCGCGCACCTGGGCCATGTGTTCCCAGACGGACCGCGCCCGACCGGCCTGCGGTACTGCATCAACTCGGCCGCGCTGCGCCTCGACGCCGGCGACGAAACGTAGCTGCCGGTTAGGACGTCTGGGTTACGACCATCCCGCCGCAGCATGACCCGTCGGCGATGCCGTCGTGGTACGCGATGCGCGACATCATGTCCGGGCCGATCGTCAGGGTGATGAAATCGCCGACTTCGCGTCCGGTCGAGCAGTCCAGCCCGCGGGTGCAGATGATGCCGCGGCGCACGCCGTCGGTGACCGCCACCGGATCCGACCAGGTGAGGCCGCCGTCGAGGCTCTCGACATACTTGACCGTCCAGATCGCGGCGCTGCCGACATCGTCGGGCTGGAGCGCGTCAACCGGCGTCTCGTACCAGGCCGCCGCGACCTTGGTTTCCTGTGTGTCGGGATCGTAGCGCGATGTGACCCAACTGAACACGGCGGTGCCTTCGACGTCGGCGATGGTGACCGCCGGATCCCAGATCCCGCCGCGATCGGTCGAGCGTGCGAACTGCAACTGCTGTGTCCCGCTCGGGTTCGTCAACCACGCCGTCGACAGGTGCTGGCCGGACAACGCGGTTCCCGTGATGGTCCTGTCGGCGTTGGGCAGGATGCTGACCGGCTTGGACTCCCATGTCTCGCCGGCGTCGGGTGACGTCGCGACGTGCGTGAGGCGGTTCTGGTCGTAACTGAACGCGACGAAGTCACCGTCGGCGACCAGCTTGCCCGTCGAGCCCGAAACGCCGCCGGTCAGGAACGGCGCCGGACGGTGATAGTCCCAGGTGAGTCCGCCGTCGCGCGACCGCGAGAACATCACCCAGTTCGGAGGGCTGAACTGCTGGTACACGACGTACACGGTGTCCTTGCCGGTGGACTCGTCGCGCTCGCCGACCGCGATCCACTGACGGTCGGTCAGCGGCAGCGTCGTGAACGGCGTGCCGATCGTCCAGGTCTCGCCGCGATCCTCGGAGACCGCGATGCTGTTCGAACCGACCCACAGGTCCAGGAAGTAGACGCGCCCGTCCGGTGTCAACGCGATGTCGCTGTCGCCACCGCCGGGGAGCCGGCCCCAGGGCGTCGGGAAGACCAGCTTCGTGTACGAGGTCGCGCCGGGATCGAGGCGCCACGCGTTGCTATGGGCGCCGAGGCCCGCGGGCTCATCGACGAAGATCGTGCCGTCGGGCAGCATGTTGATGCCCTGCTCGAATCCGCGGTTGCCCGCCTTGATCGGCGAGCCGAAGGTGGGGCCGGCCGCGCTGCTCGAGGTGGACAGCAGGATCGCGGGGAGGGCGATCGCGAGCGTGGCGATCGCGGCAGCGGAGCGGCTGATCGAGGACTTGGGTCGTGCCCGCATGTGGAGGTACCTCCGGGTTGTGCCGGTATAGGTGGTTGAAACGGTACTGCGTTGATGGTGCAGTCTCCAGTTTCGACCCGGCACCCTCCGTCTCCTGCCGCGCGCGCTGCGCCATCGCCCCAGGTGAGGTGCCGATTGGCGCCGCCGCGCGCGCGGGGATTCAATGGGGGCGCGCGACTGCGGCACCAGATCGCTGATGCCCACGCCCCGACACGAGGAGGACCCGCTATGCCCGATGCAGTGATCGTCTCCACCGCGCGCACCCCGATCGGGCGCGCGCACAAGGGTTCGCTCATCGACGTCAGGCCGGACGATCTTGGCGGGTTCGCCATCCGGCAAGCCCTGGCCAAGGTGCCGGCGCTGAACGGCGGCGAGATCGAGGACGTGATGGTGGGCTGCGGGTTCCCCGAAGAAGAGCAGGGCATGAACGTCGGGCGGCGCGTCGCGCTGCTCGCGGGCCTGCCCGACACGGTGCCGGGCACCACCGTGAACCGTTTCTGCGCGAGCAGCTTGCAGACGATACGCATGGCCTTCCACGCGATCCGTTCGGGTGAGGGCGACGCGTTCGTCTCTGCGGGTCTCGAGTCGATCACGCGTGTACCGCAGTTGCCGCGTGGCGCCGAGGCGGGCGACTTCTCGGCTTTCCATCCCGACCAGGGACGCGACGGCTTCGTGAAGGTCTACATGCCGATGGGCATGACCGCCGAGAACGTGGCCGAGAAGTACAACGTGTCGCGCGAGGACATGGACCGCTTCGCCAAGCGATCGCAGGACCGTGCGGTCGCGGCGCAAGAGCGCGGCTTCTTCGACAACGAGATCTCGCCGTACACAAAGCCGGACGGCACCGTGGTGTCCAAGGACGACGGGCCGCGTCCGGGCACGACGCTCGAGAAGCTCGCCGAGCTGAAGCCGGTGTTCAAGCCGGATGGCAAGGTGACGGCGGGCAACGCCTGCCCGCTGAACGACGGCGCCGCCGCGGTGGTCGTGATGAGCGATGAGCGCGCCAAGCAGCTCGGGATCACGCCGCTCGCCCGGATCGTCGCGAGCGCCGTGTCGGGTATCGACCCCGAGATCATGGGCGTCGGCCCGATAGAGGCCGTGCGCACGGTACTGAAGCGCGCCGGCATGTCGATCACCGACATCGACCAGTTCGAGCTGAACGAGGCGTTCGCCGCCCAGGTCATCCCGGTGTGCCGGGAGGTCGGGATCGACCCGTTCGACGAACGGGTCAATCCCAATGGTGGCGCGATCGCGCTCGGTCATCCCTACGGGATGACCGGCGCGCGCATCATGGGAACCCTCTTGAACGGCCTCCGCGAGAGCGGCAAGACCGTCGGGCTGGAGACGATGTGCGTCGGCGGGGGTCAGGGCATGGCCATGATCATCGAGCTGCTCGGCTGAGGATCTCCGCGTGACACGCTGCGCCGGGCGATGTCGTTACGAGGCCGGGACCCATAGCGGGCGCGCGCGCCGGGCGGTACTCTGAGGGCTCCATCTCTGGAGGGGCTCGCGGGTTGGCGCAACGTAAAACGAATGCGAAGAACGGTGACTTCCCCACCGTATTCGGGCGTGTGGTGGGGAACATCGAGCGCGTTATCCAGGGCAAGGGCCGGTCGATCCAGCTCGCGATGGTCTGCCTCATGGCCGAGGGGCACCTCCTGATCGAGGATGTCCCGGGGGTCGGCAAGACTCAGCTCGCGAAGGCCATCGCGCGCTCGATCGGATGTGAATGGCGTCGCATCCAGTTCACGCCGGACCTGCTGCCCAGCGACGTGACCGGCGCCACGATCTTCAACCAGCACACCCACGACTTCGAGTTCCGGCCCGGTGCGGTGTTCTCGAACGTGGTGCTCGGGGACGAGATCAATCGCGCATCCCCGAAGACGCAGTCCGCGCTGCTCGAGGCGATGGAGGAACGGCAGGTCACCGCGGACGGCGAGCTGCACACCCTGCCCGACCCGTTCATGGTGATCGCGACCCAGAACCCCATCGAGCATGAGGGCACCTATCCGCTGCCCTTCGCGCAGCTGGACCGCTTCACGATGCGCATCGCGCTGGGCTATCCCGATCTCGAAGCCGAGATGGACATGCTCCACCGGCACGGAGAGCACTCAGCGCTCGACGACATCGACGCGGTCGCCGATACCCGGACCATCCGAGCCATGATCAACGCCGCACGTGGCGTGCACGTGGACGAGAGCGTGCATCGCTACATCGTCACCTTGGTCGCTTCCACGCGAGACACCCCCGAGCTTGCCCTGGGCGCGAGCCCGCGTGCTGCGCTGGCGTTGCTGCGCACAGCGCGCGTCGCCGCTGCCGCCGCGGGCCGCACGTACGTCACGCCCGACGACGCGAAGCTGCTCGCGCCGTCGGTGCTGTCGCACCGCTTGATGGCGGCGCCGGAGGCGGAGATGAGCGGCCAGACGGTCCACGACGTCGTCCGAGACCTGCTCGAACGCGTGCCGGTCCCGGTTCGGAGGTAGGGTGCCCACGCGGCGCGGCGTCGCGCTGCTGGTCGCCGGTGCCGGCCTCTACATCCAGGCGCGCCTGCTGGGGATCCGCGAGCTGCACGGCCTCGCGATCGCGGCCGTGCTGTTCCCCCTCGCGGCGATGGCGTTCGTGCGGTGGTCGAGCCATCGGATCGCGTTCTCCCGGTCGATCGGACCGAACCGCGCGTTCGCCGGCGGCATGGTGAAGCTCTCGCTGACGGCGCGCAACCTGGGCAGGTTGACTTCGCCGCCGCTGATCCTGGAGGACGCGGCGCCGGGGGCGCTGGGAGGCGCCGTGCGGGTCGCGATGCCTTCGACGCCGTCGGGACGCCGTGAGTCCGTCGCTGTCGAGCGTCGTTTGCTACGCCGCGGCCGCTACAGCCTCGGGCCGTTGCGCGCGCGCCTGGTCGATCCGTTCGGGCTCGCCGAGATCTCCGCGGAGGTCGCGCCGCTGACGCACGTCGTCGTGTATCCCCACATCGAGCTGCTGCACGAGAGCGCGCCGCCCGAGGCCCGCGGCGGGATCGGCCGGTCGCTGATCCACCGGCTGGCCATCGCGGGTGACGAGTTCTACGCGGTGCGACCATGGGCGGACGGGGACGACCTGCGCAAGATCCACTGGCGCACCTCGGCGCGGATGGACCAGTTGATGATCCGACAGGATGAAGTGCGGCCGTTCCCGCACGCGACGCTGCTGATCGACACGCGCCTCGAGGCTCATCGCGAGACCATGACCAGCTCCAGCCTCGAGTACGCGATCTCGGGCGCCGCGTCGGTGATCTGGGAGCTCGCGCGGCAGGGGTTCGCGCTGCGGATGGCCACCGCCGAGGGCGGGCCGTCGGGTGCGCGCTGGGGCCGGGAAGCAGCCGACCCGTTGCTCGCATCGCTTGCCGTCGCAGGGTCGAGCAGCGCGTCGGCCTTCCTGGGCGCGGCCCGGCGCTGCACGAGCGGCCCCGGCGCGAGTGGGGCGGTGCTCGGAGTCATGGGACCGCCGGCGCCGGACCTGCTCCGCGTGCTGATGCGGCTCCGGCGCCCTTACTCGTGGTGCGGCATGGTGCTGCTGGACACCGCATCGTTCGGTGGCGGTTCGACGCGCGAGCGAGCCGCGTTCGACCAGCGGCTCGCCGAGGCCGAGCGGGCTCTCTCTCGCGCGGGGTGGCGTGTCGTCATCGCAGGATCCCACGACAGGTTCAGAGACGTATGGCAGAGGATGTTCGCCGGCGGGGTGTCCCGCTCGAGCTTGCCGTCGCAGCGCTCGTAGTCGCGGCGGTCATACCGCTGTCCCGGCTGCTACGCGGGGGCGGCCTGGCCGATGCCGCCCTGTCGGCGCTCGTGCTCAGCCTCGCCCTGGCATGGGGCTGGCGGCGGTTGCGGCTCCCGCCGACGCTTTCGGTCGGTCTTTCGATCCTGGCCATGATCTGGTTCGCGGCCGGCGTGTTCGCGACCGAGACGCTCTGGGGTCCCTTCCCGACGCTGGGGTCGTTGCATCGGCTCGCCGATGTGATCGCCGACGGCAACCGGGACGTGATCAACGAGATCGCCCCGGTGGTGCTCACCGACGGCATCCGCCTGTTCGTCACCGCCGGCGTATGGGTCACCGCGACGATGGTTGACCTGGCGGTCATACGCGCGCGCAGCCCGCTGCTCGGGATCACGTTCGCGATCCCGATGTTCGTGCTTCCGGGCACGCTGCTCGAAAGCAACCAGCGCGTCCTGGAGATGCTGCTTTTCCTCGGCGCGGGGGCGTTGCTTCTGTTCCTCGACGAGCGATCTCGCACGGTCGGGTGGGGCGCCGTCTTGGGCCCGTCCCGTCCGGGCTGGCGCGCCGCACCGGCGGTTCGCGTTGCCATCCTCTCGATCGCGGTGGCGATCGTCGCGATGCCGTTGCTGCCCGGCTACGGCGCCGAGCCGGCCCTGCGCGGGATCGGGGGCGGCGGCGACCGTGTGACGTTCAACCCGCTGGTCGCGATCAAGCCGACCCTGGACCGGACGCCTCAGCGCGTGCTGTTCAGCGTTCGCTCCGACCGCGTGGCGTACTACCGCCTGGCATCGCTGGACACCTTCGACGGGGACGTCTGGTACGAGCGCCCGCGGCCGGCCGAGTTCCGCCTCGAGGGACCGGTCGTACCGATCTCGCCCGCCGCCGGGCCCGCGCTGAGGCAGCGGTTCAGCATCGACGCGCTCGCCGGCTCGTGGCTGCCGGCCGCGTACGAGCCGGTCGAGGTGCGCGGCATCGACCGCGTTGCGATGCAGACCGACTCGCGGACCTTGCTCTACGACCGGTCGCTTGAACGCGGGATGGTCTACGAGGTCACGTCGCGCCCGCCGCTGGTTACCTCGGGGTTGCTCGACGGCAGCGTCGAGTATCCCAACGAGATCGAGCGGTATCTCGAGCTGCCGGATCGCGTGCGCGGCGAGATCGGACCTATCGCCCGCCGTATCGCCCGCGGCGAGTCGACGCCGTTCGGCCGCGCGCGCGCGATCCAGAACCACCTCCGCGGCTTCACCTACGACGAGAACGTTGCCGCCGGGCACGGCTTCTCCACACTGGTCGAGTTCCTGACCGTCACCCAACGCGGCTACTGCGAGCAGTTCGCCGGGTCGATGGCCGTGCTCGCCCGGTCCCTCGGCATCCCCGCGCGCGTCGCGATCGGCTTCGCCGGCGGCACCAGTAGTGGCGACCGGACCTATGTCGTCACGACCGAGTTCGCGCACGCCTGGGTCGAGGTGTTCTTCCCTCAGGCCGGGTGGGTCGCCTTCGAGCCGACGCCGCGTGCCGGCGTCGCACGCGTGCCCGAATACGCGTTGCCCGAAGCGGTTGAGCCGTCTCCCTCTGTTGACCAACCGGACCCAGCCGAGTCCGATCCGACCAGCGCAGCCTCGCCTCGTCCTGCCGAGGAGGACCCCTTCGACGGGACGGGCGGCGGTACCGGGGATGCGATCGTCCCGGGATGGTCGAAGCCGCTGATCGGGCTCGGTGTGGTCCTGGTCGCTGTTTTTGCGCTGATCGTGGGCCGCGGGCTGCTTCTGGGCCGGCGGATCAGCCACGCGCCGAGCACCAGGGAGGCCGTCCGCGCCCGATATGTGGACTTCCTTGCGTGGTGTGCAGCCGCCGGGGTCGGCCGAAGGCTCGGGGAGACACCCGCCGAGCACGCCTCGCGGGTCGGCGCCAGCGTCCCCGCAGCCGCTCAGCCGCTGGATCGTCTCGCCGAGCTGGTCGGGTACGCCCTCTGGGCGCAGCCCAATGGGCTGGATCACACCGAGGTGGATCGGGCCGCCCAAGCGGCTCGCGACGCGATCACAGCAACCTTGTCGCCCGGGGATCGGGCGCTGGCCATCCTGGGCTGGGGCCGCTGGCGCGCCCAGGATTAGGCTGACCGCTGAACCCGGCCGTTGAGCTGGGCGTCTTGGCCGATAAGAGGCAGGTGTCGCTCTCCGTGGCAGATCGTGACCGGGAGTTCCGCGAGTTCTTCCACGCGGAGTTCCAGGGGCTGCGCCGGGTCGCCTACCTGTTGATCGGCGATTGGGGCGAGGCCGAAGATCTCGCTCAGGAGACGATGGTCAGGGTCTATCGCGCGTGGGACCGCATACGCGACCGGCAGAAGCCGGCCGCGTATGCGCGCACCGTCCTGGTCAACCGGCACCGGTCGCTGTTGCGCCGCGCGCGCGTCGAGGCCAAACACCTGGTCGCCCGCACGCACGCGCCCACCATCCCCGAGGTCGGGGAGGACGGCGTGGTGGTTTGGCAAGCCTTGAAGAAGCTGCCGGGCCGCGAGCGCGAGGTACTGATCCTTCGCTACTACGAGGACATGCCCCAGGCCGAGATCGCGACAGCCGTGGGCATCCCCGTGGGAACCGTGAAGTCGCTCACGCATCGCGCGCTGGGACGGCTGCGTGAGGTGCTCGGGCCGGAGCTGTACGCGTCGGTCGCGAAGGGGGATGACGCGTGAAGGACGACATCCTCCGCGAGACCTTGACGCGAGCAGCGCGCGGCGAGCCCCCCGTCGGCGACGCCTGGGCGCGGTTCCAGCTGCGCCGGCGGCGTGGTCGGCGTCTGCGCAACGCGCTGGTCGGGTTGTTCGGCGCCGGCGCGGCGGCCGTCCTGTTCTTCACGCTTCCCAGCGGCCTCGGGCCGGGTGATCCGACCGACGTCAACGCCGGCGGTCCGTTCGCGCCACCGTTCCGTGACGCGCAGATCTACGAGGATCCGATCGCGGGGTTCAAGTTGCTCTACCCCGCCGACTGGGCCGCGCGCGGCGAACCCGGCGAGGCGATCGCGTTCTTCGTCGACGTCGACGACCTGGACGCGATCCTGTCGGATGTTCGCACCGAGCGGCCGTCGTGCGAGCCGGCCGACTGCCGGCCCGAGGATCAGACGCGGGTGATCGAAGCCCCGAAACGCTTCTTCGTCGAGATCACCCCGATCCCGCCGGATTGCGCGCGGTTCTCCGGCGCGTGCGTCGCGACCGAAGGGATCCGGCCGATGAACTGGATCGGGTTCGAGCAGCTCTTGGTCACCCAAGCCGAAGCGTCGGGCGCGCGCACGGCGACCGATCCGGCGACGATCGCAGGGATCCCCGCACGACGGCACGGCTTCATCTTCCCGGCAAGACCCCGGACCCCGCCCGGCAACGGCGAACGGCCGTTGTACTGGTGCGGCGGCTGCGCGATGGTCGAGTACCTCGCCGACTGGCAGGCCGGCTGGGTGCTCGACATCCGCATCGTCGCGCCGGACGAGGATGTCTTCGCCGACCACGGCCCCAACGCGATCCGCCTCGTCGAGAGCATCGAACGATACATCCCCGACGACCGGCTGTAGACGTTCCTCCGGTTCTGGACTCCCACCGCCGGCTGCGGCATCATCGCCCTCTGTTCCCGGGACCTACTCATGCTACTGTATGTGTATGTTGGAACGGAGGCTCCAGATCCTGCTCGATGAGGCCAGGTACCAGAAGCTCGCGGCGCATGCGAAGCGACGCGGCGTCTCGGTAGCCAGCATCGTGCGACAGGCCGTTGACCAGTTCTTCGGGGCCGACGACGGTCGACGCGTCGAAGCGGCCCGCAGGATCCTGGGGGCCGAGAAGGTTGCGCTGCCGGATCCCGAGAAGCTGAAGAACGAGATGCGCGCGTCGCGAGGCCGACGGGCGTGATCGTTCTCGATACCGAGGTGCTGCTGTATGCGGTGGGCGCGAGTCATCCCCTCGCCGAGCCGTGTGCCGGGTTGATCGAGGCGATCGGTGCGCGCCGTGTCATGGCGACGACCACCGTCGAGGTTATCCAAGAGTTCGCCCACGTCCGATCGAGGACGCGCTCGCGCGATGATGCCGCGACGCTCGCGATCGAATACGCCCACCTGCTGTCGCCCCTGCTCAGCGTGGATGCCGGGGCGGTTGTCGAGGGCATGGAGCGGTTCCGGCGGCATCGGTCCCTCGACTCCTTCGATGCCGTGCTCGCGGCCGCCGCCCATCGAAGCGCAGCCGAAGCGCTGGTGACGGCGGATCGAGACTTCGACGCGTTCGAAGGCTTGCGGATCTGGCGACCGGATGGCCCCGAGATCGGCGCGCTACTCGAAAGATAGGCCTGCGGCGGAATCCCTTAGGACTTCGCTTTCTTCAAAGGTTTCGACTTGCCGGAACTGTTGAGGGCGACCGCGTGGCGAACGAGCGTCTTGAAGGCGGACGCGTCTACCTCTTCTCCTTCGTGGATGTCGATCGCGCGGCGTGCGTTTCCGTCGAGACTCGAGTTGAAGAGACGAGCCGGATCCTTCAGAGACGCGCCCTTGAGGAACGTAAGCTTCACGACATTCTTGTAGGATTCGCCGGTGCAGATGATGCCGTCGTGCGCCCAGATCGGAGTGCCCATCCACTTCCACTCCTCGACGACGTCCGGGTCTGCTTCCTTGATGAGCTTGCGCATCCTGCTGAGGGTTTCCCCGCGCCAATCCCCGAGTTCGGCGATCCTTTTCGAGATGAGCTCTGATGCCGACTGGCTTTGGCTCGCGCCCGACTTTTTCATGTTCTCATCCTAGAAGCTCCCGATACATCTTGTGTTGGGCCCCTTAGAGGATCGGGAGTGAGCGCTCGATCTCCCAAGGGCTGACGTAGGCCCTATATGCCTTCCACTCCGCGCGCTTGTTGCGGATGAAGTGTTCGAAGAGCTGCTCGCCGAAGGTTTCGCGCAGTAGCGCCGACCCTTCCATCGCGGCGATCGCTTCGTAGAGGTCTTCCGGCAGCGAGGCGATGCCGTGCGCGCGCCGTTCGGCGTCGGTCATCGAGTGGATGTCCTCGGTCGCCTCGGGCGGCAGGTCGGTGTTGTCGGCGATGCCCTTCAAGCCGGCGGCGAGCAACGCGGCGAACGCGAGGTAGGGGTTGCACGCCGGATCCGGCGAGCGAACCTCGACGCGGATGTCCCTGCCCTGCCCCGCGCCCGGGACGCGCAGCAACGCGGAACGGTTCCGCCGTGCCCAGCAGATGTACACGGGCGCCTCGTAACCGGGCACGAGCCGCTTGAACGAGTTCACCCACTGGTTGAGCACCGGCGTGATCTCGTGGGCGTGCTGGAGGATTCCGGCGATGAACGCGCGCGCGACCTTGGACATCCCCATCGGCTCTTCGGGATCGACGAACGCGTTGCGCTCGCCCTCATACAGCGCCATGTGCGTATGCATACCCGAGCCCCAGGCGCCCTGGATCGGCTTGGGCATGAACGTCGCGTAGACACCTGCTTCCTGCGCGACCTCTTTCACAGCGAGGCGCGCGGTCATCACGCTGTCGGCCATCGTGAGCGCGTCGGCATCGCGAAGCACGATCTCGTGCTGCGACGGCGCGACCTCGTGGTGCACGCTCTCGACGCTGATGCCCATCTGCTCGAGGTAGGCGACGGTGCGCTTGCGCAAGTCGCTGGCGACGTCCAGCGGCGTCAGGTCGAAGTAGCCGCCTTGGTCGAGCCCCTCGGTGCCCTCGGAGGATCGGAAGTAGAAGTATTCGAGCTCGGGTCCGAGGTAGAACTCGAAGCCCATCTCCTGTGCGCGCTGCAGCGTTTTCCGCAGCACGAAGCGGGGATCTCCGGCGAAGGGGGAGCCCTCGGGCGTGAGGATGTCGCAGAACATGCGCGCGACGCCCTGCTGATCGGGTCGCCACGGCAGGACTTGGAACGTCGAGGGATCCGGGCGCGCGACCATGTCTGCTTCCTTCTCGCGCGCGAATCCCTCGATCGCCGAGCCGTCGAAGCCCATGCCTTCCTCGAACGCGGCCTCGAGCTCGGCCGGCGTGATCGCGAACGACTTCAGGAAGCCGAGCACGTCGGTGAACCACAGCCGGATGAAACGGATGTCCCGCTCCTCGACCGTGCGGAGGACGTAATCCTGGTCGCTCATCGTGTGCGGTGTGCCTCGAGCTTGTATCCGACGTTGCGGATGGTGCCGATCATGGCCTCGTGCTCGGCGCCGAGCTTCGCGCGCAGCCGCCGCACGTGCACGTCGACGGTGCGTGTGCCGCCGAAGAAATCATAGCCCCAGACCTCTTGGAGCAGTTGCTGACGCGACCACACCCGGCCCGGCTTCTGTGCCAGGAACGTCAGCAGCTGGAACTCCTTGTACGTCAGGTCGAGCAGCCGTCCCCGCACGCGAACCTGGTAGGTCTCGGCGTCGATCACCAGGTCGCCGACGCGCAGCGCGCCGGAGGACTCGATCGCCTGCGAGCCGAGCGCGAGGCGGATGCGCGCGAGCGCCTCGGGGACGCCGACCCCGTCGAGCATGAAGGTGTCCGCGTCCCAGTCGGGCCCGATCGCGTCGAGGGCCTCGGCTGCGACGATCGCCAGGATCGGCAGGCGCGAGCCTCGCGCCCGCAGGCTGCGGCAGGCGTCCCGTCCCCACGCCAGGTCCTTGACCGCGTCGACGAGGGCGACGTCGGGGACCGAATGTCCGGTTGCGGCCTCGGTTCCGGACACGACGGCGACGCGATGCCCCCCGGCCTCGAGCCCGTTGACCAGGCTCCAGAGGTCCTCAGGGCGCTCGCTGACCACCATCACGTCGGCCATCCTCGGCCACTCCTCGGTCGGTTCACGGTTGCTGGAACGCAGAAGCCCCAGGCAGCCGGCACCTTTGCCTGGGGCACGGCCGGTTGCGTGGCACCGGCGTCCGATGGGAAAGTAGCAGAAGGCTGTTCCGGCCTCAAGGAGGATCCCGTGCCACATCGTCGCCGCCAACACCGCCGCTGGCGCGGTCACCAGCCTGCTCTGCGCTGGCGAATCAACCGCATGACCGACCGCGCGCGCGGTACATCGAACGCGTTCTCGGTCCAGCATTCGCACTTCTGGTGCGACACCTTGGACGGCATCCGGCTCGCCGGGACCCGCCTGGGTGAGGACCCGCACACGGCGGTGATCGTGGTGCACGGCTTCATGGGATATCGCACCAAGCCGAGATGGCGGATCCTGTCGCAAGGGCTCGCACGCCGGTTCTCGGTGCTGACCTTCGACCTGCGCGGCCACGGCCAATCCGGCGGAGCCTGCACGGGGGGCGAGGACGAGGCGATGGACGTCCACGCGGTGGTCGAGTACGCGCGCGCGCATGGGTTCGAGCGCGTCGTCACGGTCGGCGGTTCCTTGGGCGGGATCGCCGTCGTGCGTGAGGCCGCGATCTACCAGGATCCCGACGCCGTTGTCGCGATCTCGACGCCGGCCCGCTGGGACCCGACGGGAACCAAGGCCGTCCGGCGCGCGACCTGGCTGTTCACCTCGGGAGTGGGGCGCACGCTCGCGCGCGGGCTTATGGGCACGCGCATCAACCTGACCTGGCACCAGCCCGAGGCGCCGGTGGACCTGGTCGGCAAGATCGCACCCATCCCCCTGCTGATCGTGCACGGCGAGAACGATCACTTCTTCCCGGCGCGCGCGGCCGAGGAACTCCATCGCGCGGCGGGGGATCCCAAGCAGCTCTGGATCCTCCCCGGGTTCGGCCACGCGGAGGACGGCTTCACGGACGCCTTCGCCGACCGGCTCGCGGGCCATATCGATCAGATGCTCGTCACCGCCGGGTCACGCTGATGTCATCGCGCCGCCTCCTCGGCGACGTCGTGCTGATCGTCGTGGGCATCGGGGCGCTGGCGTGGGGACGGATACCGCTGCTGGTGCTGATGGCCGGGCTCGCGGTCCTCGCCAGCGGCGAGGTGTTCCGCCAGTCGCGTGCGACCGGCGTGACACCGGCGGCGATGGTCGGGCTGGCGGGATCGTTATCGCTGCTCGTCGTGGCCCATCTGGAAGGAGACGACGCGACGCTGTTCTTCCCCATCGTGATCGAGGGGGTCGTCGTGCTGATGTTCGTGGCCTACCTGGCGCGCCGGGTCCGCAGCGATGTGACCGACGGGCTCGCGTTGACGGTCGTGCCGGTGGTCGCGATCGGGATGCTGGCCGCGTACGTGGTTGCGCTCCGCAGCGGCCGGGACGGCTTTAGGACCGTGCTCGCGTTGACCGTGATGGCGGTCGCCAACGATGTGGTCTCGGGCCTGGTCGATCCGCGGCGCGGGAAACGCGCGCTGGCCCCCACCGTGCGACCCAGTCGCACCTGGGAGGGTCTGGCCGCCGGCGTGGTCGCCACGATGATCGCCGCGGTGGCAGTGGGCGTCGCGTTCAGCGAAACCTTCTCGATGGGCACCGTGCTGGTGCTCGGCGTGCTGGTGTCGGCCGCCGCGCCGCTCGGCGATCTGTCGCGCGCGATGCTCGAACGTGATCTGCGGGCCGAGGCTTCGCAGGCGATCGCGCGCGCGACGGTCTTCCGGCGGATCGATGGCCTGCTGTTCTCGGCGCCGGTGTTCTTCTACGCGTTCCGATTGCTGGAACGTTAGGCTTCGACGATCCATGCGATTCCTGCTGAGGCGTCTTCTCATCCCGGTGCTCGTCCTGGCGCTGCTGTTCTTCGGTGGCAACGCCCTGATCCAGGGGATCGCCGAAGACCGCATCGCCCAGGCCGCTCAGACCTCCTTCGACCTGAACGAGGAACCCATCGTGGAGCTGGAGGGGTTCCCGATGCTGGTGCGCGTGTTCAGCGGGGCGCTGCCCGGTATGTCCTTCCGGGCCGGCAACGTCGACATCGAGGGCTTGCGGTTCCGCGAGGTGGTCGTGCGGATGCGCGACATCAAGGCGCAGGGTGGTTTGCTGCGCAGCGCCGAGCTCGAGGTCTCGATCGGCCGGGCCGAGGTTCGAGGCGAGGCTACCGACGCGGCGGTGAGCGCGTTCCTTGAGGAGCAGGGCGAGCGGGCGACCATCGAGTTCCACGACAACAGGCGCGCGACCGTGCGGACCACCGGGAACTTCGGGGGCGCACAGCGGCGCATCGTCGCGCAGGGGAAGGTCGAGCTGCTCGAGGCCAAGCAACAGCTTCGGTTCACTCCCGAGCAGCTCACGGTCGACGGCGATCCCCCGCCGGCGGCGTTCCGGGACGCGGCCCGGCGCCGGTCCACCATCACCGTCGCGATCCCCCGGCTGCCCGGCGGCTTCCGGGTGACGATCCTGCAGACGGCCGAGGGGACCGTCGCGTTCGCCGCGCTGCTCGAGAACTTCGAGTTCCCGATCCCCCAGGACGAACCGCCGGAATAGCGGCGCGAAGGAAGGTTTGACCCGGCCTCCGGCGTTTTATAAGGTAGCAACCGTATAAACCTCGTCTGACCTGGGGATATAGCTGTGGCAGAAGCATCTATCGCACCCGACGCGACCGTCGCGCGCGCCCTCGCGGCGCCGACACGCGCCCAGATCCTGGACGTGCTGCGCGTCTCCGGCCCCAGCTCGGTCAAGGAGGCAGCCGATGCGGTCGGCGTGCATGCAAACGTGGCGCGCGGCCATCTGGACGTGCTGGTCTCCGCGCGCCTGGCGACGGTGTCGTGGCGGCGCAATCCGGGCGGAGGTCGCCCCGCGAAGGTCTACGAGGCCGCGCCTACCCACGTCGAGGAAGGAGCGACGGTCGTCAGCGAGATGCTCGCGACCCTGATCGAGGCCGCGGCGCCGGCGCCCGGAACGGCCAAGACCATCGCCGAGCGGACGGGCGAGCGCATCGTGCGACGCGTGCAGCCGAGCGATGGGACCATGGACATAGACGAGCAGATCGGTGTGCTGTTGCGCGCGCTCGCCGGCGTCTCCGGCGGCACGCGTGTGCTCGACCGTGGCGAGGATTGGATCGAGCTCGAGGATCTCGATTGTCCGTTCAAGGGCATCGCCGTCTCGCATCCGGAGCTGGCGTGCTCGCTGGACCGGGCGTTGAAGGAAGGGATGATGCGGGCGATGGGCGCCGATGCCTGGGTCGAGGTCGTGACCTCGATCGCGTGGGGCGACCCCACCTGCAGGGAGGTCATCAGATGGCGGACGTCGTGAGCGCGCAGCCGCGCATGATCGATCGCAACGGACATCGCTGGGGCGCGACGATCTCGGCGGCGGTGCTGCTGATCGGATTCGTGTTCGACGTGCGCTTGCTGGCGCCGATCATCGCCGTGATCCTCGGGATCAGCTCGTTCTTCGGTCTGCGCTTCTCTGTGCTCGGGTTGCTCTACCGGTCGGTGAAGCGCGCGTTCAAGCTGACCATCCCGGTCGAGCCCGAAGAGGAGATGCCGCCGCGGTTCGCGCAGCTGCTCGGGTTCGTGTTCCTCGGCTTGGCTACGCTCGGGTTCTATGTCTTCGGGTCCGCCGGTCTGGGCTGGACCTTGACGTTGATCGTCGCCGGGTTGCAGGCGCTGCTCGGGGTCACCGGCATCTGTGTCGGCTGCGAGATGTACTTGTACGGCAAGAAGCTCGCCGCCGCGAGGCAGGCATGATCACCCGTTCGTTGATCGTGATGGCCTTCGTGGTCGCGACCGCGGTGTTCACGTGGTGGTGGCAGCGGCGCGAGGGCCGTTTCACCGAGGCGAACGGCGTTTTCGACCGTGCCGATCTCGGCCTGCAACGTCGCGAGCGGCCCGGCGCGGTCCTGGTCGAGTTCTTCGGCGAGCACTGCGCGCCCTGTGTCACGGTCGGCAACCGCATCGAGAAGATCGCAGCGGCAGTTCCCGACGTGCACGTGGTATCGATCGATGCGGGTGCGCGCCTGGATCTCGCCGACCGCTACGAGGTTCGTCGGGTGCCGACGGTGTTCGTCGCAGACCAGGACCTGCGGATCATCTGGCGCGCGTCGGGCGTGCCGAGCGAGCAGGCGATCATGCAGGCGCTGCTCGGGCCGGATTGGGCCGGACGACCGCATCCCGAGCACGAGGACCCCCTCGTCAAGAGCGAGCAGCGCGCCGCTCGCTCCTGATACCCTCCAGGCCCGTCGTGGTCTTCCAACCGACGTCGTGGTCTTTCCAGCCGACGTCATAGTCTTCCAACGGAGGCGAACCCGATGCTGGTACCACTGCTGGCGCAGGAGCTGCCCCCGCCGAACGTGCTCGAGTGGTCGTTCGTGGGCCTCCTGCTGCTGATGACAGCCGCGGTCGGCGTGTTGTCCCTGGTGGTGGTGGCCCGACTGGTGGAACCGCGCGGCCTCCTTGCGCTCCTCCGGCGTTTCGTCGGCAAGGCGTAGATCCTCATGAGCCTCAGCTTCGACTTCACCGAGGAGCAGCTCGCGTTCCGCAAGGCGGTCCGTGATTTCTCCGAGCGCGTCGTGCGGCCGGGATCGGATGCTCGCGATCGCGACGGCCGCTGGGATCCGGCGGTCTGGCGCGCGGTCGGCGAGTTCGGCCTCGCGGGGCTACCGATCCCGGAGGAGTACGGCGGGCAGGGCGCCGACATCATCACGACTTGCCTCGCTCTGGAAGGGTTGGAGGAGGGGGGCCGCGACTCCGGCCTGCTGCTCTCGCTGGGCGCGCACCTCTGCATCGGCGCCGTCCCGATCTGGCTGCACGGCACCGAGGAGCAGAAGCAGACGTACCTCCCGAAGCTCGCGAGCGGCGAGTGGGTGGGCGCGTTCGCGATCACCGAGCCCGAGGCGGGCAGCGACGCCGCCGCCATCAAGACCAGAGCGCGCCGGGACGGCGACCACTTCGTGATCAACGGTTCGAAGACGTTCATCACCAACGGCCCCATCGCCGACGTGATCAACGTCGTCGCCGTCACAGACCCGGATGCGGCATCGGGACAGCGGATGTCGTGCTTCATCGTCGAGCGTGACACGCCCGGCCTCGAGATCGGCAAGCACCTCGATAAGAGCGGCAACCGCTCATCGCCGACCTCGGAGCTGCATCTCACCGACATGGCCGTGCCGGCGTCGCAGATGCTCGGGCCGGAAGGATCGGCGCTGTGGAAGGTCGCGTTCGAGTGCTTCGACTGGGAGCGCACGGTGATGGTGGCCGCCTCGATAGGTGGGATGGAGGCGCAGTTGCGCGGCTGTGTCGAGTACGTCAAGGAGCGGAAGGCTTTCGGCAAGGCGATCGCCGAGTTCGAGATGATCCAGGACAAGCTCGCGCGCATGCGGATCAACATCAACACCGCGCGATGGGTGCTGTACCACGCTGCCTGGCTGAAGCAAGAGGGCCGCCCACACATGATGGAGGCGTCGATCGCGAAGCATCACATCGCCGACGTGGCGGTACAGAACGCGCTCGAAGCGGTGCAGATCTTCGGCGGTTACGGTTACATCAAGGAGTTCCCGGTCGAGCGTTCGATCCGCGACGCGAAGCTTCTCTCGATCGGCGGAGGGACCTCCGAGATCCAGAAGCTGATCATCGCGCGCGCGCTGCTCGGAGAGTGAGATGATCGAACGCAACGTCACGCTGGGCGGCGTCCGCATCCACTACGTGGAGGACGGCCCCGGTGATCCTCACAAGGACGGTGGGCCGGGTGATCCGCCGATCCTGCTGATCCATGGGCTCGGATCGGGGAGCGCGAAGTTCTTTCCCGCGATCCCGCACCTGGCGTCGTTCCGTCGCACGATCGCGCTGGACCTGCCGGGGTTCGGCCGCTCGGACGCGCCGGTCGGGTCGTACACGCCCGCGTGGCAAGCAGGCGCGGTACGGGCGTTCTGCGATGCCACCGAGATCGATCGCGCCGTCGTCGTCGGGAACTCCTACGGCGGACTGGTCGCGACGTGGTTCGCGGCAGCCTGGCCCGAGCGCGTCGCGGCCGCGGCGCTTATCGCGCCCGCGTTCCCCAACGACGGTCCGCCGTCGAAGGGCGGGATGCAGTTCGTCGCCGGCTCGTTGCCGGTGCTGGGGCCGCTCGCGCAGCGCGCGTACTGGAGGCGCGATCCCGCGGCCGTGGTCGCCGAGAGCCTCGCGCGCAACTGCGTCGATCCGTCGCGCGTCGATCCCGGGATCGTGCGCTTGCTGGAGATCGATGCCGCGCGCAAGGCCCGGGACCCCAGCGCTCGCCGCGCCTCCCTGGCTGCGCAGCGCGCGGTGCTGTGGGCCGTCACGGGGCAGCGCGAGCGCACTTGGCGCGTGCTGTCCTCGCTGCGGGTGCCGACGCTGCTGATGTGGGGCGCCGGCGACCGGGTGGTGCCCGTTCACGTCGGGCACGCGACCGCGGCGCGACTGCCCGGCGCGCATCTGATCGTGATCGAGGATTGCGGCCATAACCCGCAGATGGAACGGCCCGAGCACTTCGCCGACGCGCTCGTGTCGTTCATCCGCGCGACGGAGGCTGCGGGGGCGCTGCCGGTGGACGTGACCGGTCTGCCTCCGGCGGAGGTGACCGGCCTGCTTCCGTCGGAGGCGACCGGCCGGCTTCCGGCGGACGCGGTCGGGGGACACCGAGCCGATCCCAACGCGGGGGCCGCGCTGAGGGACGATCCGGACGCGGCGACGCACGTGCGACTCAGCGAGTACGACCTGCGATGGCCGCTGATGTTCGAGGAGGAGGCCGCGCGCGTGCGCGCCGCGCTCGACGGGATGCTCGCGCGCGTCGAGCACGTGGGGAGCACGGCGGTTCCCGGGTTGGCGGCCAAGCCCACCATCGACATCGCGGTCACCGTGCCGTCGCTCGAGCGGGCGCCGGCGTGCATCGAGGCGCTGGAGGCGATCGGTTACGAGTACGAGCCGCGGTACGAGCGGGAGATCCCGCACCGGCGCTACTTCCGCAAGGGACCGGTCGGTGCGCGCACCTTCCACCTGCACCTGTACGAGGAAGGCCATCCCGACATCGACGACTATCTCGCGTTCCGTGATGGCCTGCGATCGGATCCGGGCGCCGCGCGCGAGTACGAGCAGCTCAAGCATCGGCTGGCGCAGAGCATGGTCCGAGCCGACTATACCGAGGCGAAAGGCCCGTTCATCCGGAGCGTGATCGAAGACGCGCGCGCGGACCGCTGAGCTTCCGCGTCCGTCGGTGACGCCTCAGTGGCGCTGGACGAACTCCAGCACAGCCTGATTGAACGCCTCGACCGACTCGAAGTTGAAGGCGTGGGCCCCATCCAGCTCGAGCAGCTCGGCGGCGGGGATCAACGCGGCGACGCGACGGCCCAGCTCAGGCGGAACCATGATGTCGTGGCGGGCGACAAGCACGCGGGTCGGTACGTCCAGCTGCGGAAGCCCGGCGCTCGTGTCGTGGCCCTCGACCGCGTCGAGCTGCCGGAGGAAGGCCTGGGGGTCGGGGGCGAACTGCAGCGCGAGCGCTTCGACGTCGTCGACGAACTTGGGGTTGTCGATCAGCACCTCGGGAGAGAACAGCCACAGCATGGATGCGCGCACCAGCGCGTCGTGTCCGATGTCGGCGATGATCCGTCCGACGCGGGCCATGCGCGCGGTGTAGGCGTTCTGTTCGGCCCAGGTCGCCGCGAGCACCAGTGAGCGGACCCGCTCGGGGGCCTTCAGGGCGACCTGTTGCGCGATCGCGCCGCCGAGCGAGATGCCCAGCACGTGGGCGCGCTCGACATCGAGGGCGTCGAGGACCGCGAGAGCGTCGCCGGCCATCTGCTCGGTCGAGTAGGGACCCTCCGGGATCGATGACTCGCCGACGCCTCGGTTGTCGAAGGTGATGCAGCGCAGGCGCTCGGAGAAGGTCGGGGTCTGCAGCATCCACATCTTCGAGTCGGCGCCGAGGCCCATGATGAGCAGCAGCGGATCGCCGACGCCGGTGACGTCGAAGGCGATGTCGGCGTCGCCCGCGCGTATCCGCTGCATGGCTGGACCCTATCAAGGGGGGAGGGCGGCGGCCTGACGGCCGCCGCCCGCGAGTGGGGACGGGGATCATCTGGTCAGTCTGCGAAGCAGCATCACTCCGGCAAGGATCACGAAAGCGCCGGCTCCCGCCCCGGCCACGCCGCCGACGGGAACGCCTTCCGAGCGATCGCGCCCATCGAGGGGTTCCTCGTCGCCGACCGTGCCGGCCGACCGGGACTGCACGAACGGACCTCCGGGAGCGCTCGCCTCGGTCAGCGAGCACTCGTCGGGTCGCGCGCACGGTAGCGCCGCTATGTAATAGGACCCGTCCGGTAACGAGGTTGGCGGGAAGGAGCCTCGCCCGAGCAGCGGGGTGAATCGCTCCGGCCATGGCCGCTCCATCCGGTACACCCCGTCGGGATCGACGCGGGTCGCACCGAGCAGCTGGTCGCCCAGGCCCTGGATCACGCACCCTTTCTCGGCGTAGATCGCGATCAGCATCACGCTCTCGCCGACCGGAAAGCCTTCACCTTCGATCCGCACCACCGTGTCCACGGTACCGATGGCGGGCTCGATGCGCGGTGCCGCGGCGGCAGGTGTCGTGTCGCTTTCTCCGGTGAGCGCATCCGTCACACAGTCGGGTGGTTCAGGGCCCGCGCTCCCGCCGGTCAAGCTGAGCAGGAGAGCGAGCGCAACGGTGGAGGTTCGCATCGTCATTCCTCAGTCGCAGAAGTAGTACCGGCGATGCCGGCCATCGTTGGCGTACAGATCCTCGATACAATTCGCCGGATACACCCACGCGATGCCTTCGTCGAAGGTCTGCTTGTAGCCGCTCTGCGTGAAGATCGGGTTGCTGGTCGGATAGCCGATGATGTAGACCCAATCCGAGTCGTTCATCCGTTCGGTGTAGGCGGCCAGCAGGCCGGTGTGGAGCACGTGAACGTTGCTGCCGCGCTGCATGATCGCCTTCGGTCGCTGGCTCGCGGCGTAGAACGTCTGCACGCCGCCCTTCCATTCGCTGGAGCCGGCGCAGTAGTACCGGTACCAGGTGCCGTAGATCGAGTCCTTCCGGCAGGGGGACCACGCGTCTCCGACATCGGCTGTGATGCCGATCGAGTCGTAGCCGCCTTGGGCGGCGTACACGGCCTGCATCTTGGAGCTGACACCCCCGCCGGCGTTGTACCCGATGCCGGCGTTGTCGCTGGTGTAGGCCGTGTGCGCGAGCGGGTCACTCGCGGGGGCGCCGTGCCCCGAGATCTCGACCAGAGCTCGCGCCTTGGAGCTGAACGACGGACCGTCGTGGCGTTGGAAGTGCAGGTGCGGGCCGCTGCAGTTCCCCGAACAGCCGCTGGCCGCGATCGGCTGGCCGGCGACGACGCGGCCGGAGGTGACCAGCGCCTGGCTGAGGTGCTCGTATGTGATGTAGAGCCCGTCGTCGCCGAGGATGCGCAGGTACTTCCCTGCCTTGCCGCCGCTGGGCTCCCAGCGGTCGATCCGTCCTGGTCCGATCGAGTAAACGGTCTCGTACTTCATCGTGGCGTCGATCGCCTTCCACGCCGACGAGGATTGGACGCCCGGGCAGTGCGGGCACTCGCCGGGCAGCGTGGAGAGCGTGATACCTGTGCCGGCTCGCCACGGCCATTTGCGGTAGCCACCTTTCCATTCGTTGTGCGCGTCGGCGGGTGTGGCGCTCAGCCACACGGTCGCCGTGGCGATCGCCACGAGCAGCGCGCCGCGCGCACTCAGGACGCCCTGATGCTGTCGACGAGCTTCCACAGCGAGTCCACCTCCTTGAGTGAGGTCGTCGGGGAGAGTCGGGCGATGATCAGGAGCCGCGCGCCGAGCAGGTCCGCGCTCGGGTACGCCGTGTCGGGTGTGCTGAGCAGCGGTACGGCGATCTTGATCGCGCGCACGTCGCCGGTCAGCGCCGGTAGTCCCAGCGCGTCGTAGGCCTGATCGCACACCAGGAACGTTGTGCCCGAGACCAGCCGGGGGGCAGCCGGCTCGCACTCAGAGGTGGCGACGATGCCCGGCTCGAGCAGCATCATCTCGACGTCGACGATCCCTCGCGTGGCGATCACGTCGAAGGGCATATCGCCGGGCATCCAGGGGAATGCGCGCGTGCTCACCAGGTGAAGGCCGGTGAGCTGCTCGCTGGGGATCTGCGTCATCGGCGTGGCCGATGTGAAATCGGTGAAGCCCCAGCCTGCCGGAACGCAGAGGCCGACGTGCATGACCGGGTTGTCGAACCACGACCATCCTCGCGGGCAGGTCACGCTGGCGGGGGTGGCCGCGCGCGCGGGAACCGTGAACGGTTCGGGCGAGGCTTCGACGTGCTCGCCGGGGAACGGCGGTGGATCGGCGACGTGTTGCCCTTCGGCGAGCGTGAGCGGTGCCGGCTTGTCGTCGGCGCCGTCGGAGAAGGCGATGCGCCCGACGCTTGCGATCGTTGCGATCGCGAGCGCGAGCACGATGGTCGCGCGCAGCGCGCGGCGACCTGTGGTGGTGCTCATGTGTCCCTCCAACCGGGAAGCGTGGGAGAAGGCCGATCGGTAGGGGAAGGGATCGCATGGGGTGCGATCCGCGGTGTCTGAGGGGAAGGGATCGCGTGGGGTGCGATCCGCGGCGTCTGCGGGGATGGCTCCGGAGGAGGGCGATGCTACGCGCTGGCGCGCGCGGTGCAAGGGTAGGAGCAGCAGGCGGAACGTCCCGAACCGGACGCGCGCGACGCGTGTGGTCTTAGACGGGCGTGACGGGGCGGCGTTTCGGCGAGCCGGTGCGTGCGCGCGTGGATGTGACATCAAGTCGCGCGATCAGCTCGTCCCGCAGCGCGTCGGGGTCGATGATCACGTCGACGACCAGCTCGCTGGCGAGACGGAAGATGTCGATGTCCTCGCGGTACTCCTCTCGCTTGGCCTCGATGAAGGCGGGACGCTCCTCCTCGGGAAGCTCCGCGATCTTGTTCGCGAAGACGGCGTTGACGGCGGCCTCGGGACCCATCACGGCGATCATCGCCTGGGGCAGCGCGATCGTGGCTTCCGGGTCGAACGCGGGGCCGGCCATCGCGTACAGCCCTGCGCCGTAGGCCTTGCGCACGATCACGCTGAACTTCGGCACGGTCGCCTCGGTCACCGCGCTGATCATCTTCGCGCCGTGCCGGATGATGCCGTCCCGCTCGACCTTCGAGCCGATCATGAACCCGGGCACGTCGGCCAGGAACACCAGAGGGATGTTGAAGGCGTCGCACAGCCAGATGAAGCGCGCGGCCTTATCGGCCGAGTCCACGAACAGCACGCCGCCGCGCACCTTGGGCTGGTTCGCGAGCACGCCGACGACGTGACCGCCGAGGCGCGCCAGGCCCGTGATCAACTCGGCTGCGAACAGCTCCTTGATCTCACACCACGAGCCGCCGTCGACCACCGCGAGCACGACTTCGCGCATGTCGAACGGCTTGTTCTGGTTCGAGGGGATCATCTCGGCGATAGAGCGATGCTCGTCCGGCGGGCGCGCGTCGATCCGCGACGGGACCTCCGCGTAGTTCTGCGGCAAGAACGCCACGTAGCGCCGGCACCACGCGAGCGCCTCCTCCTCGGTCTGCACGAGCACATCGCCGCAGCCGGACACGGTGCAGTGCATGCGCGCGCCGCCCATCTCCTCGAGCGTGACCTTCTCGCCGATCACTTCTTCCGCCATCCGTGGCGAGCCCAGGTACATCGATGCGTTCCCTTCGACCATGACGACCACGTCGCAGAACGCGGGGATGTACGCGCCGCCTGCCGCCGACGGGCCGAACAGCAGACAGACCTGCGGCACCATGCCGCTCATGTGCACCTGGTTCGAGAAGATGCGGCCGGCACCGCGACGGCCGGGGAACATCTGGATCTGATCGGTGATGCGCGCGCCGGCCGAGTCGACCAGGTACAGCATCGGGACGCGCAGCCGCATCGCGGTTTCCTGGATGCGCAGGATCTTCTCGACCGTGCGCGCTCCCCACGACCCTGCCTTGACGGTCGAGTCGTTCGCCATCACCGCGACCGGCCGTCCGTGGATCCGCCCGACGCCGGTGACCACGCCATCGGCCGGCAGGTCGCCGGCTTGGACGTTGGCGAACAGCGCGTCCTCGACGAAAGAACCTTCGTCGAGCAACAGTTCCAGGCGCGCGCGGCAGAAGAGCTTCCCTTTCGACGCCGCCGCTTCGTGATACTTCTGCGCGCCGCCCGCGCGCACGGTCCCGGCGAGCTTCGCCAGGTTGTCTTCAGCTTGATGGTTCTCGGTCATCTCGGTCCTACGATAGCCGGGCGCGCGGCTCAGGCGCGCGCGCCGGCCTGGTCTGCGGACCGGCCGGTGGCTGCTTCGTAGAGCGTCTCGGGCGCGATGTCGATCTCTCCACCCGGCCAGACCAGCGTGGCCGCATCGGGATCGGCTTCGACGCGGGCGAAGAAGGATGGGTCGGCGAGCGGCGCGAACACGCCCGTGAACCTGCCGAGGATCTCGGCGATGTCGACGTCGCCGATCGAGCCGTCGGCGAAGCGCAGCCGGAGCCGATAGCCGCCGAGCTGCTCGACGTGGAGGACTTCGTACCCGATGTATCCCACGGTCACTCCAACGGAGGGACCCGATCAACAGGAAGGCGCCGCTGTGCCAGCCACCAGTTTCGCAGAAGGGCATCTCGATGCATAGTGGTCCACTCGATCACGAGTCCTGCGACCCTCGGCGGGAGCCGGCCCCGCCGCAACACGAGCGGGTGCAGTCCGATCTGGGCCCGGTGTCCCTGGTACTCCGCATCCAGATGCGGTGGCGGATGGTCGCCATGGAACATCCGGATGACGATCCCGTAGAAGCGACTGAGCTCAGGCATGGTCGCGCGAATGGAACACCGCGCGCACCTCCGACACCAGTCCCGGAGGAACGGCGCGGTCTGCCCGAACTTCCCAGCGGCGACGAAGCAGGACCAAGGGGCGCGACGTCGAACCCCCCTTTCAGGACCTCACGAGGGGAGATCGACCATGAGCATCGTCGTTCGTCTCGGCATCGTCGCTACCGTCGCGCTGATGACCGTCTCGGCCGCTGTCGCGGCGCCGCCCGCGGAGCATCGGGTCTTCACCGACCCGGTGAACGACGGCGACCCGCTGCAGCCCGACGCCACGCCGCCGTTCCAGGATCTGATCGCGGGATACATCTCGGAGACCGACGACGCGATCGAGTTCTCCTGGCAGGTCGTGGACATCGATGACGTCGCCACCAGCAAGCTGGCGCTGTTCCACTGGGAGTTCGCGCTGGGCGCCACGACGAGCACGATCCTGCCGTGCACCGCGGAAGGCAACCGCTGCTTCTCGGTGCGAGCATCGTTCGACATCGAAGGGGCGGGTCTGGGAGCTCTCGAGTCGAACTGCACCGGAACTCCGGTTGTGACGTGCGAGCTGCTCGACGCGCAGGTCACGGTGAGCATCGACCCGGACGCGAACACGGTCACGGCTTCCGTCCTCCGTGCGGACCTCGGTGATCCCGCAGATGGCGAGATCATGGCGGAGGTCGAG
The DNA here is from genome assembly GCA_036397635.1 of Actinomycetota bacterium. Lineage (GTDB taxonomy): Bacteria > Actinomycetota > AC-67 > AC-67 > AC-67 > DASWIP01. Next base: position 7,943 of record DASWIP010000064.1, on the reverse strand, counting down.
CTGTTCCGCGGGATCGCGGCGTTCACGCGCCTCGGGCTCCCTCCGGAAGGGCAGACCACCTCGGCCGTCCACAGCTCCGTCACCCAGCCGGTCATCGACCAGGTCGCCGACGCTTCGCCCGTCGGCTTACCGACCTCGCTTGTCTGCTCGTGCGTGATGGACGTCGCCGACACCGACGCAGCGTTCTACGTCCTCGGATCCAACCGGATCTGACTGCCTGCCGGACTACGAGGGTCGCACTAGCGGCCTTTGTAGTTGGGCGCGCGCTTCTCGCGGAAGGCGGTTAGCCCCTCGGTACGATCCTCGGTGTCGATGGTCCGGTCGTAGAGGTCTGATTCCAGCCGAAGTGCGTCGTCCAGCGGCAGCTCGAGCCCCCGATCGATCGCCTCCTTGGCCGCGCGCACCGCGATCGGCCCGTTCGACGCGATCAGCTCAGCGATCTTGCGCGCGCGCGCGAGCAGCTCGCCCGGCTCGACCACCTCTTCCACCAGGCCGATGCGCAGGGCCTCGGATGCGTCGACCCGGCGGCCGGTCAGGATCATCTCCTTGGCGCGGCCTGCGCCGACCAGGCGTGGCAGGCGCTGCGTTCCGCCGCCGCCGGGGATGATCGCCAGCGTCGTCTCGGTCAAGCCCATCGTCGCGTTCGACGCGGCGACGCGGATGTCGCACGCGAGCGCGAGTTCTGTGCCACCGCCGAGCGCCGCGCCGTTGATCGCTGCGATCGTGGCCTGCGGTAGCCGCGACACGGCGGTGAGCGTCTCACGGATCGTCTGGATGAACGTGCGCACCTGATCGGGACGCATCCCGGCGCGCTCCTTCAGGTCGGCGCCCGCGCAGAACGCCTTCTCGCCGGCGCCGGTGATCACCACCGCGCGCGCATCGTCGCCTGCGAGCTTCTCGACCGCATCCCGCAGTGCGAGCAGCCCTTCCATCGTGAGCGCATTCGCTACCTCGGGACGGTTGATGGTCAGCGTCGTGACCCATCCCTGCCGCGCGACGAGCAGCGGCTCAGGCATCGGCCCCGGCAGCGAGGTCGTTGCGTTCGGATGCGACGCGCGCCTGTGTGGCGCGCGTCGCCTTCAGGTAGCGCGAGGGCGCCGGCGCGCCGAGCGCGCCGGCGATCGACTCGGCCGCGCGCAGCAGCGCCTCGAGGTCCACCCCGGTCGCGACACCCATCTCCTCGAACATGTACACCAGCTCGTCGGTGGCGGCGTTGCCGGTCGCGCCCGGTGCGTAGGGGCAGCCACCGAACCCGCCGGCCGAGGCATCGAAGGTGCGCACCCCTGCCTGATATCCGGCGAGTGCGTTGGCCAGCGCCGTGCCGCGTGTGTCGTGCAGGTGCAGCGCGATCCGCTCGGGCTCGGCGTGCTCGCGCAGTTTCTCTACCGTGCGCGCGACCTGCGCCGGGTTCCCCATCCCGGTCGTGTCGCCGAGCGACACCTGGTAACACCCCAAGTCGAGGAGCGTGCGCGACACCTCGACGACGCGCTCGGGTGGAACGAACCCTTCATAGGGGCAGCCGAACGCGGTCGAGACGTACCCGCGGACGTCGACGCCGTCGGCGCGCGCGCGCTCGAGCACGGGCGCGAACCGGTCGTAGGCCTCGGCGATCGAGCAGCCGATGTTGCGCATGTTGTGGGTCTCGGACGCGGACATGAAGACCGCGATGTTGGACAGATCGCCTTCGCGCGCGCGCTCGTACCCGCGCTCGTTCGGGACCAGCGCGCTGTAGACGGTCCCCGGTCGGCGGGTGATCCTCTTGCAGACCTCTTCGGCGTCGGCGAGCTGCGGGATGCGTTTCGGGTTCACGAAGGCCGTGACTTCGATGTGGCGCAACCCGGCAGCGGTCAGCGCGTCGATGAAAGCCACCTTTGCCTCGGTGGGCACCTGGACGGATTCGTTCTGCAGGCCGTCCCTGGGGCCGACCTCGACGATGGTGACGCGCTGCTCGATCATCGGGACCTATTATCCCTGCTCAGCAGCGTCATGGCCGAGAAACCCGGGTGTAGAGATAGGGATTTGACCCGACCGTATTTGTTAGGGCACCCTAACAACAGGAGAAGCTTTCCGGATGGGGACGAGGATGCTCGGGGGGATCGAAGAAAGAGGGCGACGCACATGACGTGGATGCGAGGGCGCAGCCTGGCGCCGGCGATGCTCGCTTTGATCGCCGCTGCCTGCGGTTCCGGGGGTGCGGCCCCCGCCGACGAGGGACCCGGCACCGGCCCGATCACCGTTTACTCCGGCCGCGAGCAGGAGCTGGTTGAGCCGGTCTTCAAGCTCTTCACCGACGCCACCGGCATCGAGGTCAACGTGCGCTACGGCGATACCGCGGAGCTGGCCGCGCAGATCCTCGAGGAGGGCGGCAACACACCTGCCGATGTGTTCTTCGCGCAGGACGCCGGCGGGCTCGGCGCCGTCGCAGAGGCGGGCATGTTCGCGCTCTTGCCGAACGAGCTGCTCGAGCGCGTGCCGGATGGCTTCAGGGCCGCCGACGGCAGTTGGGTGGGGATCACCGGCCGCGCGCGCACCGTCGTCTACAACACCGAGCAGCTCACCGAGGCCGACCTGCCCGGCTCGATCATGGACTTCACCGATCCGAAGTGGAAGGGCAAGATCGGTTGGGCGCCCACCAACGGCTCTTTCCAGGCGTTCGTCACCGGCCTGCGGCTGCTGAAGGGCGACGAGGCCGCTCGCGGCTGGCTGCGCGGCATCAAGGCCAACGACCCGGTCGAGTACCCGAAGAACACCGCGATCGTCGAGGCGGTCGGCGCCGGCGAGATCCTGGCCGGGTTCGTGAACCACTACTACCTGCTTCGGATCAAGGCGGAGAACCCGACCCTTCCCGCCGAGAACCTTTTCATCGGCGGCGGGGATCCCGGCGCGCTGGTCAACGTGGCCGGGGCCGGCATCCTGCAGGCCTCCGACGATCGCGCCGCCGCCGGGAAGTTCATCGACTTCCTGCTGTCGACGCAGGGCCAGGCGTTCTTCGTCACCGAGACGTTCGAGTACCCGCTGATCGCCGGCGTCGCGCCCGATCCGGCGCTGCAGTCGCTCGAGCAGCTCGAGCCGCCGGCCCTGGACCTGGCGAAGCTGTCGGACCTGGAGGCGACGCTTGAGATGCTCGCGGACGAAGGGTTGCTGTAGCGGATGAGCCGCGTCGAGGCGGTCCCGGAGCTTGGAGCGATCCTCGAGCCGGCACCGCCTCGCGCGCGCCGTGCGCCCCGCCCGCTGCTCGGCGCGGGCCTCGCCGTCGGGATCGCTGCGCTGCTGCCTGCGATCTACCTCGTCGTGCGCGGCGCCGAGGCCGGCGCTTCGGGGATCGCCGACACGCTCCTCGACGGGCGCACGGCCGGGTTGCTCGTGCGCACGATCGGACTGGCTGTTGCCGTGACCGCCGGGGCCGTCGCGATCGGTGTGCCCCTGGCCTGGCTGACCGAGCGCACCGACCTCCCCGGCAGGCGCGTCTGGACGGTGCTCGCCGCGCTGCCGCTGGTGATCCCGAGCTTCGTCGGCGGCTACGTGTTCATCGCAGCGCTCGGTCCCAGAGGGCTGGTGCAGGGATGGCTCGAGCCGCTCGGCGTCGAGCGCTTGCCCTCGATCTACGGCTTCCCCGGGGCGTGGCTGGTCCTCACCCTGTTCACCTACCCATACGTGTTCCTGATGGCGCGCGCTGCGTTGCGCGGACTCGACCCGACGCTCGAGGACGCGGCGCGCAGCCTGGGGGACGGCCGGCGCGCGGTGCTGCGCCGGGTCGTGCTGCCGCAACTGCGTCCGAGCATCGTCGCCGGCGCGCTGCTCGTCGCCCTGTACACGCTGCACGACTTCGGCGCGGTCTCGTTGCTGCGCTACGACTCGTTCACCCGCGCGATATACCTGCGATACGCGGGGTCGTTCGATCGGTCCAGCGCCGCGCTGCTCGCGCTGGTGCTGGTCGCGATGACGGTGTTGGTGCTCGCGGCCGAGGGGCGCGCCCGCGGCCGCGCCGCCTACCACCGCAGCCCCGCCGGCGCGCGGCGACCCACGCCGGTCGTGCCGCTCGCCCGCGCGCGCTGGCCGGCCTTCGCCGGCTGCGCGCTGCTCGCGCTCCTGGCGCTGGGCGTTCCGATGCTGGTGATCGGGGTCTGGCTCGCGCGCGGGATCGCTGCCGGGGAGGCGGCCGGCGTGACCTGGATGGCCGCGTGGAACAGCGTGCGCGCATCGGGGCTCGGTGCGCTCGCGGCCGTCGTGCTCGCGTGGCCGGTCGCCGTGCTCGCCGTGCGGTTCCCGGGGCGAGCAGCGCGTGGCATCGAACGCACCTCGTTCGTCGGTTACGCGCTGCCGGGGCTCGTGGTCGCGCTCGCGCTGGTGTTCTTCGCCGCGCGCTACGCGCCGGCGATCTACCAGACGCAGGTGCTCCTGGTGTTCGCATACGTGGTGCTGTTCCTGCCGCAAGCGACCGGCGCGCTGCGCGCGAGCCTGCTGCAGGTGCCGCCCTCGCTCGAGGAGGCCGCGGCATCGCTCGGCAGCGGACGGATGCGCACCGCGCGGCGCATCGTTCTGCCGCTGATGCGGCCCGGCGTTCTCGCCGGCCTCGCGCTGGTGTTCCTCACCGCGATGAAGGAGCTGCCTGCGACGTTGCTGCTCGCCCCGACGGGCTTCCGCACGCTGGCGATCGAGGTGTGGAGCGCCACGAACGCGGCGAGCTTCGCGCGCGCGGCCTCGCCGGCGCTCGTGCTGATCGTGATCGCCGCGGTGCCGCTGGCGCTGTTGCTCACGCGCCGGCCCGAAGGACTCCGATGACGGTCGACGCGGCCGCGCGCGCGGGTACGCTGCGGCGGATGGAGACGATCCCCGCGGTTGCGTGCGAGCGGCTGACCAAGCGGTTCGGCGAGACGCTCGCGATCGCCGACGTGAGCCTGGCGGCGCAGCCCGGCGACATCCTCGCGCTGCTCGGGCCGAGCGGGTGCGGCAAGACCACGTTCCTGCGGTTGATCGCCGGGTTCGAGACCCCAGACGCCGGCACGATCGCGATCGGCGAGAGCACCGTCGCCGGCGACGGCCGGTTCATCCCGCCCGAGAAGCGCCGCGTCGGCTTCGTGTTCCAGGACTACGCGTTGTTTCCCCATCTCACTGTCGCCGCCAACGTCGCGTACGGCTCGCGCGACCGGCCCGCGCGCGTCGACGAGCTGATCTCGCTGGTCGGGCTGCGCGGGCTCGAGCAGCGCTACCCCCACGAGCTTTCGGGAGGGCAGCAGCAGCGGGTTGCGCTGGCGCGCGCGCTCGCGCCCGAACCCCGTCTGGTGCTGCTCGACGAGCCGTTCAGCAACCTCGATGCCGACCTGCGTGTGCGCGTGCGCACGCAGGTGCGGGGGATCCTGCGGGCCGCGCGCGCGACCGCCATCTTCGTCACGCACGATCAGGACGAGGCGTTCGACATCGCCGATCGCATCGCCGTGCTGCGCGACGGCCGGGTCGAGCAGCTCGGCACCGCCGAGGAGATCTACCACACGCCGGCGTCGCGCTTCGTCGCCGACTTCGTGGGCGAGGCTGAATTCCTTGCGTGCACGGTCGAGCCGGGTCGCATCCTCAGCGAGCTGGGCTCCTTCGCGGTCGAGGCGGGCATCGAGCCCGGCGAGGCCGAGTTGATGATCCGTCCCGAGGACATCGTCCTCGAAGCCGACGACGACGCTGGTGCCAAGGTGATCGCACGTCGCTTCCAAGGACCCGTGAACCTGACGCTCGTGCAGCTGCCGTCCGGCGCGATCGTCACCGCCGCGCACTCGTCGCAGCGCGCGTACGACATCCGCGCGCGCGTTCGCGTCACGTTCCGCCCCGATCACCTCGTCCTCTTCCGGGGCGAGCAGCGCGCGGCCTGGTGCCCCGTTCGCTGAGCCAGGATCGCAGCCTTGACGCGGCGCCCCGGGCGTTGTTCACTTGTCTTCGGCGCGACCTGCCGCCTAGCCAGACGGATGCACCCCAGCAGCTCCGTTCCGGCGAAGGGGAGCACATCCTCGGGTCCTGAGCACGCACCCTTTGCCGTGGTGCGCATGTCGCTGGGGGACGGCGCCCTGATCGGCGGAGGCGACGGCGGTGACTCGGGACGACGACTTCAAACGCCTCGTTCGCGCGCGCATGGCCGCGACGGGTGAGCGCTACACGACCGCGCGCGCCGTGCTCCTCCGCGGGAAGGAGGGCGTCATGGTGCCGGTCACGGTCGAGGTGAGGATCGAAACCCTCACCGACGAGCAAGCGCGCGACATCCGGCGCAGCCTCGAAGCGTCGGCTGGGGAAGGCGAGGATCGGGACGAAGTCTTCCGCAAGCTGCTCGACAGGATGCAGCAGACCAAGGAACAGCCGATCGTGCTGCTGAGCGAGGTCGACGGTCCACGATCGCTGCCGATCTGGATCGGACCGGTGGAGGCGACCTCGATCGCGCTCGCGCAGAAGGGGATCGAGACGTCCCGGCCGCTCACCCACGATCTGTTGCGTGACGTCGTCGAAGCGATGGGTCAGGCGCGCGAGATCCGGATCACCGATCTCCGTGACAGGGTCTTCTACGCCGAGCTGCTCGTGGTGGATCATGCCGGGACCGAGCAAGCGGTGTCGTGCCGGCCGTCGGACGGTGTCGCATTCGGCGTGCGCGCGGCCATTCCGATCCTGGTCGCCGAGCATCTCTTCGAAGCCGTGGCCTGAGCGCCGATCAGAGATCGAGCGCTGCTCGGAGACCGGTCGCAACTGCGGCCATCGTCGCGCGCGACGCCGCACCCGCGCGCGCCTTGAGTAGCGAGGTGGGGACGACGGTCACGTCGTCGCACATGACGCGGCCTCGGACGCCGTCGTCCTTGCCGAGTTCGACGATCGTCGGCAGCGACGGCTTCGGCGCGGTCGTGATCCGAACGGCCAGCACGCTCGGGAGTACCTCGTTGCGCCGGTTATTGGACACGATCAGCATGGGCTTGCGCCCGAGGCGCGGGTATTCGACCCACCAGACCTGTCCCCGCAGGGGGGTCGGCCTCGCTACGCCTCTGCGCGCCATGATCGCTCTGCGGCATCGACGGCGCCCGCGTCGAAGCGTTCGTCCTCGTCGGCGTACTCGGAAGCGAGGTCTCGATAACCGTCCGCCATCAGCGCCGAGCGAACCGCTTTGCTTCCGATCACAGCGAGGGCTCGGAGCGCAGCACTCTCACTGAGGTAGGGCGCGCTCTCCTCGCCGACCTCGGCAGCGAGCCGGCGCTGGTCATCGCTCCCTCGATGCAGGAACGAAGCGAGTAGCTCCAGATCGTCCGTGGAAAGGTTCACCGTCTTGCGTTCCATCCTTGCTGCATTATATGCAGCACTTAACGAGGCGTCAAATGCTGCACGGTCGGGCGGGTTCTCGGGCGTGACCATCGGAATTTCGCCAATCCCGGTCTCCTATATCGTGCGGGCGACCACGGAACGGAGGCACCAGGATGACCGAGAACGCCTACCTACGGACGCCCGCGATCGCGGGCGATGTGATCGCGTTCGTAACCGAGGACGACCTGTGGACTGTGCCGGCCGACGGTGGCGTCGCGGTTCGTTTCACGGCGATGCGGGGTGAGATCGCGCGCCCGGCCTTCTCGCCCGACGGCGCGCTGCTCGCATTCTCGAGCAAGGAAGAGCATCACCTGGAGGTTTACGTCGCGCCCGCGTCTGGTGGCGCGCCGAAACGGCTGACCTTCCTCGGTGCGACCTCGACGGTGGTCGGCTGGACCCAAGACGGCGACATCGTCTTCAAGACCGATCACGGCACGCCGTTCCTGAAGGAAACAGAGCTATGGGCGATCTCACCGCGCGGCGGCGAGCCGCGACGACTCCCCCACGGCCTTGCATCCGAGATCGCCTACGGGCCGAAGGGCAAGGTCGCCCTCGGCCGCAACACGATCGATCCCGCGCGCTGGAAGCGCTACCGCGGTGGGACGGCCGGGCATCTGTGGGTG
>DASWIP010000063.1:0-13231 GCA_036397635.1 Actinomycetota bacterium | reverse complement strand
TCGCCGTGCTTGACCGGGTAGCCCAGCTCGTCGAGTGCCATCTCGAGCACCGCGAGCGCCTGCAGGATGTTGATCTCGTCGAGGTACCCGATGTGTCCGATGCGGAAGATCTTGCCCTTCAGCTTGTCCTGACCCGGCGCGAAGATGATCCCGTACTTGGCGCGGATCAGCTTGGTGATCTGGTTGCCGTCGATCCCTTCCGGACACTTGACGGCGGTCACACAGACCGCGCGCTCGGGGTCTTCGCCGAACAGCTCCAGCCCCAGTGCCTTGACGCCCGCCTTCACGCCGCGCGACATGCGAGCGTGCCGCGCGTAGGCGTTGTCGAAGCCTTCCTCACGCAGCATCTTGATCGCCACCGCCAGCCCCATGTACAGGTGGACGGCCGGCGTGTACGGGGTCTCCGGCGGGTCCTTCTCGTAGGACTCCTTGACCGCGGACCATTCCCAGTAGAAGCGGGGCAACGTCGCGGTCCGGTGGGCTGCCCAGGCCGCATCGCTGACGCTCATGAAGGCGATCCCGGGCGAGCCCATCAGCGCCTTCTGCGACCCGCCGATCGCGACGTCGATCCCCCATGCATCCACATCGATCGATACGCCGCCGACCCCGGAGATCGAGTCGACGATGTACAGCGCGGGATGCTCCTTGACCACCGCTGCGACCGCCTCGATGTCGTTCACCACTCCCGTGGAGGTCTCGGAGTGCTGGATCAGCACGCCCTTGATGTCCGGCTCGAGCGCGGCGGCGACGTCCTCGGCCTTCGCCGTCTGGCCCCACTCGTACTCCAGGTATTTGACGTCCAACCCGTAGGTCTCGCAGATCGCCTTGAACCGCTGCCCGAAGTTGCCGACGCTGACGACCAGGACGCGGTCGCCCGGCGAGAAGCAATTGACGACCGCGGCCTCCATGCCGCCCGAGCCCGAGCAGGAGTAGGTCAGCACGTTGTTGCCGGTGCCCAAGATCTCCTTCAGGCCCTCGGTCACCTCGCGGAGGACTTTCCCGAAGCCGGGGCCGCGGTGATAGACGATCGGGCTGCCCTGCGCGAGCAGCACCTCGGGCGGCACCGGGGTCGGCCCCGGAGTCATCAAGATCTCAGGCTTCTGCACGGTCAACCCCACCTCTGCGCTCGCGCCGTTCACCCGGAGGCCTCATCCTACCGGCCGCGCCGGGGTTCGCGTTCGCGGTTCCGGCGGCTCGCTGTGACCTCATCGTCTGGGGCCCGAGGAGTTCGCCCGAGGGGTGAGCAGGGTATCTGCTCGACGTCGTCGAACCCATCGACCACGGTCCGCCCGAAGGAGAACCCTGATGCCAAAGCACCGGCGTGCCCTCGCCTCCCTCGTGTCCCTGCTGGCCCTGTGCAGCACCTCGCTCGCCGCGCACGGCGAGCAGCCCATCGTTCCGGCAACCCCGCGCGCGACCTGCCTCGGCGAGTTCGACAAGCCCGAAACCGGCATGCAGGGCCGCGTCGGCGCCGACGACGTCGATTCGGGGCGAGCAGCGCAGGGCTACACCTGCAACACCCAGCAGGTCGGCCACTTCGGCGCGCGCGGACTCACCGGTGGCGCAGGCGGATACAAGGTTCATCGCTACGTCGACGCCGCCGGCCACGAATGCGGGTACTACGACTCGACGCTGCTGTTCCCGCTCGATGTGGTCAAGGCGTCCACCGACCTGCCGGGCGTGATCGTGCTCGACATGACCAACCCCGCGGAACCCATCAAGACCGCGAACCTGGTGACACCGGCGATGCTGTCGCCACACGAGTCGTTCAGCATCAACCACGAGCGAGGCCTGCTCGCCGCCGCGCTCGCCAACCCCGTCTTCTATCCCGGCATCGTCGATGTCTACGACATCGCTCAGGACTGCCGGTTCCCGGTGCTGAGGTCCAGTACGCCGCTGGGCGTCCTGGGCCACGAGGGCAACTTCTCGCCGGACGGAAACACGTTCTGGGTGACGTCGACGGCGGGCAACGTGGTCACCGCGGTGGATGTGTCGGACCCCACCCTGCCGTCGATCGCCTGGACGGGCGAGTACAACTTCCACGGGATCACGGTCAGCGACACCGGCACGCGGTTGTACGCTGCCGATCTCGGTCGGGACGGCGTCACGATCCTCGACGTCGGCCAAGTGCAAGACCGCGCGGCAGACCCCGTGGTCACCGAGATCGGCTTCGTCACGTGGGGCAACGTGAGCATCCCGCAGCATCCGATCCCGGTGACGATCGACGACCGGCCCTACTTGATCGAGATCGACGAGTTCGCGCGCGGGACGAGCCCCGGCGATCCTGCCAACCCGGTCGGCGCCGCGCGGATCATCGACATCTCGGATGAAACGACCCCCGTCGTCGTCAGCGACATCCGTCTGGAGGTCCATCAGCCGGAGAACATCCCGGCGATCGCCGGCGATCCGGGGGCCACCTGGATGCTCGGCGGGTACACAGGGCATTACTGCGCGGTTCCGAAGCGAGAGGACCCTGGGATCGTGGCCTGCAGCTTCATCCTGTCTGGCTTGCGCGTCTTCGACATCACCGATCCGCTCGCGCCGAGAGAGATCGCCTACTTCAACGTGCCCGTCCCGCCGCCGGGACCCACCACGTTCCCAGGAGGCACCAGCAGCTCGTTCACGCCGCATGCGGCGTACGCGATGTCGGCCCCGGCCTTCGTGCCCGAGCGCAATGAGATCTGGTACACCGACGGCAGCTTCGGCTTCTACGCCGTGCGTTTGACCAACGACGTCTGGCCCGACTGAAGCAACCCGCCGCAGCAACGGGGTCGCGCTCGGACCGAGCGAACGGATCAGACGTATCGCCGGGCGCGCGCGGTCAGATCTTCGTTGAGCGCGTCGAGGCCCTCGTGCTGCTCGACCCGGGCTTCGAACGAGGCGCAGACGAACGCTTCAAGCGTCACACCGGCCGCCTCGGCCAGCACGCGCATCCGCTCGACGTTGGCTCGCGGCACCTTCGCGCTGATCTCGATCACCTCGTCCATCTAGCCCTTGCCCTTCTGCAGCCACGGCATCATGGCTCGCAGCTGCTTGCCGACCTCTTCGATCTGGTGCGCACGCTGCTCCTCTCGCATCTCCAGGAACCGCTGCGCGTCGTTGTTCTCGTTCTCGCCGATCCACTCTTTGGCGAACTCGCCGGACTGGATCTCGGCCAGGATGCGTTGCATCTCGGCGCGCGTCCCGTCGCCGATGATGCGCTTGCCGCGCGAGTAGTCCCCGTACTCGGCGGTGTCCGAGATCGAGTAGCGCATGTACTCGAACCCGCCCTCGTAGAGCAGGTCCACGATCAGCTTCAACTCGTGCAGGCACTCGAAGTACGCGATCTCGGGCTGATAGCCCGCCTTGACCAGGGTCTCGAAGCCCGCCTTGACCAGCTCGGAGGTTCCGCCGCACAGCACGGCCTGCTCGCCGAACAGGTCGGTCTCGGTCTCTTCCTTGAACGTGGTCTCGATCAGGCCGGCGCGCGCCGAACCGATCCCCTTCGCGTACGCGAGCGCGACCTCGAGCGCTTTGCCGGTCGCGTCCTGGTGGATCGCAACGAGCGCCGGCGTCCCTATGCCCTCGGTGTAGGTGCGGCGCACGAGGTGGCCGGGTCCCTTCGGCGCGACCATGCACACGTCCACGCCCGGAGGCGGCTGGATCTGTCCGAAGTGGATGTTGAAGCCGTGTGCGAAGAACAGCGCCTTGCCATCGCGCAGGCCGGGCGCGATCTCGGCCTCGTACACGGACTTCTGCTTGGTGTCGGGCAACAGAACCATGATCACATCGGCCTCATCGGCCGCTTCGGCCACCGTGCGAACGGTCAAGCCCTCGGCTTCGGCCTTGGCACGCGACGGCGAGCCCTCGTACAGCCCCACGAGCACCTCAACCCCCGAATCACGCAGGTTCAGCGCGTGCGCGTGCCCCTGGGACCCGTAGCCGATGATCGCGACCTTCTTCCCTTCGAGCAGCGACAGGTCCGCGTCCTTCTCGTAGAACATGGTCGCCATCAGCCGGCCGTCCTGTCCGCCAGGCGCAACGGCCGCTCGGTGATCGCCCGGTCGCCCCGCGCGAGCGCGACCCGGCCGGTCCGCACCATCTCCTTCACCCCGTGCTGATGCAGCAGGTCGGTCAGCGCGCGTAGCTTGTCCGGTGATCCGGTCGCCTCGATCGTGATCGCGTTCGGCGACACGTCCACGATCTTGGATCGGAAGATGTCGGCGATCTCGATGATCTGCGCGCGCGTCGCGGCATCGGCCTTGACCTTCACCAGCAGCAGCTCGCGTGCGACCGACGCCTCCTTCTCGAGCTCCACGATCTTGATCACGTTGATCAGCTTGTTGAGCTGCTTGACCACCTGCTCGAGCGGTTTGGTCTCGACGTTGACGACGATGGTCATGCGCGAGATCTCGTCGTACTCGGTCGGGCCGACCGCCAGCGAATGGATGTTGAAACCTCGGCGCGCGAACATCCCCGAGATGCGCGCGAGCACACCCGGCTTGTTCTCGACGAGGACGCTCAATGTGTGTTGGGCCATCAGACGATCGCCTCCGGGGTGTCGTGGAGCACGTCCGCGTGCGCGGCCTCGTACTCCGGTCCGAGGATGATGTCGTCGTTGGACGCGCCCGCCGGCACCATCGGGTAGCACTTCTCCGCCGGATCGACCCGGAAGTCGATCACGACCGTGCGGTCGTTGATCTCCATCGCCTTCTCGATGGTCGCGTCGACCTCCTCGGCGCTGTCGCAGCGCAACCCCACGCAGCCGTACGCCTCGGCGAGCTTGACGTAGTCGGGACAATCGAAGCCGAACTCCACGGCGCTGAATCGCGAGTCGTAGAACAGCTCCTGCCACTGGCGCACCATGCCGAGGGACGCGTTGTTGATGATGGCGATCTTCACCGGGATCGTCTCGGTGGTCATCGTCGCCAGCTCCTGGCACGTCATCTGGAAGCAGCCGTCCCCGTCGATGCACCACACCGCTTGGTCGGGCCGGCCCACCTTCGCGCCCATCGCGGCGGGCACCGCGTAGCCCATCGTCCCGAGACCGCCGGAGTTGACCCACGAGTTCGGATGCTGGAACTTGATGTGCTGCGAAGCCCACATCTGATGCTGGCCGACGCCGGCGACGTAGACGGCCTCGCCGCCGGTGAGCTGAGCGATCCGCTCGATGACGTATTCGGGTTTCAGCGGCCCGTCGGCCTCCTGCGTGTAGCGAAGCGGGTAGCGCGCTCGCCACTCGTCGAGCGTCTTGATCCACGTGCCGTAGTCCGGCGGGCCTCGCTCGGCGATCGCCTCTTCGACTGCCTCACACAAGTCGTGGATGACCGACTTCGCGTCACCGACGATCGGGACGTCGACCGTGCGGTTCTTGCCGATCTCGGCCGGGTCGATGTCGGCGTGGACGATGCGCGCGCCCGGCGCGAAAGCGGCGAGCTTGCCGGTCACCCGGTCGTCGAAGCGCGCGCCGAGGGCGACCAGCAGGTCCGCCTTCTGCATCGAGGTGACGGCCGTGTAGTTACCGTGCATCCCCGGCATCCCGAGCGCCAGCGGGTGGTCGTCGGGGATGGCCCCACGCGCCATCAGCGTGGTCACCACCGGCGCGCCGGTCAGCTCGACCAGCCGCCGCAGCTCGTCCGACGCGCCGGCGCGGATCACGCCTCCGCCGACGTACAGGATCGGCTGCTTGGCTGCGAGCAGCAGGCGCGCGGCCTCTCGGATCTGCTTCTGGTTGCCGCGCGTCACCGGATGGTAGCCGGGCAGCTCGGGCTCCTCGGGGTACCACCACACCATCTCGGCCTGCAGGACATCCTTGGGGATATCCACGAGCACCGGGCCGGGGCGCCCCGTCTTGGCGATATGGAACGCCTCGTTGATCGTTCGCGGGATCTCCTGCGCGTCCATGATCAGGAAGTTGTGCTTGGTGATCGGCATCGTGATGCCGGTCGCGTCGCACTCCTGGAACGCGTCCCCGCCGACCGCGTGCGTCGGCACTTGACCGGTGATCGCGACCATCGGGATCGAGTCCATGTACGCGTTCGCGAGCCCGGTCACCAGATTGGTCGCACCGGGACCGGACGTGGCGACGCAGACCCCGACCTGGCCGGTCGCCTGCGCGTAGCCGTCGGCGGCGTGCGCCGCGCCCTGCTCGTGCCGGCACAGGATGTGCCGGATCGGCGAATCGAGGATCGGATCGTACAGCGGCAGGATCGCGCCGCCGGGGATGCCGAACATCACCTCGACGCCCTCCTGCTCGAGGCTGCGCATGACGGCTTGCGCTCCCGTGATCTTCATCGTGTGGTCCCTTCGGTCGGCGCGCGGTCTCCCGCGCGCATGATCTCTCTGATGATCTCGTCCGCGGTCGCGATGCGGATGCCGATCGCGGCGAGATCTTTGAAGTTGGCGGCGCGCGTCTCGTCGCCGGCCGAGGCGAGCGCTTCCTCGATCGCGATCACGTCGTAGTCGAGACTGACCGCGTCGAACATGGTCGCGCGCGGGCTGTTCGGCAGCGACACGCCGACGACGACGATCCGCCCGATGAGCGCGCGCCGCAGCAGCAGATCCAGCTCGGTTCCCATGAACCCACTGAATCGGCGCTTGACCACGATCGGCTCGCCCTGCCGCGGCTCGAGCCGCTGCAGCGGCTGGATGCCCCACGAGCCCTCCACCGCGAAGCCGCGCCCGGCCTGGAAGACCGGCAGCCGGAACCGTTCCGCGTCCCAGCCGTCCTGTCGGTGGGATCGCACCACGTGGATCACCGGCTGGCCTGCCTCGCGGAAGGCGTCGAGGACGCCGCCCATGATCTCGGCGCGGTGTGCGGCGTCCGGGATGAACAGCCGCCCATCCGGATGGGCGATGTCGTTCTGCATGTCTACGATCAGCAGCGCCGTCTTCATCTCTCTCCCCGTCCCATATCGGCCGGTTCGTGCTCCCTCGTGAGGTTAGGTCCAAGTCCAACAAAAAACCTCTCGCTGGGCGAGAGGTCAGCGCGCGCCGGCATCCGGCTGCGCGCTCAGCCGGTAACTACGACGCTCAGTTCGAGGGTGCCTCCGGTCGTCATAACCCGAGCAGTCTGCCAGTCGAGGTCGGGAGTGTCAACATCTCCGCAGGTCAGGGCTGATCAGAGCGCGCTCAGGGGCAGCAGCTCGAACCCTGCGACGTGAGGCTCGCTCAAGGTCGGTCCGGACCCATGCCGAACAGAACATGGCGAACGTATCGACGGTCCGGAGGAACGGCATGGGACGGGTCAGCAGGGGGTTCCATCTGCTCGGCGCCTCGTGGCAGGTGCTGCGGGCGGACCGAGAACTGCTCGTCTTCCCCGTCATCGCGATGGTGGCAACCGCCCTGGTCGCCGCGCTGCTGGCCACGGCCGGCTGGGCATCCGGCCTGTTCCAGATCGAGGTCGAGCCGCGGGAGGCGTACGCGCGCTGGCTGCTGCTCGGAATCTTCTATTTCACGGCGTACACGATCAGCATCTTCTTCCAGGCCGCATTGATCGCCGCCGCGATGATCCGGCTCGAGGGCGGTGACCCGTCGCTGGGCGATGGGATACGCAAGGCATGGGAGCGCTTCGACAAGCTGCTCGGATGGGCGGCGATCGCCGCGACGGTGGGGCTGATCATCGGTGTCATCCAGTCTCGGGGCGGTGCGCTCGGCGAGTGGATCGGCCGGATCATGAACTTCGCCTGGAGCGCGATCACCTTCTTCGTCGTGCCGGTCCTGCTCTACGAACCCGCAGGAGTCGGCGGCTCGATGAAGCGCTCGGCGCGCATCTTCCGCGAACGGTGGGGCGAGCAGTTCGTCGGCAACGGCGCCATCGGCATCGCGTTCTTCCTGATCTCGATCCCGGTCGTCTTCCTCACCTATCCGCTGTTCCTGGTGTCGCCGGTACTCGGCACCGTCGTGGTGGTGTTCGAGTTCACGCTGCTGCTCGCCGTCGCCTCGGCGGTCAACGGGATCTTCAACGCGACGCTGTACAAGTACGCGGTGACCGGCCGCGTGCTCGGCCCATTCGCCGAAGGCGACCTGACGAGCGCGTTCGTCCCGGCCTCCCGGCGCCGCCTCGGCCGCCGCGGCCAGCCCGCGGTGCTCACGCCGCGCGCCGGAACGCTCGAGCAATACGTGCGCGAGTCCGGGCTGCCGACCACGATCGAGGAAGCGCAGCGGCGCAAGGAGCAAGGCGACCAGCCGACGTTGCCGGGTCTCTAGTCGCAGACGGCGCCGCGCGCGGCGCTGCTCACCAGGCGCGCGTACTTCGCGAGCGCGCCTGTGGTGTAGCGCGGCGGCGGCGGGAGCCATGCCTTACGGCGCTCCGCCAGCTCTTCGTCGGGTACCTCGACCTCGAGCGTGCGGTTCGGCACGTCCAGGGTGATCGTGTCGCCTTCGCGTACCAGGCCGATGTTCCCGCCGTCGACGGCCTCGGGCGCAACGTGGGCGACCATGAATCCGTGCGTGGCACCGGAGAACCGCCCGTCGGTGATCAGGCACACGGCCTTGCCCAGGCCGGCGCCCTGGACGGCCGCGGTGACCGCGAGCATCTCGCGCATCCCCGGCCCGCCGCGCGGACCCTCGTAGCGGATGATGATCACATCCCCGCGCGCGATCCGTCCGTGCAGAACCGCGTCCATCGCGTCGGTCTCGTCGTCGAAGACGCGCGCGGGCCCGCGGAACACGACGCCTTCCATCCCGGCGATCTTCGCGACGGCGCCGTCGGGCGCGAGCGAGCCGCGCACGATCGCGAGCCCACCCGACGGATGGATCGGCGCGTTGATCGGCTTGACCACGTCGTGATCGGTCGGCGTCGAGACAGAGGCAAGATTCTCCCCCACGGTCTTCCCCGTCACGGTCAGCGCGTCCGTGTGGATCAGATCCGCATCGGCGAGCACGCGCATCACCGCGGGGATGCCGCCGACGCGATCGAGATCGAGCATCACGAACCGGCCCCACGGCTTCATGTCGGCGATGATCGGCGTGCGTCGCGAGATCCGGTCGAAGTCGTCGAGCGTCAGCTCGGTCCCGATCGTGTGAGCGATCGCGAGCAGGTGCAGCACCGCGTTGGTCGAACCGCCGCAGGCGACCACCACCGCGATCGCGTTCTCGAAAGCGTCGCGGGTCAGGATGTCGCGCGGGGTGATGCCCGCCTCGAGCAGCTCGATCACCGCTCGTCCGCTCGCGCGCCCGTACTCGTCACGGCGCGGATCCACCGCCGCCGGACCACTGGAACCCGGCAGCGACAACCCGAGGGCCTCGATCGCGGCGGCCATCGTGTTCGCGGTGAACATGCCGCCGCATGATCCGGCGCCGGGGCACGCGTTGCGCTCCAACTCGAGCAGCTGCTCGTCGGTCATACCGCCGGCGGCATGCGTGCCCACGGCTTCGAACACGTCCTGGATGGTCACGTCGTGCCCGCCCCATGTCCCCGGCAGGATCGTGCCGCCGTAGAGGAATACGCTCGGCAGGTTCAGCCGGCACGCGCCCATCACCATCCCCGGCAGCGACTTGTCGCAGCCGGCGACGGTGACCAGCGCGTCGAAGCGCTCGGCGTGCGCGACCAGCTCGACCGAGTCGGCGATCAGCTCGCGCGACACCAGCGACGCGCGCATGCCCTCGTGGCCCATCGAGATGCCGTCGGACACGGCGATGGTCGTGTACTCGACCGGGACCGCGCCGGCGGCGCGCACGCCCTCCTTGCACGCGGCGGCAACGCGGTTGAGATGGATGTTGCAGGGTGTGACCTCGTTCCAGGACGACGCAACGCCGACCTGCGGCTTGCCGAAATCCTCGTCGGAGAATCCGACGGCGCGGAGCATCGCGCGGGCGGGCGCGCGCTCGGGCCCCTCGGTCACGTCACGGCTGCGATGACGGGTGTCGAAGCGGGTGTCGGGCATACGCCTGAGGATACCTGCTGGGCGCGCGCGGGCCGAACCGTTACCTGAGGGCCGAACCGTTACTGCAAGGTTGGCACCGTTACTTGAAGGTCAGCACCATGCGGAAGCTGGATCCATCGTCGGTGTTGGTGGCTCGAACGCCCAGCGACTCGAGCGGGGCGAAGTACTGCTCGGCCTCCGCGTACTCACCCGCAGGCACGAGCACCTGGAGGAACGAAGCCAGGCGGTCGATGCGCACGAACATCTGGAAGGACACACCACCGACGCCGGGATCGCCGACCGCGCGCCGGTACACCGCCTCCTCGGCCAGCGACTGTGGACTCGCCGCGAGCAGCTGGTCGGCGTAGGTATCGCTGCTCGCGATGACGACCTTGCCGGCGACGCGCCGCACGATCACGGTCGTGCCGGCGTCCGGGATCAGGATCGCGAAGCCGCCGGGAGCCGAGGTGACCTCGAAGCCGGCCCCACTCGCGAGCCTGCCGAGGTTGTCGCGGAGGCCGTCGATCGTCCGTCCCGCGGCCGCATCGTCTGTTGACTCGATCAGCACGCCGATCTCGGGCTGCAGCAACGAGAGGCGACCGACCACGACCGATAGCTCTCCGTGGAGCCAGGGAAGGATGTCGCCGTCCAGCGTGAGGCCGAGAGTCTCGCGCAGGAAGTCATCGAGGGCGCTGCGCGCGTCCGGGATCTGCCGTCCGCTGAGCTGCACCGACTCGTCGAAACCACCGCCGAACCCTTCCTGGAAGCCGAAGAGGAACAGCCCCGCGAACTCGATGCCTTGCTCGAACAAGGTGGCCGGGTCGAACAGCGTGAGCGCGCCCAGGATCGCATCGGGTGCCGCTTCGACCAGCGCCGGCGTGCCCACAGCCCCGGGACCGGCGCTCGTGCTGAACCCGCGCAGGACGAGCGCGTTCTCCTCCGCCCGCAGCGCGATCACCTGACGGCCTGAGGAGTCCGGGATGCCGGGGAACGCCGGCAAAGAGCCGGGTGGGATCAGGCTTTGGAGCTGCTCGCCGTCGAGATAGACAACGGCAAGGTTGTCGTCGCCAACCCGATCGACGATAGAGGTGAATCCCGAGTCTTCAGAGAGCGGGCCTTTCTTGCCGTCAACAGCCCCGAGCGAAAGCTCGAGCGAGAGCAGGTCGGGTGCGACGAACGCGACGCCCTCGCGGATCGCGTAGGCCATCGAATCCTCGGTCTGCTTGATCCGATCCAGTGTGGCCTTGGCGCGCCCTTCGTCTCTGACGGTTGCGAGGAACGCCCATTGGGGCATGGGTGCACCACCCGAGAGGCTCAACCCGGTGACGACGAAGCCGATCTGGGTCCCGAGCCAGGGCTTGAAGTCCTGCTCGAAACTGAACCCCTCCTCAGCGAGCCCCTCGTCGAGGAAGCGCTCGAAAGCCTCGCCCGGCTCTTGACCCTGTGGGATCGGGAAGCGCTCGACCAGCGAGCGCACCGCGTCCTGCTGCTCGCCCGAAGCCAGCAGGTTCGCCTCGCCGAACGCCAGCGCTCCTGCCGGGACGATCTCCTCGAGCTGACTCGACCCGCCGCCGGACAACACGACGGCGACGGCGGTTCCCGCGATCACCAGCACGACGGCGGTGATCAGCGCGGTGAGGCGCGCGCCGGAGAACCAGCCGCGCTGCTCGACGATGGTCTCGGAAGTGACGCCGTAGCCTCCAGGCACGCCGGCGGGAGGCCCCATGCCGAGAGGCTCGGTCGTGCCTTCAGGGTCGGAACGCGGGATCAGCTCATCGCCCGCGGCCGGGGATGCGCCCGGATCGACCGGGTCCCCGTGCTCGTCCCCATCATGGTTCCCGGCTTCGCCGGGACGATCGCCCTCCATCGTCGCGCGAGTGTAGACGTCCTCACGATCCGTCACAAGGACCAGAGCAGCGCCCCCTACAGGCCGACGGCGCCTCGAACCACCACAACCGTCCCCATCAGGACGAACACGGCGGCTGCCGCTCGCGGCGCCCAGCGTGCGAGCCGGCCGCCGCCGAGGCGACGGATGAACGATCCGCCGCGGACGGCCGCCAGCGCGATGCCGAGCACGACCAATCCGAGGCCGACGCTGAACGCGCCCACAAGCGCCGCCCCCGTGGTCCATCGTCCGAGAGAGAACGCGACCAGCACCACGAGCAGCGCTTCGGGATTCGGCACCAGCCCCCCGACGAAGCCGATCCCGGCGAGGCGGCGCAGCGGCGGCGGCTCGGCCTCCGCCGTGTCGTGATCGTGACCGTGCCGTGGCCGCCGCAGCAACGCAACCCCCAGGATCAGGATGAGCGTGCCGGCGGCGATCTCAAGCCACGACGACAGCGACCCGGGCGGCTGCGTCCTGCCCAGCCAGATCGGGAACGCTGCGATCAACGCCGTCGACAGAGCGTGCGTCCCGGCCACCACGCCGCCGAGCGCCAGAGCTTGCCGCGTCGTCCCGCCCGAGCCGACCAGGTATGCAGCTGCGATGGTCTTCCCGTGGCCCGGCGTGACGCCGTGGAAGAGTCCCAGCAGGAACGCCAGCCCCAGCATCAGCCAGATCGATCCCGTGCCTTGCAGCGCGGCGACGATGCGTTGCGCGCGCCCGGCCTCCGCCTCCCCGCCGGTGAACGGCGGCGCCTCCGACGTCGCCGCGCCGAAATCGATCTCGAGCGTGGTGGTGTCTCCTGTGAGCGCGCCGCGTACGTCGTCGGCGCCGGCCTGCGCGGTGACAAGGTTCACGTACTTGGTCGAGATGTCTTGGAGCAACGTCACGTGAAGGGTGATCCGGCGGGGCCGTTCGCCGCAATCGAACACGACGCCAACGACCCCGCCGTCTGTCACCGGCGTGATGCCGGTGACGATGCTCGAGCATCCCTCGATCCGCAGCCGCTCGCGGAAGTAGTCCTGGAAGGCGGGCTGGCCGGCGAGCGCGCGCATCGAGACCGGTCCGAGCCCGAGATGCTGGCTCAGGGCCTGGAACTCGGTGGGGTTCGCGACCCACCGCGCGGCGATCCCCGTCTGCGTTCGCGCCAGGAACAGCACCGGCTGCTGCCCGAACGGGTGGGCGCGCGCGCTGCTCGCGCCCAGGCCGAGAAGGACCAGGGCGAGCAGCGAGAGCACCGTCGCGCGTTTCATGCGGGGATCGTTCAGGAGCCGAGCTTCGCGCGCAGAACCTTCTGCGCAACCTGCGGCGATGCCTGCCCCTTCGCGGCCTTCATGACCTGACCCATCAACGCGCCGAGCACCTTCTCCTCGCCGTTGCGGTATCGCTGCACCATCTGGTCGTTCGCGGCGAGCACCTGGTCGACCAGCGCCTCGATCGCGGACTCGTCGGAGACCTGGCGCAGACCTCGCTCCTCGATCAGCGCGACCGGATCCTTGCCTTG
>DASWIP010000062.1:0-69110 GCA_036397635.1 Actinomycetota bacterium | reverse complement strand
CGGCGGCGCGCGGGTGGGAGGGTGATGCCGCGTGCGCTGTGAAGTGTCGGTTGCCGGCGAAGTGTGCGGCGCCCCTGCGATGGCGAAGGCCGATAGACGCTGGGTCTGTGGCTTGCATAATCCACGGACGGGTCGCAGATCGTGGATCAAGTTGCCGTCGCTATCCGAGCGCAAGATCGCCGACCCGGACGACTAAGATGCTCCCTATGGTCGAAGCCACCGCGGCGATCCTGACCGGCCTCGCGCTGCTGTTCGCGTGCTGGCGCCTGTTGGTATGGCTGTTCTCGCCCGGCTTCGCCGACCTGTTCGCCCCGACGTTTCCACAGCCGCGTGTTGATGACGACGAGGAGGAGGTACCCGACTATGGCCCTGCCCGATGATGCTGCTACCCGGATCGCCGGGATGTTCGCGTGTGACGATGAGGACGAACGCGCCGAGATGATGATGAAGCTGTTGGATGCGATGGATCAGCCCGAGGCCGGTACGGCGTTAGCAACGATCGCCGTCGGCCTCGCCGCCGAAACCTTCGCGTTCACCGCGTCGATGCCCGGCGCTGATCCCCGCATCGTCGCACGCGCGTTCGCCGCTAACGTCGCTGCTCGCGAACATGCTGCGATGAGCCGCTAATAAAGCGTGTACGCTCGGATGCGACCAGGGCAAACAGCCTTTGCCACAGGGCTCGGCTTTCGGTGACTACGGATCAGAAGGTTGGGGGTTCGAGTCCCTCCCGGCGCACTCCCCCCGGCTGCTCGTCTCGTCGAATTCGGACAGCCTCCGATCGAGGGTTCCCCTGATCAGAAGAGGCTGAAGCCTCGATCGCCGCATTCGGCCGGCCGGGCGTCGCAGTGCCGTTGCAGCCGATCGTCGTAGTCACTCGAGATGTCCTGGCAGCGATCGGAGAGACTCACCAGCGCCTGATCCGCAGATGCGAAGTCCTGACCTTGGATGGCCTGCGTGAGCTTGGTGCCGTGCCCAGTCAGCGGACCGTCATCGGCTCGTCTGAGCGCCTCGACCATCGCGATGAACGGCGCTGGGTCATCAGACTCCGGGTCCGAGGTAATCAGCGTCAGGACGCTGTTGCACGCGGCCTTGTCGTTCGGCGTCGCCTTCGCTTCACGGATCGTCTGCACGGCGAAGCCGAGCAAGGGGAGGCCGACGAAGATCAGCATGAGGAGCGGTTTGAGCAGGCGTCGCCGAGGCGGCCGCTGCAGATCCCAAGGGGAGGGCGGCAACCCGACATCGCCTCCATCGGCGGGCAGAGGAAGCTGGCCCACCGGCGCATCGGGCGGCATCGGACCGTCGAGCTCTCTCACGTTCGTCTCCTCTCCCGGCAGATCTCACCATCAATCGGCCGGACGGCGGCCGACCTTGAGAGCGGCAGGTCGGGCTGCCGATCAGTGCGGGGTCCTTTCCTGGAGGCTCAGGGGGATGCCGCTTGATCCCTCAGGAGGCGATGTTCTGCCTGGGGACCGGCGACGGTGACGCGCCGCCGGCTTCACCCGTGCGCGCGGGAGCGTCGGGGAGGAACACCATGAACGAGGCGCCGCCGCCCTCTCGGTCCTCGACCCATGCACGGCCACCGTGAAGTTCGGCGAAGCGAGCGACCAGCGACAAGCCGATCCCCACGCCGGGCGCGTGCGTGGTGACGTTCGGTCCCTGGTGGAACGACTCGAAGATCGCCGCGCGGAACTCCTCGGGAACGCCCGGGCCCTCGTCGGAAACGACGAGCAGCGCTCCGCGGTCGCGCGCGCGAACCTCGATCCAGAGACGCGTCTCGGAAGGGGTGTGGCGGATCACATTGGTGATCAGGTTCTCGACGATGCGCTCCACCTTGGCCTGATCCAGCCCGACGATCACTCCTTCGTCGGCCACGGAGATGGGGCGCTGGCCCCGAACCCCCGATTCCTCAACGACGCGCCTCACGAGCTCACCGAGGTCGGTGCGCTCACGCAGCGGCTCGAGGATCCCACGTCCCAATCGGTCCAGATCCAAGATGTCGGTGAGCAAGCGCTGAAGCTTGCGCGCGTTCATGCCCAGTCTCTCCAGCACATCCTCGCGCTCATGTTCCGTCAGTTCGTCTGCTCGCTGCTGGAGCGTCAGGGTGAACCCGAGGACGTTCGTCAATGGGGTGCGCAGCTCGTGGGAAACCGCCGAGAGGAAGCCGTCTTTCATCTGGTCAAGCTTCGAGCGCTCCGTCACGTCACGGAAGCTCCAGACCCGTCCCACGCAGCGGTCCTCCACCCGCTGAGGCTGCGAATAGCGCTCGAATACGCGGCCGTCGATGAACTCCAGCACGTCGTTGCTCTCGGCGTCCGGCGTGGCGTACAGCTCTCGGACCTTCGCGAGGAATGCCTCGGGGTGCTTGAGCTGTCCGAGCACGTACGCAAGCGCCTGATCGTCGTTTCTGGAAGCGATGATCTCCTCGGGGATCCGCCACATCTCGATGAACTTGCGATTGAAGCTCATGATCGCACCTGCGTTGTCCACCACGAGGATCCCATCCGCCGTCGATTCCAGCGTTGCTTCGAGCAGCGACAACGTCTCGGTCCGCTCCCGCTCCCCCCGCCGCTCGTCGGTCACGTCGCGGAAGACCACGACCGCGCCTTCGATCTCCCCGCGGCGACCGATCGGAGTCGTGATCATCTCAGCGGGGAATCGATGATCCTTCCGGCCGAGGACGACGGTGCGCGAGGTATGGGGTGCGCCCGTTCGCAGCGTCTCGGCCAGTGGACTCTCGGTCGCCGGCTGAGACGCGGTTCCTTCCAACGTCCAATCCAGAAGGTCGCTCACGGGAGACCCAACGAAGGCAGAAGGATCCTCTACGCCGAGCATGGCGGCTCCGGCTCGATTCAAGAAGGTGACGCGACCCTGCGTGTCGCTTCCAACCATGCCTTCTCCGGCGGATTCGAGGATCATCTCGAAGGAGGTGCGCGCGTTCTCCGAGAAGCTCCACGCGACGAGCTGCGCCGCGCTCGCCGCCAGCACGAAGCCTCCGTGGATCGCGGCCCATTTCCAGGGGCTCGCCCACGCCGCCGGGTGGTTGAATACGGCGTCGGGATCCAGGTAGCCCACCAAGCCGTGGTGCGCGACCACGTAGCCGAGCGCAAGAAGGAACGGCGCCCAACTCTGGTAGAGCGAGATAACGCCAAGCATGACGAAGAAGTGGAAGTGCGCCTCGATCGTGCCGCCGGACAGGTGCACCAGGATCGCCGAGGAGGTGACGAGGCCGAAGGTGGCGACACAGGATCTTGTGGTCCGGCTCAAGCGTGGCCACATGGCGAGGAGTGCTGTCGCTGCGACGGGGAGGCCCTCGAGTGAGCTGTGCGCGATACCGTACCCGCGCGCGGCGCCGAACACCGGCAGTGCCACGGCCTGTACACCGAGGAGTGCGAGGATCATCCGGTGGCGCCCCCACCACGCGTCCTCCCGGAGTGGCCGCCCCTCGGGAATGATGCGGCGGAGATGTTCTACGCCATGGGTGAGCCGCCGCAAGCCGCGAACCAGCCAGGTCAGCGGCGCGGTTGGGATCGACTCGGCCCTCACCTGTTGACCCATAGATGGATAGTCGGCATGGCCGAAGGAATCTTCACGTAATGGGCAAAAGATAGGTGATGGTGACTAGCCCGTCTTGCGTGGTTTTTCGGTGGATCGTCCCTTGCTGGGGGTCAGCGAGCGGCTCGGAGCGCGTGGACGCCCAGCATCGCGCCGAGCAGCGCGACGAACCCCAACCACGCGACGGTCTCGATCCCGGTCGCCGGCAGCGGACCACGTTGCGCGCGTGCCCCGCGGACCTTCGTGCCGCCACCAGCCGGCGACGCCACCGGGCAGGTTTCCAGCGGCGTGGCTGCTACGACGTGGCGCGCGCCGCGCTCGTCGAGCAGCAACGGGATGACGGGCTCCGACACCTGGGCCATCGACACCAGCGATCCTGAGGAGACCGCTGCGACGTCGATGTCGTGGATCACCAGCGCATCGCGAACGGCTTGCATCTCGTCGGGGGTGAGGCCGTAGCCACATGGCGGCGGATCGGCGACCGAGGTCGGCTGATCGCGCGAGCCGCGCGGGGTGGTGTCCGAGTCCTGGCCGTTGAAGAACACAGGCTGGTCCCGCAGCGCGCCCTCGCTGAGCTTGCGCGCCCGCGACCGCATCGTCGCGGCGTAGACCTCCGTGCCGCGCGAGCGCATGAAGTCGAACGTGCAGCGGATCGTGACCTCTTGCGAGCGCACGCGCCGCCGCATGTTCGCCGCGGCTTCGACCTCCACGGGGTCCTCGAGGCGCTGTGTGGTCTTGCTCTCGACAAGAATCCCTACCGTGTGTCGCAGCCCGGCGGTGTTGCGCGCGATCCCCTCATCGTGATCCCCGGCGGTCTGATCGACGTCGGTGTCGCCCACCGCCTGCAGACCATACTCATCCGATGTGAATCCCTCGCCGGCCAGGCACGGCCGTAGCTGCTCCTTGGAAAAGGTCTCGCCCAGTTCGCGCAGATCGGCGTCGACGTTCAGGTTCCGTGGCCACAGGTACAGCACATCGTCGTCGTAGAGCACCGGTTGCCCGGGGCCGTACTCGTGGTGATCCAGCATGATCGACGGGTGCCAGTCGCGGATCACACGGCCGATCGCGCGCGCCTCGAGCGAGGTCACCGCCAGGTGATCTCGGTTGATGTCGGTGTTCGCGCTGTTCTCGCGGTCGTTCACGGCGCGCCCGTCCGGGTTCACGGTCGGCACGAACAGCGTGGTTTGGGCGGCGAGCTGCTCGAGCAGCACGGGATCCTGCGTGAAGGCGAGGTCGCGGATCCACTGCAGGCATGCTTCGCGGCCGGCCGGCTCGTTGCCGTGCTGGGTGCAGATGTGCAGCTGCACCGGACCGGCGCGCGCCTCGCTCATCGTCCGTGGATGTGGGTGGCCGATCTGCACGAGCTGCAGCGGCCGGTCCTGTAGCGTGCGGCCGATCTCGGTGATCCGGACGCGCGGCGAGCGTCGCGCGACCTCCGCGAGGAACGTGAGCTCGTCTGCATGCGAGGTCCACGACGCGCCTCCGCTCTGCTCGAACCCGGTTTCCGGGCCGTCGAGCGGGCCGGTGAACCGGATGATGTCGAAGCCGCGGAAGTAGTCGACGACGTAGAGGATCTCGTCGGTGACCCAGTACGCGGCCGATGCGACCGAGCCCGGTTGGATCAGGTGGCCGACCTCGGTGATCTGACCGTCGGATGCGACGTCGAGGAAGCGGACGCCGTACTCGTACCAGGCCATCGCGACCAGGCCGCCGTCGTTGAAGGTCGGGTGCTCGGTGAACCAGTGGGCGCAAAACTGCCCGTAGGGCCAGCCTCCTGCCGTCGGTAGAAGCTCGGTCGGGCGCCACTCGTCGAGCAGCTCGAACTCCCCGCTGGTTCCGTGCCCGGCCGTATCCCAGACCATGAATGCGCCCGCCGAGTCGGTGGTGCAGCGCGGACCGGTCGTCTCGCCGCCGACCAGCACGAAGCGATCCTGCCCGCCGCGCGGCCAGCGGTTCGCATGGATGAAACGGCCGTCCTCGGTGCGTCCGCCGGCCCGCACGACCGGATGTGCGGGGTCCGCGCGCGCGTCGAGCAGCAGGATCGGACGCGACGACGTCACGACCAGCCCGGGGGCGACCTCGGTCACGTCGTGGCTGGAGGCGATCTCGTTCCCCTCTTGCCAGTCGCCGACCAGCGCCGGAGTGGTCGGGTCGCGCAGATCGACGATCGGCCCCTCTGCCGCGTACGCGTAAGTGCAGTCCAGCACGCAGGAGATCGTGTGGAAATCGACACCTTCGAGCCGTCCGATCACGGCCGGTGCCGTCGGGTCCCGCACGTCGATGACGTTGAGCGTGCCGAGCGACTCGACCAGCGCGATCTCGCCGTTGGTGTCCAGATCCTCCTCGGCGAACTGCGGTTCCTGAGGCAGCGGCAGCGATCCGAGCAGCTCCGGCTCGACCGGGTTGGTGATGTCGAAGATGCGGAGATCCCGCGTCGTGGTTAGGTAGAAGCGGTTGCCGAGGATCCGGCCGCCCGAGGCGTCGTAGTTCAGCGGCACGTGGGCCACCACCTCGAGGTTGGGCGAGCTGAACGCGACGTTCGGCTCGGCGAGCGCGAACGGAGGCACGAGGACGGCGCCCAGCGAGATCAGGACGGCGATGGCTGGCAGAGCGCGAGGACGGCGGGTCATCCTCAGCACGGTTCGCCGCGAGCCGGCCGCTTCCTTCCCCGAGGTACGTACGAAGCCGGAGCGAGTTCTGGAGGAAGCCGGGTTCACACACCCTATCTTCGGTGGACCAACCCGGAAGGACCGGACGGGGAACTAGGACCAGCGGACTGCTGGAATGAGCAGTTATGACTATGCCCCCTCCGGCGAGCGCTGCCGACCTTCCCTCAAGTACACACCGTCGAGCACGCTGGAGGCCGTCCCGGATGAAGAAGATCCTCGCTCCCTCGATCTTGCTGTCGATGGTCGCCCTACTCGCCATCCCCGCGAGCGCCGACGATCAGGTCATCGACGCCACCCTGTCCAACAACGTCTCGATGACCGCGAGCCCGACATCCTCGGTCTCTGGATGGTCGCTCGCATCGACCGGCGCCAACACCACGTCGGGCGGCTCCATGACCATCAACTCGAACTCGGCCTACACGGTCACCGTTTCCGGCGACAAGACCCGTATGTCCGAGTACGAGACCGCGACCACGTCCTACGTCACCAGCGGCCGAACCTTGACCAACGCCCTGAGCGTGACCGCCAGCAGGACCGGAGGCACCGCCGTCGTTCCCGGTGTCGGCGCGATCGCGGTGGTCGGCACCAGCAACACCCTCGCAACCGGCACGGGCCTGGGGACCGACGACTACTCGGTGACGCTGTCGCAGCCGACCGCCATCACCGACGAGTCTCTGGCCAGCGGGTACACGTACCACATCGTTCTGACCTACACGGCGTCTTCGACGCTCTAGCCCCATCGAGGAACACCGAAGCAGCACCGCGACCTCCGGGCATTCAAGGAGGTAAGCGATGGGGCCGACGATTCCACCGAGAAGCATGAAGGGGCCGAAGCGTCGAGCTGGGATCTTCGCGGCGTTCATCGCCGCGGGCTTCGCGCTGGGTGGGGTCGGATGGGCGCAGCAGCAGGAGTGCGTGGGCCTCGAGATCACCCCCGCGCGACTCGAGCAAGATCTGCGCTGGTCGCATTCCTACGACACCGTTGTGCGCAACTGCACCGACGAGGCGCTGCGGATCACGACCGCGGTTGCCGGTCTCGGCCATGACCTAGACGGGGCACCGGAATTCCTCGATTCGAGCAGCGCCGAGCAAGCCCTGCGGCTCAAAGGTGGCGGCGCGTTCACGCTGGCTCCGGGCGCCACGCGTAGGCTGCGCGCAACCGCTGCGATCCAGAAACCGGGACGCTCGCTCTATGCCGGCATCGTGGCCGAGTTCGAGCCGCTGAACCTTCCGGCGGGCACGTCGGTGGATGCGCGCTCGCGCGTCGCCGGGATGCTGCTGATGCGCGGGCCGAAACCGTGGAGGGAGACGGCCAGGGTCGTCGACGTCGGCCTCACGCCGAACGCGGACGGCACGTACACGATCTACGCCGCCGTCGAGGACACGGGCAACGTACATATCGTTCCCCGCGGGACCGTCCAGGTCATCAAAGACGGCAAGGTGCTGGATACGGTCAAGCTGGCGGGTGGCACGATCCTGCCCGGCTACAAGCGGCGCTTGGTCGGCCTTTGGACGCCGCCCGACGGCCTGGACGGCCGGGTGACGCTGAACGCCGATGTGACCGATCCGCCCGCGACCGGTTCGGCCGAGATCGATTTCAGCCGGGGTGAGGCGGCCGTGCCGGCCGCGCGCATCACTTCGCTGGTGGCCAGCGACGCCGGCGGCGCCTACATCGAGGTGACGCTGCGGAACATCGGCCGCATCCCGATCACGCCCACCATCGAGGTGATCGTGCACGAAGACGACTTCGAGCGCGCGCGCATGCTCTTCCCGCAGACCGAGCCGGTCGAGCCCGACGCGATCCGAACCGTGGCCTGGGAGCCGGAACTCGCCGACGGGACGTATCGGGTGACGGCGCGCGCGGTGCAGGGCGAGGAGCTGCTCGATGAGAAGGTCACCGGGCTGCGCATCGGCGAGGCGCCGGTGGTGCCCGAGGCGGGTGGCGGCATGCCGTTGTGGGTGGTCGCGCTGGCGATCGTATTGCTGATCGTGGTGCTGGCCGCGCTGATGCTGGTCCTGGTGCGCAAGCGTCGCTCGGACGATGAGCCGCCTCCTTCTGCTCAACCCGTGCGCGAGCTGTCTCGCACCGGCGCGCGCTGACGCGCCGACCGGGTCGGACGCGGCCGCGCGCGCGTAGGATGCCCCGACGTGGATGCAGATGAGCGGTTCATGCGCATGGCGCTGCAGGAAGCGCGCGCGGCGCTCGCCCACGACGACGTCCCGATCGGTTGCGTGATCGCGCGGGGGGACGAGGGGCTCGCGGCGGCACACAACGCGCGCGAGCGCGACGCGGATCCGACCGCGCACGCCGAGATCCTTGCCCTGCGCGAGGCGTCCGCGCGCATCGGGTCCTGGCGCCTCGAGGGGTGCACCGTGTACGTCACGCTCGAGCCCTGCACGATGTGCGCGGGAGCGCTGGTTCTGGCGCGCGTCTCCCGGCTGGTGATCGGCGCGATGGATCCGAAGGCCGGCGCGGTCGGGTCGCTGTACGACATCGCCTCGGACGCGCGGCTGAACCACCGGATCCCGGTCGAGCGAGGGCTGCTCGCGGACGAGAGCGGAGCCTTGCTGCGCGAGTTCTTCGCCGCGCGCCGGGTTTAGGGCGCGCGGCGGTGTTGGGGCCGGTCGTGGGGGCGAGCCCTGGTAGCATGCGCGGCGGAGAGGTGCGAGAGCGGCCGAATCGGGGCGCCTCGAAAGCGTCTAGGGGCAGTGATGTCCCTCGAGGGTTCAAATCCCTCCCTCTCCGCCACCGACCCGGCCGCCTCACAGACGCGGCCGGGTCGCTCGTTCCGCGCCTGGTCGCCGGCCGGGCGGACGTGGGGGATGTTCGATCGCGCGTGTTACATCTCTGATCCAGATGATCAGGGATGTAACACGTGATCCGACGCAACGGCGCGCCCCGGTCCCTGTCGGGAGGGGCGTGGCGGGTGCGTTGCGCGGAACACGGCGCACGAGAGCGCGGGCCGGGCGTGTACCATCTTGCGCGGAGGCGTCGCCTAGCCTGGTCTATGGCGCCGGTTTGGAGTACCGGTTCGCGGGCAACCGCGTCGAGGGTTCAAATCCCTCCGCCTCCGCCATCCGATAGCATGGAAGGTCCTCGGGGTTCAGACCGAGGCGTTGATGGTCCGGTCCCGCACGGTGTCGATCTCGTGAACCCGGTCAGACCCGGAAGGGAGCAGCCGTAAGCGAACGTCGGCAGGCGAGCGGGGGTGCCGGACCATCAACGCGTCTGCCCCGCGAGATGCTGGATGGCCTCCACGTACCGAGCGAGCGCGTCGCGGCCCGCCCTGGTCATCGAGGCCCACGTGCGTGGCCGACGGCCCACCGCCCCCTTGCGGATCTTCACGTAGCCGGCTTCCTCCAGGATGGTCAGGTGCTGAGACAGGCTCGAGTCGCTGAGTTCCAGCTCCTCTCGCAACGCGCGGAACTCCACCTCAGCGCCGGGCCGCAGCATGCCGAGGATCCCCAGGCGCGCGGGCTGATGAACCACCTGATCGAGCAGTTTCGCCCTCACTTCCGCAACGGCCTCGTTACGTGGAAACTGACCGCGAAGAAGCCGGCCGCCACGGCAACGCCACCGAGCGTCTGATCGATCGCGGGGGTCACCTCGCGGAGGGCGAATCCGGTGAGCTGCCCAACGGCTAACGCAAGCGCCGGAAGCCAGAACGGGAACAGCGCAACCGCTCCGCGTGAAGGCCTCATGCCACTTCTTCGCATGACCACGAAGGCGATCGCGAGGAAAGCCAGCAGGCCTCCCGCCCACAGGATGATCCAATAGGGAGGCTCGAGGTGGGTCACATCGAGGATGACCCCGCCCACGATCATCCAGACCCCCATCAGCGTCCAGACCGAGGCAACAGCGGTGCGGAGGCGGCGGTTCGCGCGCTGCTCGCCCATGTCGAGATGCTCGAGCATCGATGCTTGGTCCTGGTCCATGGTCGGCTCCCCCCTCTTAGGTTTAGTAAGTCTAAACTAGTTTAGGTATGGTGGTCAAGACGCGCCGTCGGCGGCGACGGCTAGAATCGGACCTCCATGGCATCGATGGCGCTGTATCGGAGATACCGCCCCCAGGTCTTCGAAGAGGTTCTCGGCCAAGAGCACGTCACCGAGACGCTCCAGGCCGGGATCAAGGACGGCCGGGTCGCGCACGCCTACCTGTTCTCCGGCTCGCGCGGCACCGGGAAGACCAGCACCGCGCGCATCCTGGCGAAGGCGCTGAACTGCGAGAAAGGCCCGACGCCGATCCCGTGCAACGCCTGCGATACCTGTCGCGCGATCACCGAGGGCTCGAGCCTGGACGTGATCGAGATAGACGCGGCCAGCCACGGGGGTGTTGACGACGTGCGCGACCTGCGGGAGAACGCGCTGCTCGCGCCGGCGAACGCGCGTCGCAAGGTCTACATCGTCGACGAGGCTCACATGGTTTCGACCCAGGGCTGGAACGCGTTCCTCAAGACGGTCGAGGAGCCGCCCGAGCACGTGATCTTCGTGTTCGCGACCACCGAGCCGCACAAGGTCCTGCCGACGATCCTGTCGCGCTGCCAGCGCTTCGATTTCCGTCGCGTCTCGAGCACCCAGATCGCCGACCACCTGGCCAAGGTCTGCGCCGAAGAGGGGATCACCGCCGACGAGGGCGCGCTGCAGCTGGTCGCGCGCGCGGCCGAGGGCGGCGTCCGGGACGCGCTTTCGACCCTAGATCAGCTCGCCTCGACCGGTTCGGTCGATCTCGCTGATGCGGCTCGGCTGCTGGGCGCGATGGGTGGCGACGCGCTGTTCGCCTTCGCCGACGCGCTCGCCGTGAACGACACGCCGGCCGCGATCGGCATGGTCGCCCGCTTCGTCGAGGAGGGCCACGACATGCGGGTGCTGGCGCGCGAGGTGCTCGAGCACGTGCGCGGGCTCGTGCTGACCAAGCAGGTCGAGGACACCTCCGAGCTGATCGATGCGACCGAGGAGACGCGCGCGCGCTTCGCCGCTCAGGCGGAACGGTTCGGGCAAGGCAAGCTCGTGCACCTGCTGCGGCTGTTCACCGACGCGCTCGTGGACATGCGCAACCAGGCGTCGCCGCGGCTCACGATCGAGCTCGCGGTCATGCGCGCGACCGTGCCCGAGGTGGACGACACCGCGGTCGCGGCGATCGGTCGCATCGAGCGGCTCGAACGCATCCTCGAGGTGGGCGGCGCCGCGCAAGCACCGGCCCCCGCGCCCGCCGCGCCGGCCGAGGCCGCGCCCGCGGAGGCCAAGCCCGCCACCGAGGCCGAGCCCGCCACCGAGGCCGAGCGCGCCAAGACGACGCCACCACCCGAGAAGACCGCGCCCAAGAAGTCCGCGCCCAAGAAGTCCGCGCCGGTCGAGGCCGCGCCGTCGGCGGCCGCTTCACTGGATCTCGACAAGCTTCGGCGATCCTGGGCGATGGTGCTCGAGGAGATACGCAAGGCCTCCAAGCGCGTGCACTCCTACGTGATGGACGCGACGCCGGTGTCGATCGAGTCGGGCGAGCTGGTGCTCGAGCATCGTTTCGCCTGGCACGCCGAGCAGCTCGTGGTCCCCAAGAACGCCGGCATGATCGCCGCCGCGGTCAACCAGGTGCTCGGCGTCAGCCCCAATATCCGCGCGACCGTCGGGCAGCGTCCGGATGAGGACGAGGAGTCGACCGACTTCGTCGACGCGACCGACGATGCGCCCGAGGATCCCGTCGACATCCTCAAGGCCGGCTTCGGGGACGACCTGAAGATCGACGAGTAGCCTCGGGGTCACCATGCTGTTCGAAGGGCCCGTTCAGGATCTCATCGAGGCGCTGCGCCGTCTGCCCGGCATCGGCGTGAAGAGCGCGCAGCGGCTGGCCTTCTACCTGCTCAAGACCGAGGACGACGAGGTGCGAGCGCTCGCCGACGCGATCATCGCCGCGAAGGAGAAGGTGGCGATCTGCCGCACCTGCTACAACGTCAGCGAGGGTGAGCATTGCAACTACTGCCGCGACCCGAGGCGCGATCCGTCTATGGTCTGCGTGGTCGAGGAGCCGCCCGACATCGTCGCGGTCGAGCGCACCCAGGAGTTTCGCGGCCGCTATCACGTGCTCGGCGGGCACATCTCGCCGATGGACGGCATCGGCCCCGACGATCTGCGGATCAAAGAGCTGCTCGCCCGGCTGCAGGGTGACGAGGTGCGAGAGGTGATCGTCGCGACCAACCCGAACGTCGAGGGCGAGGCCACGGCGATCTACCTCGCGAATCTGATCAAGCCGCTCGGCGTCCGTGTGACGCGCATCGCGAGCGGCCTGCCGGTCGGCGGCGACCTCGAGTACGCCGACGAGGTCACGCTCGGGCGCGCGCTCGAAGGCCGCCGCGACATCTAGCTCGATGACGGAACCGCGCCCGGGGTCGGGGCCCCGTCGGGCGGCCCGTTGGGGACTCGTCGCCGGCGCCGGGCTGATCGGCGTGACCGCGCTCGCGCTGCTCGTAGTGACCCTGACGCTGTCGAACGATCCGTGCGAGCAAGCCGGCCGGCTGCACTCCGAGGCGACCGTCGTCGGCGCGCGTCCGCCGGAGGACCTCGCGCGAACGCTGCCTCAGCAAGAAGCGGTCACCGGGGCGGCGTCGGCCGACGATCCGCTCGACGCCGACGAGATCGCGCGCGCGTTCTCGAACCCGGAGCTGGGACGGCCGCTGCTCGACGAGCACGGGTTCAGCCGCGGCCTCGGGCGTGCTTGGCGTGGAAGCGACGCGCTCGCCTCCGCGTGGGTTCTGACGTTCGAGCGCGTCGAAGGCGCGACCGCGTTCGCGCGCGAGCTGATCGTGCTGACCTGCGATCACGCCGACGAGGTGTTCGGTGTCGCGGACGTGACCGGGGCGATCGGCATGCGGTTGCGCTTCGGTGACGCCGTACAGGACGAGGCGATCTTCTCGTACGGCTCGATGGTCTTCGTGGTCGGGTACACGTATCCCGGCGACGAACCGCCGGACACCGATGCGGCCGAGCAGCTCGCGCGCGCCGCCCGTGCTTCGGTCACCGCCGCAGCGCGCTAGTTCGTCGCTCCTGACAGGCAGGTTTGCGCGCGCGCTGCTCGAAACATGACGATGAGCCCCACATCGCATGACGGAGGGAGAGCCATGGCGAAGCAGCCCGCGGTCCTGAGCACGATGATGGACTTCCCACTGACCACGCAGATGATCCTGCGGCACGGCCGGCGCGTGCACCGCAACAGCGAGGTGATCACCTGGATGGGCGACGGCGCGCGGCGCGCCACCTTCGCCGAGGTTGCCGAGAGCGCTGAGAAGCTCGCCGCCGCCCTGAAGCGGCTCGGCATCGGGGAAGGCGACCGCGTCGGTACGTTCATGTGGAACAACCGCGAGCACATGGAGGCCTACTTCGCCATCCCCGGGATGGGCGCGGTGCTGCACACACTGAACCTGCGGCTGTTCCCCGACCAGCTCGTCTACGTCGTCAACCACGGCGAGGACAAGGTCGTGATCGTCGACGACTCGATCATCCCGCTGCTCGCGCGCGTCGCCGCCGAGCTGAAGACGGTTGAGCACTACATCGTCAACGGCTCCGGCGACGCGGCGGGGCTGGACGTCGCCGGCGCGCAGGTGCATCGGTACGACGAGCTGCTCGCAGCGGAGGAGCCGGGGTTCGCGTGGCCCGTGCTGGATGAGCGCGCCGCCGCGGCCATGTGTTACACGACCGGCACGACCGGTGACCCGAAAGGCGTCGCCTACAGCCATCGCTCGATCGTGTTGCACGCATTCGGCACCGGCTCGCGCGCGGTCGTTCCGCTGTCGGACCGGGACAAAGCGCTCGTGATCGTTCCGCAGTTCCACGCGATGGCGTGGGGACTGCCCTACGGGTGCTGGTTGGCCGGCACCGACCTGCTGATGCCCGAGAAGTTCTTGCAGGCCGAGCCGCTGGCGAAGATGATCGAGGCCGAACGGCCGACCTACGCGGCCGCGGTGCCGACGATCTGGAGCGACCTGCTCCGGTACGCGGACGAGAACCCGGCCGACCTGTCGTCGCTTGAGTTCGTAACCTGCGGGGGCTCGGCCGTGCCGCGCGCGCTCATCGACAGGTTCCAGGAGAAGCACGGCATCCCGATCATCCAAGGCTGGGGGATGACCGAGACCTCGCCGGTGGCGGCGATCGCGCGCCCGCCCCGCGGCGTCCCCGACGAACAGGCGAACGAGTGGTACGCCAAGACCGGCCGTGTGATACCCGGCGTCGAGCTGCGCATCGTCAACGACGCCGGTGTGGAGCAGCCGTGGGACGGCACGGCGATCGGTGAGATCCAGGTGCGCGGTCCATGGATCACGGGCTCCTACTACAAGGATGACGCGCCCGAGAAGTTCCAGGACGGCTGGCTTCGCACCGGCGACGTCGGCATGGTCGACCCGAAGGGTTTCATCCAGATCACCGACCGCTCGAAGGACGTGATCAAGTCCGGCGGCGAGTGGATCTCATCGGTCGAGCTCGAGAACACGCTGATGGGGCATCCCGACGTCATCGAGGCGGCCGTGGTGGGCGTGCCGGACGAGAAATGGGACGAGCGTCCCCTGGCGTGCGTGGTGCTGAAGGAGGGCGCGTCGCGCGATCCCGAAGCGCTGCGGGGATACCTGACCGACAAGGTCGTGCGCTGGTGGCTCCCCGAGCGGTTCGCCTACGTGGACGAGATCCCCAAGACCAGCGTGGGCAAGTTCGACAAGAAGGTGCTGCGCGCGCGCTACAGCGACGGGGAACTCGAGGTGGTCGCAGCGGGCAAAGCCGCGCGCTGAACGACGGGTGCGCCGCCGCTGGAGGCGTGGTGACCGGCGCCGACCGACACAGGCCGACCGAAACAGGCCGATCGATGCGGCCGACCGATGCGGCCGCACCGATGCGGCCGACCGATGCGGCCGATCGATGCGGCCGACCGATGCGGCCGATCAGTCTCGGGCCGCTATGGTCAACGGACCTTGCGCGATCGAAACGGAGTTACGGGAAGAACGGTGCCTACGGTTCCAGGCTCGCCTGACCGACTTCTCGCGTTCCTCACGTTCATCTCGTTCACTGAAAGGAAGCTTGACCATAGCGTGTTGGGAGCAACATCGAGCACGGCGGAGGCCCCGGGGATCTAGGCGCGCTTCTTCCCCCGCACCCCGACAGACCCTCCGGCGATCAACGCTGCCGAGATCACCAGCGCGAACTGGTTCTTGTCCGGATGGAATCCGAGGGGCAAGTCGTAGCCTTCGTCGGGGACGAACGCGGCGATGCCCGCCGACCCCAAGGCGCCGAGGACCAAAGCTCCTCGGTACACCATGTGCACGGCACCCATCACGCGGCCGCGATGCTCGTCGTCGGTCTCGGCTTGGATCGCGCTCATCGCCACGATCACGCTGACGCTGAACGCGATGCCGAACGCGACCGCAGCGAGGTAGCCGATCCACAGCACGCTGAACACGGCCATGAACGCCAGCACGCCGCCCATGGTCACCAGCGAGATGCGAACCATCCACGCGACCCCACCCGGCGGCTTGAGCTGGGAGATGAAAAAGCCGCCGACCATGCCCGAACCGAACAGCCCCATCAGCCATCCGAACTCGACGTTGCCGCCGCCGAGGGTGTCCTCGACGTAGGACTTCCCCAGCGCGAACAGCACGCCACCTCCCAGCATGCCCACGCTGACCGACCACGCCAGCCCCCGATGCAGCGGTGAGCGGATGATGTAGCGCGCGCCCTCCCGCGCCGATGCCCAGAACGGCTGCTCCTCGGGGCCGCCCGGCACGTGCTCGTGGCGCGGCAGCGTCATGCGAAGGATGAACCAGGCCGAAACCAGATACGTCAACGCATCGAACACGAACGGGAACGCGTACCCGCGTTCGTGGAAGATGAATGCTCCCGGCACGGCCGCCGGATACTGGGCACCCACCCAGGCAAGGAGCGCGAACACCGGCCCCGCCAGCGGGATTCCGGCGAAGGACGACCCCATGATCAGCGCGTTGGCAGGCTCCAGGTGCTTGCGTTCGATGATGTTCGGCAGCGTTGCATCGCGCGCGGGGAGGAAGAATAACGAGAAGACCTCTTGCGTGAACGCCAGCACGTACAGCACGCCGAGCTTGGGGATGAACGGAACCAGCGCGATGATCCCGAAGCGGACGATGTCGGTCCACACCATGATGCTCTTGCGATCCATGCGGTCGCTGAGGACACCGCCGAGCGGCGTCGCGAACAGCGATGGCAGCAATCGGAGGACGAGCACGAACGCGATCGCGGCCTCGTTGCCGGGCGCGAGCTCGCCGGCTGCGACGATGAAGGCGAGCGTCCCGACCCAGTCGCCCAGCGCGCTGATCCCTTGACCGATGAACAGCAGTCGGAACTGGCGGTTCTGTAGGACGTCCACGAAGGCGTGGACGCTGATCCCGCCCTCGCCGACGGTGCCGGGTGGACGTGCGGATGGGCCGAGCGGGGGGGGAACGGCAGGCGGCTCAAGGTGCGAACCCGGTGCCTCGTGATGTGGTGGAATAGGGTTCGCGTCACGGGGCCCCCCGTCCCGTTGCGCCGGATCTGGCTGCCGATCGACCATCCTAAGAAGAAAGTACCCGAGTCCACCGCCTGAAGGGGGCAAGGACATGCCGACGATCGTCTGGATCGCCGTCGGCTTCCTCGCGGGCACCATCCCGACCCCTTACCTGCTGGCGCTGGCCGTGAGGCGGCGCGACGTGATCGCCGAGATGCGCCGCCAGGACTCGCCCGGCGACGCCCATTTCCTGGTCGTGAACCGGATCTCGAAGGCCGCCGGCATCACCGCGGTCGTGCTTGACATGGTGAAAGGCTTCGTGCCGGCCCTCGTCGCGGTGCTGCTCGACGAGGATCCGGGAACGCTGGCCTGGCTCGGCGTCGCCGCCGTCGCCGGGCACTCGTTCGCGCCCTTCCTTCGAGCAGCGGGCGGCCGCGGCCTCACGACCGCCGCCGGCGTGTCGCTGGTGATCGTGCCGCGCGCCATGGGCGTGACCGGCGTCATCGCGCTGCTCGGCACGCTGATGAAACGCGGCGGGTTCGGGACCGGGGTCGGCTTCGGCCTGCTGCCGGTGTTCGCGATCATGTTCGGCTACAACAACGCCCTGGTGTGGATGTGCGCCGGCATCGTCGGCCTGATCATGATCCGGCGGCTGGAGGGCTTGGAGGAGGATCGCCGCGCGGGCGTCCCCTTGGGGCGTGCGATCGTCGGCCGGCTGCTGTTCGATCTGCCGCGCGGGGGCCACGATTGAGCCCGCAGGGGCCACGATTGAGCCCGGGGGGGCCGCGATTGAGCCTGGGGGGCCGCGATTGAACCTGGTCGTCCAGAAGTACGGCGGCTCCTCGGTCGGTGATGCTGAAAAGATCCGCAACGTCGCGCGCCATGTGGTTGCGACCCGCGAGGCGGGCAAGGACGTCTGCGTCGTCGTCAGCGCGATGGGCCACACGACCGACGAGCTGGTGACGCTGGCCGAGCAGGTATCGCCGGCGCCGCAGCCGCGGGAGCTGGACATGCTGCTGACCGCCGGCGAGCGCATCTCGATGGCGCTGCTCGCGATGGCGATCCACGACCTCGGGCATAGCGCGGTGTCGTTCACCGGTTCGCAGGCCGGCATCATCACCACGACCGATCACGGTCGCGCCAAGATCAAAGAGGTGCGCGCCGACCGGCTGCGCGAGGCGTTGCAGCAGGGCAAGATCGTCATCGTCGCCGGCTTCCAAGGCGTCTCGGATGAGAGCTACGACGTGACCACGCTCGGCCGCGGCGGTTCGGATACCACCGCGGTCGCGCTCGCCGCCGCGCTGGACGCCGAGGTCTGCGAGATCTACACCGACGTCGCCGGTGTGTTCACGGCCGATCCGCGGATCGTGCCCACCGCGCGCGTCCTGCACGCCGTCAGCTACGAGGAGATGCTCGAGATGGCTGCCTCGGGCGCGCGCGTGCTGATGGCGCGATCGGTCGAGTACGCTCGCAACTACGGCGTGCTGGTGCGGGTCGCCTCCAGCTTCGATCTCTCAGCACCCGGAACCTTTGTCAGGGAGGAAGACGAGCGCATGGAGAAGGCGATTATCTCGGGTGTCACCTACGACACAACCGAGGCGAAGATCACGGTCCATGGGGTCGCCGACCGACCCGGGATCGCCGGCCGCCTGTTCGAGACGATCGCCGAGGCCGGCATCAACCTCGACATGATCGTGCAGAACGTCTCGCGAGCCGGTCACACCGACATCTCGTTCACTGTGCCTCGCGAAGACATCGACGCCGTCAGGAAAGCCCTCGAGCCCCTGATGCGTGAGCTGGATGCCGACGGGATCGAGGCCGACGCGGACGTCGCGAAGGTCTCGCTGATCGGCGCCGGGATGAAGAGCCATCCGGGGGTGGCGGCCGGGATGTTCCGCGCGCTCGCCGAGGCCGGCGTGAACATCGAGATGATCTCGACCTCGACCATCCGGATCACTTGCGTGGTCAGGGAGATCGACGTCGCGCGCGCCGTGCAGGCGATCCACGACCACTTCGCCCTGCCCGACGAGGCCGTCGTGCGCGAGCAGCACCCGCGCTCGGTCTAAGCCTTCGTCTCCACGTTGGACGTCTCCACCTTAGGTGTCTCCACCTTAGGTGTCTCCACCTTGGGCGGCGGTACCTTGGACTTCGAGGCGCGCTTGCCGATCGCGCGCACCTCGGTCAGCTCGCCCACGACGGTGTTCGCGAGCGTGTCGGCTTCGGTGGTCAGCGTCGTCAAGGCCGCGCTGAGATCGCCGAGATGCAGCACCGTTCCCTGCTCGGTGTACGTGGCTTTGATCGTTCGGATCGCGCTGAGGTCCGGATCGTCGATCTTGTTCTTCGATGCTCGTCGCGGTCGCGCGGCCTGGCCGTAATCGTCGATGCGCTCGAGCGTGCCGGCGAGGTCGTGTTTCCCCGCCACGGCTAGGAAGCGGTCGATCGCGTCGCTGATCCGGAGGCTTCGGGTCATTGACTGGGCGTGCCGGCAGGCGCGAAGCAGCGTGCGCAGGGCCAGCGCGTACAGCTCAGCGTCGATCTGGGTCTCCGCCCCCAGCCCCTCCTGGCGGAGCCGCTGGTGCTGGAGGTCGACGCCGAGGCGGCACCGCCAGATCGCGGCGGCGAGCCCACCCATGGGCCGGCCGTTCGTGGCTTGAGGAGCCGCGGCCTCGAGTGTCCTCCCCGCGGAGCCGTTGACGTCGTCGCGACGAGCAGGAAGCGGGGGGGCGGATCGCATGTACCGACGTTCGACGATGCCGGACCGAAGCCGCCCAGTCGCCCAAAGGATCATCCCGGCCAGCATGGCGAGCCCGCCGCGTGCTGCGTCTCGCATCGCCGCCGCCTCCGACGCCACGCTGGGGTCGTCGAACAGCTCTGGCCGCAGGTACTCGGCCAGCCCGACACCCCCGATCACAACCCCGGCGGCGAAGGCGGCCAGGCCGACCGCGCTGGTCGTGCGCGCGCCGAACGCCTTGGCGGCGGCAGCATCCCATCCCCTATCCCGCATAGCGGAAACCCCCTCCGTGTCGCGTGCATCCTTCGGCAGGGAGGTGCTCGTTCCTTTCCCGCGCGCTCGATCTTCTGCCCCGGTACCCTGAGACGATGACCCCGAGGATCGGTGTGGTCGGCGCGACCGGAGCGGTCGGGCGTGAGATGCTGCGCATCCTCGAGCAGCGCGACTTCCCCCTGGCAGAGCTCCGGCCCATCGCCAGTCCGCGCAGCGCAGGCAAGACCGTCTCGTTCCGGGGCGAGGATATCCCCGTCACGGTCATCGCCGAGGAAGCGTTCGACGGGCTCGACCTGGTCGTGTGGGACACCCCCGACGAGGTGGCGCGCGAATGGATCCCAAGGGTGCGCGACCGGGTGGTCTCGGTGGACAAGTCGGCCGCGTTCCGGCTCGAGCCCGACGTGCCCCTCGTCGTCCCCGAGATCAACGCCGAAGCCGCGCGCGGACACTCCGGCCTGCTCGCGAACCCGAACTGCACCATGGTGACGCTGCTGATGCCGCTCGCGCCACTGCACCGCGCGGCGGGCGCGCGGCGCGTGATCGCCTCGAGCTACCAATCCGTTTCGGGGGCCGGGGCCGCGGGCGTCGAGGATCTGTACGAGCAGCTCGAAAAGCTGCTCGGCGATCGCGAGGCCGTCCGGCGAGGGGACGTTGACCTGCCGCCGGGGCGCGCGTTCGCACACCCGATCGCGTTCAACGTGATCCCCCACGTCGGGGGCTTCGACGATCTGGGCCGCACCAGCGAGGAGCGCAGGGTCGCCAACGAGACGAACAAGATCCTGGACGCCGACATCGACATCTTCGCCACCGCGGTGCGCGTGCCCACGGTCGTCGGCCACGGGGTCAGCGCGTGGGTCGAGTTCGACCGGCCGCTCGGCGTCGAGGAGGCGCGCGCGCTGCTCGAGGGGGCCGACGGCGTCGAGGTGGAAGACGACGGTCCCGCGGGGCGGTACCCGACGCCGCTGCAGGCCACCGGCGGCGACAAGGCGATCGTGGGCCGGCTGCGCGGCGACCCGAACAACGTCAACGCGCTCGGCTTCTTCTCTGCGTGCGACAACCTGCGCAAGGGGGCGGCGCTGAACGCGGTGCAGATCGCCGAGCTGCTCGTCCGCGAGCAGCTGCTCTGACGCGCGCCGGCGTTCGGCAGCCGACCGAGACGACGCGCGGAACGACGCGCTGGACGACGTGCTCAGAAGAAGTCGGCGAGCCAGGGAACCGGCCCGCCGAAGATCGAGCGCAGCGCGCCGATCGCGTCCGCGTCGGCCTCCAGCCCGCCGATGCGGACGGCGTCGGCCGCCGGATGCAGGCCCGACCAGATGCTCGCCCAGGTAGACGCGTCGGCGGTCGCGTTCGCCGCACCGCCGGGCACCACCTTCGCGCGCCCGTCCGACACCTCGATGCGCCACGGGCCGGCATTCTCGGGGAGAAGAGGATCGTGCACGGCGATGGTGACCGTCGCCTGGACGTGCGGCGGATACCCGCGCGCCTCGATCGCCGCCGGCACGTCCAGCAGCCGAAGCATCCACCGGAACCGGAAGTCCACGTTCGCGTGATCCTCCGTGAGCAGGTCAGAGAGCGGCTCGGTCGCCGGCCCGATCCAGGTGAGCCGTACGCCGGTTGAGCGGTGCATCGCACCCAGCGCCAGCAGGGTGCGGGCCGCGTCGGGCGTCGTCCACATCAGGTCACGGCAGGCGAGCGTCGCGCGCCAATCGTCCTTCGAGCGCTCGAGCCGGTAGACCACGTAGCCGGTGACCCGGCCGTTCTCCCGCACGGCGTAACAGTAGGGCTCGCCCTCCTCCCACGCTGACCGGAGCACGCGCCGGTCCCACCAATCGTGGTCGCGCGCGAGCAGCCCATCGTTGGTGCGTGCGACCTCGTCGTAGCAGGCCATGATGCCCTCGAGATCGGCGGACCCGAAGGTCTCTACGCCGAGTGGGCCCCGCGGTGGGAGCAGCGACAGGTCGGCCTTCCACTGCGTGCGGATCCCGCCGTAGCCGTACCCGCACGAACGGTAGATCGGCACGGTCGCCGGATACAGCGACGAGAGGACGGTGCCTGCCTCGCGCTGCTCGCGCAGGGTCTCGGCCATCAGCGCCGACGCGTGACCCTTGCCCCGCGCTTCGGCAGGGACGGCGACTCCACCGATGCCGGCGGCCGGGATCGCCCGGCCACCCCAGACGTGCGCGAAAGGGTGGATGCGCAGGCTCGCCATAACCGTGCCGGCGCTCTCGATGACCCGGACGTTGGCGGGGTTGAAGTCCCCGCGCGCGCGCTCGCGCATCGAAGTGGGGAAGTTGAACGCCTGGCGCGTAAGCTTGAAGACGCGCTCGTAGTCGTCGTCGGTCGCGGCTCGGATCGTGGGCATCTGCTCCCCGGCGGCACGGTTTCGTTCCCGTTCGAGCATCGGAGCGTAGCACCGCACGTCGACCGGGACGCTGAGTGAGATCCGGCGGCGGCGGGTCCGAGATCGGCTGTTACAGATCTGAGCACGATGTTCAGATATTGAGCATAAGGATCAGACATGTAACACGCGGAAACGAACCCCTCCTGGCGCGCGGGGCGCCGACGCGGCCCCCGCGGCGGCGACGCGGCCAACTGCACGCGGTTCAGCGGTCGCGGAAGCGGCGGAGGCGCGCGCGCACCGGGTGGCGGGGATCGTCGCTGAAGGCCGCGGCGAGGGCGGTCGCGATCAGCCCCATGATCAGCCAGCCATCGATGCCCACGGCGGTCTGTCCCCTCTCGTCCCTAAGTGTCCGTTTCGTGCTCTCGGGT
Source organism: Actinomycetota bacterium (assembly GCA_036397635.1). Classification (GTDB taxonomy): domain Bacteria; phylum Actinomycetota; class AC-67; order AC-67; family AC-67; genus DASWIP01. The sequence goes on along the minus strand of DASWIP010000062.1, from coordinate 46,627 downwards.
TGTAGCTTCGGTAGCTTTCCGTACGCCCTTGAGCTTGAAACGTCAGACGATCGAAGTATGTTGCAGGTTCCGCCGGCGCGCCCCGTTTTATCCGGCCGCGCGCTCGCGAGCCTTGCGGTCTTGGATCCGCTTGCGGATCCGGAGGCGCGTCGGCGTGACCTCGACCAGCTCGTCGCCGGCGATGAACTCGATGGCGCTCTCGACCGTGTGGATCCTCGGGGGCTCGAGCTTGATGGCCTCGTCCGAGGCATGTGTGCGGATGTTGGTCGCCTTCTTCTCCTTTGTGGGATTGACGACCATGTCGTCGGGGCGCGCGTTCTCGCCCACGATCATGCCCTCGTAGACCTCATCGCCGGGCGCGACGAACAGCGACCCGCGCTCCTGCAGGTTGTCGAGCGCGTACCCGGTGACCTTCCCGGTGCGGTCGGCGACTATCGCGCCGCCCTTGCGGTGCGGGAGCTCGCCGGCCCACGGCATCCACCCGGCCGCTTCGGTGTTGATCACCGCGGTGCCGCTGGTCAGCGTCAACAGCAGCGTCCGGAAGCCGAGCAGGCCGCGCGCCGGCGCCTCGAACACTACGACCGAGCGCCCGGTCTCGCCGGGGCGGATCTCGATGATGTCGCCGCGGCGCGGCGCCACGATCTGGGTCAGCGTCCCGACGTGCTCGGCGGGAAGATCCACGATGAGTCGCTCACGCGGCTCGTGTCGGGCATCGTTGATCTGCCGCAGGATCACCTCGGGCCGGGAGACCTGGAACTCGTAGCCCTCGCGGCGCATGGTTTCGATCACCACCGCGAGCTGCAGCTCTCCGCGTCCGGCGACCTCCAGGACGTCGGCGGCCTCGGTCGGGCGCACGCGGATCGAGACGTTACCCAGCGCCTCGCGCCGCAGCCGGTCGGCGATCTGGCGGCCGGTCAGGAACCTTCCTTCGCCGGACAGCGGCGAGGTGGAGGGCCCGAAGGTCATCTTCATCACCGGCTCGTCGACGATGAGCCGCGGCAGGGCCGCCGGAGTGTCGGCGGCGGCGATCGTGTCGCCGATCTCGACCCACGGCACCCCAGCGAGGACGAATAGGTCGCCGGCCCCGACCTCGCTCGCGTCTGTGCGGCCGAGGCCGTCGAAGCGTTGCAGAGAGGTGATGCGCGACGGACGTGCCTCTCCGCCCTCGCCGATGATGGCAACTGTCTGGTCGGCCCGGATGCGGCCGCCGGCCACCCGGCCGATCGCGAGCCGGCCCAGATAGTCGCTGGCGTCCAGGTTCGTGACCAAGGCCTGAAGCGGCGCGTCGGGGTCGCCCCCCGACGCCGGGACGGTGGTCAGGATCGCGTCCATCAGCGGCGACAGGTCGTCACCCGGCCCGGGCATCCCGACACCGGGGATGCAAACGCCGTCTCGCGCGATCGTTGAGAACACCGGGAACTCGATGTCGTGATCCTCGGCGCCAAGGTCGATGTACAGATGGTAGATCTCGTCGAGCACCTCTTCGGCGCGCGCGTCCTTGCGGTCGACCTTGTTCAGCACGACCACGGTCGGCAGGTCGAGGGCAAGCGCCTTGCGCAGCACATACCGGGTTTGCGGCAGCGGCCCTTCCGACGCATCTACGAGCAGCAACGCGCCGTCCACCATCGTGAGCGCGCGCTCGACTTCCCCGCCGAAGTCGGCGTGGCCGGGCGTGTCCACCAGGTTGATGCGGTGACCCCGCCAGGCGACGCTGGCGGCTTTGGCCAGGATCGTGATCCCGCGTTCTCGTTCGAGCTCGTTGGAGTCCATGATCCGGTCGGTCGAGTCCCCGCCGACGACCCCGGTCAGGCGCAGCATCGCGTCGACCAAGGTGGTCTTGCCGTGGTCGACGTGGGCGATCAGCGCGACGTTGCGCAGGCGAGAGGGGTCGTGGGCGTGCCGGGTGGTCATCGGGTCCTTCCGGATGTCGGCGCGGACGGGCGTCCGGCCCCTGAGATGGTACCCGCAGAAACGGCGGCGCGCGCGGGAGCGTGGGTGGGGGCGATCTGCTGTTCCCTCGTCAGCCCGTGAGCGGCAGGGTCACCGTGAACGTCGAGCCGGCACCCAGCTCGCTCTGGGCCGTCACGGCGCCGCCGTGGTTCTCCGCGACGTGCCGGACGATGGAGAGTCCCAGCCCGGTCCCGCCGGTCACACGCGACCGCGCTTTGTCCACTCGGTAGAACCGCTCGAAGATCCGAGGCACGTCGCGCGCGGGGATACCGATCCCGGTGTCCCGCACGACCAGGTCCGCCCGTCCGGCGCCGCGCCTCAGCGTCACCGTGACCTTGCCACCCTCCGGTGTGTAGCGGATGGCGTTGTCCAGCAGGTTGCGGACCAGGACGGTGAGATCCTCGGGGCCACCGCTCACGACGACTGATGTCTCGACCTCCTCCTGCAGGTCGATCTTCTTTCCCGCCGCGTCCGGGCGCATCTCGGCCGCCACGCGCTCGACGATCGCCGAGAGATCGACCGGCTCGGGAACGCGCAGGGTTTGCTCGAGCCTGGCGAGGCTGAGCAGGTCCTGGACCAGGTTCGACAGCCGCGTCGCCTCCTTCGTCAGCGTTTCCGCGAAGCGGGCGGCGGCGTTCGGGTCGTGCGTCATCGCGTCCTGGAGCGTCTCGGCTGTCGCGAGGATCCCCGCGACCGGCGTCTTCAGCTCGTGGCTGGCGTTGGCGACGAAGTCGCGGCGCACGCGCTCGGTCCGCTTCGCCTCGGTCACGTCCTGCGCGACGACCAGGATCTTGCCGTCCGCGACGCGCGCGCTGGTGCATCGAACCTCCCGGTACGTCGGGTGATGTAACGAGAACTCCTTCGTCACCGGCAGCGGGTCCTCGGGGATCGGAACGACCGGGGGCAGCGTGCGCAGATCGCTGATCTCGAACAGATCGCGGGCGGCCGGGTTGGCATAGACGACGTCGGCTCCCTCCGCGAGCAGGACCGCCTCGTCCATCGAGGACAGCACCTGCTCACGAAGCGCGGTCTCCGCGCGCAGTTCGTCAACACGACCGGCGAGATCGCCGGCGAGTCGGTTCACCGCGGTGACAAGAGCGCGGGACTCGCCGGGCTGCGAACCGATCGCGACCGTGCCGCCGGTCGCGCGCTCGATCTCCCCGTGGATGCGGTCGAGCGGATAGGTGACGCCGCGTGTGATCACGGCGGTCAGAGCCACGATCAAGCCTCCGAGCACCGCGAAGGACAGGATGATCGCCCACGCGGTGTCGATCCGGTCGGCGGTGATCAGGATCGCGATGACCAGCACGCCCGCCGACGCCAGCAGATGAGTCGCGAGCAGGCGCAGGAACAGGTTGCGGCCGATCGCGAATGCGGGCCGTGCGCGCCGGCTCACGGTGCCGCCTTCGGCTTGACGCGGAATCGATAGCCGACGCCGCGCACGGTCTCGACGTAGCGGTAGGCCGAGCGATCCTCGACCTTGCGACGAACGTTCTTCACGTGCGTGTCGATGGTCCGGGTGTCGCCGAGGTGGGTGTAGCCCCACACGCGCTCGGCGAGCTCGAGCCTGGTGAACAGCCGGCCCGGCTCCGCGGCCAGCGTCGCGAGCAGCGAGAACTCCTTCGGCCGGAGGTCTATCTCCTCGCCGTCGACCCAGCAGCGGAAGTCCCGCGTCGCCATCCGCAGGTCACCGAACACGATCTCTGGAGGCGCCTCGCTGCGGAGCGCCTCGACCCTCGAGCGGCGCAGCAACGCCTTGACCCGTGCGACCAGCTCGTCCATCGAGAACGGCTTGGTCAGGTAATCGTCCACGCCGGCGGCGAAGCCCCGCAGCTTGGTCTCCTCCTCGGCGCGCGCGGTTAGCATCAGGATCGGGACGTCGGGCCGCGAGCGACGCACCTCGATCGCGATGTCCATCCCGTCCACGTTCGGGAGCATGAGGTCCAAGATCAGCAGGCTCACCGTCTTCTGCCGCGCTTTGCGCAGGCCGTCGTGGCCGTCGCCGGTGACGTCGACATCCAAGCCCTGGCGGCGGAGGTTGTACGCGACCATCTCGGCCATGGTCGTGTCGTCCTCGACGAGCAGCACGCTGGGCAACGGTCCTCCTGGATCCACGACAGTTTCACAGAGATTCCACCACACTCAGGGGGCGACCGCCCAGCGTCACACCGATGCCCCGGCCAGAGATTCACCGAGAGTTCACCGACGGTGCACGTGATCGACCGCAGGCTGGTGTGGGGTTGGCTTAGATGTCAACAGGGCCGCGGAACGCCCGTGGGCCGAACGAAGTGGGAGGGATCCTCGTGATCAAACCGACGAACGGCGTCCGGGCGTTCGCGATCGCAGCGCTGCTCGCCACGGTGGCAGCCGCGTGCGGGTCGAGCGAAGGGAACGAGGGCGGCGACCAACTGACCGGCACGATCCGCATCGACGGTTCCAGCACGGTCGCTCCGCTCTCGGAGGCCGCGGCCGAACTGTTCATGGGGGAGAACCGGGATGTCCAGGTGACCGTCGCCGCGTCGGGCACGAGCGGCGGCTTCCAGAAGTTCTGCATCGGCGAGAACGACATGAACGATGCGTCCCGCCCGATCAAGGAGTCCGAGGTCGAGCAGTGCGGTCAGAACGCGATCGCTTACGACGCCATCCAGGTCGCCAACGACGCGCTCTCGTTGCTGGTCAACGCCCAGAACCCGGTGGACTGCCTGACGGTCGAGCAGGCCACACAGGTCTGGGACCGGGGCTCCAAGGTGAAGACCTGGGGCCAGGTCACCGGCCTGAACGCGCCGGGCGACTTCGCGGGTCGGCAGATGACGCTCTATGGGCCCGGGTCCGACTCCGGAACGTTCGACTTCTTCACCGATGAGATCAACGGGGAAGAGGGCCGGATCCGGATCGACTACACGAACATCGGCGAGGATGATCGCCAGGCGGTGGATGGCATCAAGAGCGACGTCGGGGCGATGGGATACGTGCCCTACTCGTATGCGCAGGAGGCGGGCGAGGGAGTCAAGGCGCTGGCGATCGACGGCGGTGGCGGGTGCGTGGACGCGACGCTCGAGAACGTCCAGAACGGCAGCTACGTCCCGCTGGGCCGTCCCCTGTTCGTCTACGCCAGCGGCACGGCTCTCGCGAAGCCCGAGGTGCTCGCATTCATGAAGTTCTACGTGGACAACGCCACGAGCATCGCGGACGCGGCGTCCTTCGTGCCGCTCACCGAGGCGCAGGTGGCGGCGCAGCACCAGAAGATCGAGGAACTCGTCTCAGGGGTGGGCCAGTAGCCATCCCAGGCGGACCCAGGGAGACGCGGAATCAGGTCGGGAGATATCATCGCGGCGCCCATGGCAGGTGACGACATGGCGGCTCCGAGTGTCGGTGCGGGAAACCCGCACCGAACGCTGGAGGCCGCGAGTCCCCGGTATGGCGAGAAGGTCATCAAGGTCCTGCTCGCGCTGTGTGGCGCCCTCTCGGTCGCGGTGACGACCGGGATCGTCGTCTCGCTGCTGTTCCCGACCATCCGGTTCTTCCGCGAGATCTCCATCGGGGAGTTCCTCACGGGAACGTTGTGGGCGCCTGCGCTGGTGCCGCGTAGCTTCGGCGTGCTGCCGATCGTCGTCGGCACGCTCATGATCGTGTTCTACGCGCTGCTCGTCGCCATCCCAGTTGGGCTGGCGTCGGCGATCTTCCTGTCGGAGTACGCGCCGTCGCGGATCCGCAAGATCGTGAAGCCCGCGCTGGAGGTGCTTGCCGGCATCCCGACGGTGGCCGTCGGTCTGTTCGCCCTCTGGTACCTGCGTCCGCTGGGTGAGACCATCTTCCCGTTTCTGACCTGGGGACCGCGACAGACCGTCATCGTCGCGGGGGTGGCAGTCGGGTTGATGATCGTTCCGATCGTCGCCTCGATCTCCGAGGACGCGATGCGTGCGGTGCCGGGTGGCCTCCGAGAGGGCGCGTACGCGCTCGGGGCGGGGAAACTCAAGGTGTCCACGAGAGTCGTGTTCCCGGCTGCGATCTCGGGGATCGTCGCGTCGATCGTGCTGGCGACGTCGCGCGCGATCGGTGAGACCATGGTCGTGCTGATCGCGGCGGGTGCCGGACGGCCGGACCTCACGTTCGATCCGTTCGCGCCTGCGCAGACGATCACGGCCTACATCGGCGGGGCGGCGACGGGAGACATCCCGACCGGGACCATCCTGTACGACACTATCTTCGCCGCCGGGGCGTTGCTCTTCCTCATGACTTTGGCCATGAACATGGTCGCGATCCGGTTGGTCCGCCGCTTCCGTGAGGTGTACGAGTAGGTGGGCCGCGCCCGGAGGGAGCCCCGAACGCAGCGCGCGCTGCTGGCGACCGCCGGCGCGCGCGCCGGGACGGCGAGCGTGTTCGGAACCGCCTCCCCGCGAGACCGCTTCCGCAACGGGCTGTTCCAGGCACTGCTGTTCCTCGGGCTCGGCTTCGCCATCGCGGGTTTGGCGGCGATCCTGATCTGGGCGGTCGTCTCGGGCTTCTCGCGGCTGAATCCGGCGCTGTTCACGGCCGGCCCATCTACCATCAACCCGGCGGGAGCCGGCTTCCGGACCGCGATCCTGGGCACCGTCTACGTGATCGGAGGCGTGATCGTCCTCGTCGTCCCGATCGGGGTCGGTGCCGCCGTCTACCTGGAGGAGTACGCGGACAAGAGCCGTTGGTACAACCGGCTGATCGAGCTGAACATCCAGAACCTCGCCGGCGTGCCGTCGATCGTGTTCGGGATCCTCGGGCTGGCGTTCATCGTGCGCGGTCCGTTCGGCCTCGGGTTCGTCGCTGCCGCCGCATCGATCACCCTCGCATTGCTGGTCCTGCCCACCGTGATCATCGCGGCGCGTGAGGCGATCCGTGCGGTGCCACCCTCGATCCGAGAAGGATCGCTCGCGCTCGGCGCCACCACGTGGCAGACGACGCGGGGGCAGGTGTTGCCCGCGGCGCTGCCCGGCATCCTCACCGGCGTGATCCTGTCCGTCGCTCGTGCCATCGGCGAGGCCGCCCCGCTGCTGCTGATCGGAGCCGTCACCTTCGTTACGTTCAACCCGAGCTTCTTCGAGGGGGGCTACTCCGTGCTGCCGGTGCAGATCTACAACTACGCCCGGCGCCCGCAGGCGGAGTTCAACGACCTCGCGGCAGCCGGCATCATCGTGATGCTGCTGCTGGTACTGATCATGAACTCGCTCGCGATCTGGCTCCGCAACCGGTACGAGCAGCGATGGTAGCCACGCGAAGTCGGGAGCACCCGGCGTGCCGCGGAGCCGGGAGAGCCGGTATCGTGGCCTCGTCCGGAGCCCTCTTGCCGATGGAAGCCGAGACCGTCGATGTGACTCGGCACGAGGGGACGTGATCATCCGATGACGCCCGGGACACAGATCAAGATCAAGACAGAGGTGTGGGACGACATGATGCGAACGCCGGACGTGCAGGTTGACCGTTCCGGCCCGCCCGCCCGCTCCCGGCAGGGCGACATCGTCTTCCGGACCCAGGACCTCGCCGTGCGGTACGGCAGCGTGCTTGCCGTTCGTGGGGTGAGCATGGACATCGCGGCCAACCGCATCACCGCGATCATCGGCCCCAGCGGATGCGGGAAGAGCACGCTCATCCGCTGCTTCAACCGGATGAACGACCTGATCCCTTCGGCGACGGTCGAGGGCACCGTTACCTACAGGGGCGAGGACATGTACGGGCCGCACGTCGATCCCGTCGAGGTGCGACGACGCATCGGGATGGTGTTCCAGAAGCCGAACCCGTTCCCGAAGTCGATCTACGACAACATCGCCTTCGGCCTCAAGGTAAATGGGCTGAGCGACGACATCGACGACCGGGTCGAAATGGCGCTGAAGCGGGCCGCCCTGTGGGATGAGGTTCGCAAAGACCTGAAGAAGTCGGCACTCGCTCTGTCCGGCGGGCAGCAGCAGCGACTCTGCATCGCGCGCGCGATCGCCGTCCAGCCCGACGTCGTGCTGATGGACGAGCCGTGCTCGGCGCTCGACCCGATCGCGACGGCGAAGATCGAGGACCTGATGCGCGAGCTGCAGTCCGATTACACGATCATCATCGTCACCCACAACATGCAGCAGGCCGCGCGCGTCAGCGACATGACTGCCTTCCTCACCGCCGACGTGCGCGAGGAGGAGGACACGCGAACCGGCGTGCTGGTGGAGTACGATAAAACCGAGAAGATCTTCACGAATCCCGGGGATGAGCGGACGGAGGCGTACATCACCGGGCGCTTCGGATGAACGCGGCAGGAGGCTCGATGCGGCAAGGAAGGGTTCACTTCCACGAGGAGCTGGAAGATCTCACCTTGCACATCCAGAGGATGGGCATCGCGTCTCGGGACCTGTTCGCGAAAGCGATGCGCGCGCTGGTCGAGGAAGATACCGCCCAGTGCGATGAGGTGATCGCGGGCGACGACGTCGTCGACCGGTTCTACGTCGAGTGCGAGGAGAAGATCCTCGAGCTGTTCGCGCTCCAGACTCCGGTTGCGAGCGACCTCCGTTTGCTGACGGTGATCCTGCACATCAACCTGCACCTCGAGCGCGTCGGCGACATGGCCGTGAACCTGGCGAAGATCACCAAGCTCGCCGGCGGCCTGCCTCGCAGTCAGACCGTGATCCAGCACCTCGAAGAGATGGGCAGCATTGCCCTGAAGATGATCGAGGCTTCGATGGATGCCTTCGCCCGCAGGGACCTGGATCTGGCGCAGACTCTTCCGGTGATGGACGAACCGATCGACCGCCTCAACCGCAACATGCTCAGCGAGGTGATGCAGATCGCGGGCGACAAGCGCATGCTCGAGTGGGGGATCCGGATGCACGTCGTGTCCCGGCAGATCGAGCGCGTCGGCGACCACGCCGTGGACATCGCCGAGCAGGTCGCGTTCCTGCTGACCGGGGAGTTCACCGAGTTCACCGACGCCTCGCATCCCGAGTTGGAAGACCGGCTCACCTGACGTGTCACCCGACCAGGGCAACCGGCCGCGCCGGCGAGCGTTGCATCCAACCGGCGACCCCGAGCTGGACGTCCAGTTGTTGGAGTTCGTCTCGCACCTCGAACCTGCCGACCAGCGGATCGTCCTCGAGACGCTGACCACGCTGTTCCAGCTCGCGCGCGAGGACGTGTCGCGGCTCGACCGCAAGATCGCGAACACGGCCCTGAAAGAGATGCGCCACGCTTTCAACGTGTTCGCCGCGTATCGCGACGTTCACAAGGTGACCATGTTCGGGTCGGCGCGCACGCCGAAAGGTCATCCCGAGTACGAGACCGCGCGCGCCTTCGCAGAGGCGATCGTCAGACACGGGTGGATGGTCGTCACCGGCGCCGGCCCCGGCGTCATGGAGGCCGGTCACGAGGGCGCGACGACCGAGCACTCGATCGGCGTCAACATCCTGCTGCCGTTCGAAGCGAAACCCAACCCGGTGATCGCCGACGACCCGAAGCTGATCAACTTCAAGTACTTCTTCACCCGCAAGCTCATGTTCATCAAGGAATCCGACGCCTTCGTTCTGTTGCCCGGCGGGTTCGGGACCATGGACGAGACCTACGAGCTGCTCACGCTGATGCAGACGGGCAAGAGCGATATCCATCCGATCGTGATGCTGGACGCGCCCGGCGGAGACTACTGGCGAAGCTTCGAGAGGTTCCTGCGCGAGCAGTCGCTCGCTCGCGGTTTCGTCGACGAGAGCGACTTCTCGCTGTTCCTGGTCACCGACGACATCGACGAGGCCGTGCGAGAGATCACGACCTTCTACCGGAACTACCATTCGGAGCGGTACGTCGGCGACAGCCTGGTGTTTCGTCTGCGCAAAGGCCCCGATGAGGCGACCGTCGCAGCGCTGAACGAAGAGTTCGCCGACATCCTGTTGCAGCCGCTGACGATCGTGGAACCGTCGCCGGCGGAGATCCGCGACAACGACGTCCCCGAGCTCGCCCGCGTTGCCTTGCAGTTCGACCGCGCGCGCACCGGGCGGCTGCGTCGGCTCATCGACCGGCTCAATGAAATCGCATGACCACCAGAGTGCTGTTCGTCTGCGTCCACAACGGGGGGCGCAGCGTGATGGCCGAGGCTTTCTTCAATGCGCTCTCCGATGGAGGCGTCGAGGCGCTGAGCGCCGGGACGGAACCGCAAGCGTCTCCTCATCCCGAGGTCGTCGAGGTCATGCGCGAGGCGGGGATCGACGTCTCGGGGCACCGCGGCGCGCTGCTCGACGATGATCTGGTGCGATCGGCGCAGCGGGTGATCACGATGGGATGCGCGGTGGACTCGGGCGCATGTCCGGCGATCCTGTACGCGAACACCGAGGACTGGGGCTTACCGGACCCCAAGGGTCAGCCGCCCGAGCGCGTGCGCGAGATCCGCGACCAGGTGCGCGCGCGGGTGGAACAGCTGCTCGAGCAGCTCGTGCGTTCTCAGTGATTCTCATTCCCTGGTAGGCTCTGCGGGTATGGCGAGCGAGTTCCACGATGTCGTCGCGTCGCGCTTGCGGCGCGCCGGCCAGCGCTACACGCGGAACCGGCGTGCCTTGGTGGAGGCGCTGGCCGGCGCGCCCCACCCCCTGACCATCCCCGAACTGCTCGAGGCGGGTGAGGATCTGGCGATGTCGTCGGTGTACCGGAACCTCGCGCTGCTCGAGCAGGCGCAGGTCGTGCATCGCGTGATCACCAGCGACGAGTTCGCGCGCTACGAGCTGGTCGAGGACCTGACCGAGCACCATCACCACCTGATCTGCTCGAGCTGCGGGAAGGTCGAGGACTTCACCGCGACCCCGCAACTGGAGCGCTCGGCCGAGGCCGCGCTCGGCCGGATCGCCGCGCGCGCCGGCTTCTCGGTGCGCAGCCACCGCCTCGACATGGTCGGCCTCTGCCGAGACTGCGCCTGAGCCGGCCTCGCCGTGGTCAACGCCAATCTTGTCGCTGGATCTGACTCCACGGCAGGGCATCGACGCCGTGGATCCGCCGCCGTTCCTCGCCCCCGTGAACGACGAAACCGGTGATGGGATCAGACGCAGCGGATGCGAAGCGTTGCAACGGTGTCGTGGCGTCGGTCGCGAGTGTTGAGCCCGACTTCGCTTCGATCGCGCTGAGTCCCTGGGCGCCTTCCAGCACTAGATCCACCTCGAGCCCCTTCGAGTCTCGGTAGTGAGAGAGGGCGGGTGGATAGCCGCGATGGGTCCGATGCTTGTGGACCTCAGAGGCGACCCACGACTCGAAGACCTGACCGCGCAGTGGATGGTGGCGTAGCTGCTCGGGCTGGGTGATGCCGAGCAGGGAGCAAACCAGGCCGGAGTCGAAGAAGTGGATCTTGGGCGCTTTGATCAACTGTTTCCGATGACTCCGTCGCCAGGGCGGAACACGGAAGAAGATGAAGCTGGCTTCCAGAGCCGACAGCCACGCTCGCGCCGTGTTGTGGCTCACTCCGGCGTCAGAGCCGAGTGCCGACAGGTTGAGTTCCGTCGCGGTCCGACCGGCGGACAACCGCACGAATGTTGTAAACGCCTCGAGGTCACCGACGTTGAGTATCTGCCGAACATCCCGCTGCACGTACGTGGTGACGTAGTCGGTCAGCCACCTGGCGGCGTTGAGCCGCTGGTCGTGGATGCGCGGATAGCCACCAATCCACAGCGTCGTCAGGAGATCCGTCGGTGGATCGTCGAAGCGGCGGACCTCATCGAAGCTGAGCGGCAGGAGATGGAGCACGCCGGTTCGCCCGGCCAAGGACTGTGTCACGGACTGCAGCAAGCCGAAGTGCTGTGAGCCCGTGAGGATCCAGCGGCCGGGTGTTGGATCTTCGTCCACTACTTGTTGCAGGTACGAAAGGATCTCGGGCGCGTTCTGGACCTCGTCGATCACGGCGCCGCTCTTGTACTCGGCGAGGAAACCGCGAGGGTCTTCCCTCGCATAGCTTCTCGTGTCCAGTGGTTCCAGGGAGACGTAGGCGTGGTGCCTGAACGACATGCGCGCGAGTGTGGTCTTACCCGATTGCCGAGGGCCGGTGACGGTGACGACGGGGTAGCTCCGCGCGAGCTCCTTCAGGGTCGGAGCGAGGTTCCTCCGGATGGCCATGGCATGGATTGTAAGTCAGACTTACGATCCATGCCCCCCCCTCGGCCTCGTTTTGTCGGCCGGAGCAGCCGGGGGTAGTATTGAGGATGATTCTTATTACTAGGGGCGGGGACGAGGATGACAAGGATCGTGGCGATGGGGGTTGGGCTGGCGGCGCTGCTCGGGGCCTGCGGCGGAAGCGATGCGCAGCAGCCCGGCCGGGGAGTCGAGGTCGTGGCCGGCATCTACCCGCTGGCCGAGATCGCGCGGCAGATCGGCGGTGACCACGTGCAGGTGAGCGAACTCGTCCCGCCGGGCGTGGAGCCGCACGATGTCGAGCTGACCTCCAACGATATCGCGACCATCGAAGGGGCCGATCTGGTGCTGCACCTCGGCGCCGTGTTCCAGCCTGCCGTCGCCGATGCCGTCCCGGCCGAGACTTCGCTCGACCTGCTCGAGGCGACGCGCGCGGGTGAGGATCCGCACATCTGGCTGGATCCCGTGCTCATGCGCCACGTCGCCGACCTGATCGCGCGCCGCCTCGCCGAGATCGACCCGCCGAACGAGCAGGCATACATGGACGCGCTCGCGGTCGTGACCGCCGATCTGGACGAGTTGAACGAGGCGTACGCCGCCGCGCTGCTGCAGTGCGAGCGCAAGACCTTCGTCACCTCGCACGACGCGTTCGGGCTGCTCGCGTCCCGCTACGGGCTGACCCAGCATTCGATCGCCGGGATCTCGCCCGAGAACGAGCCGACCGCCGCGCGCCTGGAGGAACTGCGCGACATCGTGCGCGCCGAGGGCATCACGGTCGTCTTCGCCGAGGAGCTGGTGCCGCGCCGGGTCGCCGAGACACTCGCGCGCGAGGCCGGTGTCGAGGTGCAGGTGCTCGATCCGATCGAGAACCCGGACGACCAGCAGCGCGCCGCCGGCGGCTACGACTCAATCATGCGCGAGAACCTGCGCAAGCTCGCCGAGGCGCTGGGGTGCGAGGCGTGACCGCCGCGCTGGGGTGCGAGGCGTGACCGACGCGCTGCTCGCCGCGCGCCATCTGTCGTTCACGTACGGCAACGGGCTGGTCCTGACCGACGTGTCGTTCGAGGTTCACGCCGGCGAGTTCGTCGCGCTGGTCGGCCCGAACGGCTCCGGCAAGTCCACGTTGCTGCGCGTGCTCCTCGGGACGCTGCAGGCGACGGAGGGGGAGGCCGAGCTGCTCGGGCAGCATCCGGCGCAAGCCCAGCAGCGCTGGCGTGTCGGCTACGTGCCGCAGCGCGCGCGCATGCAGCCGGATCTGCCGGCGACGGTTCGCGAGGTGGTCGGCGCCGGCCGGCTCCCGCGGCGCGGGTGGTGGCGTCGCGGCGGCGCGCGCGACCGGACGGCGGTCAACGAGGCGATCGCCTCGGTCGGATTGACCGACATGGCAGCCCGGCGTGTGCGCGAGCTGTCGGGCGGACAGCAGCAGCGCGTGCTGATCGCCAAGGCGCTCGCCGGCGAGCCGGACGTGCTGATCCTGGACGAGCCGGTCGCCGGCGTGGACGCTGAGTCGCAGCGTCAGTTCCGCGAGGTGCTCGTGCGCGCGGTGCGGGACCACGGCGCGGCGGTCCTGTTGGTCTCGCACGAGCTGAGCGCGGTCGCCGACGAGCTGGATCGCGTGATCGTGCTGAAGGGACGGGTGATGTTCGACGGGACGCCGGCGGAGCTGCGCGAGCGCGGCGTCAGCCTCGGCGTGCACCCAGACGACCTGCCGTTCTGGCTGGAGGCGCTGCGCTGATGCCCTGGCCCTTCGACCGCGGGTACATGCAGCTCGCGCTGTACTCCGGCGTCGTCGTGGGTGCGGTCGCGCCGATGATCGGCACGTTCCTGGTGCAGAAGCGGCTGTCGCTGATGGGCGACGGGATCGGCCACGTGGCGCTTGCCGGCGTAGCGGCGGGGTTGCTCGCCGGCGTCTGGCCGATCTGGACCGCGCTGGTGATCGCGGTGCTTGCCGCGCTCGGCATCCAGATGATGCAGCGCCGCGGTGTCGCCGGCGACCTCGCGCTCGCGCTGGTCTTCTACGCAGGCATCGCCGCCGCGGCGGTGATCGCGCAACTCGCCCGCTCGCTCGACGCGTCCTTCATCGGCTATCTGTTCGGCTCTGTGTTCACCGTCGCGCCCTCGGAGGTCTGGCTGATCGCCGGCCTCGGCGTGGTGATCGTCGTCGCGATCGCGGTCACCGGCCCGGCGTTGTTCGCGATCGTGGTCGACGAGGAATCCGCGCGCGTCGCCGGGTTGCCGGTGGACCGCCTCAACGCGCTGCTCGCGATACTGGTGGCGTTGACGATCGTGGTCGCGATGCGCGTCGTCGGCGTGTTGCTGGTCGCGGCGCTGATGGTCCTGCCGGTCGGCGCCAGCCAGGTGCTCGCCCGATCGTTCCGCGCGACGATCCTCGGGGCCTCCGCGGTCGGAGTGGGGTCGGTCGTGGTTGGGCTGACGCTCGCGCGCGCGCAGGGCGACCTGCAACCCGGTGGCACGATCGTGCTGGTCGCCGCGGCCGCGTTCGTGATCGCCACGCTGCTGTCGCGCCGGCCGCGCGCGGTGATCGGCGCCTCGCCCGTCGACCAGCACCTCCCGGTCGAGCACCACCACTGAATCGCCACTCAACCGTGGTCAGTGGGAGCCCTTGAGGTTCTTGTACGGGATCTGCAGGCGACCCATCTACTGGCAGCCGCGTGGGGAGTGGCGTATCGCTGCTCGGGCGTGGCAGCATCGGGTGTCTATGCGTCTGCTGCTGCTCGCCCGTCACGCCGGTCCCGATCCCGGCGCGCCCGCGCGCGCGCTGAACGCCGCGCGCGGCCTCGCGTCGCACGGGCATGAGGTCAGGCTGCTCGCGTGCGCGCGCGCGGGTGAACCGCTGGACGAGACGATCGAGGGCGTGCGCGTCGAGCGCGTGCCCGACCCGCCGCCGATGATCCCGGACTGGGATCAGGTGTCGCGCTCGCTGCAGGACGGCATGGTGCTGTTCGAGCGCGGGATCTCGTCGCTGCTCGCGCAGCCGGCGGATCTGCTGGTCGGCATGGGCTGGCCGGTCGCGACCGCGGCCGTCGGGTTGCGGCGATCGTTCGAGACGCCGCTGGTCGCGCTGCTCGAGCCGAGGCGGATCGCGCGCCGGCGCCGGCGCTGGGGACGCGGTGACGTCCTGATCGAGGAGACCGAGCGCTGGCTCGCGTCCGGATCCGCGCGCGTGGTCGTCCGCTCGTCCGCCGCGCGCGCCGTCGTGATCGAGCAGCTCGCCATCCCCGCCGAGCGCGTGCGCGTGATCGCCGGATCGAAGGGGGCCGGGGCGCGCCTGGCTGGGGT
The DNA here is from genome assembly GCA_036397635.1 of Actinomycetota bacterium. GTDB lineage: Bacteria > Actinomycetota > AC-67 > AC-67 > AC-67 > DASWIP01. The sequence goes on along the minus strand of DASWIP010000062.1, from coordinate 31,276 downwards.
CTGCAGCGAGGCCCTGAACGCGCCGATAACGATCGGGGACGCTCGGCGCGCGCTCGCTCGCTGAAGTCTAAGACCAGGAGATGTATCCGCTGACCTATGATGGGGATAACCAAAGCTGATGGGACGAGCCAACGGGCCGGGACGCGCCGCGCGGGGACCCCACGCGGAGCGGACGCCTGAGCGGCCGCCGCCGCGGGCGACCCGCGGTCGCCGTGTGACGTCGGGCAAGGCCGGATCGATGCCGGCCGAGGGACGCGCTCGCGTCGTGATCGAAGGCGTCTACCCCGAGGTCGACGGCGGCCGCTTCCCGATCAAGCGCGTCGAGGGCGAAGAGGTCGCGGTCGAGGCCGACGTCTTCTCGGACGGCCACGAGATGCTCGCCGTGGTGATCCGGCATCGCCATGAGCACGACGCCGCTTGGGACGAGATCCATATGGAATCGCTGGGCAACGACCGGTGGCGGGGGACGTTCCGCGTCGGCGGGTTGGGGCGGCATCGGTACACGCTGCTCGCGTGGATCGATCGGTTCGCGTCGTGGCGCGAGAAGCTCGAGAAGAAGCTCGAGGCGCACCAGGATGTCAACGTGGACCTGCTCGACGGGGCGGCGCTGGTGATCGACACCTCCAAGCGAGCGACCGGCGAGGACGCCGACGTGTTGCGGCTGTGGGGCGAGGTGCTGGAGGCGCAGACCGACGGTGTCGCGGTGCGCGCGGTCGCGGACGAGCAGCTCGCCGATCTGATGCGCCGCCACGACGACCGACCGTTCGCGGTGCCATACGGCCGCGACCTGGAGATCGTGGTGGATCCCGAGCGCGCGCGCTACGGCGCCTGGTACGAGCTGTTCCCGCGCTCAACCTCGGCCGAGCCGGGGCGGCACGGCACGTTCGATGACGTGATCGCGCGCTTACCCTACGTCGCCGAGATGGGCTTCGACGTGCTGTACCTGGCGCCGATCCACCCGATCGGCCGGCAGTTCCGCAAGGGCCCGAACAATACCGAGACATCCAACCCGGAGGACGTCGGTAGCCCCTGGGCGATCGGCGCGCCCGAAGGTGGGCACACTGCGATCCACCCCGACCTCGGCACGTTCGATGACTTCGACCGTCTGGTCGCAGCCACGCGCCAGCACGGTCTGGATCTGGCGCTGGACGTGGCGCTCCAGTGCACGCCGGATCATCCCTGGGTCGCAGAGCATCCAGAATGGTTCCGCCATCGCGCCGACGGCACGATCGCCTACGCCGAGAACCCGCCGAAGAAGTACCAGGACATCTACCCGATCGACTTCGAGACGCCGAACTGGCGCGAACTGTGGGAGGCGGTGCGCGATGTGTTCCGGTTCTGGATGGACCGGGGCGTGCGCATCTTCCGCGTGGACAACCCGCACACCAAGCCGTTCGCGTTCTGGGAATGGTGCATCAACGACATCAAGGCCACCGACCCGGACGTGATCTTCCTGTCCGAGGCGTTCACGCGGCCGCGCCTGATGGAGCATCTCGCCAAAGTCGGCTTCGGCCAGTCCTACACCTACTTCACCTGGCGGCGACATCGCTGGGAGCTGCAGGAGTACTTCGCCGCGTTGAACCACACGCTGCTCGGCCAGTTCATGCGGCCGAACCTGTGGCCGAACACGCCGGACATCCTGACCGACGAGCTGCAGGAGGGCGGCCGAGGCGCGTTCATGGAACGGTTCCTGCTGGCCGCGACGCTCGGCGCGAGCTACGGCATCTACGGGCCGGCATTCGAGCTGATGGAGCACGAGCCGGTTAGCGCCGGCACCGAGGAGTACCTCGATTCGGAGAAGTACCAGCTCCGCCATTGGGACCTAGACCGGGCGGAGAGCCTGCGCGCGCTGATCGCCCGGGTCAACCGGATCCGCCGCGAGCATCCCGCACTACAGCGCGACCACACCCTCCGCTTCCACGGCACCGACAACGACGCGCTGCTCGCGTATTCGAAATCGTCGCCGGATGGGACCGATGTGATCCTGTGCGTGGTGAACCTGGATCACCACGCTCCGCAAGCCGGATGGACGGCGCTGGACCTGGGCGCGCTCGGCGTCGAGCCCGGCAAGCCGTTCCAGGTGCACGACCTGATCACCGACGCGCACTACACCTGGCACGGCCCGCACAACTACGTCGAGCTGAACCCGCAGGTCGTGCCGGCACACATCCTCCACGTGCGCCACCGCGAGCGCACCGAGCAGGACTTCGAATACTTCCTGTGAGCCCTCCCCGCCGTCGCTCGACCGACGCCCGTGAGGCGGACGCCCGGCCAGGCCCGACCGGCACGCTGCGCCCCGCGCCCGAGCATTCGCGCTGGTACAAGGACGCGATCGTCTACCAGACCCACGTGCGCGCGTTCGCGGACTCCGACGGCGACGGGATCGGCGATCTCCGCGGGCTGACGCAGCGCTTGGACTACCTCGCCGATCTGGGCGTGACCGCGGTGTGGCTGCTGCCGTTCTATCCCTCACCGTTGAAGGACGACGGCTACGACATCGCCGATTACACCTCGATCCATCCGTCCTACGGGACCCTGCGCGACTTCAGATCTTTCCTGCGAGCAGCGCACGACCGCGAGCTGAAGGTGATCACCGAGCTGGTGCTCAACCACACCTCCGACGAGCATCCCTGGTTCCGGCGCGCGCGCCGCGCGAAGGCCGGCACCACCGAACGCGACTTCTACGTCTGGAGCGACACGCCCGAGCGGTACAAGGACGCGCGCATCATCTTCAAGGATTTCGAGCACTCGAACTGGGCCTGGGACCCCGTCGCCGGCGCGTACTACTGGCACCGCTTCTACACCCACCAGCCGGACCTGAACTTCGATAACCCGGCCGTCGCGGAGGCGGTCTACGGCGTGCTGGACTTCTGGCTGCAGATGGGCGTCGACGGCCTGCGCCTGGACGCGGTGCCGTACCTGTTCGAGCGCGAGGGCACCAACTGCGAGAACCTGCCGGAGACGCACAAGTACCTGCGCGACTTACGGCGCTACGTGGACGAGAACTACGGCGACCGGATGCTGCTCGCGGAGGCGAACCAATGGCCCGAGGACGCGGTCGAGTACTTCGGCGAGGGCAACGAGTGTCACATGGCGTTCCATTTCCCGCTGATGCCGCGCATGTTCATGGCTATCCGCCAGGAGGACCGCTTCCCGGTCATCGACATCCTCGAGCAGACCCCCGACATCCCCGATGAAGCGCAGTGGGCGATCTTCCTGCGCAACCACGACGAGTTAACGCTCGAGATGGTCACCGACGAGGAACGCGACTACATGTACCGCGTCTACGCGTCGGATCCGCAGGCTCGCATCAACCTGGGCATCCGAAGACGGCTGGCGCCGCTGCTCGGGAACAACCGGCGGATGATCGAGATGATGAACGCGCTGCTGTTCAGCCTGCCCGGCACGCCGGTGCTGTACTACGGCGATGAGATCGGCATGGGTGACAACATCTACCTCGGCGACCGCAACGGAGTGCGCACGCCGATGCAGTGGTCGGCCGATCGGAACGCCGGCTTCTCGCGCGCCAACCCCCAGAAGCTGTACTTGCCGGTGATCATCGATCCCGAGTACCACGCGGAAGCGATCAACGTCGAGAGTCAGCACGCGAACCCTCACTCGCTGCTGTGGTGGATGAAGCGTGTGATCGCGCTGCGGCGCCGGTCGCGCGCGCTCAGCCGTGGCACCATCGAGATGCTGTTTCCCGAGAACCGCAAGGTGCTCGCCTTCCTGCGCGCGGTCGACAACGAGCGAGTGCTGATCGTCGCGAACCTCTCGCGCCTCGCCCAGTACGTCGAGTTGGACCTGTCCAAGTTCAACGGGATGACACCCGTGGAGATGTTCGGCGGCACGGAGTTCCCCCGCATCGGCGAGCTGCCCTACCTGATCACCCTCGGCCCGCACGCGTTCTACTGGCTCGAGCTGACCGAAAGCGAGGACGACGGCGCGCGGGGTGACGGCGAGCTGCCCGAGCTGGAGGTGCCGGGAGCGTGGGGCGAGCTGCTCGAGGGCAAGCACAAGCGGGCGCTGGAGCGCGTGCTGCCCGCGTACCTGCGCACGCGGCGCTGGTTCGGCTCGAAGGGCCGCAGCGTCAAGGGCCTCGAGATCACCGAGGTGATCCCGGTGATGGCCGCAGTGAGCGCAGCGAAACCCGTTGGGCTGCTCGCGTTCCTGACGGTCGAGTACCTCGACGGCGATAGCGAGATCTACGTGCTGCCGCTGATCGCGAAGCCGGCCCGCGACATCGGGCCGAACCTGCCGTGGAGCGCGATCGCGCGCGTCCGCTCGCGCGGTGGCGAGAAGATTCTCTACGACGCGGTGGACGATCCGGCGTTCGCCGAGGTGCTGCTCGGCGCGATCGCGGGACGGCGCGTGCTGCGCGGCCGGAGCGGCTCGCTGGTCGGGACGCCGGGGAAGTCGTTCCGGCGGTTGCGCGGCCGCCGGGACGAGCCGTTGCCGCCGCAACTGCTCGGGGCGGAACAGTCGAACACCTCGATCGCGTTCGGCCAGCGGCTGATCCTGAAGCTGATCCGCCGCACCGAGGAGGGGCTCAACCCGGACCTCGAGATCGGCCGGCACCTGACCGAGCGCACCGGCTTCACGTACATGCCGCCGCTGGCCGGATCGATCGAGTACGTGCGCGCGCGCCGCGAGCCCATGACCATCGGCGTGCTGCAGGGGTTCGTCCTCAACGAGGGAGACGCGTGGGAGTTCTCGCTGGAGGAGCTAGGCCGGTACACCGAGCGCGCGCTTGCGATGCCTGAGGAGATCGAGCCGCCGGTGCCTCCGGCGACCGAGCACGTGCTGGACCTTGCCGACCGGGATGTGCCGCAGGTGGTCGACGAGACCGCCGGTCCTTCGGTCGGGTTCGCCCGGCTGCTGGGGCGCCGCACCGCAGAGATGCACCTGGCGCTTGCGTCCGAGCAGGACGACGTGGCATTCGTGCCCGAGCCGTTCTCGATGCTGTACCAGCGCTCGATGTACCAGTCGATGCGCGCGCTCGCGCGCCGGACGTTCCAACTGGCGCGCGCCAAGCTGCACGACGTGCCGGCGCTGGCGGAGGTGCTGGACTACGAGGGTGACGTGATCGCGCGGTACGACGCGCTGCTCGAACGCAAGATCGACGCACAGCGGATCCGCACGCACGGCGACTACCACCTCGGGCAGGTGTTGTGGACCGGGAAGGACGTCGTGATCATCGACTTCGAGGGCGAGCCCGCGAAACCCATCGGCGAGCGGCGGATCAAGCGCTCGCCGCTCCGCGACGTCGCCGGCATGATCCGCTCGTTCCACTACGCGGCGTACACGGCGCTGCTCGGGCAGGCCGGCGGGACGATCGTCCGGCCCGAGGATCGCGCGCGCATGGAGCCGTGGCTGACCATGTGGTTCCGCTGGGTGTCGGCGGCGTTCGTGCGCGAGTACTGGGAAGCCAGCGAGGAGGCGACGTATCTGCCGCGCGCGCGGCGAGACCTGCAGGTGCTGCTGGACGCGTTCCTGCTGGAGAAGGGGTTGTACGAGATCGCCTACGAGATCAACAACCGTCCCGACTGGATCGACATCCCGCTGCGCGGCATCCACGACCTCCTGGAGGTCGCCGACTGACGCGGCGCGGCGCGCCCGAGCGGAGGATGGCGACGTCCGGCATGGCCTCGGATAGACACGTTCGGCATGGAGCCCCAGAGCATGGCCGATGAGCGACTCCAGCGCGCGCTGCGCGCCCTCGCGCGCCTCCACGGCATCCAAGCCGTCTACACCGACGGGCTGAAACAACAACGACGCGCCTCGGACGAGGCGGTCATCGCGGTGCTGCGCGCGCTCGGCGTGCCCCTGAGCGAACCATCCGACGCGCCGCAGGCGCTGCGGGCCGCGCGCGAAGAGCGGACGCGCGCGATCTGCGATCCGGTCGCGGTCTGCTGGCTGGGCGAGGGCGGTTCGATCACGGTGCGCGCGCCCGCCGGCGTCGAGGAGGTCACGCTCGAGGTCGAAGGTGGGCCGTCCTGGCGCGCGCGGGTCGATGCGGCCGACGTCGCGGTCCCCCTGCCGTCGGACCTCGCGCCCGGGTACCACCGGCTGCGGGTGGCCGTGGGCAACCACGCCGGGGAGGCCACGGTGATCGCCGCGCCGCTGCTCGCCCATGACGCGGGTGACGCGCGCGAGTGGGGCGTGTTCCTGCCGTTGTACGCGCTGCGGTCGTCGCGGAATTGGGGCGCCGGCAACCTGACCGATCTCGAGCATCTGCTGCGCCTGGTCTCCGATCGTGGTGGCTCGATCGTGGCGACGCTGCCGATCCTCGCCGCGTTCCTGGACGAGCCGTTCGATCCGAGCCCCTACTCGCCGGCGAGCAGGCTGTGGTGGAGCGAGTTCTTCATCGACGTCGAAGCGCTGCCGGAGGTGCGCGCGAGCGAGGAGGTGCGCGCGCTGCTCGCGGACGCCCGGCCCGAGATCGAGACCCTGCGCGAAGACGAGCAGGTGGACTACGCGCGCGGCATGGCCGTGCGACGGCGTGTGCTGGAGGCGTGCGGGCGCGCGCTGCTCGAGGGGGAAAGGCGCGACGAGTTCGGGGCGTTCGTGCGCGAGCATCCAGACGTCGAGCGGTACGCGGCGTTCCGTGCCGCGACCGAGGCGCACGGGCCGTGGACGGCGTGGCCCCAGAAGATGCCCGACGGGGACCCCGGCGCGCGCGCCTACCACGCCGCCGCGCAGTTCTTCACGCACACGCAGCTCGAGCAGCTCGGCCGCACCGCCGCGGAGCGCGGCGCCGGCCTGTACCTGGACCTGCCGCTGGGCGTGCATCCGTCCGGCTACGACGTCTGGGCGCACCGCGACCTGTTCGCGTCCGGCGTGTCGGGCGGCGCCCCGCCGGATGCGTTCTTCACCAAGGGCCAGAACTGGCGGTTCCCGCCGATGATCCCCGACCGCGTGCGCGGGACGGGTTACGCGTACCCGATCGCGTGCTTGCGCACGCTGCTGCGCTACGCGACGCTGCTGCGCGTCGACCACGTGATCGGGCTGCACCGGCTGTTCTGGGTCCCCGACGGATTCGAGGCCGCCGACGGGGCATTCGTGCGCTGGCCGAACCCCGAGGAGTGGTATGCGATCCTCTCGCTCGAGTCCCACACCGCGAAGGCGCGTGTGATCGGTGAGGACCTCGGCACGGTGCCGCGCGCGGTGCGCGAGGCGATGGCGCGGCACGGGATCCTGCGCTCCTCCATCGTGCAGGAGGAGTTCCGCGACGACGAGCGCCGGCCGCTCAACGCGCCGCCGGCCCGCTCACTCGCCGCGCTGAACACGCACGACATGCCGCCGTTCGCATCCTGGTGGGGCGAGCACGACATCGCCGAGCGCCTGACCGCGGGGCTGTTGGACGACGAGGGCGCCTCGCGCGAACGCGCCACCCGCGCTCAGCGCCGCGACCGGCTGCGCGCGTTCCTGCGCGCGCGGGGGCTGCTCGCCGCCGACGACGAGGACGTGCTGGGCGCGCTGCTCGAGCATCTGGCAGCGAGCCGGGCTGAGGTGGTGATCGCGTCGCTGGAGGACCTGTGGGGCGAGGTCGAGCCGCAGAACCGGCCCGGCACGACCACCCAGCACCCGAACTGGCGGCGCAAGGCGCGCGTTCCGCTCGAGGGGCTTGCGGGTACCCTCGAGGTGGTGGATAGACTCGGAAGGATCTCACGCCGACGCGGAAGGAGCCATCCATGACGCGCCGGGCCGCGCACGCCGAAACCTCGGTTCGGACCGACATCAGCCTGCTGACCGATCGCGACATCTACCTGTTCAACGAGGGGACGCATCACCGCCTGGCCGACAAGCTCGGCGCGCACCCTCTCCCCGATCAGGACGGCACGTTCTTCGCCGTGTGGGCACCCAACGCGAACCACGTCTCGGTCATCGGCGGGTTCAACGACTGGGCCAAGGGACGGCACGACCTGCGCGCGCGCGGCGGCTCGGGCATCTGGGAAGGTTTCATCCACGGCGTCGAGCGCGGCTCGAACTACAAGTTCCACGTCGGCTCGCATCATCGCGGCTACCGTGTCGACAAGGCCGACCCGTTCGCGCTGTACGCCGAGGTGCCGCCGCGCACGGGCTCGATCGTGTGGGACCTGGACTACACCTGGGGCGACGAGGCGTGGATGCGCGCGCGCGGCGGCAGGCAGACGCTGCAGGCGCCCGTGTCGGTCTACGAGATGCACCTGGGCTCGTGGATGCGCGTGCCCGAGCAGGACAACCGCTCGCTCACCTACCGTGAGGCGGCCGAGCGTCTGATCGAGCACCTGGATCGCACCGGCTTCACCCACGTCGAGTTCCTGCCGCTGACCGAGCATCCCTTCTACGGATCGTGGGGCTACCAGACCACCGGCTATTTCGCGCCGACGAGCCGCTACGGCTCTCCGCAGGATCTGATGTATCTGATCGACCGGCTGCACCAAGCCGGCTACGGCGTGATCCTCGACTGGGTACCCTCGCACTTCCCCGCCGATGAGCACGGGCTCGCCTTCTTCGATGGCACACACCTGTTCGAGCACGCCGACATGCGTCAGGGGTATCACCCCGATTGGAACTCCTACATCTTCAACTACGGACGCAACGAGGTGCGCTCGTTCCTGATGTCATCGGCGATGCATTGGCTCGATCGCTACCACATCGACGGCCTGCGCGTGGACGCGGTCGCGTCGATGCTGTACCTGGACTATTCGCGCAAGCAAGGCGAGTGGATCCCCAACGAGTACGGCGGACGCGAGAACCTGGAGGCGGTCGGCTTCCTGCGCCGATTCAACGAGGATGTCTTCCGCGAACACCCGGACGTGCAGACCTATGCCGAGGAGTCCACCGCATGGCCGATGGTCTCCAAGCCGACCTATGTCGGCGGGCTCGGGTTCGGCTACAAGTGGGACATGGGCTGGATGCACGACACGCTGAAATACTTCTCCGAGGACCCGATCCACCGGCGGTATCACCACAACGACATCACCTTTCGCGCGATCTATGCGTTCAGCGAGAACTACGTCCTGCCCCTGTCGCACGACGAGGTCGTGCACGGCAAGGGCTCGCTGGTGGGCAAGATGCCCGGCGACGAGTGGCAGCGCTACGCGAACCTGCGAACGCTCTACGCCTACCAGTGGGCGACGCCGGGCAAGAAGCTGCTGTTCATGGGCTGCGAGATCGGTCAGGTCGGCGAGTGGGCGCATGATGGTTCCATCGACTGGCACGTCCTTCGGTACGAGCATCACGCGGGCGTGCTGGCCCTGATCGGTGACCTGAACCGCCTCTACCGCAGTGAGCCCGCCCTGCACCTGCTGGACGCCGACCCGGGCGGGTTCGAGTGGGTGGACGCGAGCGACACGGCGAACTCGGTGATCAGTTTCCTGCGCCGCGGGGAACGCGACGGGGACACGATCCTGGTGGTCTGCAACCTCACGCCGGTGCCGCGGCACAACTATCTGATCGGGGTGCCCGTCGAAGGGTTCTGGCGTGAGATCCTCAACACCGACGCGAAGGAGTACGGCGGCAGCGGGCAGGGGAACTACGGGGGCGTGGAGACGGTCCCGGTGTCGATCCACGGGCGGCCGCGCGCGCTGACGCTCACGCTTCCGCCGCTGGGCGTCGTCTACCTGAAGCCCGGGAGTCCCTCGTGACCGAGCGCGCTCGTGCCGGCGGAGGTGGATGAGTGCGCGTCTGGCCCGGTAACCCGTACCCGCTGGGCGCGACCTGGGATGGCGAGGGGGTCAACTTCGCGATCTTCTCCGAGCACGCCACCGGTGTGGAGCTGTGCCTGTTCGATCACCCGGACGATCCCAAGGAGTCCGCGCGCGTCCCCGTGCGCGAGCGCACCGACCTGATCTGGCACTGTTACCTGCCGGACGCTCGCCCCGGACACCTGTACGGCTACCGCGTGCACGGACCCTACGAGCCCGGGAACGGGCACCGCTTCAACCCGAACAAGCTGCTGCTGGACCCGTACGCGAAAGCGATCAGCCGCACGGTGGAGTGGGACGACTCGCTGTTCGGCTACCGCATCGGCGACGAGGAGCACGACGGCTCATTCGACGAGCGCGACAGCGCGCCGGTGATGCCCAAGAGCGTCGTGATCAACCCGGCGTTCGAGTGGGGCGACGATCGAGCGCCGAAGGTGCCCTGGAACCGAACGATCATCTACGAGGCGCACCTGCGCGGCATGACCATGCTGCATCCCGAGATCCCAGACGAGCTGCGGGGCACTTATCTGGGGATGGCGCAGGATCCGATCATCGATCATCTGGTGGCGCTCGGAGTGACCGCGCTGGAGCTGATGCCGGTGCACCAGTTCGTCTCGGAGCGCGCGGTGGTCCGCCGAGGCCTGCGCAACTACTGGGGCTACAACTCGATCGCGTTCCTCGCGCCGGATGTGCGCTACGCGACCGGCGGGCTCGGCCAGCAGGTGGACGAGTTCAAGTCGATGGTCAAGGCCTACCATCGCGCCGGGATCGAGGTGATCCTTGACGTCGTCTACAACCACACCGGTGAGGGGAACCGCCTGGGCCCGACGCTCTCGCTGCGTGGGGTCGACAACGCTTCCTACTATCGCCTCTCACCTGAGGATCACCGCATCTACGTGGACTTCACCGGGTGTGGGAACTCGCTGAACATGCTCCACCCGCGCACGATGCAGTTGATCATGGACTCGTTGCGGTACTGGATCACCGAGATGCACGTGGACGGGTTCCGCTTCGACCTCGCGCCGGCGCTCGCGCGCGAGCTGTACGAGGTCAACCGGCTCGGCACGTTCTTCGACATCATCCAGCAGGACCCGGTGATCTCACAGGCCAAACTGATCGCAGAGCCGTGGGATGTCGGGCCCGGCGGCTACCAGGTCGGCAACTTCCCGGTCGGCTGGGCCGAGTGGAACGGCAAGTACCGGGACAACGTGCGCCGGTTCTGGCGCGGGGATCCCGGCGTCGTCGCCGAGCTCGCCTACCGCCTGTCCGGCTCGAGCGACCTGTATGCCGAAAGCGGCCGGCGTACCTACGCGAGCATCAACTTCGTCACGGCCCACGACGGTTTCACGCTGCACGACCTGGTCTCGTATGAGCGCAAGCACAACGAGGCCAACGGCGAAGCCAACGAGGACGGCCACGATGAGAACTTCAGCCGTAACTGGGGCGTCGAGGGCGCAACCGAGGAGGCCAAGATCCTCGCGATCCGCGAGCGGATCAAGCGCAACCTGTTGGCGACGCTGTTCTTCTCGCAGGGCGTCCCGATGCTCTCGCACGGGGATGAGGTCGGTCGCACGCAGCTCGGCAACAGCAACGCCTACTGCCAGGACGACGAGGTGACCTGGGTGCACTGGGATCTCACGTCCGAGCAGCGCGACCTTCTCGACTTCGTGCGCGAGCTGGCGCGGCTGCACCGCGAGCAGCCGGTCCTGCGGCGCCGCAGCTTCTTCGCCGGCTCGCCGGTCGCCGCCGGCGCCAAGGATGTGACCTGGCTGCGTCCCGACGGCCTGGAGATGACCGACCAGGACTGGGCGTTCGAGACCGCGCACATCGTCGCGATGCTGCTGCACGGACAGGCCACCGATGAGGTGGACGAGCGTGGCCGCCCGATCTACGGGGAGACGCTGCTGCTGCTGCTCAACGGCGGCGCGCGCTCGAAGCTCTTCACGCTTCCGGTCATGCCGACCGACGGGCACTGGCTCGAGGAACTGAACACCGCCAAGCCGGGCAGCCGGATGGTCCGCAAGCCGGGGGTGAACCTGGTGGCGCATTCGCTGCTGCTGCTGCGCTACATGGAACACTGATCGCGCGCGCGGGCTCCATCATCGCGCGCGCCCGGGCGGGCTAGGTCGCCTCGCTCACCGAGCTCATGAAGAAGTCGCGCACGCGGACCGCCGGGAACTTGCACAGCGCGATCTCGAACTCGCGCGTCGCAGTCGGCACCGACGAACCCACCTCGGTCACATTCGCGAACATTTGCACGGGGCTCATGTTGTAGCGGAAGTTGTTGACCGCGCCCTTCACCTCTCCGTCCTCGATCAGGAACACGCCATCGCGCGTCAGCCCCGTCAGCAGCAAGGTCTGCGGGTCCACCTCGCGGATGTACCAGAACGACGTGACGAGCAGCGCGCGCTTGGTGCGCGCGATCATGTCGTCCAGGCTCGGGCCGTCGCCGGGCATGATCATGTTCGGGACGAACGGCACCGGCCCGGGCGCGCCGGTTCGTTGCGCCCAGTACCTGGTCGTGATCAGCGCGCGGAGCACACCGTCGCGTACCCATTCGGATCGCCCCGTCTCCAACCCGTTGTCGAACACGGATTGGAAGCTGCTCGAACCCATGGCGAGCGAGAACGGCAGGACCTCGAGGCCGGGCTCGTGCGGGTCGGAGTACAACGACACGGACCCGGCCATGAGCTTCTCGCCGATGCGGTTGCCGCCGCCCGGCTTGCTGAACACGGTGCGTCCCTCGTCCGCATCTCGCGCGGCGCTCTCGTACATCTGGTACAGGCCCATGTCGGCGACGGCGGCTGGTTCGAGCAGCACTTCGTAGCGCCCCGGCTCGAGCTTCAGCATGGTCTTCGACCAGTCCAAGCGCTGCTCGAGCTTGGCGTACATCCCCTCTAGATCGAGGTCGGTGAAGGTCGTGGTGACCTGCCCCGCCCACGACGATCGCAGGTAGTCGTTGGACTTCCCGGTGATCTCCACTTTCCCGGCGGGCTGGGTGTAGCGCTTTCGCAGACCCGAGGACGTCGCGAGCCAGTAGGTGGTGGTCTCGTGCTCGGCGTACCCGAACAGCTTCATGCCGGTGCTGCTCGCGCGCCCGAACAGGTCGGCGAGGCCTTCGGAGAATCCCCGGAACACCCCCAGCGTGGTCGCTGCCGGCGGCGCGCTCCAGTCGGCCGGCGGCGTTCCGTCCCCTTCGAGCAGCGGCATCGCATCCTCCGCCGCCGGCTTGCCGTCGCACGCGGCCTCGGACTCGCGCACCAGGTCCTCGAGCTGCTCGTCGGGGAAGTGGTTGCGCGCGATCGTCCCCACGCGCTCGTCGATGATCGAGATGATCACCAGATCCTCGCTCTCGGCGAGGCCGTTGGTGGTCGAAGTATTGTTCGCCCAGCGCACGTTCGCGGTGGATCGGCGCGCGCCGATCACGATGCATGCGTCGGCCTTCGACATAGATAGAACGCGCTCGAGGATCGCGGGGATCTCGCTCATCGGCCCGCCTCCTTCGACGTGTTCAGGATGTTCACGCCGCGGAACAGCGCGGCCGGCGCGCCGTGAGAGACCGGCGCGATCTGCCCCGGTTGCCCCTTGCCGCAGTTGAACGCGCCGCCGAGCACGTAGGTGCTCGGACCGCCGACGGCTTCCATCGAGTTCCAGAAGTCCGTCGTCTTGGCCTGGTACGCGACGTCCTTGAGCTGGCCGTCGATCTTGCCGCCGCGGATCCGGAAGAACTTCTGGCCGGTGAACTGGAAGTTGTATCGCTGCATGTCGATCGACCATGAGTTGTTGCCGACGATGTAGATGCCGTCCTCGACGCCGCCGATCAGGTCCTCCAGTGTGATGTCGGTCTCCGAGGGCAGCAGCGAGACGTTGGGCATCCGCTGCAACGGCACGTGACCGGGCTCGTCGGCGAACGCGCAGCCGTTCGACCGACCGAACCCTTGCTTGAGCGCCATCTGCCGGTTGAGCTGATAGCCGACCAGCACGCCGTCGCGGATGATGTCCCAGGTCTGCGCCTCGACGCCCTCGTCGTCGAACCCGACCGTCGACAACCCGTGCTCGGCCACCCGGTCGCCGGTCACGTTCATGACCGGCGAGCCGAACTGCAGCGTGTTCAGCTTGTCCAGCGTCGCGAACGAGGTGCCGGCGTAATTCGCTTCGTAGCCGAGCACCCGGTCCAGCTCCGTCGAGTGCCCGATCGACTCGTGGATGGTCAGCCACAGGTTCGTGGGGTGGATCACCAGGTCGTACCGGCCCGGCTCCACCGACGGCGACGCCATCTTCTCTTCGAGCAGCTCGGGGATCTCCTCGGCGTGGCGCGCGAATGGGTACTGCGACGCGCAGTACTCCCAGCCACGCCCGACCGGCGGCGCGGCCGGGGTCATCGACTCGAACGCCCCGGTGGATGGATCGATGCGCACGGCCTGGAAGTCTGACTGCAGACGCACGCGCTGCTGCGCGATGCGTGAACCGTCCATGCCGGCGAAGTACTTGCACTCCTTGACCTGCATCAGGCGCGCCATCATGTGCTGCACCTTGCCGGATCCGAGCGCGGTTTCGGCCAGCCCGAGCAGGAAGTCGATCTTCTCGGCGTCGTCGACCTGGAACGGGTCGATCTCGTAGCGCGAGATCCAGGTGCCGGTGTGCGCCTGCTCCTCGGCCAGCTCGACGGGCTCGGAGTTCAGCGCCGCGAACGTGGCCGCTACCTCGATCGCGCGCGCGGCGGTCGCCGCAGCCGCATCAGGCGTGAAGTCGACGCCGGATGCGAAGCCCCACGCGCCCTTGTGGATCAGGCGCACCGCGTACCCGGTGGTCTCGGTGTTGGTCACCGCCTCGAGCTCGCGGTCGCGGGTGGCGATGGTCTGGCCGGCGATCAGCTCGAAGCGGAAGTCGGCGTAGGTCGCGCCCAGGTCGCGCGCGCGCTGCAGCGCCGCATCGCCGAGCTGCTCGTACGGTAACGCCGTGAACGCGGGATCCAGCCGCGCGGCGTTCGAGGACGTCATCAGGTTCCCTCCGATGGTCGTTGTCTTCCTACCCTTGTGGCCCTGGTGGGGCGAGCATGAACTTTACTTGCTCGAACGGCGGACCGGAAAGGCGCTCCGCCGCGGCTGTCCCGCTATGGCCCCGACCAACCGTCGAGGTAACACGGCGCAGTGCCGCATACCGCGGGCAACCACCCGTCGGAGCTGAGGAACGACGCGATCGCGAGATAGGCGTCGAGCGTCTCGCTCCAGTCGGGCCCGTGCGGGTCGACGCCGAGGCGGTTCGGCACGTTCTCGACCGGCGGCGGCGTGGTCCCGCGTGTGCTCCCGTCAACCTCACGCAGAGGGCCGATCTCTCCGACGACCATCGCCGAGCCACCGAATGGATAGGTCTGTATCACCGGGATCCCCCAGTAGGCGTTGTTTCCGGCGGGGTGCCGCCCAGGATCGACGGCGGGCATCCGCATCGAGACACCCAGTGTTCGCGCCATCACGTCGGTCGCCCAGTTGGTGACCTGATGGTCGCCGAACGCCGGCGTCAGCAGAACCTCGTGGGTGGGCGTGTCCGGGAGCGGTTCGCCCACGATGTGATGAGCGTACCCGTTCGACTCGGCGCGATCCCACAGCGTCTGGATCATCGAGATGATCAGCGGGCGCTCCAATTCATCGGGATAGGTGCGGTACATCACCTCGGCGAAGATGTCGAAGTCCACGCTTCGGCGCAGCAGCGTCGAATAATTCATCGCGGGGACACCGAGGTGGGCGCGCGTGAAGTCGGGCGCCACGGCGGTCAGCGCTCCCCCGATGATGCCGCCTTGACTCCCCCCGTTGTAGAACAGCTCGCTGGTGTCGAACACGCACGCACCGTCGACCTGGAACGCGCTCCTCGCGCAGAAGCCGCTTGGATGGATCATGGCCCGTCCGAGGAACAGGAAGTTCAGCATCCCCTGTTGCACCCGGTCTGCCAGCGTCGAGAACCGGCTGAGATCGGCCAGGATCGAGATCGCGTTGGGGACGTCCTCGGTCGCCATGCCGCTCCAATCGGTTGCACAGAAGGCAAGACCGAACGCGCCGAGGTCGTACAGCTTCCCCGAGTTGACTTGACCGGCATCGCCGAACAAGCCGTGACCGTACAGCGACGGCCGGTATCGCTCGCCGTCCGCAGCACCCGCCGGGATGTTGCAGACGAACGGTGCCACGGCGACGTTGGGGGGCGTCCGCGACGGGATGGTCTGTCCCGGAAGCGCGTAGTAGAAGCGACCTCCCGGTGGACATCCAGGCAGGTCCAGGTAACAGGGAACGAGGATCCGCCCTTCGACGCGACGCATGATGCGCGCGTCCAGCTCGCCCTGCTCGTTGCACGCGACGGGCGGAACGTCGATCTCCACCTCGGGTCTGCATGGCAGCTGTTCGGTGACCTCGTCGACGACGAAGTCCGGCGAGATGCCTTGGACGATGCCGTCGTCCAGGTCGTGATCGCCGAACTGGCCGAAGGCGTCGTCGCGGATCGCGAGCATCCGCTCGGTGAGGTTCCGTTCGCTGGCGACCGTGAAATCCCAAGCGAGGTACAGATCGTCGCGTGCGATGCCGGCGGCGCCGAGTGCCGGGAAGATCGTCTGGTCGTAATGAGCTTGTCGAGTCGTGTCGCCGGTGCCGTCTCGCAACGCGGCGAACGCGGCCCTCGCGGGGATCAGGTCGCCGTCGGCGTCGAGCAGGTTGCGAAGCGTGACGATGTACCGCGCGCCCTCCCGGAAGTTGACGCTCGGCCGCATCAGCAGTGTTGTGTCCGCCGGGGACGGCGGAGCCCCCTCCAGATCGGTGGCCCGGTCGATCTCGACCCAGATCGGGTGGCGCTCGCCCGTCTCTGCGTCGACGACGACCACGGGGGCGTCCGGGTCCATGTAGCGACCAAGGTCGAGCAGCGTGACAGGATCGGTGTTGGCGAATGCCTCCGGCGTGTCCAGGCCGGGCACCTTCGTCACGATCAGCGAGCCAGGCGAGAACCCGTCGTTTCGGTTGTAGTCGGTCGGATCGATCGGCACGCCGGCGATGTTGCGCGGCATCTGCGCCGGGTTGAGGTTCAGACGCTTGCCGGTGTCTGTCTCGGAGGTTGTGGCGAAGTAGTCGTTGGGCCATGGCAGCAGGCAGCGCGCGGTATCCAGCGGATCGCATCCGATCGCATCCTCGACCGGCCCCGCCGGCGACGCCGGCAGCAGGCTGACGGGCAGCACGAACACGAGCGCTAGCAGCAGCGGTCCTCGGCGCATGATCGTTGCTCCTTCCAAACGTTCCTCGATCTGAGGTTTCGCGCCGGAGGAGCACACCCCTGCTGGTGTCGCCACAACGAGCGGGGGCGGATCTTCGTGCCTCCCAACGGGTACCAGCGTTCTCGGGTCATGCCTGCCCGTCCCTTCGGGATGTCCCGACGCGCTCGCGGGGAATCATGCGAGCCGAGGACCGGCGGCTGCGCTTTCGTGGACGCTGAGAGAAACTCCCAGGCATGGATCCGCCGCGTGCGGGTACGCTATGGAGCATGCGGAGGGGGACGATCGACTGGGACCGGGTGGCGCTCATCCTGGGCGCGCGCCCGTCCGACGACATCATCACCTGCCCAGCCTGCCGCGCGCAGGGTTCGGTTCCCTATATCGCCGAGCACGTGCTCGCGACCCACCCCGAGTCCAAGAACGGCAAGCAGCTGGCGAAGCTGGTGCTCGGGTCCGACGGCCGCCGCTCAGCCTGAGTGGTCCGACGTTCGCCGTTCGGCCTGACGGTCGATCGCGCTACGGCCGGGGGATCCCGGTGGGCCGGAAGGCGATCACGAAGCCGGTCGGCAACGACGGCATCCCCGCCGAGGTGAGCCCGACGCCGGCGCTCGCATAGACCGTGCCGCGCGCGATCGAAACCCCGCCCCAGGACAGCGGCGGGCGCTCCCGGGTGTCGGCGCCGAGGAATAGCGGCCGGTGCAGCAGCGGCAGCCCGGTCTGCACGTCGTAGGCGTCTAGGAACCCGGCCAGGTCCACGGTGTAGGCGATCCGGTTCGCGATCGTGACTGGAGGCCCCCAGTTGATGCCCGAGCCGACCGGCGAGACCCAGTTCAGGTCGCCCTGGTTCTTCTCGACCGACCACAGGTAGCCGCCGATGGTGTGCGGCCCGATGATGTCCTGCCCGTCGTAGGCGGCCGACCCGACGATCCCGCCGACCGGCGATGGCACGCCGAGCAGCGAGGTCCACACGGGCTCCATCGTCGCGGCGTCCACGGCGTGATACACCCCGGACTTCTGGCCGGCGCCCACCAGTTTGCGTCCCGAATCGTCGCGGAAGATGTTCGGCATCGCGCCGAAGTCCAGGTCGAGGTGCAGGCACTCAAGGCCGAGGGCGAACACGCCGGAGATCTCCTCGAGTTCCTGACAGGGCACAACGTCGGCTGCCGCCGGCAGGTACTCCTCGATGGTGCCCTTATAGAAGTCAACGATCTCGCCGAACGTCGGGTTCGTGACCGTCTGCGACGGCACCGCGTTGCCTTCGGCGTCGCGCGCGCGCGCCAGGTCCATCTTCAGGATCGAGTTCGTCGTTTCGTACTCGCTGTCGTAGTCGAACGGGTTTCCGGTGCCGACATAGCCGTACGAGGTCTCGGGATCGACCGCCATCGTCGACCACACCGCTCCGCCGGCGTACTCGTCGAGCCAAAACTCCGGTGGGATCGTCCATGTCTTGCTCAGCTCCGCGCCGGTCTCGGCGTCGAGCAGCACTTGGTTCCCCTGAAAGGTTGAACGGTCGCCCTCATTGACCTCGGCCGCGGTGCCGGAGACGCCCACCCACACCATCCCGTCGTATACGACCGGGCTTGCGACCGCGTCCGAGCCGATCTGGTTATCGACCGTGGTCTCCCAGATCACCTGTCCGGTCTGCTGGTCGATCGCCGCGACGTAGGGGCTGGAGACGCGAGACACGAACGCATAGACCACGCCATCGTTCACCGCGACCGTGTTGTACACCCCGCCTTTGGTCTTCAGGCGCCACACCAGCTCGCCGGTGTCGGCGTTGATCGCGAAGACCCAGCCTTCGGGCCCGAACGTGGCCAGCGACGAGCCGACGTAGACGCACCCGTCGGCGATGATCGGATAGCCGGTGATCTCGTTGTTCTGCATCAGGGTCCAGCGATCCGCGTCGAAGGTCCACGCCGGGGCCAGCGTGGCCGCCAGCGAGGCGTCGATGATCCTCTCGTTGGGCTGCACGCGATCGCCGGTCGGCTGGTTGGCGATCTGCGACCAGTCCCCGCCGAAGGGCAATGGGGGCGCGCAGGACACCTCGTGCGCGTGCGACGAAACCGCGCCCGACACCAGCAGCGCCAGCACCAGGGCCCCGGCTGCTGCCCGTCTGTTCGTCAAGGAGATATCCGTCACCAGAGGCCGTTCTATCGTCGGCGGTCCGTGCAGATTCCTCCTTCGCCACGTGGCCGTCGTCTCCTGCCCGAACCCTCGTACTCAGCCGCATCGGCCGGGCCGCGGGAATCCCCCTGTGTCCGAGGGAGGAATCTGCCGGGGAAGCGCCAAACATGAGGTCATGACCGGCCGGAGGGTGCTCGTTCTCGCTACGCTGCTCGCGACCCTGTCGAGCACGCTGGGCGCGCGCGCCGCCGCGATCACGACCTGCGTGTTCGGGGGCCCGACCCCCGGGTACAGCGCCGCGCGCCTCGAGCTTCCCGAAGGAACGGACTTCGTCTCGATCGAGAAGCACGGCGGCCGTCCCGGACGCTTTGCCGGGCCGGAGAGCTGGCACCTCGCGCAGGGCATGCTGATCATCGACGCCGCGACCTTGGACATCGTGTCGTTCCGCGTCGAGTCTGTGGGCTCAGCGCCGCGCGCGGTCGTGGTGGACGTCGACGGAACGCGTGTCGCCCGCCAGGAGCATCCGGGCCCCGACGGACCCTTCTACCACCAAGCGGCGCATCCTCGTCCCGGTCTGGCGCCCGGCACCTATTTCCTCGTGGGATTCGGATCCGACGGTGGGCGCGCGTTCCCGAACGACTGGTGGGGTGCCGACGTTCGCGTCGGAGGCTCGCACCGATGCACACCCGTCGGCACCGGCGAGGTCTTCGACTTCGACCAGACGCACTTCGACGGCGGAACCCACGCCTACGCAGGGCCGGTGGGCCACGCCGAGGGGATCACGCTGTCGTGGGAGACGCCGCGGCAACTCGTCGTCGGGATGATGGACGCGGCGGTGCAGGCCGTCGGCGAAGCCGAGCTCGATTACTCGATGCCCTCCGCCTCCGGCACCATCGAGGACGAGATCGAGCCGTTCGTGTCGCTCGGAGGTCGGCTCGATTTCGAGGCGCGCTACGCGGGCCCGTACCCGTTGATGCTGATCGCCGGCGTCGCGCTCGACCTCACCGTCTGACCCCTCGGGTGCATCCGGCGCGCGCGGCGGAGTAGGGTTCGAGCGCAAGCGATGGCCGAGGAGGTCCGCGATGAAGACCTACGATCCCTATGCTGCATCGCCGAAACTTCCCTCGTTCCAGGTGACGAGCGAGGACGTCCGCGACGGCGAGACACTCCCCACGCCTCAGCTCAGCGGTATCTTCGGCGCCGGAGGCGAGGACGTCTCACCGCAGCTCTCCTGGAGAGGTTTCCCCGCCGAAACGCGCAGCTTCGCAGTCACCTGCTTCGATCCGGACGCGCCCACCGCGAGCGGGTTCTGGCACTGGTCGGTCTTCAACATCCCCGCGAGCGTCACGTCGCTGCCGGCCGGCGCGGGGGACGAGAAGGGGTCCGGGCTGCCCGACGGCGCGATCCAACTCCGTAACGACGGCGGACTGACCGGGTTCCTCGGCGCCGCGCCACCGCCGGGTCATGGCCCGCACCGCTACTTCTTCGTCGTCCACGCGGTCGGGACCGAGAAGCTCGACCTTAACGAGAACGCTCCGCCTGCGCTGCTCGGCTTCAACCTGTTCATGCAGGCGATCGCGCGCGGCATGATCGTGCCCGTGTACGAGAACAAGGGCTGACCACGCGCCCGACTACCGGATAAGGCCGATGCCGCTGAGCGGGATCGGCACGGATCGGTCCGGGTTCACCGTCATCATCAAGGTACCTTGCCCCGTGACCTCCATCCGGTAGGCGATGAATTGCGCGTCGGCTTGGTTCTGGCCGCCCTGCCCCGTGTATCGGAAGGGCAGGGCGTTCGGTGTGAAGAACACGCCGACGAGTTCCAACGACGCCTGACCGCCGAGGTCGTGCTGCAGTGTTGACTCGGACCACAACGTCAGGTCCTCGAAGGGACCCTCGAGTGGAGCGATCCACCGCGTGATGCCCGAACCGGCTCCGAACGAGATACGGCCATTGTTGAGGTAGACGAATGTCCGGTCGAGGTTGATCGACGCCTGCGAATTCTTGGTGAACGAGCCGTTGCGGAAGTACACCCACCGGTCGGTGGTCGGAACGGGGTTCATGATGATGCCGCCTGAGGATCCGACTGTCACGTTCCCCTGGAAGATCACGTTGCCGCCGGTGAACGTCGCCGTGTTGGCCAGGGAGAAGTTCGTGCAGTTGATCCACCAGTCGCCCAGGAACAGCACCGCCGGGGTCGATGGCTGCATGCTGCACTGCCCGCCGAGCATGTCCCGGGGGAACTCCCTGAACCCGGGCGGGGCACCCGACGTCCCGACGTAGGCCCGCAGGGCGTCGATCTGCGCTGTTTCCGTCGCGGCACGCACGCACGCGTTCTGGATCTTGCAGTTGTACCGGTGATCCACCGGTGCACGCGTGATCCGCTCGTGCCCGATCGGCCGCGGCGTGAGTCGTCCCGCGAACACGTCGGCCTCCTCGTAGGCTTTGGTGTTCCCCTGGCCGGGCATCAAGGCGAAGCTGTAGATCGCTCCGGGGATGGTGTTCCCTTCGTCGTCGAAGCCGCTGCCGGCGTCGATCAGCGAGTTCTGGGTGCCCACCGCGTCGATCACATAGGTGTTCGCGCCACAGTTCCGAGCGCTCTGGCCGGGCGGCGCGTTCAGCTCAGTGCCGCTGGAATCGATCGCGATGATCCCGGGATAGCCGCCGCTGGAACCGATGACGACGCGCGCCTGCCCACTTGCGTTCAGCGCGTTGCACCCGGCGGGATCAAGGAGCAGCAACGAAACCGGCTGCGTCGCAGCACCCGTGTCCGCGCCCGACCGTGCGACGGCGGTCATGGTGGTGGTCTGGCCGCTCGCGCCGGTGACCGCGCCGAAGCCGTATGCTCGATGGCGGCTGATCGTGACTCCGATGCGACTGCAGGCGTCACCGTCGATGGCTTGGACCACGCGGCCGGCCATCAGCGGATCCGCGTCGAGGATCGGGTAGCTGATCGTCACCGTGAACGGCCCGACGATGCCGATCGCCGATCGTGTCGGCGGAAGCGACAGCGCCGTGCACGTCGGCATCCCCTGGAAGGTGCCGCACGGATCCGGCTGGCCCATCGGGGCTTCGGGGGAATTGGCGAGGAAGTATCCCCAGGCGGTGCGACACGCCTCTTGGACCGAGCTGCCCCCGCCGGGGGCCAGCTCAGCCGCTCCGGCCGTCGCCGCGAAGTCGGCAACGCTTTGACCCTCGCTGGCATCGGCTCGCAGGGCGCCCAGGTCGAGCACGGTCGCCACCACGATGCAGAGCACGACCAGAAGGATCGAGAAGATCAGCAGGACGGCTCCGCGTTCGTCCCGCACGCGCGCGCTGAGCCTGTTCACGACGTCACGGGCTCGTAGCGCCCGGTAGCGTCGGCGGTGAGCTTGAAGGTCATGTGAACAAGGACGGCGTTCAGGTATGTGTCCCGCTCGACGAGTACTTGCACGCGCCGCTCGCCGCCGGTTCCCCGGCCGTCGTCGAAGCACCAGGACGAGGGGGTGCCGACGCTGCCGTTCGTGTACGTCACGCCCGTGGACGTCTCGACGCGCTTGCGCGTCCAGTCGGTGCTCGAGGCGCGGCTCGGACGGTAGCCGACGTAGGCCACGCAGACCATGCGGCCCTCGACGCCGTTCGCGAGCTGGCCGGCGGCGGTCTGGGTCGCCACCGTGGCGATCTCCTCGAACCAGTCGTCGGGCATCCCGGTGGTTGACTCCGTCGCCAGCGTTGCGCCGAAGCGGGCGGCCTCACGCGCGGCGCTGGTCAGGGTGTTCTTGCCGTCCAGCGCGAGCCCGCCGGTGATCAATCCCATGATGAGCATGAAGAACAGCGGGGCGATGATCGCGAACTCGGTCGCGGCCGCTCCGCGTTCCTGTCTGGCCTTCCTTCCGATCTCTCTCCCGACCATCAAGCTCCCCCGCGTGGGCGCACGCCGACTTTCCGTGCCTGCCCGTATCGTCGGCGTCGTCCCGGGTCGCCAATAGGCCCCAATGGGGGTGGTTCCGCCCCGCCCGTTTTGCGGTACTCGAGGTCGGTAAGAAGGACTAGTCCGCTCTCGGCGTTGCGTCCGGACGATGCCGCGTATCTCTGGTGCGTACCCTTCGCGAGCAGGACTGCGCGCTTTTCGCACGAATCATGAGGAATGAGCCGTGTTGCGATGATTCTTGCCCTCGTCGCCGCGAGCAGCGCGCTCGCGCCGGCCTCCGCGAGCATCTGCGGCACGAGGACACTCGTGCTGGCGGCGTTCCCCGGCGAGATCGATCCGCTGCTCGCCCAGACAGAGGTGTCCCTCGTCGACGTGATCGACGGGCGCGCGTTTTACCGGGGCATGCTCCACGGGCACGACGTGGTGCTCACACTGACCGGGATCGGGTTGCTCAACGCCGAGCAGGCGACCCGGGCCGCGCTGGACAACTACCAGTGCGAGTTCGGCGCCGTCGTGTTCTCGGGGGTCTCGGGCGGCCGGACGGCGATCGGCGACGTCATCGTCCCCGCGCGCTGGACCATCGACGACGGGGCGATCTGGGTGGCGGCAGACCCGTCGATGCTCGCGGTCGCTGAGGACGTCGCGGATGAGGTCGCGCTCGCATCGACGGTCCCAGCGGGTGATCCGCTCTGCGTGGGCGTGGATCCGACCGCTGTCGGCATCGTGGATCTCGGCCGCACACCCCAGATCCTGATCGGTGGCGACGGGCGCAGCTCGGATCCGTTCGGCGGGCGGCGTTTCCCCTGCTTCCCCGGTGGTGGTGACGTGTTCGGATGCTCGCCGTGTCGCGCGCAGACGACGGCGCCGCCCGATCCGGATGGCTTCGTGACCGGCATCGTGCCGTTCCTCGACCCCGGCTTCATCTTCGGCTACTTCGAGAACCCGCCCACGGTGGGGGACTACGACGCCGCCGACATGGAGACCGCGGCGGTCGCGCGCGTCGCCGCGGACAGCGGCATCCCGTTCATCGCCTTCCGCGCGCTCTCCGACGGGTCGGGCGACCCGCTGATGCTGCCGGGCTTCCCGTTCCAGTTCTTCGTCTATCGTCAGCTCGCCGCCGAGAACGCCGCCGCGGTGGCGCTGGCGTTCTTGCAGCGATGGTCGGCCTAGCCTCGGGAACGCGCCGGACGCGTCGCGGGTTGTAGCCTTTCCGACGCACGGCGGCGAGGGGTCGCCGACGAGTCGGGGGGACGGAACCATGGCGTTGACCGAGCGGATGGAGAAGCTCTGCGCGGAGCATGACGGGGACTTCTCGGACCTGCGCGCGTTGTTCATCAGTTGCACGCTGAAGCGCTCGCCCGAGATCTCGCATACCGAAGGGCTGGCGGCGATCTCGATGGAGATGATGCGTCGCAACAAGGTCGAGGTCGAGCTGATCCGCGCCGTCGATCACGACATCCCACCCGGCGTCTATCCGGACATGACCGAGCACGGGTTCGAGAGGGACGAGTGGCCGCAGATCTTCCCGAGGGTGCGCGCCGCCGACATCGTGGTGATCTGCTCGCCGATCTGGCTCGGCGAGAAATCATCGGTGTGCACCAAGGTGATCGAGCGCCTCTACGGGCAGTCGGGCGAGCTCAACGACAAGGGTCAGTACATCTACTACGGCCGGGTGGGCGGTTGCTTGATCACCGGCAACGAGGACGGGATCAAGCACTGCTCGATGAACATCCTGTACTCGCTACAGCACCTCGGGTTCGTGATCCCGCCGCAGGCCGACGCCGGCTGGATCGGCGAAGCCGGTCCCGGTCCGTCTTACCTCGATCCCGGCTCGGGCGGCCCCGAGAACGACTTCACTAACCGCAACACCTCGTTCATGACCTGGAACCTGTTGCACATGGCGCGGATGCTGAAGGATGCCGGCGGCATCCCCGCGCACGGCAACCAGCGCTCGGAATGGGACGCTGGGACCCGACTCGATTTCCCGAACCCCGAGCACCGCTGACGGCGCTGCGCTGCGCGCCGCTCGAAGCTCGTTCCAGGCAAGGGCCAGTCTCCAGCCGGTTCTATTTGCAAGCTGCTTGCAACAAGGACCAGAGGGATGTTAGCGTGGCCCAAGGGTTTCCGGGCCGACGAGGAGGACCGTGCGCCGGGTTCGATCCGCTGTCGCGATCGTCGCTCTCGCCGTGGTCGCGGGCGCCTGTGCACCTGATCGTCCGTCAGGGTCGACGGGCGACCGGCTGGCGGTTGCCGCGACGGTGTCGCCGATCGCGAACATCGTCGCCAACATCGGCGGCGACCGCGTGCGCGTCACCGGCCTCGTTCCGGAGGGCGAGAACAGCCACGAGTTCGAGCCGCGGCCGACCGATGCTCGCATCATCGTCGAGGCGGACGTCGTGATCATGAACGGGCTGCACCTCGAGGAGCCCACACGCGTGCTCGCGGAGGCCAACGTCCGCGACGGCGTTAAGATCGTGAAGCTCGGGGACCTGACCATCACGCCCGACGAGTACATCTACGACTTCAGCTTCCCACGCGAGCAGGGCGATCCTAATCCGCACCTGTGGACGAACCCTCCCTACGCGAAGCGATACGCCGAGATCGTGACCGAGACGCTCTCCACGTTGCGCCCGGACGATGCCGCGTACTTCCGGCGCAACCTCGACGCCTACGCCCAGCGCCTCGACGAGCTGGACCGGCTGGTGCGTGAAGTGACCGAGACCGTGCCGGCGGGGAACAGGAAGCTGCTCACCTATCACGATTCGTTCCCGTACTTCGCGCGCGAGTACGGCTGGGAGATCATCGGCGCGATCCAGCCGTCCGATCTCGCCGAGCCGACCCCGCGCGAAGTCGCGCGCCTGATCGAGCAGGTCCGCGACGAAGGGGTGCCGGCGATCTTCGGCTCCGAGGTGTTCCCCAGCCCGGTGCTCGAGCAGATCGCGCGCGAGACCGGTGCCCGCTACGTGGACGAGTTGCGCGACGACGACCTGCCGGGGGACGCGGGCGATCACGATCACAGCTTCCTGGCGATGATGACGTTCAACTTCAGCACCTTCATGGAGGCGCTCGGCGGCGACGTCACGCCGTTCGAGCAGCTCGACACCTCCAACCTGCATCCAGAAAGCAACGCCGAGTACCGAGGATGAACCCCACCGACCTGATCCGGTTCGAGAAGGTCACCTGCCGCTACGGCGGCGACCCGGTCTTGGTCGACATCGACCTGTCGATCCCGGCGGGCGCTTTCATCGGCGTCGTCGGTCCCAGCGGCTCGGGGAAGACGACCCTTCTGAAGGCGCTCACCGGCGCCGTGCGGCCGGTTGCCGGCCGCGTCGTTCGCTCGCCGGCCGGTGTGCGGATCGGATACGTGCCGCAGGTCGAAACGGTGAACTGGTACTTCCCCATCACCGTGCGCGAGGCCGTCCTGATGGCGCGCGTCGACCGGCGGATGCCCTGGACGTCGCGGGACGAGCAGCGCGAAGCCGACCAGGTGCTCGAGCAGCTGGGCCTGCGCGGCATCGCGCACCGGCATATCCGCGAACTCTCGGGAGGGCAGCAGCAGCGCGTGTTCGTGGCGCGCGCGCTGCTCAAGCGCCCGCAGTTGCTGCTGCTGGACGAGCCGACCAGCGGCGTCGACGTCCGCACGCGCCACGACGTGGTGCACCTGCTCCACGAGCTGCATCACGACGGACTCGCGATCTTGGTCACCACGCACGATCTCAACGGCATCGCGGCGCACCTGCCCGAGCTGGTCTGCCTCAACCGAGAGGTGGTCGCGCACGGCGCGCCGGCCGAGGTCCTGACGCCTGAGGTATTGGAACGCACCTACGGAGCACCGATGGAGGTGCTGATTCACGGAGGCATGCCCGTGATCGTGGACGTGGTGGAGGCGCCGGTGAACGTGCTGCCGATGCGAGGAGAGCATCATGAGCACCCTGCTTGAGCCGTTCGAGTTCGCGTTCTTCCGCAACGGCATGATCGTCGGGGCGCTGGCCGGCGCGCTGCTCGCGTTGCTTGGGGTGTTCGTCGTGCTGCGTGGCATGAGCTACATCGGGCACGGCTTGTCGCACGCGATCCTCGGGTGGGCGGTCGCGAGCTACGTCGTCGGTGTCAACTTCTATGTGGGGGCATTCGCCGGCGGGTTCGTCGCCGCGGGCCTGGTGGACCGGGTGTCGCGGCGCCGCACGCTGGGCGCCGATGCGGCGATCGGTGTGGTGACCACGATCAGCTTCGCGGTCGGTCTGCTGCTGATCGCGACGCGACGGGGTTTCGCGCGCAGCTTCGACGCCGCGCTGTTCGGCAATGTGCTGGGCGTGCGCGGGCTCGACGTGGCGGTGGTCGCGGCCGTCATGGCGAGCGCAGCTCTGTTCGTGTTCTTCGGCTACCGGCGGCTGCTGTTCGCCACCTTCGATCCCGAGGTCGCGCAAGCCTCGGGTGTGAACATCTCGCGGCTCGATGCACTCTACGCGTTGATGCTCGCCGCCGGGATCGTCGCGACCATGAACGTGATCGGCGTGCTCCTCGTCGCCGCAGGCTTGGTGATCCCGGCCGCCACGGCGCGGCTGCTGACCGATTCGTTCTCGCGCATGATCTGGATATCGGTGCTGCTGGGTGCGGTCTCTGGCATCGCCGGGATGTACCTGTCGTGGTTCCGCGACTGGCCGTCCGGGCCGACGATCGTGCTGACGCAGGGGGCGTTGTTCCTGGGCGCCTACGCGTTCAGCGGCGCGCGCGGTCGCCTGCGGTCGTTGCCCTCCGCCCACGGCGCGGCTTAGCTCGGGTGCCGCGCGCGCAGTCGCGGCACTCGCCCAGCACGGCGAAGTGTGTGAAGTTGGCGCGGAACCCGAAGCGGCGCGCGAGCTGCTCGGCGAATGGTCCGGTGAGCGCGTCGTCGACCTCCTGGAGGGCGCCGCAGCGCTCGCACACCAGGTGCTGGTGGAGGCCGGCGGTGCCGACGTGGTACACGCTCGCGGTGTGCCCGAGGTGCGCGTGGCAGACCACGCCGACCTGTTCGAGCGTCGCGAGCGTCCGGTACACCGTCGAGGGACTGATGCTGGACAAGGTTGCGCGCACGCGCTCGACGATCTGATCGGCGGTCGCGTGCCCGGCAAGCTCGCGGATCGCCTCGAGCGTCACCTGCCGCTGCGGCGTGCGGCGCAAGCCGTGCGAGCGCAGCAGCTGGTCGACTTCCTCGATCGCGTGGTCGTGGTCCGGCGGTGCAGGAGCACGCATGGACAAAGTGTATCAGCCCCCAGATGCGAGCAGCTCCCAACCACTACCGGCAGCTCCCACCAACGGCGGCAGCTCCCAACCGATACCGGCAGGTCGCCGCCGAGAACGCGGCGGTCGTCGCGCTCGCGTTCCTGGAGGCCAGGTCAACGGGATGACCCCCACCAAGCGTTGCCGGCCTGTGGCACGATGAAGGGCCTATGGTGGCGATCCCGAGGATGTTCGGCCCCCGCCGCCGGGTGCGCCGGGTGGTGCCGGCCCTGCTGGTCGTCGCGCTCGCTGCGACCGCGTGTGTCGGCGGCTCGCCCGAACCCTCGGCGGGAACCGCGGCGCCGGTCGGATCATCCCCCGAGGCGACGGGACCTTCTCCCTCCGGAACGAGCAGCGCGCCGGCCGCACCCGCCGCCCCTCACCCTGTTTCCTTGCAGGCTCTGATGCGGACCGAGTTCGACGGGCGCGACTTCCGGGTCGTTCGCACGCTGGACCGTACCAGCGCCTACACGACCTCCGCGATCCGCTACCGCGGTGGCGGTTTGACCCTGTCGGGGATCATGCTCGTGCCGCGCGGCGACGGCCCGTTCCCCGTCGTCGTGCTCAATCACGGCTACATCGATCCCGACGTCTATACGACCGGCCGCGGATTCGAGCGCAGCCAGCAATACCTCGCGAGCAACGGGTTCGCGGTCGTGCACATCGACTACCGCAACCACGCGCAGTCCGACACGGATCCCGAGAGCGATGCGAACCTGCGGCTCGGGTACGCGGAGGATGCGATCAACGCGGTGCTCGCCATCAGGAAGTCATCCATCGCATCTCTGGATCGTGAACGCATCGGGATGATCGGGCGTTCGATGGGCGGCGGGGTGACGTTCAACGCGCTCGTGGCGTTCCCCGACATCGTCGACGCGGCGGTGGTGTTCGCGTCGGTCAGCTCGGACACCGTAGACAACTTCAACAAGTGGATCCGTCGCAGGCCCGAGCTTGCTGCTCGGATCATCCGGCAGTACGGCTCGCCTCAGGCGAACCCCGAGTTCTGGGCGAACGTGTCGCCGCGCACGTTCTTCGATCAGATCGAGGCGCCGATGATGGTCCACCACGGGACCGCGGACGAGACATGCCCGATCGAGTGGACCGAAGAGACCGTCACCGCGCTGCGCGACAGCGAGGTGGACGTCACCTATCACCGCTATCAGGACGAAGGGCATCAGCTCTACGCCGAGTACACGCGCTCGATGCGGCGCACCGTCGCCTTCCTGCGCGAGCACCTCGCCTGATCTACGAGCCCGACGAGAGATGATCCTCGAACCAGGCGCGCGCGAGCGTCGCGACCTCCCCGAGCGCGCCCGGCTCTTCGAACAGGTGCGTCGCGCCGCGGATCAGTCTCATCTCGACGGGCGCCTTCATCCGGCGTCGCGCCTCTTCGTTCAGATCGATCACGACGGTGTCGAGATCGCCGACGATCAGAAGCGTCGGAGCCTGGACCGAGTGGAGCGCGTCGCCCGCCAGATCCGGCCGGCCGCCTCGCGACACGACCGCTCGCACGCGCGCGGGCTCGCGGGCGGCGGCGACTAAGGCCGCCGCCGCCCCGGTCGACGCGCCGAACAGGCCGATCGGAACCGCGAGCGTTGCGTCGAGATGCTCGATCGCGATCCCAAGCCGCTCGGCGAGCAGCTCGATGTCGAACCGGAGGTGACGAGTGAGGCGTTCGGCTTCCTCCTCGTCCCCGGTCAGCAGGTCCATCAGCAGTGTCGCGAATCCGGCTTCGTTCAAGGTCGCGGCCACGGCGTTGTTACGGGGACTGTTTCTGCTGCTGCCGCTTCCGTGCGCGAACGCGATCACGCCGCGCGCTTCCTCGGGGACGACGAGCGTGCCGCCGAGCGCGTCGCCCCGCGGCAACGGGATCGCGATCTCGGATCGTCTCACCTTGCGATGTGTCTACCCGACCGAAGCCCTCGAAGACACGATGCTGGTCAGGTCGGCCCTCAGAGGGCTCAACGGCGACGGTGGACTCCGCTGCCTCCGCCCAGATCGCGCCAGACGGTCCAGGCGATCCAAAGCGTGACCCACCCCAGCCAGAAACCCCAGTAGACCAGGGGATCCTCCAACCATTTCGCGAGCGCGACCATGACGGTTCGCCTCCTCTCCTCACCCTTGCGCGTGGAACCCGGGCGGCACAGAGGCGGATGGCCCGTCGGAGGGGGGCCAGGGGGGCGTCGATGTGGTCTTGCGGGCGAGGCGTCGGCACCTGCATCGACACCGATCCGGACGGCAGCGCCTTAGGGCGTTGCATCTCGGCGCTAGAGGATCCCCATCCCGAGCGCGACGGCGATGATGATCAGCGCGGTCCCGACGATCACCTTGATCACGTCCAGGGTCACCCGCGTCAAGAAGCGGTTCCCGATGATCGTGCCGACCGAGGCGGCGGCGATCTCGGTGATGAGGACCGATGTATCCTGTCCGGACGCCGTGAGCTGTCCCTGCACCCCGTAGACGATGATCCGTGACGTATCGACGAGCAGCGCGATCGCGGCTCCCGTCGCGATGAAGCCGGCCGAGCTGAGGCCCGTCTTGATCAGGAACGCGCTGCGGAGCGCCCCCTGAAGTCCGGACAGCCCACCGACGAACCCGCTCAGCAGGCCGCCGACCGGCATGAAACGCTCGGGGATGCCCTCGCCTGGGCGCCGCGGCCGGATCTCCTGCACCCCTAAGCCGAGCAGCAACGCCGCGACCACCAGATTCAACGGCGTCACGTCCCTCACCGATCCGGCGAGCCTGTAGTGAGCGAGCGAGTCGAGGCCGTCCAACGCGTGAAGCGCCACGGCGCCGAGGAATGCTGCGGCGAACGCCGGGAGCCCGAAGCGCATGACCACGTTTCCCTCAACGTGGTGTCGCACCAGGCCGAGCCTCAGCGCGCTGTTGAGCAGATGGACGATCGCGGTGGCGGCGATCGCCGCCGAGGTCGGCAGGAAAACCGCGAACACCGGAAGGAGCACGGTGCCCAGGCCGAAGCCCGAGAAGAACGTCACGGTCGAGGCGACGAAAGCCACGAAGGCAACCACGATCAGGTCCATGACGGCCCAT
>DASWIP010000061.1:0-3177 GCA_036397635.1 Actinomycetota bacterium | reverse complement strand
CCTGATTGTCGCCGGCGACAATCCCATTTGCCAGGGGTTGATGGCTGATCGTGAGTCCGTGCGTTGCTTGGGCAGCCTGAGTTCCCCCCAGGAAGAGTCCCGCCAAGACGCCGATGATGGCTCCAAGCGATACCTGCCGACGATATGTGCGCATGACCCTGACCCCCTGGGCATGGAGGCCGCAGGAAAGTCAGCAGCCACCGAGCGCCCCTCGTGAACCGGCGCTGCGGTGGCCCGGGGGTAGTTAATACGGTTTCTGCCGTTTCGTCAAGGTCTGCGAGGCAAGTTCAGATGACCCCGTCACGATGCATGCATCGTCGACGAGGAGGGCGAGACCCTAATATAGGGCCATCCCCGCAGGTCAGAGCCCGGTGCCCTAGGTGCGTATTGACGCAACCCCACCGTCGACCGGGATCACGGCGCCGGTGAGGTACGCGCCCGCGCGCGAGGCCAGATAGATCGCGATGCCGGCCATGTCCTCCGGCTGACCGTCGCGGCCTAACGGGATCGCGTCCTTGATCGCCTCGACCGCGTTCTCGTCCTGATAGGTGAACCTGGTCATCTGGCTGCGGAACAGGCCGGGCGCGATCGCGTTGACGGTGATGTTCTCCTTCGCGACCTCGTGCGCGACGTGGCGGGTGATCATGTGCACGCCTGCCTTGGCTGCCGAGTACGGGTAGTTGGGGAACCACGGCACACGGATGCCGTCGATCGAGCCGATGTTGATGACGCGCGCGGGATCATCCGGCGTCGCCCCCTTGCGCAGCAGCGGTAGGAACTTCGTCGTGCAGTAGAAGAGGCCCTTGACGTTGAGCGTCCATACCTTGTCGAAGCCGGACTCGGGGAAGTCGTCCAGCGGCGCGCCCCATGCCGCGCCGGCGTTGTTCACCAGGATGTGCAGCGCGTCCTCGCGCTCGGCGACGGCGGCGACGAGCTGCTCGATCCCGGCCATGGTGGACACGTCGGCGGGGATCGAGACGCAGGTGCCGAACTCCGATAGCTCCTTGGCCGCGGCGTCGCAGGCGTCGGCCTTACGGGAGGAGATGTACACGCGCGCGCCGGCCTGCACGTAGCCGCGCGCGATCATCATCCCGATGCCGCGCGAACCTCCGGTGACGACGGCAGCTTTGCCCGCGATGCCGAACAGATCGTCCAGGACCCCCATGGCGCCTCCTACGATGTCGGTGACAGCCGCTCGGCCAGATACTGCAGTCCGATCGGGTAGCGGTATCCGATGCTCATGTGTCCGGCGTCGAACAGCTCGAAGTGCACGTCGGTCACCCCGATCTGCTCGAGCGCGTGCCGGAACGCTTCAGCGCCGAGGTCCAGGTACCACTCGTCCCGCGTCCCGGCGTCGATGTAGATCGCGCGCATCGCGCGGAGCTGCTCGGCGTGATCGGGCACCATCCGGACGGGATCCCACCGCAGCCACCGATCCCACACCGAAGGGATCAGCTCGCTCGTCGCGGGATCGAACGGCAACTGGACGGTCCCGTCGGGATCGGCCGAGTAGCACGCGGCCATGCACCAGCTGTTGAGCAGCGTGCCGTCGGTCTTCTTGCTCATCGCCGGGCGGCTGCGGAAGTCCTTCCAGAACGCCTCGTATGAGCCGTCGTAGTCGTCGCGGAGCGCGCGCGCGCACTCGCGGAACTCGGGGAGGTAGCACGACTCGAACAGCGCGTCGCCCGCATGGGTGGCCAGGCCGCCGAACAGGTCGGGGCGCAGCATCGGCGTCACCATCGCGCCGTAGCCGCCGCTGGATTTTCCGGCGATGCCGCGGTGCTCGCGCGCCGCGAGCGTTCGGTAGTTCGCGTCCACCCACGGCACGACCTCATCGCACAGGTAGGTGTGGTAGTTGCCGGTGCCCGGCGAGTCCAGGAACTGCGAGCCGCCCAGCGAGGTCCAGCAATCCACGAACACCACGACGCACGGCGGCGTTTCCCTGCGCGCGAACATGGCGTCGAGCTGCTCGGGGAAGTTCGGGCGGAAGGCCTCGCGGTTGCGCCACATGTCCACCTGCCCGGTCAGGCCCTGGATCATGTAGACGGCGGGGTAACGCTGCTCGGACGCGTCGTACCCCGGAGGTGTGTAGACCAACAGCGGCCGCGAAGGCGGATCGCCGAGCGCGTTGCCGCGCAGCGCCTGGCTGTCGAAGACGTGCTCGTCGAACCTTCCGGCGATCTCGGCGGACCAAGGCAGCATGAGCGTTCCCTCCCGGAGGATCGGAGGCTCACGCTACCACGGCGGCTTCAGTCCTCGGGTGACGGGAACGCGGGGGTGAAGAAGCTCGCGGGAGAAGGTTCGTGGCGATGCAGGGTCAGCGACGCAGTCGTGCCGCCGACCTCGATCAGGACCGGCGCTGTCGGCGCCGACGGGATGTGGTCGCCGTACGCGCCCTGCTCGAGGACGAGCGTGAGGCGCTCGCCGGCCGGGATGACCGCATCGAGCGGCTGCAGCGAGATCGTCAGGTCGATCGGCATGCCGGGGATCACCGGTTGCGCGGTTTCGCCGCCATCCGGGAATCGCAGATCCTCTTGACCCCAGCCGACCAGATCGCGAAGCAGCGCCACGTCCTGATCGAGCGCGTAGAGGTACTGCCTGGCTCCCGCATACAGCCGCACCGTGAGGTGCCCGGCGGCGAGGGTTGGCGTGACCCGCAGACGCACCGAGGGGATCCCGGAGATGCGAAGCGCCTCCGTCAAAGGTTCCGTGGTGAAGCTGACGCAACTGCGGCACCGCACGGGATCGGTGTCGAGGCCGGCGACCGGCATGATGCCCGAGTCCTCGGAGGGCTCGGAACCCAGTGATCCATCCGGGTTCAAGAACAGCTCGTACGGTTCGGCGTCGGGTGCGGGCCAGGTCGACGCCGTGCGCCAGGCGCCGGAGGAGTCCTGCACCTCGGCGCGCGCGCCCAGGTCGACGCCGGTGTCGCCCTTCAGCCAGTGGTCGAACCAGTCGAGCAGCATGTCCGCCCAATCCCAGCGCTTCGTTTCCATGTCCCCAGGCGAGGGCGAGTCCGGCCAGGCGTGATGCCACTGCCCGAGCAGGTGCTTGACGTACAGGCCCTGCGCTTCCAGCGTCTTCACCCACGGGTAGGCGTGGCCGGGATCGACGTTCCAGTCGCGCAAGCCGTGCACCAGCAGGATGCTGCCGGTGTAGTGCTGCTCGACGCCGGGA
>DASWIP010000060.1:0-19737 GCA_036397635.1 Actinomycetota bacterium | reverse complement strand
CCGCTGGCGCTGTCCAAGCTCGCCGAGATGCTGCGCAACCCCTTCTACTCCGGCATCGTCGAATGGAACGGCGCCCGCTACCCCGGACAGCACAAGGCGCTCATCTCCGAGACGCTGTTCGCTCGCGTCCAGGACATGCTGCGCGCCCGCGACAAGGCCGGCGTGCGCGAACGACGCCACGACCACTACCTCAAGGGCCTGCTCATGTGCGCCGAGTGCGGGCGCAGGCTCTCGCTCACGCTCGCCAAAGGCCAGTATCTCTACTTCTACTGCCTCGGCCAGAAAGGCATCGCCCGCACCGGCTGCGCCCAGCCCTACGTGCTCGCCGACGACGCCGAACGCCTCGTCGAGCACCTCTACCGCAAGATCCAACTCCCCGAGACCTGGGTCGACCGGCTCACCACCGAACTCGAAGACGAGATCGTCGCGCGCCAAGCCGACGCCTCCGAGCGCCGCGTCGTGCTCACCAAGAAGCTCTCCAGGCTCACCGACGAACGCCAGAAGCTCCTGCGCGCCTACTACGCCAACGCCATCCCCCTCGAGCTCCTCAAAGCCGACCAGGACCGCATCACCGCCGCCGAGAGCACAGCCAAGACAGAGCTCGCCGACCTCGAAGGCGACCTCACCGGCTGGCAAGAGGTCCTCACCATGGCGATCCGGCTCGCCGGCAACTGCCACGACGCCTACCGCAAGGCGCGCCCGCCCGTGCGGCGACGACTCAACGACGTCGCGTTCCGCGCCGTCTACATCCTCGACGGCAACATCCACCGCCCGGAGTTCACCGAGATATTCGAGCCGCTCTTCGCGCGCCCGAGTTCGAATAAGAGGTTGAAAGTGGAGGTGAACGGACTCGAACCGTCGGCCTCGGCATTGCGAACGCCGCGCTCTACCAACTGAGCTACACCCCCGTGTGTTACCTGTGGTGTTACCTGTTCAGTTGTCACATGCCCTTCTACCAGGGGATCCGCCGCTGCAGAGCGCCGCGTTGCGAACGCAGCGCTCTACCAACTGAGCTACACCCCCGAGCGGAAACTCGGATGCTACCACGCAGCCGCTAGGCGGGCTGCCCGCTTCGGCCGCTACGCATCGCCCAGGCGACGGCCTCAGCCCTGCTCCGAACACCCAGTTTCATGAGGATGTTGCTCACGTGATGCCCGGCGGTCTTTGTGCTGATGAACAGGCGCGCGGCGATCTCGGCGTTGGTCAGGCCCTCCGCGATCAGGTCGAGTACCTCCTGCTCGCGCCTGCTGAGCGTCGCCCTCGCGCGCGGTCCGGACCGTCCCTCACCCGACAGCGCGCGCACGAGCGATGCTGCGGCGTCGGCTTCGCGCACCGCGCCGACGCGCTCGAGGATACCCATGGCCGTCCGCGCTTCCCCCGCGGCAACTTCGGGCTCGATGGTCGCGATCGCATGTGCGAGCAGCACGCGCGTGCGCGCCTCCTCGAGCGGCTTGCCGATCTTCTCGAACAGCTGCAGGGCTCGTTCCAGATCGGCGCGCGCGGCCTCTACCTCGCCCCCCGCTGCCGCGATCCTTCCGGCAGCGCGCGCGGCTTCGGCCTCGACCCGCGCATGCGCCGTCGCGCGCGCGAACGCGTCCAGCCTTTCGGTGACGGCCCGCGCTGAGTCGAGATCCCCTTCCCTCAGGTCAGCAACGGGTCGGCGATCACCTCGACGATCGCCGGCCCACTCGTTGTGAGGGCCTCGTCGATGGCCGCGCGCAGCTGCTCGGGCCGCTCGACGCGGAACCCGGCGGCGCCGCAGATGCGCGCATACTCGGCGAAGCTGGGGTTGTGCAGGCCGGTCTGCCAGACCTTCCATTCGCCGTCACGCTGCTCCTTCGAGATCTTGCCCAGCTCGCTGTTGTTGAGCAGCACGTGGGTGATGTCCATCCTGTACTTGACCGCCGTGGTCAGCTCGCCCATGTACTGGCCGAAGCCGCCGTCGCCCGAGACCGACACGACCTTGCGCCCGGTTCGCGCCGCCCACGCGCCCATGGCGGCGGGGAACGCGAACCCGATCGAACCGAGGTAGCCGCTCATCAGGATCTGTTGGCGCGCGCATTCGAAGTATCGCCCGAACGAGTACGTGTTGTTGCCGACGTCGACCGGGATGATCGCATCGGCGGGCATCGCCTCGGACAGCACCGCGAAGATGGTCGCGGAGTTCAGGCCGTGGCCGCGGTCCTTGGCCGCGCGCGCCTGCTTCTCGTCGCGCCATAGGCGCCACCGCTCTGCCAGCTCGTTTCGCTGGTCGGCGCGTGCGGCGCCCGCGGAGAGCTGCTCGCGGAAGGTGCGCGCGGTGCGCGCGATGTCGCCCCAGACCGGCTCGTCCACGGGATGGAACTTGCCGAGCTGCATCCGGTCAAAGTCGACCTGGATGATCGGCTTCGCACGTTCGATGCCGGTGTGGTTGGAGAACGACGCGCCGAACACGATCAGCAGATCGGCTTCGTTCATGAACCAGCTCGCGACCGGCGTGCCGCTGCGGCCCAGCACCCCGGCGCCCAGCGGATGCGTGTCGGCGATCTGTCCCTTCGCCTTGAAGGTGGTGATCACGGGCGCGCCCAGCGCCTCGGCGAACGCGATCACCTCGTCCATGCCTCTGCGCGCGCCGTAACCGACGATGATCACCGGCCGCTTCGCCCGGCCAAGCCGATACATCGCGTTGGAAACCGCCTCCGCCGGGGGCTCGATGGTCGTGGGGCCGACGCGCCCGTCGGGCGTCCCCGGACCGGCCTTGCCCGCGTCGAGCACCTGCACCTCGTCGGGGACGATCAGGTGCGCGACGTCGCGCTCGACGATCGCGGTCTTCATCGCCAGCGACGCTAGCTCGGCGTGGTTGCTGTCGTGCAGCACGGTCTGGCTGAAGCGCGCGACTGCCGAGAACGCGCTCGCCAGATCGATCTCCTGGAACGCGCCCGGCCCGAGCACCTGCGTGTTGACCTGCCCAGTCAGCGCGACCACGGGCGTGCGATCCATCTTCGCGTCCCACAGTCCGGTCAGCAGGTTGGTCGCGCCGGGGCCGGCGATCGACAAGCATGCGGCCGGCCGGCCGGTCACCTTCGAGTAGCCCGAACACGCGAACGCGGCCGCACCCTC
Organism: Actinomycetota bacterium; assembly: GCA_036397635.1. Classification (GTDB taxonomy): domain Bacteria; phylum Actinomycetota; class AC-67; order AC-67; family AC-67; genus DASWIP01. The sequence continues at coordinate 16,638 of DASWIP010000060.1, read as the reverse complement.
GTGGCGGATGCCGTAGTAGCGGATCGCGCCGCGCTCCTCCTGGACGCGGATCGCCTCGGCGAGCCCGAGGTTCGAATGCCCGACCATGCCGAACACCGTGTCGAGGCCCCAATCGACCAAGGTCTCGGCGATCACATGGCTGACCGTCCAGTTCGATCGCTTCGGCTTGGGAACGGCGATCTCGACCTTCCCGTCCACCTCTCGCACCTTCAGCGTTCCCGCCTGCATGTCGTTGCCGACGCCGGCGCCTGTGTCGAGGTTGAAGTCATACCCGTGCCACGGGCAGCGCAGCGCGCCGTCGCAGATGTTGCCTTCGGTCAGCGGACCGCCCTGATGCGGGCAGATGCCGTCGAGCGCGCGCAGCCCATCGGCGGTGCGCACCACGGCGACCCCGCGCTCCCCAACCTGAACGGGATGCACTGCCCCTTCGTCGAAGTCACCTGCCGCGCCGACGGCGACCCACTTCTCGGTCGTCTCCTCGGTGGCGCGAGCAGCTCTGGCGATCGTCAACGCCTCGTCGTCCTTGAACCCCGCATACCAGTGAGTGCCGTCGCAGAAGGGCTTGTTGCGCGAGCGCCCGCAGCGGCACAACGCGAAGTGCTCGGTGCTCGCGCCTGGGTCACGCTCGACGCCTTCCAGCTCGACGCCGCCGCGTACCCGGTAGGGACCGTTGCGCGAGACCTGCATCTCGGGCCGGTCGTGAAACACGGTTTCGACCCGGTCGCCGAGCGCGTAGCTGAGCGCGCCCGACGGGCAGCGACGCACTTGCGCGATGATCTCGTCGGCGGTGGCGCCGTTCGGATCGATCCACGGCTCGACACCGGAACGCCACACCTTCGCCAGTTCGCTGGTGCAGAAGCCCGCGTGCGAGCAGGCGCCGCGGTTGTCCAGGATCGTGACCTCGGCGCCCTCGTACCGATCGAGCGCGTCCGGGACTCGATCGTCGCTCTTCTCGTCGGTCCAGCCGACGGTCTTGTGGGTGTTGTCGCAGAACGGCTTGCGCTTCGAGTTGCCACAGCGGCACAGGCGGATCTCGCCGCCCGCTCGGATCGGCTCGCCTCGCGAGTTCACGAAGATTTCGAGGCCGGAAACGACCAGCGGGCCGTCCTTCTCGAGCCTGATCACCGGGCGCGCTGCATCCTCAGCCTGCGACATCCGAACACCCTCCTCCCCCGTCCTGCCCGGCGTCAACGCCACACCGAGGCGTCATTGTTCCAGCCTGGGGCCCGGCGCGCGCGCGGGGGAGGCCGGCGCGCGCGCGAGGGAGGCCGGCGCGGGCGGCGCGCACCGATGGGTTGCTCGACGGACGCTATGGTCAACGAAGGTTGCGAGAACGGGAGGAACAGGCCCAAGCGGATGGTTCATGTCCGGCTCGGCGCGTTCCGCTCGATCCTCCCGTTCAGCGCAACGAGGGTTGACCTTAGCGTCCGTCGAGCGATCCGGATACGGCCGGCGGCGGCGAGGGTTTGGATGGGCGGACGACGCTACGCCGGGCAGTACCAGCGGTACGGGATATCGGCCGGGGCAGAGACAGAGCCACCCGAGGGTTGCCAGTGACCGTTCGGCACCCACGAATACAACTCAGCCATCCCGTACAGGTTCAGCGACGACAGGCACTTCATGGCGGTGCGCTCACCGCCGTCCCCCGCCGCGAACCCGTCGCCGTAGACGAACGGCGCGGGGCTGTTCATCAGATCCGGCCCCAGCGTCGGGTGCCAGGTGGTCGTGTGCCCCAAGCCGAAGGTGTGACCGAACTCGTGCAGCGTCACGATCTCCAGATCGCTCACCTCCGGGAAGTCGTAGACGACCTGCCCCGCGCGCGGTGACCCGCCGAACAGGCTCAGCGCGATCACGCGTCCGCTGAAATGAACGTCTTCCCCCAAACCGAACTCGTTCAGCAGATACTGCACGTCGTCGTCGGCGTCGCTCGCCACACCGCGGAACACCGGTCCGGCCGCCACGTACCCGATGATCACCTCGTACCCGGCCGGATCGATCGGATCCACGCCGTCGAACACCTCGATCTCAACACCGATCTCACGCAGGTACGCGTAACGTGGATAGTCGTCCGCGAACGCATCCATCGCATCGACCCACCCGTGGATGCCGCGCAGGGTCGCATCCAGATAGTCCACCGCGGTCGGACCGAGCGGGTTCCCCAGATCACCGTGCGAGGGCGGCACCAGCAGCACGCGCGTCCGCGTGAACGGCAACGACCCGCCGAAGATCAGATCCTGCGTCGCCGAGACGACGCCCTCGCAGTTCATGAAGCACAGCCGGTACCGATCCAGGAACGACATTTCCGACCGAAGATGCAGCCGGTACTCGCCACCGATCGACCGATGCACGGACAGGCGCATCACCGTGCCCTCGCTGGTGATGACGCCGCCGGCCGACGCGCTGCTCGAGCGCGCGCGCACGCCCGCGTCCACCACGATCCCGTTCGGATCGAGCAGCTCCACCGGATCGGTCGCCTGCGCGCTCACCGTCACCAACACCGACATCGACGAGCCCTCGGGAACATCGAAGCGGAAGAAGTCGTGTCGGTCGTCTCCGTTGGGATCCAGCGTCCCCTCGTACGCGCCCCGCGGCGTCACGACCGTCGCGGTTTCGAACGTGTCGCCCGCATCGCCACCCGAGCCCGCATCGTCCTGCGCCGCGATCGCCGGTACCACCGCCAGCGAGGCGGCGACCAGGAACATCAGGATGGAGCGTCGCATCCCGAACCCTTCGAGGCCGAGCAGCCAAGTCCTGCCGGCCCGGACCTGCGGATCATTCGCCGGCGAGGCCGGCGCGGTGCTGCTCGATCGCTGCTCGGATCTGATCCTGCACGATCGTCAGCGACAGGTCGCCGCGCGAGCGTTCCATGATCGAGCGAGCAACGTCGGTCGAGCGCCTCAGGCCGCCGGAGATCGCGTCCGGGTAATCCATCGACACCAGCACGAAGTAGATGTCGTCCATCGCGGTGAGCAGCTCTTCGCCGCGCGCCAGGTGGCCGTGCCGGATGATGTCCAGCAGGTGCCGCCGCAGCTCGCCGATCACCTCAGAGAGCCCGTTCAGGTACGGGGCGTCGCCCACCATGCAGTCCTCGGGACTCGGGATCGGATCGCCGTTGATGATCGCGTAGGTCGCCAGCGCCTCCGCGTACTCCTTCTCGGCGTCCTGCAGATAGCCCGCGTAGTAGATGTCGGGGAAGTCGCGCATCTGCTCGCGCGCGTGATCAAGCTCGGAGCGCGCCTCGGCCTGCAGGCTCCGCGCGACATCCATCTCGTCGCGGTGCACCGCGCGGATCGAGTTGGCGCAGAACCGGATGGCCTTGCGTGAGGAGGTCAAGCCCTTCTCGCGCGCGGCGTTCTTCGCGTCGAGGCGCTTGCGGATGTCGGAAGAGATCTGGGAGAGGTCCACGCGCGTATCCTACCCAGGCCGCTGCGGGGAGGGCTCAGCCGCCCCAGACCACAACGTCCTCATCGTGGTTGCGCGCCTCGGCGTAGGACGTGGGCGAGGCCTCCGGAGAGGGCTCCTCCACGAGCGGACGGACCACCTCGCGGCGTTGCTGCTCGAGCACGAACTGCCGTCGCAGGTACGCGACGTAGCCGGCGATGACGACGTCGATCCCAAGGTGCACGAGCAGCAGCACGCGCATCTGCGGGAACAGCCCGAGCACCAGCGTCCCGACCGCCGCGATCACCAGGCGCCCCAGCATCTGGCGGCGGCGGCGGATCACCCGGTTCCGGCGCCGCTTGGGCGCCTGCGGCAGGTCTTTTGGCACCATCACCCAGCGGCCGGGCACGTTGGCCGGCTGCTGACCGTGTCTGGTTCCTGCGAGGATGCCCAATGTTCGCTCGAAATCACGTATCCCAGCTTCCGGGGATGCCTCGAACCGGGGTCGCAGGATCGCGGGGCCCAAAACGATCGCCCATGCGAGGACGAGCAGGACGATCACCACGAGGCCCAGCGGCGCGCCCCCTTTCCGGCTCGAAGATCGAGCGAAGAGCCACAAGATGTTGGCTCACGGCGAGAGTAACACCCCCAAACCTTGATTCAAGGACCACGGGAGGCGGCTGGATGCTGGGGGAAGCCTCCGTGTCGCCCCCCGGTTTACACCAACTTCCGCCTCATCGCGAAATCGGCGAGGAAGGATCGGAACTCCGCCCCCAGATCTTCCCGCTCGGCTGCGATCTCCACCGTCGCCCGCAGGTAGTCCAGTTTCTTCCCGATGTCGTAGTAGCTGCCCTCGTAGAGGTACCCGTAGACGGCCTGCTCGACGGCCAGCGCGGTGATGGCGTCCACGAGCTGTATCTCGCCCCCCACGCCCGGTAAGGTCTTGTGCAGCGCCTCGAACACCTCGGGCGTCAGGATGTATCGGCCCAGCGAGGCGAGGTTCGAGGGCGCATCCTCGGGCGTCGGCTTCTCGACGATGTCGAGGATCTTGACCAGGTTCTCACCCACCGACTCGCACGCGGCGCTGCCGTAGTGGCGGATCTCCTCGCGTGGAACCTCTTGCAGCGAGATGACGCTGCGGCCGTACTCCTCGTAGATCTTGATCATCGGCTGAAGCAAAGGATCGGCCATGATGTTGTCGCCGAGCAGCACCGCGAACGGTTCGCCGCCGACGTGGCGCTCCGCGACGAGCACCGCGTGCCCGAGGCCCTTCGCTTCCTTCTGCCTGATGTAGTGGATATCGGCCATGTCGCCGATCGCGCGCATCGCCTCGGCCGTGTCTGTCTCCCCCTTGGCTTCCAGCAGACGCTCCAGCTCGAAGGATCGATCGAAATGGTCCTCGATGCTGCGCTTGCCCCGCGCGGTCACGATCAGGATGTCGGTGATGCCCGCGGCGACGGCTTCCTCGATCACATACTGGATCGTGGGCTTGTCCACGACGGGAAGCATCTCCTTCGGAGACGCTTTCGTCGCCGGCAGGAACCGCGTGCCGAGCCCGGCCGCGGGGATGACCGCTTTCGTGACCCGCATGATCGTTCCTCTCGGTGGGAGGCGAGGCGAGTCTACGGACGCACCCCGTCGGGGGCAAGGGTCAAATCTTCGCCGAGCTCGTCGGCGCCGACGACGGTGTTGCGGCCCCGCGACTTCGCGAGGTACATCGCACGGTCGGCCGCATGCTGCAAAGCTTCCGCGGTCGCGCCGTGATGCGGATACATCGCATAGCCGATGGAGACGCTGACGTTGATCGCCTGCTCGTCCCCACTACCGAAGGGCACGCCGGCGATCTCGGCCCGGATCTTCTCCGCGACTATCCGGGCGCCTTCGGCGGCGGTCTCGGGGAGGATCAGCACGAACTCCTCACCGCCGTAGCGAGCGAGCGTGTCCACCTGCAGACGCGTGTGACTGACGATGCGCTGAGCCAGCTCTATCAGCACCGAGTCGCCGCGTTGATGGCCGTAGCGGTCGTTGAGGCTCTTGAAGTGGTCGATGTCGATCATCAGCAGTGAGAAGGGGCGGTCGAACCGGCTCGCGCGCTCGAACTCCTGCGTCACACGCATCTGATAGAAGCGGCGGTTCCATACGCCGGTCAAGCCGTCGGTGATCGACAGGCGTTGCGCCTCCTGATGGAGCAGCACGTTCTCGATCCCCACGCCGGCCTGCCGCGCGAGCGAGGTGATCACGTCCAAGTCATCCACGTCGAAGGCTGCGGGCACCGTGCGGCCGTAGACCGCAAGCACGCCGAGCAGCTGCGACTGCGACTCAAGCGGCACGGCGAGCGCGGTCGGAGCGATCGGCTCTGGATCGACAGGAGGCGGCGCGTCGCTGCCGGGGATACGCGCCGCGGTGCGCTGCTCGGCCACCCAGCCGACCAGGCCTTGTCCGACGGGGATGCGTCGCTCGGCCACAGACGGTTCGATGTGACGACCGATCTTGACGTACAGCTCCGAGCGTCGAGCCGACAACAGGAACACCGCTCCGGATCGACCCTGCACGGCGACCAGCGCGGTCTCGAGCACGACCGAGAGCATCTGACGGATGTCGTGCGTGGATCGCAGCGCCTCTCCCAAACGGCGAACCGACTCGCGGATCTCGCCGTGTGTGGCGGCGACGTTCGCGCGCTGCTCGAGCATCCGTTCGCGCAGCCGGTTGAACGCAGACGCCAGCTCGCCGAGCTCTTCCTCGTCCAGCGGTGCCGTCGCGGGATCCTCCGCCGCGAGGCGCTCGGCTGCCTGGGTGAGGGTTCGGAACGGCCGGATCAGCGACCTTGACAGTGCGATCGCGACCGCGATGCCGAGGAGCACGGTCAGGCCGAAGACGATCAGCTCGTCGGATATCGGGGCGTCGACGACCAGCAGCGCGACACCCAGCGGCACCGCGAGCGCGAATACGAACGCGGCGACCAGTCGCAGACGCCACATCATCGAGGCATGCCCCTCGCCGTCAAGGTCCCACTTTCTACCGTTCCCGCTTATGCGGCGGCCGACCCCTCGCGGGGACGACGACCATCGGGCGGAAATTCCGCTTTGCTTAGGTGGTCGGCAGGGGGGGAGTGGAACTGTACCTCCCCTGATCCGGGCCCCCACGGCCCTAGAGTTCTCCCTGATGGACTCGGATACCCGCAAGGCGACCATCCGTCGTCTTGCGCTGGCCCGCCGGAGCCGGCTCGACCCGGCCGAGCGATCGCGAGGCGGAGCCCAGATCGTGCGGCGCCTCCTCGAGCTTCCCGAAGTGGCCGGAGCCGATCCCGTACTGGCGTTCGTCTCGATCCGCTCGGAGGTGCCGACCGACGTCATGCTGTCGGCCGTGCTCGACGCCGGCAAGACCTTACTGTTGCCATACGTCGCCGACGACGGCTCCTTACGGGCGGCGCCGGTGTCCTCCCTGGCCGAGATCGAGCCCGGCTACCGCGGCATCCCCGAGCCGCGACCGCGCCTCCGCCTGGTGAAGGCCGAGCCGGCCGTGATCATCGTGCCCGGCGTCGCCTTCGACGCGACCGGCGCGCGCCTCGGCTACGGCGGCGGATTCTACGATCGCTACCTGGCGGCCGCACCGGGCGTGCCGCGCGTCGGCGTCTGCTTCGAGGCGCAGCTGTTCGAGGAGATCCCGGTCGAGCCGCACGACGAACCGGTCGACATCATCGTGACCGAGGAGCGAGCGATCCGCTGCTCGCGCACCTGAACACCCAGCTCAGCAGCGATGGGGCCTCGCACGGGGGTCGCTATAATCCCCTCCGCCATGCCCACGTACGAGTATCGGTGTTCCAGCTGCGGACGGACCTTCGAGGTCGTTCAGTCGTTCAGCGACGCCCCGCTGACCACCTGCGAGGTCTGCTCGGGCGAACTCAAGCGCGTCTTCCATCCGGTCGGGATCCTGCTGAAGGGTTCGGGCTTTTACTCGACGGACAACCGCTCGAGCAAGAGCCTAACCCCCACCAAGAAGGACGGAGCCGGCTCCTCGGACTCGTCATCGGATACCTCGGACTCGTCATCGGATCCCTCGGACTCCGGGTCGAGCAGCTCGAAACCCGAGACCAAGAAGAAGGCCGAGACGAAGAAGGCCGACCCTGCGTCCGGGTCGGCGGCCTCCTAGATGGCAGGCGCGCGCGCGGACATCGGCGTCTTCGGCGGATCGGGGTTCTACTCGTTCCTCTCCGAGGTGTCCGAGCATCACGTCTCCACTCCCTACGGCGAGACTTCGGCCCCGGTCGTGATCGGCGAGCTCTCGGGGCGAAACGTCGCGTTCCTGCCCCGGCACGGGCTCAGCCACGAGTTACCGCCCCACCGGATCCCGGCGAAGGCGAACCTGTGGGCGATGCGCGAGATCGGGGTTACACGCGTGCTCGCCCCGACCGCCGCCGGTTCGCTGCAACCGCACGTTCGGCGTGGCGACCTGGTCGTAGCCGACCAGCTTGTGGACCGCACCAGCGGCCGCGACGCCACCTTCTACGATGGGCCCGAGACCATGCACGTGTCGCTTGCCGACCCGTACTGCCCCGACATGCGGCAGATCACGATCGAGACCGCGCGCGCGACAGGCGTCGAGGTGCACGAGAGCGGCACCGTCGTGGTCATCGAGGGCCCGAGGTTCTCGACGCGTGCAGAGTCGCGCTGGTACTCGAACATGGGATGGGACGTGATCAACATGACCCAGTACCCGGAGGCTGCGCTCGCCCGCGAGCTGGAGCTGTGTTACTGCAACATCTCGGTGATCACCGACTACGACGCGGGCGTGCAGGGCGTGGCGCCGGTGAGCGTGCCCGAGGTGATCAAGGTATTCAACGAGAACATGGGGCGGCTGCGCGCGCTGCTCACCGCGATCGTGCCGGCCTTGCCCACCGAACGGCCCTGTCCCTGCGCGACCGCGTTGCAGGGCGCGCGCGTCGGCCGTTGATAGGTTCGCGCCCGTGAGCCTGTTCCAGGCCCTGATCCTCGGTCTCGTGCAAGGCCTGACCGAGTTCATCCCGGTCTCTTCCAGCGGCCATCTGACCCTCGTGCCGTTCATCGTCGGGTGGGAGGAACCCTCGCTCGCTTTCGACGTCGCGGTACACGCCGGCACGCTCGCGGCCGTCGCATGGGTGTTCCGCGAACGCGTCGCCGACCTGTTCCGCACCGCGCTGCACTACCGCAGCGCGACCGCGTTCGAGCAGCGCCTGCTCAAGCTCATCGTGATCGGCACGATCCCGGCGGTGATCGTCGGCATCACGCTGGAGGGCCCGGTCTCGTCGGTCTTCGAGCGGCCGGTGCTGGTGTCGTTCCTGCTGGGCCTCACCGGCTACTTCCTGATGTCCACCGAATCCATCATCGAGCACCGCGAGGAGCGGGGCCGCACCGAGTCGCAGATCCGCGAGGTGGACGCGGGAGTGGTCGGCGTCGGGCAGGCGCTGTCGGTGCTGCCGGGGATCTCGCGGTCGGGCGCGACGATCGTCGCGGGGATGCGCATGGGGCTGGATCGGGTGGCGGCGACGCGCTTCTCGTTCCTGCTGTCGGTGCCGATCCTGCTGGGCGCGCTGCTCGCGCAGTTGCCGGACATGGCCGGCGAAGGCCTCGCCGGCGACGGGGACGCGTTCCTCGTGGGCATCGTCGCATCGGGGGTCTCCGGGTTCGTGGCGGTACGGTGGTTCATCGGCGTGATCTCGCGGCGCGGCCTGCGGCCGTTCGGCGTGTACCTGATCCTGGCGATGACGGCCGGGCTGATCACGGCTTTGGCGCGCGGCTGAATGCTTCGGGCGCGGGGCTGAATGCTTCGGGGCGCGGGGTTGACGGACCCGGTCGCCTGGGCGAAAGTGACGAAACGGACTTTACTTTCTACGTGCTGGGGGACCGATGAGCGATCACGAGACCGAGATCCTCGACGAGGCACCGACGCAGGTGTCTGACACGCCGCCGGCGCCGGATCCCCGAAAGGGGACCATGGTGACGATCGCCGGCGTCGTGGTGATCGCCCTCGCAACCGCGGGACTCGCGGTCGTGATCGGCAATGTCCGTCGCGTCGAGCCGTCGCCGCTGGACTTCGCCGCCGCCCGCGCGATCCGCACATTCCGCATGCTCATCACCACGACCGGTGTCGGCCCCGACGGAGCGGAGTTCGAGCTCACCATGGACGGCGCCTTCGACCTGGAGCGGCAGCTGTTGTCCATCACCACAACCCTGGGGGGAGCGGCGCTGGCAGGACAGCCGGAGTTGAGCTTCGAGTCGATCGGCACGGCGACCCACCTGTTAATGAGGCTTCCTCGGGAGCTGCGGGTGGGCTTCCCTTCCGACAGGGAGTGGATCCGCGCGCCGCTGAGCCCCGAGGTGCTCGCCGCATTCCGACAGGCCGGCGGCGTGATGGGGCTGCCGGATGATCCGCTTGGGTTCTTCGAGCAGCTCTCGTCCTTCGCCACCGAGGTGACCGAGGATGGCTCCGAAGTCGTGCGCGGCACCCAAACGACTCGCTACCAGCTGACCTTGGACGTCGAGCAGTTCGTGCTGAGCCTGCCCAGCACGACCGACGATGACGTGCGCCAGGCGCTCAAGGAGATCGGTGGCGAGACGATGCCGGCCACCATCTGGATCGGCGAGGACGGGTTGCCGTACCGGCAGACCTTCGACCTCACGGTGGCCTCGGGCACGTTCGCGACCGTCATCGAATACTTCGACTACAACGAGCGGGTTCAGATCGAACTGCCGGCGGAATCACAGGTCGCCGACGCGCCCGAAGGGGCGTTCGGTGAGCGCGAAGCCTCGTGCACCTTCACGGAGACCGGACGGGCGATCGGCGACGGCTCGGAACCGCAGGTTCAGCCGTCGCCGTCGGTGAGCTGCTCGCCCAGCCCCTGAAAGACCGATCTCGCCGCCCCGGGTGTCACCCCGGCGAGCCGTTCTGCGCGTATACAGGGCATGGACGGGATGACGCAGGTGCTGAGGAGGCCGGCGATCGGGATCTTCCAGCCGTCGAGCGAGCGGCTCGAGCAGCTCGGCGCGTGGTTCCAGCTCGAGTACCCGGGCCTGCTGCGGTTCGCCTACTTCGTGTGTGGCGATGCCGCGCAGGCCGAGGATCTCGTGCAGGAAGCGTTCGTGCGGCTGTACCGCGCGGGCGCGCGCACCGAGGAGGCGACCATCCGCGCGTACGCACGCCGGACGATCGTGAACCTGTCGCGCAGCTCGTTCCGGCGTCGCGGCACCGAGCAGCGCGCGCTCCGGCGCGTCGATCGGGATGAGGTTGCCCCCCACGATCCCGGTCCGCGTGATGAGGTGTGGCGCGCGCTGCTCGAGCTTTCACCCAAGCAGCGCGCGGTGATGACGTTGCGTTACTACGAGGACATGTCGCAGGAGGACGTCGCTGCGGCGTTGGGCATGAGCGTCGGCAGCGTGAAGCAGCACACCGACCGCGCGATGAAGGCATTGCGCGCGCGGCTCGGCGAGAGGAGCGAGTCATGAGCCTGGATCACGACATCAAGCAGGCACTGATGCGGCACGAGGACGACGTGCGCACGGATCCCGACGCGTTTGCCGGGGTCGAGCAGCGCGTCCGTCGCGCGCACCAACGGCGCCTCGCGGCGACCGGGACGTTCGTGGTCATGCTTTTGGTGGCCGCCTCGGCCGCGGTCGTGGCGCTACGCGGCGACCGTGATCAGGGCTTCGTTGGCCCGGGCGAGGACGAAGCTCCCGCCCCGTCAGCGTCGCCGACGCCGCTGCCCGGTCCGGACTCGGTCACGTTCTGGGATTCGGCGTCGGGGTACGCCCTGTTGATGCCCGACCCGTGGCGGGTGACCGAGTTCGAAGGTGTCATCGAGCTGCTTCCGCCGGGTGAGATCGGCCTGTCGGCGGGCGAGGACACGTTCGCCGTCGAGATCCAGCTTCGGATGGGCGAGCATTACATGGACCTGGTCACGCGACCCGGAGACTCGAGCGAGGAGGAGACCGAGCTCGCGGGACGGCCTGCATACAAGGTGGAATACGACGGATCGCACCGAGGCACCGGACGCGGGGTGATCTACACCGTCGATTGGCCGAGCAGCTTCTGCAGCCTCGCCGGCTGCACGAACGAGCCGAACGCGTTGATGATCCACATCGTCGCCTCCACGCCTGATCGCTGGGAGTCCTACAGCGCTGAGGCCGTCACGGCGGTCGAGGGTTTGAGGGCGACCGCATCGCCCTCCGACGTGCCTGCTGGGCGGGTCGTGACGCGGCGCGGCGTGATCGACGGGAGCGTAGCGGTCGACGATCGCGTCCAGTTGCTGGTCCTGTTCCTGGAGGCGCGGGTCCATGGTGGCGGCGCCGAAGAGTTCCTCTCTCCCGCGTTCGGGGACCCGTACGAGGGTGATCTCTACACGAGTGACGGTGAGGCTCTGCTCTCCTATGAGGTGACCGCGAGCGCCGAGGGTGACGCCAACTCCGGCGAGTTCACCGTGTTGCTCGAACCCGGCGGCGTGACCGAGACCATCGGGATCGGTGCCGGATCCGATGGCCTCGAGGTTCGGTTCATCCAGCGCGGCTAGGTGGGGCGGAGCTGCTCGAGTGGGATCGCGAGCGCGTCGGCGAGCCTGCACGCCTCATCGAACGTCAAACGCTTCCGTCCACTTTCGATATGGGCGAGCGAGCTGCGCGTGAACCCGACCGCCTCGGCGAGCTTCGCTTGGGTCAACCGACCTTTACGCCGCGCGACCGCGACGGCGTCTCCGATCCTCCGCGCCCCGAGCTCGCCATCGTCCTTGTCCGGGCGCAGCGACAACGCGCGCGCGCGGCGCTCGGAAGCCTTCTGACGCAACTCGCGGCGCCGCTTCTCGATGTGGTAGGCCCCGGTGTGTATGCGATCCCACAAGAGCATCTTGTGCGTGCTGCGACCTTCGGCCTCGTCGCGTGCCTTGGCCTCTTCCCATTCCGCGAGCATCTCCGGGTCGCGCTTCGCTCGGATCACGTCCCCGATCCTGAGCCAGTGAGGGTCATCTGACCGCTCGTTGAGATCTCCTTTCAGCGTTGAGTGATCACAACGGTGCCCCGAGATCCGAGATCGAGTGTTACAACTCTGATCCAGTTGAACTCAAGATATCGATCATTTGGATCAGAGATGTAACACTCGAAAACGACTACCTGGCGGGGGACGGCCATGCGCGGACGGCCATTCGGGGACGGCCCGGCAGGTCCACGATACGCGCCGCGCGGGATCCTTCAAGGGCGGCTCGGACGACCGGCGCGATCGGATCTGAGAACGCAACCGGCGCGATCGAGCCGCCGCGCGCGGATCAGTCTGTAGTGCCGCGCGCGATCGCCGCGTCCACCTCGCGAGCGCGCGCGTCGAACTCCACGGCGATGCGCTCGTCGGCATCCGACAGCTCATCGGGCAGCATGTCCTGGAACTCGATGACGCCGAGCTGCTCGAAGCAACGCTGCACGGTGGGACCCCACAGGCCGATGTCCTTCACTGTCGGCACGATCCGCGTGAACAGCAGCTTGCGGAAGTTGCCCATCATCTCCGAGTGCTCGACGTACGGGCGCACGGTCTCCCAGCCGATCCCGAGGTTGTCCCACACCTCGCGCGCCATCAGCCGCCCGTACATCAGCCGCGATGCTTCGGCCACGAACTCCTCGCGCTCGGCGCGTTCGGCATCCGTCAGCGACGGATAGAGATCGCGCAACGCCAGGCGGCCGAACGCGACGTGACGCGCCTCATCCTGCATCACGTATGTGTTCAACTGCTTCGCCAAGCCCTCCTCCGAGAAGTCCCTGATCAACGCGAAGGCGGCCAGCGCGAGCCCCTCGATCATGATCTGCATGCCGAGATACGTGAAGTCCCAACGCGGATCCTGGATCACCTGATCGAGCAGCGTCTTCAGGAACGGGTTGATCGGATACGCCATCTCGATCTTGGTGCGCAGATAGCGGTCGTAGATCTCGACGTGGCGCGCCTCGTCCATCACCTGCGTCGCGCCGTAGAACTTGGCGTCGATGTCCGGCACGCTCATGACGATCTTGGACGTGCACACCAACGCGCCCTGCTCGCCGTGCAGGAACTGCGAGTTCAGCCACGCCGTCATGTGGTGCCGCAGCTCGGCCCGGTCCGGCTCGGCCATCTTCTCCCAGATGTCCGAGCCGTAGATCGGGATGTAGTACTCGGGCATGTCGGGCCGCCGGGGATCGACGTCCAAGGACCAGTCGATCCGGTGCTCGGCGTTCCACTGCTTGTCCTTGCCCTTGCCGTACAGGGTGAGCAGCTGCGCGCGCCGCTGGTCGTACTCCCACTGGAACGTGGTGCCGAACCCTGTCGGGATCTGCCACGTCGACTCATCGACGGGAAGCGCGTAGAAGTCCTTGCTCATCGATCCCTCCCGGGCGGTTTGGTCAATCCGAAACACAGCAGCTCGGCGAGCGTTTCCGCGACCTCTTCGGCGTCGTCGGCCGGCACCGTGATCGCATACGAGATGAACAGGCGCGCGCAGGTCTCGGACGCACGGTGGATCAGGATCGGCGACGCGGTCTGTGCGCGCGCCGCGAACACATCGTCCATCAGACGCATCGCGAGGCCGAACATCGGGCTGGCCTCCACGGTCAGGAACGGCAGCAGCTCGGCCGGCTCCGACGCCATCACCTGGTCGAGCAGCGGGTGCGAGCGCAGCCAGCGCAGCGTGGTCAGGAACGCGGCCTCGAGCGCGGGGCGCAGATCGGGATGCGGCTCGATCGCCTCGCGCACGGTCGCGATGATCCGCTCTTCCTCGCGGAGGACCAGCGCGAACCACAGGTCATGCTTGTTCTGGAAGTACCGATACACGGTCTGGCGCGACAACCGGGCCTGCTTCGAGACGTCGGTGATGGTCGTACGCGCCAGACCGTGACGTTCGGCGCACGCGAACGCTGCATCCAGGATGCGCGCGCGGGTCAGGTCCTCCGGGACCGACATCCATATGACAGTACGACATCCGATGTCACATCGTCAAGAGATACACTCCCCGCGTGCCCCGACGCTGCTCCGCCGTGCTCGCGCTGGCCGCGACGCTGCTCGCACTGCCTGCGAGCGCGTCGGCCCAGGAGATCGATGATCCCCGCGTCTTCGTGCTCTGGCTCGATGCGACCACCCTCGACGACTGGGCTGCTACCGGACCCGGCCCCCTCGCGACCATGACCGATGCCGGCGTCGCGTCGGTTGCCACCCCGCCTGCGATCCTCGATCCGATCCGAGCGGCACTCGCCGCCGCCGAGACCCTCGGCGCCGGGCGCATCCTCAACGGTGCTCCGACCTCGGACAGGCGCGGCACGCCCCTGTTGATCGGGCTCGCTGCGTTCGGCCTCGAGTCCGCGATCCTCAGCGGCGCGCCGGAGACCATCCCGGCAACGGTCGCGCGAGCCTTCGGTCCCGTCGACGCGGTCACGTCCGAGCGTTTCGCGCGCGCCGATCCGCAGTTCCCCGGCGGCGCGCGCACCAACGTCACCGCCATGGCGGACGCGGTCACGGCATCCAGCGCCGACGTGGTGATCGCCCAGATCCCCGACGTGCTGGTCGCGGAGCTGTCGCTGGGCTCCGACGCGACGGCGCGCGCATCCTGGGTCGCGCAGACCGTCGAGCGCGCTCAGACGGTGCTCGCGGCGATGCAGGAGGCCGCCGACGGCACCGACCTGGTGATAGTGGTGTCCCCGACCCCGTCGGGGCCAAGGCGCGCCGAGCACATCGCGCTCGGCGCGATCACCATCGCCGGCAACGGCGTCCCGTCGGGGCCGCTGCGAAGCCCGACCACATCGCGAGACGGCCTGGTCTCGCTGACCGATGTGGCACCGACAATCCTCGCGTGGTTCGGTCTCTCACGCGATGACGTGGACCGTGGGGCGTTGCCGCGGTACGCCGACGCGCCGCCCGGCTTCGCCGGGTCGGCGATCGGCGGGGTCGAGGGTGAGGGCCTCGAGCGCGCGCGCGCGCTCGAGGCCGACCTGATCGAGGCTGCTCGCGCACACAACGGCGCGGCGCGATCGTTCGCGATCGCGGGCATCGTGCTCGCGCTGCTCGCGGCCGGAACGGTGCTGTCGGGACGCGGGGCACCTCCTCGACCACATCGATTCCCGCGAGGCTGGCGCGACGGTCTTGCGACCGCATCGGTCGCCTTCGTGCTGTACGCCCCGGCGCTGCTGCTCGCGCCGCCCCTTGTCGCCGCGATGATCGCGATAGGCGCGGGCATGGCCGCGCGCGTGGTGATGGGGCGCGAGCGGGCGCTGATCCTCGCCCTGCTCTCGTGCACGGCGTTGACGATGGCGGACATCGCCTCGGGAGGCGGCCTGATCGCGGCCTCAGCGTTGCCGACGCCGATCGCCGGCGGGCTGCGCGTGCGAGCGCTCGACCCGGTCGCGCTCGGCATGATCCTGGCGGGCGTGGCGGGGATCGGCGCGCTGCTCGATCGGATGCGATCAGACGAGCGCGCGCCGCTGTGGCCGCTGTCGTGGGGCGCGGCTGCAGTGTTCCTGGCGGGAACCCACGGCGCGGGCGGCGACGTCGGGGCGGTGCTCGCGCTCGCGCCGGCGGCGTTGATGCTTGCGGTGATCGTCGCGAGCGCGCGGCTGGAACGGCTCGCGATCGCCGGGGTCGTCGCGGCGACGATCGCCGCCGCGGGCCTGGTCACGCTCACGTTCGGCCCGGCGCTGTGGGTCGATCAGGATCCGCTGATCCCGCAGGCCGCGGTCCCGAACCTGGTGGGCAGGCGGGTCGATGTGTTCGTCGATCAGCTCTCGAGCATCTGGCTGCCCATGCTGGTTCTGGCCGCGGCGCCGTTGCTGCTGCTCGCGTTGCGGCGGCGCTCGTTGCTCGGCCGCGGCCTGTGGGGCATGCCGTTCCTCCGCGCCGGGCTGGCCGCCATGGCGACCGGGGCGGCGATCACGGTCGTGACCGTGCGCGGCGGGCTCGCGACCGCCGGCGTCGCGGCGGTGCTGCTCGCGGTGGCGGCGTTCGTGCCGCTGCTCGCGCCCGAGCGCTAGGGAGGCCGGGGGTCGCCAGCCTCCGGTAGACGCCGTCGGCGCATGAGGCAGGATTCCGACACCTGCGGCGAGAACCGAGCACCGAGCCGTCAGAGGGGAGTTCTCGTGCGCCGGATCGCATCGCTGCTCGTCGTCGCGCTGGCCGTGTCCGTGCTGGGCGTCGCGCGCGCCGACAACCACTACGTCAAGATGACCGACGTGCGCGTCGCGATGGACGACGGCGTCGTGATGACCGCCGATGTGTATGTGCCGACCATCGAGGATG
>DASWIP010000059.1:0-38623 GCA_036397635.1 Actinomycetota bacterium | reverse complement strand
CACCTCGTCGCGAGCATCGGTACCGGAGGCACGATCTCGGGCATCGGCCGCTATCTCAAGGAGCAGAACCCCGCGGTCAAGGTCATCGGCGCGGACCCCGAGGGCTCGGTGTACTCGGGCGGCACCGGCCGACCATACCTGGTCGAGGGGATCGGCGAGGACTTCTGGCCGGACACCTACGACGGGGCCGTGGTCGATGAGGTCGTGATGGTCTCGGACCGCGACTCTTTCCTAACCGCTCGCCGTATCACGCGAGACGAAGGGATCCTGGTCGGCGGGTCGACCGGCACCGCGGTCTGGGCCGCGCTGAAGGTGGGACGCGGCCTCAGCGAAGACGACGTGATGGTCGTGGTCATCCCGGACTCGGGGCGCGGCTACATCTCGAAGTTGTATAACGACGACTGGATGGCGGATTACGGCTTCCTGCGCGCGAGCGGCCGGACCGTCGGCGACGTGTTGGAACGCAAGGGCGGGGCGATCCCGGAGCTGGTGCACATCCACCCGGACGAGCCCGTGCGCCAGGCCATCACCTTGATGCGAGAGTTCAACATCTCCCAGCTGCCGGTCGTGCGCGCCGAACCACCGCTCGCCTTCGCGGAGGTCGCCGGATCGGTGCGGGAGCGGGCGCTGATGGAGAAGGTGTTCGATGACGCAGCCGTGGTCGAGAAGGCCGTCGGCGAGGTGATGGATCCGCCGCTGCCGACCGTCGGCATCGGCGAGCCCGTCGACGTTGCGGTGGAGCGTCTCGAGCAAGGGCCCGCGGTCGTGGTCGTCGACGCCGGCCACCCCGTGGGCATCGTCACGCGATCCGACGTCCTGGAATTCCTATCGCAGAGGCGGACCTGATGGAGTTCGAGACCAGAGCGATCCACGTCGGGCAGGAACCGGACCCGGCGACCGGCGCGATCGTCACGCCGATCTACCAGACCTCCACGTATGTGCAGGAAGCCGTCGCCCAGCACAAGGGATACGAGTACTCGCGCACAGGCAACCCGACCCGCACCGCGTTGGAGCGCTGCCTCGCGTCGCTCGAGGAGGCCGAGCACGGCCTTGCCTTCGCCAGCGGCATGGCCGCAGAGGACGCTGTGCTTCGGCTGCTCTCCCCCGGCGATCACGTTCTGATCCCCAACGATGCGTACGGCGGAACCTACCGCCTGGTGTCGAAGGTCTTCGAGCCGGCCGGATACGGCTACACGCCGGTCGATCTCACCGACGTCGAGGCGATCATGGACGCCTGGCGCGACGAGACGCGCATGATCTGGATCGAGACACCCACGAATCCTCTGTTGACGATCGTCGACATCGCGTCGGTGTGCGCGCTCGCAAGCGATCGCGGCGCGCTGGTGGTGGTCGACAACACTTTCGCGACTCCGTACCTGCAGCAACCGCTGGGACTCGGCGCCGACATCGTCGTACACTCGACCACCAAGTACCTCGGCGGGCATTCCGACGTGGTCGGCGGGTTCGTCGCGTTGAACGACGGCGCGCGCGCGGAGCGCCTGCGCTTCCTACAGAACGCCGTCGGGGCCGTCCCCTCTCCGTTCGACAGCTGGCTGGTGCTCCGGGGGATCAAGACCCTCGGCGTGCGCATGGACAGGCACTGCCAGAATGCGCGCGAGCTCGTGGTCATGCTGCGCGAGCATCCCGCCGTCGAGGAGGTCCTCTATCCCGGCCTGCCGGCTCACCCCGGTCACGAGATCGCGCGCGAGCAGATGCGCGACTTCGGTGGCATGGTCAGCTTCGTCTGCGCCGGCGGGGAAGACGCCGCCTTGGACATGGTGGCCAAGACGAAGGTGTTCTCGTTGGCCGAGTCATTGGGCGCGGTCGAATCCCTGATCGAGCATCCCGGCAGGATGACGCACGCGTCGGCGGCTGGGTCGCCGTTGGAAGTCGATCCGGCGCTCGTGCGGCTCAGCGTGGGCATCGAGGCGGCCGGCGACCTGATCGAGGATCTCCGGCAGGCGCTCGACGCCGTGCGATAGATCCACTATCCGGCCGGCCCCGGTCAAAGGATTGCGGAGTTTTGGCTCGAATGTCCCTTCCCAGGTGGGGGGCGACCCGTCCCCCGAGGGATCCGTGGAGGGAACCCGATGCAACGACGCTGGATCAGCGCGGCCGTAGTGGCGGCTCTGCTCGCCATCCCCGGCCTGGCCGCGGCTCAACCGGCCAACGACAACTTCGCCGACGCCGAACCGGTGAGTGTGCCGTTCGTCGACGCCCGCGAGACCTTCGACGCGACCACCGAGGAAGGTGAGCCGCTGCCGTGCGCCATGGGGGCGACGGTGTGGTATAGCTTCGAGGCTCCGGCCGACGCGACGGTGAGCGCAGACACGATGGGCAGCGACTTCGACACCGCGCTCGCCGCCTACACGGGGGCAGACCTCGGATCGCTCGAGGAGCTGGCGTGCAACGACGACAATTTCGACCTGACATCCTTCATGTCGTTCGACGTGATAGCCGGGGAGACGTACCACATCCAAGCCGGCGGCTTCGGGGGTAGCACCGGCAACCTCACGCTGAGCGTCTACTCCCCCGGCGCGATCGAGGGGACCGTCACCGACGAATCCTCGGCCCCCCTCGGCGGGATCTGCGTGGCGGCCTACACCGAGGTCACCGAGTGGGAGGACACCTACCTCGACTGGGTGGACGGCGCGCAGACGGACGAGGACGGCATCTACAGGCTGTCGGCGGTCCAGGGCGAAGTGCTTGTCGAGTTCAGCGACTGCGAGAACCAGGTCTACGTCACCGAGTGGTACGACGATGCTCCGAGCAGCGACGCGGGGACCCCACTGCTCGTGCCGATCGGAGAAACCTTGAGCGGCGTGGACGCGTCGCTGATCGTGGGCGGATCGATCTCGGGCACCTTGACCGACCTGGACGGCGACCCGATCGAGGACATCTGCGTAGAGGCCGTCGGCAGCGACGAGGTCGTCCACCAGAGCGCGTGGACCGGTCCCGGCGGGACGTATCGCGTCGGCGGGCTCCCCTCCGGCGACTACGCCGTGTCGTTCAACGACTGCGGCTCCCCGATCTTCCATCCGCGGCCGGTTCCGGCCGAGGAGGAAGCGGAGGCCACGCTCACGTACACCGGGAACGACTACGAGACCGAGTGGTACGACGGCAAGAGCAGCTTCGAGACTGCCGACCTGATCCCCGTCGAGCTGGCCGTCGACGTCACCGGGATCGACGCGGATCTCGCGCTCCGTCCGCGGCCCGACGTCGCGATCACAGACCTGAAGGTCGCGAACGTGCCGTTGCAGACCGATGCGGCCGACCTGCCGGGACCCGGGTGGTCTCGTGAGATCTCGCTGACCGTCGACAACTTGGGGGAGGTCCGGGCCAACCGCGCTCGCGTCCTGGTCCTGGCGTGCACCCCGAGCGACGGCAATTGCCGGATCCTGCTGAACACTCGGATCGGCCTGAACCCGGGTGCGTCGTTCTCGCACACGTTGAGGTGGAACGGTCTCGGCCAGGTAGGCGATGTGCGGATCATCGCGAACATCTCCCACTTCGACGATCCGAACCGCTCGAACAACCGCCGGGCGCAGAACCACTACGTGCTGGTCGGGGGGACGGGCTTCGGCGTCACGTTGTGAGCACGCTGTCGAACCTGATGGGCCCGGGATCGAACGTCGCTACACCACGCGCGAGATGAAGTCCTCGAGCTGGCGCAGGTTGCGCACCTCGAGCATCCCATCGGCGTTGACGGCGTAGTCGCCGGCGATCGAGTCGCCGGTGTCCCAGTACATCGCCGGCTCGGGATTCAGCCAGTACACCCGCTTGGCCTTCTTGCGCATCTCTTTGACCACCCAGGCGGCCGCGTCGCGATAGTTGTTGCGCGCGTCCCCGAGGATCAGCACGCTGGTCCGAGGGCCGAGTTCGGACCCGTGCTCACGCCAGAAGACCTCTAACGAGTTGCCATAGTCCGAGTGCCCGTCAAGCCAGACGACATCAGCCTCGGCGTTGATCCGGTCCACCGCGTTCAGGAAATCATCCTCGGCGTCGAACAGATGGGTGATCTCGTCCAGGGTGTCAACGAACACGAACGAGCGCACGCGCGAGAACTGCGAATGGAACGCGTGCACGAACATCAACGTGAACCGCGCGAACGCCGACACCGACCCCGAGATGTCGCAGAGGATGAACAGCTCGGGCTTATGGACGCTGCGGTGCCTGTAACGAGTGTCGAAGGGCACTCCCCCGGTGGACAGCGACGCGCGCACGGTCTTGCGAACGTCCAGCCGTCCGCGACGCGCGTGCTTGCGCTTCATCACGAGCCGCGTCGCCAGCCGCCGCGCGAGCGGCCCGATCGAACGCCGCAGCTGCATGATCTCGTCGCGGGTCGCGCGTACGAACTCGAGGTCCTCGGGGAGCGCGCGCACCGCGTGCTTGGCGACCTGCTCGGCGCCCTTGTACTCGGCGAGGCGGCGGCGCACCTCTCCCTGAACGTCCTCGCGGAAGCGGCGGAGGCGCTGCTCGAACTCCTCGCGCCACATCCGCTCCTCCAGAGGCGTCAGGCCGGGATCGATGTCTTGCATCATCCGCTGCAGCAGCGAATCCAGATCGACAACCCGGAACACGCGATACTCGAAGTACGGGCTACCGGCGCGCTCGGACTCGACGCGGCCGAAGCGCGCCACCGCGCGCCGGGCCAGGTCTCGGATCTGATCCGCGTTCCCCTCGAGCAGCGCGCGGAACAGCTCGTCGAGGTACTCGTCCTCGCTTCCCGGCTCGGGATCGTCGGCGTCGCGCTCGTCGAGGGCCTCGGGCCCGCGACCCGAGCCGAAGTACAGGTCGAACAGCGTTTCGAAGGCCTGACGATGCGCCTCGGTCTTGATCATGGTCGCCGACAGAGCTGCTCGGAACGCTTCGCGGTCTTCCAGTGGGATGTGGGCGAGCGCGCGCATCGCGTCTGTGCCATCGGAGATCGCGACCGGAACGCCCGCGCGCCGGAGCGCGTGGTTGAACTCCAGAAGCCGCGAGAGCATCTCTAGTTCTCGCCGGGCCTCGGCGGGATCTTCAGATGGGCGGCGACCTTCTCGAAGTCGGTCTGGAACTTCAGCAGCGCCGACATGGTCGCCTGCGCGGTGCCACCGTCGAGCTCGGTGATCCCCAGGTGCAGCAGGGTGCGCGTCCAGTCAAGCGTCTCGGCGATCGACGGCGCCTTCTTCAGCTCGAGCTGCCGGATGCTGCGGACCAGTCGCACGATCTGGTCGGCGAGGATCTCGGAGATCTCGGGGACACGCTCCAGCACGATCGCCTTCTCGCGCTCGATGCTCGGATAGTCGAGGAATAGGTACAGGCAGCGTCGCTTCAGCGCCTCGGACAGCTCGCGGCTGTTGTTGGACGTCAACACCACGAACGGGATCCGCTTGGCGTGCACGGTTCCCATCTCGGGGATCGAGACCTGGAAATCACTGAGCAGCTCGAGCAGCAGGCCCTCGAACTCGAAGTCCACCTTGTCGATCTCATCGATCAGCAACGTGACAGGATGGTCGGAGCGGATCGCCGACAGCAGCGGCCGCTCGAGCAGGAAGTCCTCGGTGAAGATGTTGGTCTCCACGTCCTCCCAGGACATCTCGCGCCCCTGCTCGGCCTGGATCCGCAGCAGCTGCTTCTTGTAATTCCACTCGTAGAGCGCCTTGGCCTCGTCGAGGCCCTCGTAGCACTGCAGGCGGATCAACTCGGAGCCGAGGATGGTGGAGACGGACTTCGCCAGCTCGGTCTTACCGGTGCCCGCGGGGCCCTCGACCAGGATCGGCTTGCCCAGCCGGTCGGCGAGGAAGACGACGGTCGCGATCGCCTCGTCGGCGAGATAGCCGGCGCCCTCCAATCGCTCGACGACCTCGGGGACCGTGCCGAAGCGGTAGGTCGTCATTTGGAGCTTCCTAGGAATGCCTCGAGCTGCGGGATGTGCTCGTCATAGTGGTCGTGACCGTTGGCCGCCACGATCATGCGCACCCGCTCCGTCGGCTCGGCCGGCAGCATGGCGATCTCCTCCCGGAACCGATGGCGCGAAGACTCGAACATCGCGCGCACATCGTGCAACGGCATGTCCTTGCACTCCTGGTAGGTCCGCTCGTTGAACGTGTCCACGTCGGGCACATCGGGTAGATCGCCCGTGGTGCGAAGACACTCGAAGCGATCGACGGTCTGCGCGTGCCAGGCGGCGACGTGCGCCATCATGTCCTTCGGGGTCCACTCCCCGTTCGCGCCGGGCTTCGCGAACTCATCTTCTGGCATTCTCGCGAAGCGCGCGCACAGCGCGTGCCAGCCGCGATCCTCCTCGGCGAGCAGCGCGTCCTTGCTGCTCACGCACGCACCTGGCCCGTGCCCTGCACGAGGTACTTGTACGAGGTCATCTCCGCCAGCGCCATCGGCCCGCGGGCGTGCAGCTTCTGGTTCGAGATACCGATCTCGGCCCCGAACCCGAACTCCCCGCCGTCGGCGAAGCGTGTCGAGGCGTTGACCACGACGCAGGCCGAGTCGACCTCGAGCTGGAACTTACGTGCAGCGGAATAGTCCTCGGTCAGGATCGCGTCGGTGTGGTTCGAGCCGTAGGTGTTGATGTGCGCGATCGCATCGTCCAGCGAGTCGACGACCTTGACGGCCAAGATCAGATCCAAGTACTCGGCGTACCAATCGTCCTCGGTTGCCGAAGTCATGCCGGCGTCGTAGGCGCGCGCGCCCTCGTCGCCGCGGAGCTCGACGCCGTGCTCCTTCAACGCGCCGATCGCACCTGGGAGAAAGGCCTCGGCCACGTCCCGATGGACGAGCAGCGTCTCCGCCGCGTTGCACACGCTCGGCCGCTGCGTCTTGGCGTTGATCAGGATCGGCAAGGCCTTCTCGAGGTCCGCGCGCGCATCCACGTAGACGTGACAGTTGCCGACGCCGGTCTCGATCACCGGAACCATCGACTCCTCGACCACGGTGCGGATCAGGTCGGCGCCGCCGCGCGGGATCAGCACGTCCACGTGATCGCGCGCGCGCATCAGCTCCTTGGCGCTCTCGCGGTCGGTCGAGCGGATCAGCTGAACGCTGTCGGGCGGCAGACCGGCTGCCGTCCCGGCATCCTCGATGATCGTCGCGAGCGCGATGTTGGACGAGATCGCCGTCCGAGATCCGCGCAGGATGCACGCGTTGCCGCTCTTGAGGCACAGCCCGGCAGCGTCCACGGTGACGTTCGGGCGGGCTTCGTAGATGATGCCGACGACGCCGAGCGGGACGCGCACCTTCTGGATCCGCAGCCCGTTCGGTAGCGTCCAGCCGTCGAGCACCTGCCCGACCGGATCTTTCAGCCCGATGAGGTCCCGGAGTGCCTGCGCGATCGCGGCGACGCGCTCGCGCGTCAGCGTCAGCCGGTCGAGCAGCGCGCTGCTGAGGCCCTCCTCACGGCCGCGCTGAACGTCCTCGGCGTTGGCGACCAGGATCTGATCGGTGCGGCCAACGAGCGCGTCGGCGATCGCCCCCAGCGCCTCATCCTTGACCTTGGTGGACGTCGTCGCCAGGCGCGCGGCGGCCTGTCTGGCCCGCCGGCCGATCTCTAGGACCTCGCTCATGAGACCACCAGGGTACCTGCTCGCGGCGGCGGCTTCCCCGGCTAGCCGGTCCCTACAGGATCACCAACGAGTCCCGGTGGATCAGCTCGCGGCCGCCGTCGCGGATGCTCGTGCCCATCAGGGCCGGCAGTTCGTCGGCCCCGTACGAGGTGATGCCGCGTGCGAACACGACGCCGTCGGAGGTGGCCACATCGACGGCGTCGCCGACCTCGAAGCGCCCCTCGGCCGCGACCACCCCCGCCGGCAGCAGGCTCTTGCCTCCCTCGACCAGCGCGCGCCGCGCGCCCTCGTCGACCACGATCCGCCCGCGCGGATTGACGGTGAACTGGATCCACAGTTTCCTGTGCCGTCCGCGCGCCCGATGCGGCGCGAAGAACGACCCGAGATCCTCGCCCTGCAGGAGCCGCTGCAGCACCCGCGCTTCGCGGCCGTTGGCGATGATCACGCCGGTCCCGGCAGACGCCGCGGTTCGCACCGCCTCGACCTTGGAGGCCATCCCACCGGATCCGAGGGGCGACCCGCGGCGGCCGGCGCGCAGCTGCTCGAGCCCGGAGAGGTCGTCGACGCGGTGCAACGGCTCGTCGGCGCGCGCGCGTCGCGGATCGGCCGAGTACACGCCGTCGATGTCGGAGAGGATGACGAGCAGCTGCGCGTGCACCATGATCGACACGAGCGCGGCCAGCCGGTCGTTGTCGCCGAAGCGGATCTCCTCGACCGCCACCGCGTCGTTCTCGTTGACGATCGGCACCACGTCGAGGCGCAGGAGCCGCTCGACGGCGTGGTGAGCGTTCAGGTAGCTCTTGCGCCGCACGAAATCGTCCTGGGTCAGCAGCACCTGTCCGACGGGGATGCGCCGGCGGGCGAACGCCCGCTGATAGGCGTGCATCAGGATGCCTTGCCCGACGCTGGCGGCGGCCTGCAGCGAAGGGATGTCCGACGGCCGTCGCGACAGGCCGAGCGGCTCGAGCCCCGCCGCGATCGCGCCCGAGGACACCAACGTCACGGCCACGCCCCGCTTGCGTGCCGCCGCGATGTCGCCTGCCAGCGCGCGCACCTGCGCGTCGTCGAGCACACCGCGCGCGTCGGTCAAGGTCGACGTCCCCACCTTGACGACCATGCGCGAGACGGCGGGCAGCTTTCGCGTCATCGTCCCCCCGTCCCGTCTTCGGGCTCGAAATCGAAGACGATATCGCCGATCCGCACCTCGTCGCCTTCCTTCGCCCCGGCCTTGCTCAGGGCCGACTCGACGCCGATCGACACCATCCGGTCTTGCACGTAGCGCAGGGCCTCGATGTTGTCGAGATCGAACCGCCGGACCAGGCGTTCGGCGGCCGGGTTGCGGATCCGCCACGCGGCATCCTCGCGCTCGACGGTGACTCGGTCGTCCTCGGGCCTGATCCGGATCAGCTTGTGTGACGAAGGCGCCCCCTCGGCGCGCGTGCGTTCCACCTCGCGCGCGAGCAGCTGCGTCAGCTCGCCGACCCCGTCGCCGGTCAGCGCCGAGCACGCGACGAAGGCGAACCCGGCCTCATCGGCGGCCGCGCGCGCGCCGGTGATCGCGTCCTCGGTCTCGGCGACGTCGGTCTTGTTCGCCGCGACCACGCCGGGCCGTCCGTCGAACGAAGTATCGTGCGCGCGCAGCTCGGCTCGCAGCGCCACGAGCGCGTCGCCGGGCGTGACCTCCGAGGACACGTCGAGCACGAAGCACAGCGCGCGGCAGCGCTCGAGGTGCCGCAGGAACGCAAGCCCGAGCCCGCGTCCCTCCGAGGCTCCCTCGATCAGCCCGGGCACGTCGGCGACCACGAACCGAGCGTCGGCGGTCTCTGTCACGCCCAGGTTCGGAGACAGGGTCGTGAACGGGTAGGCGGCGACCTTCGGGCGGGCGGCCGACAGGCGCGCGATCAGCGATGACTTGCCGGCGTTGGGGAACCCGACCAGCCCCACATCGGCGAGCACCTTGAGCTCTAGGCGCAGCCGGCGCTGCTCGCCCGGCTCGCCGCGCTCGGCGAATCCCGGCGCGCGCCGGCGCGCGGTCAGCAGCGCCGCGTTCCCGCGCCCGCCGCGACCGCCTGCAGCCGCCACGAACGTGGTGCCCGCCCCCACCAGATCCGCGAGCAGCTCGCCCGACTCCCCGTCGAAGACCACCGTCCCGTCGGGGATCAGCACGATGCGGTCCTCGCCGCCGGACCCGTGCCGCTCGTTGCCCTGGCCGTTGCGGCCGCGCACGGCCCTCTGATGAGGGTTCCGAGCCAGGTCGGACAACGTGGCGACGTTAGGGTCGACCCGGAAGATCACCGAGCCGCCGTCGCCACCGTTCCCGCCGTCTGCGCGGCCTTTGGGCTTGCCCTTCTCGCGGTGGAACGAGGCAGCGCCGTCCCCGCCATCACCCGCGGCGACGTGCACCTTGACCTCATCGACGAAGCTCCGCTCCACGGCGGCGACTGTACCAACCGAAGGAAGCCCACTCCTGAGCCCCCGCGCCTGGATCGTCTCCCCCTTGACAGGCCCCCCCTCCGATAGGGCTATCTTCGCAAAGGCGGAGAAACAGGACCTTTGGGTCGAAGGAGGATACGATGCCCCGACGTCGAATCGTCGTGATGCTGGTGGTGCTGCTGCTCGCGCTGGGCGGGCTGCTCTCAGGAATACCCGCAAGAGCCGACATCCCGCCATGCTGGAACACCTATGACATCGACCACAGCGTTGTGCGGACTTGGGGGTGCGCCGACGTACCGATCGGCCCTATCGGCTACATCGCCGTGTGCACCGAGCACTGCAACGTCTACCCGATCTGCGTCTACGATCCAAACCGACCGGGCCAAGAGATCGGCTGTGGAATCATCTAGGCGACTCGCAACAGCCGTAGCCGTCGTGATCGCCCTCGTCCCCCTGGCGGCTTCGGCGAAGACGCTGGTTGATCAGCCAGGCCATGGTCGATTCGTCCTCGACTTCGGCCGACCCATCCGTGAGCTCGACCTTCGATCCATCGAGGCACGGGGGTACCAGATCATCGGGTACTGGCCACCGCATTCGATCGCGGTTCGGAGTGCGGGATCAAGCGCGCCCCGGAGTGCGTATGCGCCGCAGGCATCCACACCTGGCGGCGAATCCCGGTTGGGCGAACGCAGCTTGCCGGCACGCATCATCCTCCTGGGCGAACAGTCCGATCAACTCCAGGCCGGCAACATCGGCCCCGATAGGCTTCCCTTCCCTGGATATCGACAGTGGCTGTCGAGTCTGACCCTCGATGGTGAGGGCGTCAGAGTAGCCGTCGTCGACACCGGGGTCGATGACTCTCACCCCGCGCTAGTCGGGCGCGTGGTTACCCGCACCAACTACGGCGCGCTCCCGGGAGGAACCGATGTTGAAGGTCACGGCACTTCTGTTGCTGGAGCGCTGGGGGGAGAACCGCCCCCAGATGAGGACGGGCACGATCATCTCGGGTTCTCGTACGGACTGGGCGTGGCTCCAGCCGTAGAACTCGTGGACATCAACTTCTCGTCGATCACGAAAGGATCGGGGGAGCCGGTGGATCTTCTCGCGCTTCTTGGGGACGTGCATGAATCCGGCGCAGCCATCAGCAACGGGTCTTGGCACACCACGACCTACGAGCAGTACTCGACCGAAAGCGCGCTCTGGGACGCTGCCGTACGGGATGCCTCTGTCGAGAAGGCCGACGACCAACCGTTGCTCATGGTGTTCGCAGCTGGGAATTCTGGGGAAGAGCCGACCCCCGGGAACAACGATGGGAACATAGCGTCCACGACTCAGGCGAAGAACATCATCTCTGTTGGCGCGACCTCTTCCGGTGGAACCGCAACACCTCTGCGCCCATCGGACCCGGACATCGTCTATGGCTACTCATCGAAGGGGCCGACGTTCGACTTCCGGATCTTCCCAACGCTTGTTGCTCCCGGTGGTAACACATTCACGGCGAGAGCCGATCTTGGAGCGTTGTCGGTCGGCGCGTGCGTTCCTGCTCTCTTTTCGCCGGTGCGATATCACATGTGCGGGGGTACCTCAATGGCAGCGCCGCACGTATCGGGCGCCGGCGCGCTGATCCACCAATGGTGGAAGCGCACCCACTCCGATCCGCCCTCACCGGCAATGGTCAAGGCCATCCTGGTCAACGGCGCCCAAGACCTCGGCACCCCCGACATCCCCAACAACACCGAAGGATGGGGACGCGTCAACCTCCGCAACGTCTTCGCCGACCAGCCCATCGTCTACCACGACCAAAACCAGATCCTCACCGACCCCGACGATACGCGCAGCTACCTCATCGAAGTCGCCGACCCTGCTCGGCCCTTGAAGATCACCCTCGCCTGGACCGACGCCCCGGCGCTAGCCGGCGCACCACTCACCCTGGTCAACGACCTCGACCTGCACCTCGAGCAGCTCGACGGCGAAGGGCAGGTCATCGGTCAGTGGCACGGCAACGTCTTCGAGGATGGCTGGAGCATCCACGGCAGCGAAGCCGACCGGTTCAACAACCTCGAAGGCATCCACCTGCAAGCCCCCCAGCCAGGCCGCTACCGAATCACCATCCGAGCCCACAACCTGCCCGGCGATGCGCTGCCCAACAACACCGACCCCAACGACCAGGACTACGCGCTGGTCATACGCAACGCGCGCGCGCCCTGAGGAGGGCAACCATCGGCCCTTGGCCTCCCCTTGACAGGCCCCCCCCGGATAGGGCTATCTTCGCAAAGGCGGAGAATCCGACCTTTCAGGACAAGGAGGAAGGCATGCGGCATCGTCGAATGCTGGTGGTGCTGGTAGCGCTGCTAGTCGCGTTGGGTGGGCTGCTCTCAGCGACGCCCGCAGGAGCCGACATCCCGCCATGCTGGAACACCTATGACATCGACCACCGCGTTGTGTGGACCTGGGGATGCGCCGACTCTCCGATCGGCGGCCCCATCGGCTACATCGCCATCTGCTTCGATGGGTGCAGCATCACCCCCATCTGCGTGTATGACCCCGATACGCCGCCCCCGAGCCAGCCGGTCCTCTGCGGGATTGTCTAAACGCCTCGTCCGCATAGGGTCGATAGGGCTCGCATTCGCTTCATTGTCTCCGGGATCCCTTGAGGCAGCAGCACATCCTGCTGAGGAAACCTGGGAGATTCGATTCGCCGCCCCTATCCACGAGCGCGATCTTGTCAGTCTCGAGTCGAGAGGTGCCGACCTTATCGGTTTCTCGCCGCCGAACAGCTATCTCGTCGCCGCACCGTCGCGGCCGACGTCTCCTCCATCCGGCTCCTGGTCCGAGGTCCGTCGTGTAGCTATCGGACTGGCGACCACACAGCCCGGATGGCCTCGAGGTGAGCTGCCGGCATCGATACAACTGCTTGGCGAGCAGTCAGCGCAACTTCAAGCTGGGAATGTCGGGCCGGATCGACTGCCTGTCCCTGGCTACCGACCATGGTTGTCGTCTCTTGGCCTGGACGGAACTGGGGTACGGATAGCCGTAGTCGATTCAGGCATCGACGACTCACACCCAGCCCTCGCAGGTCAGGTTGTAGACCGCCGCAACTACCACCCCTTCGCACCAGGGGGACTTGACGCCAGGGGCCATGGGACCGCGGTCGCCGGCGCCGTCGCCGGGGACCCGCCCACGGATGCCGACGGCCACGATCATCTGGGGTTCTCGTACGGTCTCGGCGTGGCGCCAGGAGCAGAGTTGATCGACATCAACTTCATCGCCACGGGGAATTCGTTGGTTGAAACCGTCGAGCTGACGCAACTCGCCGGCGACATCAGCCGTTCCGGAGCACCCATCAGCAACGGGTCTTGGTCCACAACCACCCTCGAGCGGTATGCCTCTGAGAGCGCGCTCTGGGACGCCGTCACCCGCGACAGCTCTTCGGACCAGCCTGGGGACCAGCCGCACTTGATGGTTTTCGCGGCGGGCAACTCTGGGTCCGAGCCCGGCGACCAGAACGACGACGCGAACATCGCATCTACCACGCAGGCGAAGAACATCATCAGCGTCGGGGCGACCTTCTCGGGGGGAACTGCGACACCTTTGAACCCGTCCGAACCTGATTACGTACACGGGACCTCGACA
The DNA here is from genome assembly GCA_036397635.1 of Actinomycetota bacterium. GTDB lineage: Bacteria > Actinomycetota > AC-67 > AC-67 > AC-67 > DASWIP01. The sequence goes on along the minus strand of DASWIP010000059.1, from coordinate 24,998 downwards.
CGGGGGCCCACCTTCGACTTCAGGATCTTCCCGACACTCGTCGCGCCGGGCTGGAACTCATTCACCGCGAGACCGCTCTACCAGGGCCACTCGACTCTGCCTCCAGGTTGCGTTCCCGCGCTCTTTTCTCCAGTGCTGTATCAGATGTGTGGCGGCACTTCGATGGCAGCGCCGCACGTCTCCGGCGCCGCCGCCCTGATCCATCAATGGTGGAACCGCACCTACACCAACCCGCCCTCACCCGCGATGGTCAAAGCCATCCTGGTCAACGGCGCCCAAGACCTCGGGACCCCCGACATCCCCAACAACACCGAAGGATGGGGTCGGGTGAACCTACGAAACGTCTTCGCCGACCAGCCCATCGTCTACCACGACCAAAACCAGATCCTCACCGACCCCGACGATACGCGCAGCTACCTCATCGACGTCGCAGACCCCACTCAACCATTGAAGATCACCCTCGCCTGGACCGACGCGCCCGCCCTGCCCGAGGTCCTACTCACCCTGGTCAACGACTTAGACCTCCACCTCGAACACCTCGACGACGACGGCAACGTCATCAACCACTGGAGCGGCAACGTGTTCGAAAACGGCTGGAGCATCCAAGGCGGCGAAGCCGACCGGTTCAACAACCTCGAAGGCATCCACATCCAGAACCCCCAGCCAGGCCGCTACCGGATCAGGATCCACGCCCACAACCTGCCCGGCGACGCGCTGCCAAACAACACCGACCCCAACGACCAGGACTACGCACTGGTCATACGCAACGCGCGCGCCACCTGAAGGCAGCACGGAATATCGGGGAACATGGTGGTGGAGCTGGTCGCTCTACGCGCTCGGGATGACGTCGACGAGCTTGCGGTTCCGGCGGTCGCGGAACATCACGACGCCGTTCACGCGCGCGAACAGGGTGTGGTCGCGGCCGTGGCCGACGTTCTGACCCGGGTGGATCTTGGTCCCGCGCTGACGGACCAGGATGGAGCCGGCCGTGACCTGTTGCCCTCCGTAGCGCTTCACGCCCAGGTACTGCGGGCCGGAGTCTCGACCGTTGCGGGACGAGCCGACGCCTTTCTTGGATGCCATAGCGCGAGAAAGGCTACCAGAGGACGGCGGCCCCGGCTACCGCTGCACCAGCGTCCTTACTCCTCGTCGCCTGCTGCGTCGCCGGCAGCCTCGGCCGCGGGAGCCGCTTCCTTGGCCGGCTTCTTGGCAGCCGCCTTCGCCTTGGTCACTTTCTTCCCCTTCGCCTTGTCCGTGGCCTTGGCTTTGCCCTTGGCGGGCTTGTCGGCCTTCTCGGCCTTCTCAGCCTTCTCCGGCTTTTCAGGCTCAGGTTCGGGCTCGGGCGCGTGGAAGGTCTCGCCGTCGAACTGGATCTCCGAGATCTCCACGACGGTCAGGGGCTGCCGATGGCCGGTGTGGCGACGGTACCCGGTCTTGCTCCGGTACTGGTAGATGTCGACCTTGTCGCCCTTCACGTGTTCGCGGATGGTCCCGACGACCTTTGCCCTGGCTTCCAGATCGGCCTTGTCGGTGATGGTCGTGCCGTCGTCCTTGGATAGGACCAGCGGCACGAACGTGACCTGGTCCCCCACCACCTGCTTGAGGCGGTTGACCATGATGACTTCGCCGGGCGAGACCTTCTCTTGATGCCCGGAGGCGCGGATGATCGCGTACATGCTCGTCCCTCTCTAGTCGATCTCGTGGGTCATGACGATACCGCGTCCCTCACAGTTCGGGCACGGCTCACTGAAGGCCTCCAGCAGCCCTTCCGACACGCGCTTCCGGGTCATCTCAACCAGGCCCAGATTGGTCACGTCGAAGACCTGGCTCCGGGTCTTGTCGGTGGACAGCGCGCGCTTGAGGGTTCGCAGGACCTCCTTCTGGTTGTTCGGGTCGATCATGTCGATGAAGTCGATCACGATGATCCCGCCGATGTCCCGCAGGCGTAGCTGCCGCGCGACCTCCTCGGCCGCCTCGAGGTTGTTCTTGAACACGGTCTCCTCGAGGTTGGAGCCCTTGCCCGTGAACTTGCCGGTGTTGACGTCGATGACGGTCATCGCCTCGGACTTGTCGATCACCAGCGAGCCACCCGAGGGCAGCCAGACCTTGCGCTCGAGCGCCTTGTGGAGCTGCTCGGCCACGCGATAGGACTCGAAGAGCTGCAACGGTCCCTCGTGCAGCGTCAGCCGGTCGAGCATGTCCGGCGCCTGCTCGTCGAGGTACGCGCGGATCTCCTCGAAGGTGCCTCGACTGTCCACGACCATCTGGGTGACCTCGCCGGCGAAGATGTCGCGGACCACGCGCGAGACCAGCTCCGGCTCCGCGTAGAGCAGGTGGGGCGCCTTCGCTCGCTTGGCCTTGCGCTGGATGTCCTCCCAGGTCTTGATCAGGTTGGTGAGATCGCGCTCGAGTGCCTCGCGGCTCGCGCCCTCGGCGGCGGTGCGCACGATCACGCCGTGACCGTTGGGCGCGATCTCACGCAGGATCAGCCGCAGCCGCGAGCGTTCCTTGTCGGCGAGGCGGCGCGAGATGCCCGAGACCTGCTGCTCGGGCGCGAGCACCATGTACCGGCCGGCGAGCGAGATCTGCGTGGTCAGTCGCGCGCCCTTGTTGCCGATCGGGTCCTTGGTGACCTGCACCATGAGCGACTGACCCGACTTCAGCACCTTCTCGATGCGCGGCAGCTCGCCCTCGAGGTCCTCCAGCGAGTAGTTAACCTCGCCGGCGTACAGGACGCCGTTGCGTCCCCGGCCGAAGTCGACGAACGCGGCCTCCATCGAGGGCAACACGTTCTGCACGCGGCCGAGGAACACGTTGCCGGTCATCGTGGTCTTCTCGCCCTTGCGCGAGACGAAGTGCTCGATCAGCGTGCCTTCCTCGAGCAGCGCGATCTGCGTGCGATCCTCGTGCTCGTGGATGAGCATCACCTTCTTGCCGCCGCGGAGCCGCGCGGCGTCCTCCTCGGTGAGCCGGCGCGGCCGACGGCGCCCCTTCTGCTGTTCATTGCGGATCGCGCGCGCCTTCAGGCGAGTGGAGCCGCCGCCGGTGGCTCGCGCCCTGCCGGGCGCCCTCTTCGCCGGCGCCTTGTCCCCCGCGGACGCCTCGTCTGCCGCAGGCGCCTTGTCCCCGGCGGCCTCATCGCCGCCCTCGGCGGCCGGCTTCTTGCGCCCCTGGCCTCCCCGCTTGCCCCGGCGGCGGCGCTTGCGCGGCGCGCCATCTGCGCCCGCCTCGTCGGCACCCCCCTCATCCGTGGCTGCTTCGTCGGCACCCGCCTCGCCGGCACCCGCCTCGGCGGAGGCTGCCTCGCGAGTCCTCCCCCTGCTCGCGGGCTTCTCGTCGCTCGGCTCCGCGGGTGTCCCCGCTTCAACCTCCTCATCGGGCTTCTCGGCCTTTCGGGCGGGCGCGCGCGCGGGCTGGCGCCGGCGTTGCGGCTGACGGGCGCGCGCCGGAGCCTTCTTCACCTCTGCCCCGGAGTCGTCCGGCGCGGTCACAGCGGTCTCACCGGGCTCACCGGGCTCGTCGCCGTTCGGTGCAGCTTCACCCGTCGATACCCCCGGCGTCTTCTTCCGGTGACGCTTGCCGCCCCTCTTGCCGCGGCGGCGCCGCTTACGCGGCAGTCCGTCCGGGCCCAGAGCCGGGCCGGCGTTGCTCCCTTCACCTGCGTCATCCCCGCGAGGCTCACTCACCTCGGCGGCCGGAGCGGCACTCTCACCGGCCGGCGCGGCACTCTCGCCAGCCGGCGCCGGCGGCGCCTCGGGCCGGATCTCGTTGTCGTTCTCCACGTCTTCCTTCCTTCCCGCGCCTACAAGCGGCGCATGTGCACGTTGAGCAGGATCCCCGTCGCCACCCAGGTGGTGAGCATCGACGAGCCGCCGTAGGACACGAACGGCAGAGGGATCCCGGTGATCGGCGACACGCCGATCGTCATGCCGATATTGATGAACATCTGGAACGCCAGCATCGCCACCACACCGCCGGCGAGCAGCGTCCCGAACAGGTCTTTGGACATCATCGCGATGCGCAGCCCGCGCCACAGCAGGATCGTGAACAGCGCGAGCAGCACGACGGCGCCGATGAAGCCCAGCTCTTCCCCGATGGCGGTGAAGATGAAGTCGGTGTGGACCTCGGGGACGAAGTCGAGATTGGTCTGCGATCCGGTGAACAGGCCCTTGCCCATCATCTGGCCGGAGCCGACGGCGATCATCGCCTGGTTCAGGTTGTAGCCGGTCCGTTGCGGATCCGCCGTCGGATCGAGGAACCCGGTCAGGCGAGCGAGCTGGTAGTCCTGCAGTAGCCCGAGATGAAGGACGCCGATGACCGCCACGACCCCGAGCACGACGAGCAGCAGCAGGACGCGCGCGCGCGTCCCCGCCAGGACGAGCTGGGCCGTCAGTATCGCGACGAACGCCAAAAGGGTACCGAGGTCGGGCTGCAGATAGATCAGGATCGCCGGCAGCGTCGTCAGCGCGACGGCGCTCAGGATGTGAACGGCTCCCGGGTCGCCGCGCTGCTCGCCAAGGATCAATGCCACCACCACCAACACGCCCAGCTTGGCGAATTCCGAGGGCTGGAACTGCAAGAAGCCGATGTCGATCCAGCGCTGCGCGCCGGCCGACGACGAGCCGAACGAGGTCAGCACGGCCGCCAGCAGGGCGATCCCCGCCACGTAGACGAGCGGCCCCCATGCCTTCAAGCGCCGGTAGCTGAACGCGGCGGTGGCGATCATGGCCCCGAATCCCACGAGAGAGAACACCACCTGGCGGTCGAACAGGAACCGGCCCGATAGCCCTTCGGCCTCGAGGCGCGCGTGCGAGGCGCTCCACACCATCAGACATCCGAACGCCGTGATCGCGCCGGCGGTTAGCACCAGCGAGAGATCCAGGTGGCGGATCGGCGCTTTCTGCGACAGCACGCCGGGAACGTGCTCGCGCCCGATCCGCTCGACCCGACCGAACTCCATCAGTCGCTCCTCGAAGTGCCGTAGACGATGGGAAGCGGGGGCTGGTCGAACAGCTCGTCGAACAGCCGGCGAACGATCGGGCCGGCGACCTGGCTGCCGAAACCTGCTTCCTCCACGACGGCGACCGCGACGTACCGGGGGTCGTTCGCGGGACCGTACGCGGCGAACCATGAGTAGGGCTGCTTCCCGGCGATCTCGGAGGACCCGGTCTTCGCGGCCATCGGGATCTCGTCGAACGGCCAGCCGCGGAATGGGAATTGCGCGGTTCCGCGCTCGGGCACCTGCCTGAGCGCGCGCTGGACGTACTTGATGTCGTCTCCCGGCGCCTTGATCCGACGGACGACCGTGGTCTCGATCTCCTCGACCGTATCCCCGGCGGGCGAGACGACCTTCAGGCCTACGTGTGGCTGCAGGACCTTGCCGCCGTTGGCGATCGCGGCGTAGGCCACGGCCATCTGCAACGGGGTCGCCAACACGTCGCCCTGCCCGATCGACATGTTGACCGCATCACCGCCACGCCACAGGAACCCGCGCTCGCACAGATCCTCGAACAGCGCCGAGCGCGTGCGCCGGTAGGTCTTGCAGTACGAGTCCTTGTTCGCCTCCCACGTTTGGCGACGCCAGGAGCGGTCGGGGATGCGTCCCGCGGTCTCCTGCGGCAGATCGATCCCGGTCTTCGCGCCGAGCCCGAACCGGCGGGACCAGCTCTGCATCGTCTCGGAAGGCTTCTTGCCGGCCGCGATCTGGCTCTGTTCCCGCAGCCACCAGTTACGCGCGAAGTTGTAATAGACGGTGTCGCATGACTCGATGATCGACTGCGCAAGGCTGATGGTCGCATCACGTGGCTGCCAGTTACGGAAGACCGTGTCGCCGAAACGGAACTGCGTCTTGCACGGGTATCCGCCGCCGGGTGACGCGGCGCCGGTCGCAAGCGCCGCCGTCGCGAGCACCGGCTTGTACGTCGAGCCCGGCGGATATGACGACTGGATCGCGCGGTTCAGCAGCGGGTACCTGTTACGTTCGTCGTTGAGGAAGCTCCAGTACCGGTCGGTCACGCCGCCGACGAACTGCCGGATGTCGAACGTCGGGAAGCTCGCCATCGCGACGATCTCTCCGGTCCGAGCGTCGAGCACGACCGTCGCCGCGGCCGGGGCCTTGAACGATTCCCCGGTGCTGTGGAACGTCTGGCCCCGCGCGCGCTCGATCCCTTCCGTGAGCGCGCCCTCCGCGATGCGCTGCAACCGCGCGTCGAGCGACAGGTAGACGTCTGATCCCGGCTGCGCCGGCCGGCTGCCCAGCAGACGTTCACGCAGCACGCGTCCGGTCGCATCCACCTCCAGCTTCTGGAGCCCAGGCTCGCCGCGCAGCCACTGCTCGTAGGTGCGTTCGACGCCGGTTCGCCCGATCCGGTCACCGAGGCGGTAGGCGTCGAGCGTCTTGATCTCCTCCTCGGTGGTTTCGCCGACGTATCCCAGGATGTGCGCCGCCAGCGAGCCGAGCGGATAGGTGCGCACCGGCAAAGTGAGGGTCTCGACGCCGGGATACAGGTCTCGACGCTCCTTGACCTCGAACAGCGACTCCTCGGACACGTCCGACGCGATGACCGCCGCCTTGTACGGGGATACTCGCTTGTCGGCGAGCGTGCGGTTGATATCCCGGACCGTGATGCCGAGCAGCCGGGCGAGCCGCCGCTTGACCTCGAGCGCCTCGGCCTCGTCGTCGGGGAGGTCGTCCTTGCGGATACCGATCGCCAGCGCGGGGCGGTTCTTGACCAGCACGCGTCCGCGCCGGTCGAGGATGCGCCCGCGCGGCGCCTCGATCGAGACGATCCGGACCGAGTTGGACTCGGCCTTGGCCGCGAATTCCTCACCGGCGAGCACCTGCAGGAACCACAGGCGCGCGATCAGTACCCCGATCATGGTCAGGATCACGATCCCCACGATCGTCGCCCGCAGCCGAACGCGGTCCTCGAGGGTGTTGATCATCGGCCGAGCACCTCTGCGGCGCGCGGCCGCAGGCGCGCGCCGAGCCCGCGCACTAACGGATAGAGGAACGGCGTGAGCAGCCCGTTGTAGAGGGCGCCCTGCACCGCGTGGCGCAGCACCCGGCTCGGCGGCAGCGACTCCTGCCCGAGGACCAAACTGAAGGCGCCGTAGAACAGCATCGCCGCCAGCGTGGCGAAGGCGATCATCCCGATGGGCATCCACGCGCTCGGCGCCTGCATCTGCATGCGGATGCGGCCGACCACGTACCCGGCCAGCGTGTACGTCAGCGCGGTCACTCCCGCAGGCAGGCCGAGCACCATGTCGGTCAGCAACCCGAAGGTGAAACCGGCGGTCATGCCCAGCAGCGGCCCCTCGCTCAGCGCGATGGCCACGGTCACCAGCAGCAGCAGCTGGGGCTTGGTGCCGTAGAGCGTCATCTCGCCGAAGATCGAGGTCTCCAACGCGAGCCCGGTGATCCCGAGCACGACCAGCATCAGCGCGCGCCGCCAGATCATCCTCCACGCTCCTCGCTGGTGACGAGCAGCACGTAGTCCAGGCTCGAGAAGTCGACGAACGGCTGTACGGTGACCACTCGCGACAGGGCCGAGTGCGGTGGCGGAGCGTCGACGACCGTGCCGAGCGGCAGCCCAGGCGGGAAGACGCCACCGTCGTAGCCGCTGGTCAGCACCCGGTCGCCCACCTCGACCTCGGCTTCCGGATCGAGCAGCTCGAAACGAACCGTCGCGCCCCCCGTCCCCTCCAGGATCCCGGTCTTGCCGTTGGAGGCGAGACGGGCCGCGACGGCGCTCGCACGGTCAACGACCAGCAGCACCTTCGAGGTCGTCTCACCGACCTCGACCACCCGGCCGGCGAGCCCCTCGCCGGCCAGCACCGGCATGTCCTTGCGCACCCCGTCGGCGCTGCCGCGATTGATGAACACGACGCGCTCGAAGTTGGAGGGGCTGACCCCGATGACCTGCGCCGGCGCGGTCCGAAGGTTGAACCGATCACGCAAGACCAGCAGCCGGCGTAGCGATGCGTTCTCCCGGGTGATGTCCTCGACCGCCTCCTGCTGCGCGCGCAGCTCCGCGTTCTCCCGCTCGAGCAGCTCGATGTCGGCCTGCAGTGATCCGATGCGGCCGATGCCGCCGAAGAAGTTCCCGACCGGCCGGAAGATGGTCGACAGGCCTTCCTGAAGCGGGCCGATCACGGTCATCGCGACGCGCCCCAGCCGATCCAAGGGCCCGTCGCCGTGGGTCCGGAAATCGATGGTGACGATCGTGATCGAGGCGAGCACGAACGTGAGCAGCAGCAGGCGAAGACGCCGCTGGCGATCAAACATCCTGATCATGAACCGGCAGACCTCAGGCCTGCCTCGACGCCTCCTTCCGGGGGCCGCGCCTGCGGCGCGAGCCCCGTATCGGGCTCAGCCAGCGCACCCACCCGGGCGCGCGCGGCGAGCTACCTCAAGCCTTCGCTAATGTCGCGTCGACGAGATCAGCACACGTCGAAGCGCTTCGAACTCCTCCAGGCACTTCCCCGAGCCGGTCGCCACGCATGACAGCGGCGCCTCGGAGATATGGACCGGCATCCCGGTTTCGTGCTTGAGCCGCTCGTCGAGGCCCTTCAGAAGGGCGCCGCCCCCGGTCAGCACGATCCCCTTGTCCATCACGTCCGCGGCAAGCTCGGGTGGGGTCCTGTCAAGCGTGTTCTTGACCGCATCGATGATCTGGTTGACCGGCTCCTCGATCCCGCGCCGGATCTCATCGGCGCTAACGATGATCGTCTTCGGCAATCCGGTCACCAGGTCCCGCCCACGGATCTCGGCGTGGGGCTCGTCGGGTATCGGGAACGCCGAACCGATCGCCATCTTGATCTCTTCCGCGGTTCGCTCGCCGAGCAGCAGCGAGTATTCCTTCTTGATGTACTGCACGATCGCGTCGTCCAACTCGTCGCCGGCGACGCGGACCGATTCCGACACGACGATCCCGCCGAGCGAGATGATCGCCACCTCTGTGGTCCCGCCGCCGATGTCCACGATCATGTTCCCCGTCGGCTCGTGGATAGGCATGCCGGCCCCGATCGCCGCCGCCATCGGTTCCTCGATGATGTGCGCGCTCCGAGCGCCGGCCGCGTAGACCGCCTCCTCAACGGCGCGCTGCTCGACCGAGGTGATGCCGCTCGGCACGGCCACGACCACCCTGGGCTTGGCCAGCCACCGACGCCGATGCACCTTCTGGATGAAGTAGCGCAGCATCTTCTCGGTCACGTCGAAATCGGCGATAACCCCGTCTCGGAGGGGCCTGATCGCGTGGATGTGCCCCGGGGTCCGCCCGATCATGCGCTTGGCCTCGGAGCCCACCGCCAGGATCGCGCCGTTCTTGGTATTGATCGAGACCACCGACGGCTCGTTGAGGACGACCCCGCGGCCGCGAACGTAGACAAGCGTGTTCGCGGTTCCGAGGTCGACGGCCATATCGCGGCCGATCAGCTGGAACGGGCTGTTAGACATCAGGGAAAGGCTTTCCGTTCGGGCGGTCCGAGGGGACCCTCGGATCCGGGTAGGTCGGCGGCGATTCTAGCATCGGGGCAACTCTCGACAAAAAGGCCTCGGAGCAGGCAGGATGGGTGCCGGCCGGCTCGAAGCAGGGGGAGATGGCACCGATGGTGGGACCGAGGCGCGCGCCCGCACGCCGGCTGCTGGCGATCGTGGTGGTGTTCGCGGCGCTCGCGTCGGTGACCCAGGCCGACGCCGCCGTCCGCGTGCTCGAGAAGAAGGCCAACCTCGATATCACGCTTCGCGTCGCCCGTGAGCTGCGAGAAGCCGGCTTGACCGTGTATCTGACCAGGTCAACCGACAAGACCTTGCGGCCGAGCGATCGGACCGGCCTCGCGAACCGCAAGCGCGTGGATGCGTTCGTGTCGATCCACAACAACGCCAACCGCAACCGCAGGGTCTCGGGGACCGAGATCTACCGCTCGATCCGGCGCGACGGCTCGGGCGTTCTCGGCCGCGAGATCCAAAGGGCCTTCGCCGACAGATTCGGCTCCCACCGGCGCAACGTCCTTCTCACTCGCCGTGGTGATCACGGGGACTACTACTACCAGCTCCGCCGAACCCGCATGACCTCCGTGCTGGTCGAGGGCGCTTTCGTGACGAACCCCAGCGAAGGAAAGGCCCTGGGCGCGAGCAGGTCGTTCCGCGCGCGCATCGCATCGTCGATCGCGGGGGGCATCCTGGCGTGGCAGAGTCGGATCACGGGAGCGACGCCGCCGAACCTCGATCCCGGCGTCACGGTGCCGATGCCGCTGCCACCGCCGCTTGATCCGCGGGGAGAGGCGGTCAACAGCCGCCGGGTCAGGTTGACCTGGGTGACCAGCCCGCTCGCTGAGTACTACCGGATCTATCGCGACGGGCGGTTGATCGCGCTGCGCCGGGCACCGGGCGGCGACCCGATCGACGCGACCGGTCCTCAGATGCGGTTCCTCGACCCGTGGGCCGGTCCCGCGAAAACCTACACCTACCTCGTCCGGCCGGTCGTGCGCGCCGCCGATGGCGCGTGGGGAGAAGGAACCCCGGCCATCCTGCAGGTGACCACTCCGGCGATCTCCATCGTGCTCGACGCCGGGCACGGCGGCAGGGACCCGGGCGCGGTCGCCCGCTGGTAGAAATCCTGCCGACAAAACGGCAAAAAAGAACATAGCATCCTTCTCTGTAGGAACCGGAGAAACTGTGTCGAACCTCACCTTCACCAGCTCAAAGGGAGGGGTTCGCGTTGCACCATCGTCTCGCCGTCGCCGCCACCCTCCTCGTCGCGTTGACCGGCACGATGGCGTCGGAAGCCACCTCCAACCCGAACTGGATCGTCGTGGCGGTCACCGCCGGAGCGTCGGGCGCCGACGAGTTGATCGTGCGCATCTCAAGCTCCGCACGCATCAGCGGTGAGGATCCAGCTCTCGTCGGCTTCGGCGTATCCGATCGCTCCTCGAGCCTCGTGGACGTCATCCCGGCTGGGTCGGGAGCCGTTCGACTCACCAGCACCGATGCGGCGGGGGGTTTGGACGTCACGGTGATCCCCGGCTCAGGAGAACGCGAGCTGATGGTGTCCAGCACACTCCTGTACGACGTCCTTCGCCCGCTCGAGCGCGTCACGGTGCTCGTCTTCGCCCCCGGGATGACCTTCGAGGACTTGACCGTCGACGAGGTTTCCGCAACGTCAGGCTCGCTGAGCTCGTGGACGCTGACTGGGGACGGTGCCGCATCGGTCTCGGCGGCCGGACCCGCCGATGAGGGCATCGCCGCATCGGCGGGCCCGGCCGCGGTCGGCTCGAACAGCAGACACCATCGCCAGGTGCAAGACGGGCTCGTTGGAGGGTTCGTCACCTCGGGGTACTGCATGGCGTGCAGCGGTTCCTGGCGCGCGCCCGACGGTTCCGGCGGCTCGTTCCGCTCGACCGAGGCCGGCGTCGGCGGCCTAACCTCCGGACGGCCTGCGTTCGCCGGCGCTCAAGGCGCGTGGACCTGGACCTGGAGTGGCCTCGGCCTCACCTACGCGGCTTCGCCGGGCACCGTGCCCGTGGTCGCGGCGTACGCGCCGATCGGCGAGGCCTGGCCGTTGTTCCGTCCGCTGGGCATCTAGAGCCCAGAAGCCGCTAGCGGCCCAGAAGCGCTCGAAGTAGAGGCGGCTACGTCAGCGCGCCGGCCTCGACGAGGCTGCACCAGCCACGAGCGGCCACTATCAGGTGGTCCACGAACTCCAGTCCGACCAGTTCGGCCGCGCGCGCCAGGCGTCTGGTCACCGCGACGTCGTCGGGACTCGGGGTCGCCTCGCCGCTGGGATGGTTGTGCGCGACCAGAACCGCAGCCGCGCCAGGCTCGCGCAGCGCGGCCGCGAGCACCTCCCGCGCCTCCATGGGCGCGTGCGCGACGCCGCCGATCCCAACCGAGGCCTCGCGAAGCACGCGGTGCCGTCGGTCGAGCACGAGCACCATCGACTCCTCGCGATCCAGGTGCGCGAGCCGCGGCATCAGCAGCGCGGCAGCGTCGGCGGGGTGGAAGATCTGGGGGCGCTCGGCGGCGAGGCCGCGCGCTGCTCGACGACCGAGCTCTAGCGCGGCGACGACTTCGGCCGCCTTGGCGGGACCGATGCCCGGGACACGCGCGAGCTCGCGTTCGGACGCGCGCGCGAGGCCACCGGGTCCACCGACCGCGGCGAGCACGCGGGCGGCCAGGCTGAGCACGCCGTCGCGGCCACCGGTTCCCAGGATCAGCGACAGGACCTCAGCGTCGCTGAGCGCCGACGGGCCGAGCGTGCGCAGCCGCTCGCGTGGCCGGTCCGCGGGCGCGTAGTCGCGCACCCGCGGTCCCGCGGTCACCTCAGGTCGGGGAAGAACAGGCCGAGCTCACGCGCAGCCGAGTCGGGCGAGTCCGAGCCATGCACGAGGTTCTCGGTGACGATGATCGCGTAGTCGCCGCGGATCGTGCCCGGCGCGGCCTTCTTGGGGTCGGTCGTGCCCATCATCTGACGCACGACGCTCACCGCCTCGTCGCCCTCCACCGCCATCGCGATCACCGGGCCGGATGTGATGAACGCGAGCAGCTCCCCGAAGAACGGCTTGTCTACGTGTTCCTCGTAGTGACGCTTCGCGAGATCCTCGTCGACGGTGAGCATCCGCACGGCGACGATGTCGAGCATCTTGTTCTCCAGACGGCGGATCACCTCGCCGGCCAGGCGCCGGCGGACACCGTCGGGCTTGATCAGGACGAGCGTGCGTTGCATGGGATCTCCTTGTTCACCGAAGGGCGGTGCGGTGCGGGCGCCAGTGTACGGGATGCGCGCGCGGCGCCCACTGTCGCGTGCCCGGTCCGTCCGGAACGGCTGCATCCGGTCGATCCGCCGGATCGACGCGCGGTGGGAAGATGGCGTAGACGATCGTGTGCGTGTGCAACCCGGGTTGCACACGCACACGTTCTCCGACGCAAGGTCGCCAGCCCCCGGCCGGGCGACCAGGTCCGATTCTTGCCAGACACGGGGGCCCGGCAGCGGCTATAACGGCGGCATGGGAGAGTTCGAGGCGCGCTACCAGGCGGTGCGCAGCCGCGACCGGCGCTTCGACGGCCGGTTCTTCACCGGCGTCACCTCCACCGGTATCTACTGCCGGCCCATCTGCCCCGCGAGAACCCCGAAGCCCGAGCACTGCCGCTTCTACACCCACGCCGCGGCAGCAGAGCTGGCAGGGTTCCGGCCGTGCCGGCGCTGCCGTCCCGAGGCGAGCCCTGACTCGCCCGAGTGGGATGTGCGGGCCGACCTGGTCGGACGTGGCCTGCGGCTGATCGCCGACGGCGTGGTCGATCGAGAAGGTGTCGTCGGCCTCGCCTCGCGCTTGGCGGTCGGTCCACGACACCTGCATCGGCTCTTCGTCGAGGAGGTGGGCGCGCCGCCGATCGCGCTGGCGCGATCGCGGCGCGCGCGGCTAGCGCGCCAGCTGCTCGATCAGACGAGCCTGACCATGGCCGAGATCGCCTTCGCGTCCGGATTCGCAAGCGTTCGTTCGTTCAACGACACGATCCGTGCGATCTATCGACGGACGCCGCGAGAGCTACGTGCCGACGGGACCGCCGGGCGAGCGCCCGGGATGCAGCTCTTGCTGCGGTACCGGCCGCCGTACGCGTGGGACCAGATGCTCGCATATCTGGCCGCCCGCGCGATCCCCGGCGTCGAGGAGGTTCGCGCTGGTGCCTACCGCCGCACCGTGCAGGTCGGCGACGGCGCAGGCGTGCTCGAGTTGCGACCCGACGTCGCAAAGGACGCCGTGTTGCTGCGCGTGCACGCTGAAGAGGTCGGCGAGCTGACCACGCTGGTGCAGCGCGCGCGCCGCCTGCTGGATCTGGACGCCGCGCCGCACGAGGTCGCGCGGGTGCTGCGGCGGGACGAGCTGCTCGCGCCACTGGTGCGACGCCTGCCGGGGTTGCGGCTGCCCGGCGCGTTCGACGGGTTCGAGCTGGCGGTGCGCGCCGTGCTCGGCCAGCAAGTGTCGGTCGCCGCGGCGAGCACGCTGGCAGGACGTCTGGTCTCGATCTGCGGCACGCCGCTTCCGGCACGCGACGCCTCGCTCGGGACGCTGTTTCCCGCGCCCGGCACGGTAGCCAACGCGAACCTCGGCGGCCTTGGAGTTCCGGCGGCACGCGCGGAGGCGGTCCGCGCGCTCGCCGAAGCGGTCGCCTCCGGCGAGATCCGGCTCGATGGATCGGCAGATCCCCCCGCGGTGGAGGCCGCGCTGCTCGCGCTACCGGGCATCGGACCCTGGACCGCCGCGTACGTCGGGATGCGCGCACTGCGGGATCCCGACGCATTCCCTGCCGGCGACCTCGGCCTGCGTCACGCGCTGAACGGCAACGGCCATGCGAGCAGCGCGCGCGCCGCCACCGCGCGCGCCGAGGCGTGGCGCCCGTGGCGCGGCTATGCGACCGTGCACCTGTGGGCCTCACTCAACGGAGGGAAGGAGAAACGATGATCGGCACGCTTGTCCTCACGACACCGACGGGCGACTTCTCAGCGCTGGTTCACGACGACGTCGTGGTCGGCGGCGGGTTCCGGGGGATCGATGAACTCGTCTCACGTCTCGAAACTGGCCTGCGCGAGCAGCGCGCGGCCTCGGCCCCGCTCCCGTGGCTCGCCGACGCGCTCGGGAAATACTTCGGGGGCACCGTGGATGCGCTCGACCATCTCCCGGTACGCCAGCCGGGCACACCGCTGCGCCAACGGATGTGGGAAGCGTTGCGCGGTGTCACGGCGGGCGAGCCCGTGGCCTACGGCGAACTGGCTGCGCGCGCCGGCAGTCCGCGCGCGGCGCGCGCAGCCGGCACGGCGTGCGCGATCAACAAGGTGGCGCTGATTGTGCCGTGCCACCGGGTCGTGCGCTCGGGAGGGGACGTCGGGAACTACGGGTACGGCGTCCCGGTCAAGCGATGGCTGCTGGAACACGAGCACGCATCGGCCGCCGCGAGCGCCTAACAAAGGAAGCGGTCGCCGGCAGGGTCCCCGGCACCGGTGCGTCAGCGTGGTAGGTCGGCGAAGCGCTCGCGCGCCTCGCCGACCACGTAGATCGAGCCGGTGACCAGGACGCAGTCGCGCTCGGTCGCGCGCTCGAGCGCGCGCGAGAGCGCGCCTGCGACATCCGGGGCCACGATAGGGTCGGCCCCCGCCGCGCGCGCGGCCAGCGCGACACGCTCGGGATCGGCAGCGCGCGGGGACGAGCTCGCCGTCGCGATCACCTCGTCGGCGATCGCGGCGAGCGGCCCGACGACGGCCTCAACATCCTTGTCGGCCATGACCCCAACGACCAGCAGCAAACGGTCCCATGTGAAGCTGTCCGGCATCGCCTCGGCCAGTGCCACCGCCGACGGCGCGTTGTGCGCGCCGTCCAGCACGACCATCGGATTCCGCTGCATGACCTCCATGCGTCCGGGAAGATGCAGTGCCCCGAACGCTTCGGCGAGCACCTCGTGCTCGAGCGCGCTCTCGCCGAGGAGCGCGCGCGCCGCCGCCGCGCCCAGCACGGCATCACGTGCGGTGTGCTCGCCGAACATCGGGAGGAACAGGTTCGGATAGCGGTCATGTCCGAGCCGGGCGGTGACCTGCTGACCCCCGAGCGCCAGCCGCGCTTCCTCCACGCCGAACGAGAGGCCTTCTGCGCGGATCTCGGCACCGAGCTCGGCGCTGCGCGCGCGCAGCACATCGGCGACGTCTTGATCCTGCGCCGCCGTATACACGATCGCGCCGGGCTTGATGATGCCCACCTTCTCGGTCGCGATCTCGGTCGGGATAGCCCCGAGCACGTCCGCGTGATCGACCCCGATGGGGGTGAACACCGCGACCGAGGACTCAACCACGTTGGTCGCGTCCCACGTCCCGCCCATCCCGACCTCGATCACGGCAACGTCGACCGCTCGCTCGGCGAACCACGAGAACGCCAGCGCCGTCGTCGCCTCGAACCAAGTGATCGGCTGTTCGCCTTTCGGATCGAGCAGCTCGAGGTAAGGCGTCAGTTCCTCCCACGCATCGGCGAACTCGTCCTCGGTGATCTCGCGCCCGTCGTAGGCGAACCGCTCGCGCACGCTCTCAACGTGCGGCGAGGTGTACGTGCCGACCGCGAGACCGGCGGCGCGCAGCACCTCGGAAGCAGCGCGCGCCGTCGTGGTCTTTCCGACCGTCCCGGTGATGTGGATCACCTGATATCCCCGTTGCGGATGCGCCAACAGGTCCACCAGCGTCTCGATGCGCTCCAGGGTCGGTGACGTAAGCCGGCCGCTGCGCTCGTAGTTGGATCGGCGCTCCAGCGCCGCGACGGCGTCGACGTAGTTCATCCGAGATCACGCAGCGCCTGAGCGAGGTGCTCGATCGCCTCGCGCTCGCGCGCCAGCCGCTCGCGCTGGGTCTCCACGACCTGTTCGGGCGCGCGTTCGGTGAAGCTGGCATCGGCAAGCTTGGACTCGATGCGAGACACCTCCGCCACGCGCCTCGCGCGTTCCTTCTCGAGGCGCCTGCGCTCGGCGTCGATGTCCACCAGCCCGGCGAGCGGCACGTGTATCGTGGCGCCTTCGATCACCAGACGCGCCTCGCCGGCTCCCTCATCCGCGGACGACGCAAGCGACAGGTCGCCCCACGATCCGAGTTTGCAGACCTGGTCCTTCTCCGCGGCGAGCAGCTCCCTCGCCGCGGCGTCCGGCACCACCGCGGTCGCGGCAGGCCGCATCTTCGGCTCGATGCCGTGGTCGGCGCGGAAGCGCCGAAGGGCCCCGATAACGCGCTGTAGGAACGCCATGTCGCGCTCGGCGCCGGCATCGGCGTCCCCCGACGCCACCGGCCACGGACCGCGCGTGATCGTCTCGCGCTCGGTCAGCCCCTGCCACAGCTCCTCGGTCACGAACGGCATGATCGGGTGCAGGAGCCGCAGGGTTCGCTCGAGCACCCAGACCAGCACCGAGGCCTGATCGTTCCGCTCCTGCTCGGTGCCGTCGTAGAGGCGGCCCTTGGACCATTCCACGTACCAATCGGCGAACTCGCTCCAGCAGAACCCGCGCAACGTCTGCGCTGCGCGCGCGAAATCGTACGCCTCCATCGCCTCATCGGTCTCCCGCGTTATCGCGTCCAGCCGCGACAGGATCCAGCGGTCGGCCAGGGTGCGACGCCCCGGCGGGGGGACCTCACTGCTCTCGCCGGCGTTCATCAGTACGAACCGCGAGATGTTCCACAGCTTGTTCGCGAAGTTGCGGTCACCCTCGATCCATTTCTCGTCAAGCGGTACGTCCGAACCGAGGGTCGCGCCGCGTAGCAACGTCAGACGTAGCGCGTCGGCGCCGTACTTGTCGATCATCTCGAGCGGGTCGATCGCGTTGCCGAAGGACTTAGACATCTTCTTCCCGCGGAAGTCACGCACCATCCCGTGGATGTGCACGTCGAAGAACGGCGCCGCGTCCGCCACCGCCTCGCGGAACGGCGCATCGCCCATGAACCAGCAGCCCATCATCAGCATCCGCGACACCCAGAACGTGATGATGTCGTAGCCAGTCACCAACACCGAAGTCGGGTAGAACGTGCGAAGGTCCTCGGTCATCTCCGGCCAGCCGAGCGTGGAGAACGGCCACAACGCGCTCGAGAACCACGTGTCGAGCACATCCGGATCCTGCTCGAGCTTCCCGGCGCCGCACTCCCCGCACGCTTGGGGATCCTCGAGATAGGCCGCCAGATGACCGTTCTCGCACGTCCACACGGGGATCCGATGACCCCACCAGAGCTGCCTCGAGATACACCAGTCGCGCAGGTTCTCCATCCAATCGAAGTAGTTGCGCTCGTAGCGCGTCGGCACGAATCGCGTGCGTCCCTCACGCACCGCCGCCATGGCCTTCTCGGCAAGAGGCGTCACGTTCACGAACCACTGCTCGGACAGCCAGGGTTCCACTTCGGTGCCACAGCGCTGGCAATGGCCCACCGCGTGCATGAACGGCCGTTCCTCTTTGCCCACCAGCCCCTTCTCGCGCAGCGCTTCCAGGACGGCCTTGCGGGCCTCGTGGCGGTCCATGCCGGCGAAAGCCCCCGCGTTCTCGTTCAGCGTGGCGTCTTCGTTGAGGATGTTGATCGCCGGCATGTTGGTCCGTTCGGCGATCTCGAAGTCCACGACATCGTGTGCCGGCGTCAGCTTGAGCGCGCCGGTGCCGAACTCCATCTCGATCGCAGGGTCCGCCACGATCGTCAATTCCCGGTCGAGCAGCGGCAGGATCGCCTTGCGTCCGATGAGGTGCTTGTACCGCTCGTCGTCTGGGTGCACCACCACGCCGGTATCGCCGAGCATGGTTTCCACCCGCGTCGTCGCCACGGTCACGTAGCCGCTGCCGTCGGCCAGCGGATATCGCAGCTCCACCAGCTCACCCTCGGTGTCATGGTGCTCCACCTCGATGTCGGACAGCGCGGTACGGCAGCGGGGGCACCAATTGATGATGCGATTCCCGCGATAGATCAGCCCTTGGTCGTAAAGGCGCACGAACACCGTGCGCACGGCACGCGAACGCTGCTCGTCCATGGTGAAGGCCTCGCGCGACCAGTCCACCGAATCGCCGAGCCGTCGCATCTGAGTGGTGATGCGCCCACCCGAGCGCTCCTTCCAGGCCCACACGCGCTCAAGGAAGGCTTCGCGCCCAAGGTCGTGCCGCGTCTTGTTCTCCTTGGCCAACTCGCGCTCGACCACGGTCTGCGTGGCGATGCCGGCATGATCCGTCCCGGGGAGCCACAGCGTGCTCCGTCCCTGCATGCGGCGCCGGCGGATGATCGCATCGATCAGGGAGTGCTCCAGCGCGTGACCCATGTGCAGGGATCCCGTCACGTTCGGCGGAGGCAGCACGATCGAGAACGGCTCGCCCTCCCCGGCCGGGGCGAAGATGCCCTCAGCCTCCCATCGGGCGTAGAGCCGATCTTCGACGGCCTTCGGGTCGTATGCCTTCGGCAGTTCCTTGGCCACTGGTGGTGCCCCCCTCAGGAAACGAAACCGGGACCCTGTTGGGGTCCCGGGAAGCCTACCGTCTGTCGCGCGCGCGCCTCAGCCGGCCCCTCCGGGACCGCCGGATACCGCCACGCGAGCATTCACCGCGCCTCGATAGTAGCAGCGGGCGGATCCTCCGGCTTGCGGCTTTTGCGCCGACCTTCCTCCTGGGATCTTTGTCGTGCTTCAGTATCGTGGGCTTAAGTCGCGGCGTCGGATGGCCGTCCATCCAAGAGACCGCACCTTGTGCATGAGGAGTGCTCGGATGGACGATCCGTACTCGATCCTCGGCGTGACGAACAACGCGACGGCCGACCAGATCCGGGCCGCGTATCGGCGACTCGCCCGCCTGCATCACCCGGACCGGTTCGCGGCCGCCCCTCCGGGGATCCAGCGACTCGCCCAGCGAAAGATGAGCGACCTGAACCTCGCCTACGGGCAGATCGGACCGCGTTCGATGCAGCCCAAGCCCGACCCGGTCGCATCCGCGTACTCGATCAAACGTCAGCGCGAGGACATGATCCGTGAGGAGAGGTTCCGGCGCTGGCAGAACGCCGAGCATGACGCGAAGGAGCGCTTCGAGCGGCAGAGCAAGGCTGCCGCGCAGGCGGCAGGATCCGCGGCCTCGGCACCGCCTCCGTCACCGGCCCCGCGGCCGGACCCACGGAAAGTTTTCGGCGGCGACGGCGAGCAGCTCGACGGTCCCACTATGTTCCTGCGCCGCATAGAGCGGCTGCGCGCGAAAGCCGCGCAGACGAGCGACTCATCGATCTAGCTCGCGGCAGGGAGACCGGATCCGCGCTACGCGCTCAGGCGCTGCGTTCGCGACGCTGCTTGGCCGGCGCTTCCTCGGTCTTGGGGACCAGCGTCGGTGCCGCGTTCTTGAGGACGACCTCGCGGTTGATCACGCACTTGGAGACATCTGTGCGGCTCGGAAGGTCGTACATGACCGGCAGCAGGACCTCCTCCATGATCGCGCGCAAGCCGCGCGCGCCCGTGCCGCGCTTCATCGCTTGCTCGGAGACCTCGACCAGGGCATCCTGCTCGAACTCCAGCTCGACGCCGTCGAACTCGAAGAACTTCGTGTACTGCTTGACGAGCGCGTTCTTCGGTGTCGTCAGGATGTCGACGAGCGCATTCGTGTCCAGGTTGTGAACCGAGGTCACCACCGGCAGGCGGCCGACGAACTCGGGGATCAGCCCGAACTTAAGCAGATCCTCGGGCATGACCTGAACCAGGATCTCGCCCAACTGCTTCTCTTCGTACTTGCGCACGTCCGCGCCGAAGCCGATCCCCTTCTTCCCGACCCGGCCTTCGATGATCTGTTCGAGGCCGGCGAACGCGCCGCCACAGATGAACAGCACGTTGGTCGTGTCGATCTGGATGAACTCCTGATGCGGATGCTTGCGACCACCCTGAGGTGGGACCGAGGCGGTCGTCCCCTCAAGGATCTTCAGCAGCGCCTGTTGCACACCCTCGCCGGACACGTCGCGCGTGATCGAGGGGTTCTCGCTCTTGCGCGCGATCTTGTCGACCTCATCGATGTAGATGATGCCGGTCTCGGCCTTCTTGACGTCGTAGTCGGCGGCCTGGATCAGCTTCAGCAAGATGTTCTCAACGTCCTCGCCGACGTAGCCGGCCTCGGTGAGCGCGGTTGCATCAGCGATCGCGAAGGGGACGTTGAGCATCTTGGCCAGCGTCTGCGCCAGCAACGTCTTGCCACAGCCGGTTGGCCCGAGCAGCAGGATGTTCGACTTCGCCAGTTCGACATCGTTGGATTGATGCGCGCCGACCTGGATGCGCTTGTAGTGGTTGTAGACGGCGACCGACAGGATCCGCTTGGCGTGGTCCTGCCCGATGACGTACTCGTTCAGGAAGTCGTAGATCTCTTTCGGCTTGGGCAGCTCTTCGAGCTTGAGCTCTGTGGTTTCGGAGAGCTCCTCCTCGATGATCTCGTTGCAGAGGTCGATGCATTCATCGCAGATGTAGACGCCCGGCCCCGCGATGAGCTTCTTCACCTGCTTCTGTGACTTCCCGCAGAAGGAACACTTCAGCAGGTCGCCGCCATCACCGAATTTCGCCACCCGTTCGCTCCCGCGTCGTCGGGAAGATCAACCCTGCGCCGACGAGATCGCGGCAACCTTCTGTGCCTCCGCGAGCTCGGACCGACTCGTGATGATCTCGTCGATTATACCGTAGGCCTTCGCTTCCTCAGCGGTCATGATGAAGTCACGATCGCTGTCCTTCGAGATCTTGTCCACCGTCTGGCCCGTGTGCTCGGCCAGAATCTCGTCGAGCAAGCGGCGATACCTGAGGATCTCCTTCGCCTGGATCTCGATGTCCACCGCCTGGCCGCCCGCGCCGCCCGACGGCTGGTGGATCAGGACCCGGGCGTGCGGCAACGCCAGACGCTTCCCCTTCGTCCCCGCCGCAAGCAGGACCGCCGCGGCGCTCGCCGCCTGGCCCATCACGATCGTGGACACATCGGGCCGGATGTACTGCATCGTGTCGTACATCGCGAGCAGCGCCGTGATCGAGCCGCCCGGCGAGTTGATGTAGATGTAGATGTCCTTCTCGGAGTCGTCGTGCTCGAGGAACAGCAACTGGGCGTTCATCAGGTTCGCGACGCTGTCGTCGATCTCGGTTCCAAGGAAGATGATCCGGTCCTTGAGCAGTCGAGAGTAGATGTCGTAGGACCGTTCGCCCCTGTTGGTCTGTTCAACGACGATTGGTACCAGGTAGTTCTGCATGACTCGGATCTCCCCTAGTCCGTCGCGGCTGGGGCGTTGTCCGGTTCGTCCCCCGCGGATGCTTCACTTGTGATGTCGGCTCGCTCGACCAAGAAATCAAGCGCCTTGCGGCGGATGATATCACCGGCCAGGGCCAGTATCCGGCCGGTCTTGGTCAGTTCCTCTGTCAAGTCCTTGGCGTCCGCACGCATCGCCGCAGCGTGCTGGCCTATCTCCGAACGTAGCTCATCCTCGGTCACCTTGAGCCCCTGACCGCGTCCGATCTCCTCCAGGATCAGTTGAGCCCGCACGTTGCGGATCGCCTGCGTCCGGAGGTCGGATTCGATCTGCTGCTCGGTGGCATCGGTTCGCGCGATGTAGTCGTCCAAAGTCATCCCGGCGAGCTGCAGCTGCTCGGACAGGCGCTGCGCCCGGTAAGAGAACTCCTCCTCCACCAATGCCTCGGGCGGATCGACCTCGACTTCATCCAGCACCGCTTGGAGGATCTGCTGACGAACCTCGGTCTCGGCGTTGGCATCCTTGGCCTGTCGGACGCGCCCGGCGATGTCGTCACGGAGCTCGGCGAGCGTGTCGTATTCGGATGCGGTCTTGGCGAACTCGTCGTCCAGCGCCGGCAGGTTCTTCTCTCGGATCTCTTTCACAAGCACGGTGAACGTGACCTCGCGCCCGGCAAACTCACCACCGACGTTGTCCGGCAGTGTCGCGTTGAACTTCAAAATGTCACCGGCGGTCTTGGCTCCCAGCTCGTTATCCAGCTCCACGACAGGGAATCCGCTCCCGATCTGATAGAGCTCGTCGGTCCCCGAGAGTTCCTCGATCCTCTGGTCGTGGAGCGAACCTGTGATGTCGATCAGCGCATAGTCGCCGGTGCGAGCCGGCCGGCCGATTGTCTCGAGGTTCGCGAACCGATCGCGGAGGCGCGCGAGCTGCTCGTCCACCTCGTCCTCGGTGGGCTCGATCGAAGGTTTGGTGGCCCTGAGGCCGTCCAGGTCGGGCAACTGGATCTCGGGCCGCACCTCCACGGTGGCGTCGAAGATCAGATCCTGATCCAGGTCGTAGCTGGTGACCTCGACCGACGGGGGCGCGACCGGGCTTATGGTCTCGCCCTCGACCGCCCGGCTCAGCAGCTCGGGGACGGCCTCACGCAGCGTGGCCTCGCGCAGCGCGTCTCGACCCAGATGGGTCTCGAGCAGCTTGCGCGGCACCTTCCCCTTCCGGAACCCGGGAACCTTCACCTCGTTGGCGAGCGATTTCACCGCCCGGCCGAGCGCGGGCGCGACCTCGTCGGAGGTGGCCGTCACGGTCAGGCGCACCTTCGAAGGGGTCTCATGGCTGAGGGTGGTTTCCATCGGAAGGAGCCTGAGTATAGTCGTCTACCTCCCGAACCGCCCTCGGGTGGGAGACGCAGATCCGGCTTGCCAGAAGCTTCCGGGGACGCCGGCGGCAGGGCTATGCTGACCGGACGCGGGGCGTAGCGCAGCTTGGTTAGCGCGCCTGCTTTGGGAGCAGGAGGTCGCCGGTTCGAATCCGGCCGCCCCGACGCTTTTCACGCTCTTCCCCGGAGGACTCGGCCCGTTAGAATGGCCCGGCCGCAGGGCAAGATCGCTCTGGGGCGCGCGGGTGTAGCTCAATGGTAGAGCTCGAGCCTTCCAAGCTCGTGGTGCGGGTTCGATTCCCGTCACCCGCTCCGAGACGCTCGACGTGACCCGACCAGGCTGTAGAATCACACGCATGTGATTTGGGTAGGGGGAGGCTGGTCTGAGATCCGCAGAACGGGCCCTGGCGGCCGTCATCGCACTCGTTCTTGCCGGAGGGGTTGCTGCGCTGTTCCTCGTCGATGATGACGAAGGACGGCCACAGGCGGGACCCTCGCCGACACCGACGATCACGTTCCAGCCATCCCCGACCCCGACCCAGCCGTCCCCAACGCCGACCGATACCGGCGCTCTGACGCCTTCGCCCACCGCTTCGCCCACCGCGAGCCCGCAGTCGACCGGAACCGCCCAGCCGTCCCCCTCACCCACGAAGACCATGGGCTCGGACGACATGAAAGACGACGACACGATCTCGCCGATGCCGGTGACCGGCATCGCCACGAGCATCGCTGGGGGATGGATGCTGCTGTCCTCAGGCGCGCTGCGCCGCTGGGTCCGAAGAGGCTGGTAACGCCGCCAACCTGCGGGGCTACACTGATATCATGCGCCGTCGGACCGCGTCCGGTGGCGTGAGCGCCCGTAGCTCAGACGGATAGAGCAGCTGCCTTCTAAGCAGACGGTCGGGGGTTCGAGTCCTCCCGGGCGCGCGGCCGAAGCCTGGTGGCGTTAGCTCAGCCTGGTTAGAGCGTCGGGTTGTGGTCCCGAAGGTCGGGGGTTCAAGTCCCCTACGCCACCCTGTGTGATGTCCCAGGGCATCGTGAACGCTGTGTCAGGGCATCGTAAACGGTTTCTTCTTCCGCGGACCGAGCTTGCGGCCTTTGGGTGAATACGTTCGTCCGCTCGGCTGGTAGTCCTTGGTCGGGTCCAACGTGAGGTGCCGCAGCAGTTCGCCGTCATGGGTGAGGACCCGGACATCAAGGCCGGCACGCAGGATGATCACACGCGTGCCCTTGTGGTCGTGACCGATGCCGATGTGGTGCAGCCTGGAGCGATATCGCAGGGTGATCTTGCCGCCCTTGTCGACGCGGTCGTGGCGCACGCGCGTGTCGTTGGCGATGGTGATCTTGGCGGCCGTGGCGCGCGCCTTGTCGCGTGCGTCGTAGGCCGACCGCGGCGTGCTGCGTCCGAGCGCGCGATGTGGACGCACGTCGTTGTAGTAGGCGACGAAGCCGTCGAGCTGGCGCTGCAGGACGGGGATCGATGTGGCGGGAGGCTGTTTACGCAAGAACTTCTTCAGCGTCTGATGCCACCGTTCGATCTTGCCGCAGGTCTGCGGATGGTAGGGCCGCGAGTGTTTGAACACCACACCCAAGGCCAGCAGCTCGGACTCAAGCGCCTGGCGGCCGCCGCGATGCTGGGCTGTGTAGACGCAGCCGTTGTCGGTCAAAAGCGCTGCTGGAACGCCATGGGCGGACGTGGCGAGGTGGAAGGTCCCAAGCGCATTGCGGGCGGTGGCGACGGAGGTGACGCGGCTTGCAAGGATCAGCCGCGAGTGATCGTCGAGGTAGGTGATGATCTCGACCTTGACCTCGCTGGCCAAGCGCCACTCGGTGACGTCGGACTGCCACAGCTGGTTGGGTAACAGCGCTTGGAAGCGGACGAAGGAAGACTT
>DASWIP010000058.1:0-4000 GCA_036397635.1 Actinomycetota bacterium | reverse complement strand
GTGCGTGGGCTTGAACTACCGCGATCACGCGGCCGAGTCGGGCGTGGATCTGCCGGCGGCGCCGTTGCTGTTCGCGAAGTTGCCGAGCAGCGTCGCCGGACCCGGCGAGGACATCGTGATCCCCTCGATCACCCAGCAGGTCGATTACGAGGCCGAGCTTGGCGTGGTGATCGGGCGTGCGGCGCGCGCGGTGTCGGTTTCCGATGCGCTGGCCCACGTGCTCGGCTACACCTGCGTGAACGACGTGAGCGCGCGCGACCTGCAGTTCGCCGACGGGCAGTGGATCCGCGGCAAGTCACTGGACACGTTCTGTCCGATCGGACCGTGGATCGTGACCGCCGACGAGATCCCCGACCCGCAGGCGCTCGGGATCCGATGCCTGGTCAACGGAGAAGCGCTGCAAGACTCATCGACCTCGCAGATGGTGTTCGGCGTCGCCGAGCTGATCAGCTACATCTCGCAAGGCATCACCCTGCAGCCCGGCGACGTGATCGCGACCGGCACGCCCGCCGGGGTGGGGTTCGCGCGCACGCCGCCCGTGTTCCTGCATCCCGGCGACACGGTCACCGTCTCGATCGACGGCATCGGCGAGCTGAGCAACGGCGTGCGCGCGCGCTCCTAGGAGGCCGCGCGCCCGCTGAACGCTTAGCCCGAAAGGAGGGTTGCAGCTGCACGGCCGATCCTTTCATCGATCGACCGTCCCACGGCGCGCCAGATCCGATCGTCGAGCTTCAGGAGCGCCTTGCGAACATAGCTCCGCTCGCTGCGGGACATGGATCGGCGCAGACCATCGACATCGACGGGCAGACTGAGGAGCAACGCGACGTCTTGAAGGTGCTTGTCCTGATCCTCGGCGAAGGACAGAGCCGCGCGCGACTTCAAGATGAGGGCCCCGGTCCAGTTCGGGACCGGTACGTCCCCGGATCCGTCCGCCAGAACGACTCTCGCCATATCGAGGTGTGACATGGCCTGACGTCCGCCGGGCACGAGCACTGTCCTGGCGGGCGGGATCGTCGTGCGGTCGGCGCGCGACCCGGCGTTGTCGATCGCAAGCACATCGATGGCTAACCCCTCACGGACGAACCGATGGCCAACCCCGTCTGCCGAGACACCATCGAGCTCGAATCCATGCGCGGTGAGGTACGCAGCAACCCGGCCGGGTGCAAGTGAACGGATGTCGACGAGGACGTCCGCGTCTTCGGTGTAGCTCGGACGAGAGACGCCGTGATCGAGAGCATGGAGCACGACCATCTGCGCGCCCACGAGAGCCCATGCGTTCGGAAACTCCTCGGCGAGATCGAACAGGACCGGCCAAAGCTCGGCGGCAGGGCCACCGAGCATGGGAACGTCGATAGGCCCGATCACCGGTCGCTGCTCAACGCTCGGATGAGCTTCTTCGCTGCGATGCGCGAGCGAGCATCTCCGCTTCGAAGCAGGTCCGCCGCGACCAGCAGGCGAGGTGCAACGCCACCCGCCGATCCTGGAACGGGGTGGTCGAGGACGCGGAGAACGACATTCGCGTTCTCAGATGCGACGCGCCGGAGCCCATATCGGCGTCCCAGCTTCCCCAGCACTGCTGTTTCAACGTAGGCATCGAGATCCTTACTCGGGACGAGATCCATGCCGAGACGGGTGGCCGCTCGTTGGCCGGTCAAGATCAACGCGTCGTCGCGTGCCAGCTCGTCGATCACCGACGGATGCGCGAACAGATGCTCGAGCCGGCCGCAGCGTGCTCGGAGCTTGAACTCGATAACCGATAGGTTGGCCTCGTCCAAGAGGTCTTCCAGCGCTCGGCGCGCCCGCCACCGTTCGGCGGCTGAGACCTCATCAAGTCGTTCGATGTTCCCGTCGGCGAGGAGAGCGATCCGCCAGACGCTTCCCTCCTTCAACGGCCGGCCTGATACCACCGCGCCTTGACCCCGGGCTGCGACCGAGTCGGCGTGGACCCCCCACGACCTCCCCACCCGAGCGGCCCTCAACTCTCCCGACTCGATGAGTTGCCGCACCCGGCGCGCACTAACGCCCAGCTGCTCGGCCGCGTCGGCAACTCCCATGACCATCATGCCCGGAACTATACCCGTATCGGAAGGCTTTTGTAAACCCTTCCGTTATCGGAAGGATTCACGAGCCCCTGTGCGAGGCCCCGTTCGTATCGGTTCAACGGCGAGGCGGGTCCGCGTACTGCTGTCCGGGCAGGATCGCGTACCAGTCGGGCCTGGTCGGGTCGCGGTCGTAGGGATACCCGCCCAGCGACTTGAACAACTCCGCGTACCGTCCGAGCGCGTCTCGGTCCAGCTCGACCCCCAGGCCGGGTCCGGTTGGCACTGCGATCGAGCCCCCCTGGTAGGGCATCAGCCCGCCGGCGATCACGTCGCCGGTGAGGTGGTGATAGTGCGCGTCGGCATCGAAGCGCAGGTTCGGCAGCACCGCGCCGAGGTGCAGCATGGTCGCGAGCTGGATGCCCAGCTCGCCGCTGGAATGCACCGCGATCCCCCACTGGAACGTCTCGCAGACTGCGGCCGCTTTGATCGCTTGCCGCAACCCGCCCCAGAACGTCGTGTCCAGCAGGATCACGTCCACGGCCTCCAGGCGGATGCACGCGGCGAGCTGCTCGAAGTTGACGACGACGGTGTTGGTCGCGGTCGGGATCGAGATGCGCCCTCGCACGCGCCGCATCCCATCCAGGCCCCAGGTCGGATCCTCCAGGTAATCGTTCGGCAGGTCCTCGATCGCGCGCGCGACCTCAACGGACTCCTCAACGCTCCAGATCGCGTTCGGGTCCAGGCGCACGCGATGCTCGGGGAACGACTCTGACAGCGCGCGCAGCACCTCAACGTCGTGCGAGGGCGGGAAGTAGCCGCCCTTGAGCTTGTGCGTGGTGAAGCCGTGCTGCTCGACCAGCGTGCGAGCGTGCGCGACCATCTCGGAGGCGGTCTGCTCGCCGCCGACGCCGGTCTGTTCGTTCGGGAGGCGATGGAACAGGTAGCTGGCGAACGGCACGCGCTCGCGCAGCGCGCCGCCGAACAGGTCGCACGCGCGCACGCCGAGCGACTTCCCCATCAGGTCGATGCACGCGAACTCCAGCGCCGCGTGGATCTGGGTGCGCGCGTTGTACAGCGACGCGGTCGGGTTCATGATCTTCCACCGCATCGCTTCCAGCTCGAACGGATCGTGGCCGAGCAGGTAGGCCTTCATCGCGGTGATCGCCGCTTCGGCGCTCTCGCCGCCGCCGCCCATCTCGCCCAGACCGACCAACCCCGCGTCGGTCTCGACCTCGACGATCGTGCGCACGAACCGGCCCCAGTGCGCGCCGTTGGCGTGCAGGATCGGCGCCTCCAACGGCACGGTCACTGTGGTCGCGCGGATATCCGAGATCTTCCCGGCGGGAGCCTTCATGTTCCTCCGATCTGTGAGATCAACCCGCCGTCCACGAGCAGCGCCGCGCCGGTCACGAACGACGCCGCCGGGCTCGCCAGGAACACCGCCGCCTCGGCGACCTCGCGCGGCGTGGACACGCGGCCTATCGGATGCATCGCCCCCCACGCGCGCACGGTGCCTTCCACGTCGTCGCCGCCGAACAGGCCCGCGGCGCCCCGCAGCATCGGCGTGTCTACCGAGCCGGGACAGATGCAGTTCGCGCGCACCGCCGGCGCGTGATCGATCGCCATCGCGCGCGTGAGCGCAACCACGCCGCCCTTGCTGGCGGCGTACGCGGCCACACCCCGCTGCGCCGCGAACGCCTGCACCGACGCGACGTTGACCACCGCGCCCGCGCCGGAGGCTTCCAGGGCCGGCATCGCGTGCTTGGCCATCAGGAACATGCCGGTCAGGTTCACGCCGATGACCTCGTCCCAGGTCTCCTCGGGCGTGTCCACGACCGAGCCGTAGCGCTGGATCCCCGCGCAACACACCAGGATGTCGAGCCCTCCGAAGGAAGAGAGCGCCGAAGCGACGGCGTCACGGCACGCCGCGCTGCTCGAGACGTCGCCGCGGACCGACA
>DASWIP010000057.1:0-94605 GCA_036397635.1 Actinomycetota bacterium | reverse complement strand
GAGGGACTCCACGAAGTACGAGCCGCCGAGCGGATCGATCACGTTGGTGACGCCGGTCTCGTGCGCGATCACTTGCTGGGTGCGCAGCGCGATCTCGGCCGTCTCGTCGTTCGGCAGCGCGAGCACCTCGTCCAGCGCGTTCGTGTGCAGCGACTGGGTGCCCCCGAGCACCGCCGCGAGCGCCTCGATCGCGGTGCGCACGACGTTGTTGTAGGGCTGCTGCGCGGTGAGCGAGACGCCGGCGGTCTGCGTGTGGAACTTCAGCATCATCGCCTTCGCCTCGGTCGCGCCGTAGCGGTCGCGCATCCAGCGCGCCCAGATCCGGCGCGCGGCACGGAACTTGCAGATCTCCTCGAAGAAGTCGATGTGCGCGTCGAAGAAGAACGACAGTTGCGCGCCGAGCCGGTTGACGTCGAGGTTGCGTTCCTTCCCAAGCTCGACGTAGGCGAATCCGTCGGCGAGCGTGAACGCGAGTTCCTGCGCCGCCGTCGAGCCGGCTTCGCGGATGTGATAGCCGCTGACGCTGATCGGGTAGTACCGGGGCGTCTCGGCGGCGCAGAACTCGAGCAAGTCTCCGATCAGGCGCAGGTGCGGTTCGGGCGGGAACACCCATTCCTTCTGCGCGATGTACTCCTTGAAGATGTCGGTCTGTAGCGTGCCTCCGAGATCGCGCCACGCGAACCCCTGCCGCTCGGCCGCGACCAGGTACATCGCGAACAGCACCACGGCAGGACCGCTTATCGTCATCGACGTGGTGATGTCGCCTAATGGGAGCCCGTCGAACAGCTGGTGCATGTCCCGGACCGAGTCCACCGCGACACCGCAGTGCCCGACCTCGCCCAGGCTCCGCGGGTCGTCGGAGTCGCGGCCCATCAGCGTCGGCATGTCGTATGCGACGCTGAGGCCGGTCTGGCCGGCGTCGAGCAACATCTTGTACCGCTGGTTGGTGGCGCGAACATCGCCGAATCCCGAGAACTGCCGGATCGTCCATGGGCGGCCGCGGTACATCGTCGCGTAGACGCCGCGCGTGTACGGGTAGTGGCCCGGGTACCCGAGGTCACGGTCGTGATCGAAGCCTTCGAGGTCGTCGGGGGTGTACAGCGGCTTAACCGTCTCGCCGGACAGCGTCTCGAAGTCGGCGTCGCGCTTGCGGGCCTTCGCGTAGTCGTCCTGCCAGCAGGCGCGATCGTCCTGGGGGCGCGGGTCGTCCTGGGGGCGCGGATCGTCCTGGGGGCGCGGGTCACCCTGGGCGTGCGGGTCGTCGCTCATGTTGCTCCCAGTCTATCGGCCGCCGCATATGGATCGAGTCGGCCCTCCAGCACATCCGCGGCGAGCCGGTCCAGCGTTTCGGAGTCGCCGGGCTCTCCGATGCTGCGGCGCACGCGCGCGACCGCGATCTCGGAGATCTCACGCGCGGCGCGGCGGAGCCTGCGCGCACGCAACTCCCCCGTCGACTCGAGGTGCGCGCGGTGCTTGCGGATCTGCTCCCATAGCTCGTCGACCCCCTCGCCCGTGTCGGCTTGGGTGAGCAGCACCGGAGGGGTCCAGTCCTTCGCGGCGCCGAGGTGGAGCATCTGCTCGATGTCGCGAACCGTGCGGCGCGCGCCTTCCTTATCGGCCTTGTTCACCACGAACACGTCCGCGATCTCGAGGATGCCCGCCTTGTTCGCCTGGATCTCGTCGCCCATCCCCGGCGCGAGCGTGACCAGTGTCGTATCGGCCGCGTGCACCACATCGACTTCTGCCTGTCCGACCCCAACGGTCTCGACCACGATCACATCGGCACCGGCCGCGTCGAGCACACGCAACGCGTGCGGAGCCGCCCACGCGAGCCCGCCGAGGTGTCCGCGTGTCGCCATCGACCGGATGAACACCCCCGGGTCGGTCGCGTGCTCTTGCATCCGCAGCCTGTCCCCGAGCAGCGCGCCACCGGTGAACGGTGAGGTCGGGTCGATCGCCAGCACGCTGACGCTCAGGTCGTCGGCACGGATCGCCTTGACCATCGCGGCGGCGAGCGTGGACTTGCCGACGCCGGGCGCACCCGTCAGGCCGACCACATAGGCGTTGCCGACGAGCGGGCCGAGCGCGCGCACCACGTCGGCCATGTGCGGGTCCTCGTCCTCGACCAACGAGATCAGCCGCGCGACCGTCCGCCGGTCGCCGGCCTTGAGCTTGTCTGCGAGCTGCTCGGGATCCATCGCGAGACAATCATAGTGGGCGCGCGGATGCCCTCGGTGGCTGCGGGACCCTGCAGGTCTTGTTCTGTGATCGTGTGCGTGTGCAACCCGGACGGCACACGCACACATCCCCGAGCAGCACACATGTCTGCTGGGGGTGGGCCGCGACCGGGAGGATCGCGCCGAACCGGACCAGCCTCGCGCGCGGCGTGCGATAGTAGGCCGGTGCTCGGGGAGAAGGAACGTCACGCGCGCGCGCTCTTCGAAGGGATCGCCCCCCGCTACGACGGGCCGGCAGCGCTACTCGGGCTGGGGCAGTACGGCCGGTGGCGGCGCGCGCTGGCAGACGCCATCGACGTCCCCCCGTCGGGCAAGGTGCTCGACGTCGCCACGGGCACGGGGTCGATCGCGCGGGACATCGAGGGCCGCCACGCCGTGGCCGTCGTCGGGCTCGACCAGAGCGAGCCGATGCTGCGCGCCGGCCGGCGTCGGCTCGTCACCGCCGGCACCGCCGACGCTCTCCCCTACGAGGACGCAGCTTTCGACGCGGTCGTGTTCAGCTACCTGCTCCGATACGTCCCCGATCCTCTCGCGACGCTCCGAGAGTTAGCCCGAGTGCTGCGGCCCGGCGGCTCGCTCGCCTCGGTCGAGTTCGGCATACCGCAGGGGCGCTTCACGCGGCTGGGGTGGCAGGCGTACGCGCGCGGCCTCTTCCCGCTGCTCGCCCGGATCGTCTCGCCGGGCTGGCGCGACGTGGGCAGGTTCCTCGGCCCGAGCATCGAGGCCTGGGACGCGGACTGGCCACTTCAGCGACAGGTCGATGCTTGGCATGAAGCCGGGATCGGCGAGGTCGACACCCGCCGGCTGACCTTCGGAACGGGTGTGGTCATGATAGGACGGAAGCATGGCAGCCGAGCCTGAGCGGTCCGAGCAGCAACCGCCGGCGTTCTACGCGCTCGCGGGCGGCGGATGGCGTGACTGGTGGACGATCCTGCACCCCCCGTACACCCTGTGGCACTTGTCCTACGTCGCGCTCGGCGCAGCGGCCGCGCCGTCGATCAGCATCGACCGGCTCGCGGCAACGCTGCTCGCGTTCCTCCTCGCCGTGGGGCTCGGCGCGCACGCGCTCGACGAGTTGCACGGCCGACCGCTGCGCACCCGGATCCCCGACGCGACGTTGCGCGCGGTGGCGTGGTTCTCGATCGGCGCCGCCGCGGGTCTGGGCCTCGTCGGACTCCGATACGTGGGCTGGAGCCTGGCGCCGTTCATCGTGTTCGGCGTGTTCATCGTCTACGCCTACAACACCGAGGCGTTCGGCGGCCGGTTCCACTCCGACGTGTGGTTCGCGCTCGCTTGGGGCGCCTTCCCGGCACTGACCGGGTTCTGGGCGCAGCAGCAGACCCTGCGACCCGAAGCAGTCCTCATCGCGCTCGCCGCCTTCTTCATCAGCATCGCCCAGCGTGCGCTCTCGACGCCGGTGCGCGCGGTCCGACGCCGAACCAAACTCATCACCGGGCACATCCAACGAACCGACGGGACCGTTGAGCCGATCGGCGCAGCCACGCTGACGAGGGCATCGGAGAACGCGCTCCGCGCGCTGTCTGCCGGAGTCGTGCTCCTCGCCGCCGCGGCCGTGAGCGCACGGATGCTCGGATGATGAGAAAGACTTTCGACACGATCGGCCCAGGGTACGTGAGGGCTAGTCGGGCAGGCCGGTGATGCGCAAGCTGCTCGTCGCCTTGTAGCGGAAGTTGATCGAGATCAGTACGGCGACGAACGACTCCACGTAGCGTGAGTTCACCAGCGCGCCGGCGTCGACCGGCCTGACCCCAACGTCGCGCGCAAGCTGCATGATGACTTTCTTGGCCTGCCCATCGTCGCCGCACACCAGTGTGTCCGAGTCGATGGGCTCGTCCAGGTCGGCGAACCTGTCCACGCGCACCTCGTGGAACGCCGACACCACGTGAGCGTCGGGAGCATCCCTCTGCGCCTCCTCGGCGAGCGATCCCTCTGGCTGCAGCACCACGGTCGCGGTGCGGTTCCCAACCCGCAGCGGGTTTGCCATCGAAACCACGACCTTGCCCGCGAGCAGCGCACCCATGCGCCGCAGCGTCTCGCGCTGCGCGTCGTCGCGCATGGTGAGCATCACGACCTCGGCGCCATCGAGGATCTCCTCGTTCGTGCCAGCCGACACGGCGCCGTCGGGCACCAGCTCGAGCACGCGTGCCGCCGCCTCCTTCGCGCGCACGACGGAACGCGAGCCGAGCAAGACCTCGTGCCCGGCGCGCGCGAGGCGGGCCCCGAGCCCGATCCCCGCGGGACCAGTGCCGCCGATGAACGCCACCCTCATGGGACCAATCATGCGACGGTGAAGAGCCTCTGCAGACGGATCATGAGCTTGAGATGCTTGGGCAGCCCCTCGACGTTGATGTCCCCACGCATCAACTTTCCGGCGATCGCGCGCCCCTGAGCCGTCAGCGTGTCGGGCATGCCGAACCGCAAGGGAACGTTGGTCAGCTCCATCAGCGTGTCGGAGTCGGTCGTGATCGACAGATCGGCGTGCGCGAGTTTCTCGGTGATCTCGAGTCCGCGGCCGTTGAAGATGAGACCAACCTCCACCTCGGCGTCTGGAACGATCAGGTTCACCCCGCCCGGATCGCCGTCCAGCAGACGCTCACGTTCGGGCTCGGCGACGAGGTTCGCCTTGATCAGCTCCGCCAGCATGATCCCAAGCCCCTGGATCCCCTCTTCGACGACGACACGCTCCACCGTTACTGCTCGTCCGCGAACGTGGTGTCGACCGTCGAGGCCACATTGACCAGCTCGTTCGCAGCCTTCACGTATCGCACGATCGTGGGCAGGTCGCCTTTGAGCTTCAGCTTGCCCTGCATCATCCCCTTGATGGGATCCAGCTCGCGGCGGATAACCTCCTTCCACCGCGAGTACGGCGCCCTGATGATGAACCGAGCCTTCTCGCCCTCCTCGGGTGGGACACCGAAGCGAGCCTCCCGGCATTTGCCGTGCCACAGGTCCACCCATACCCAGACGTCCTCGGGGACGCCCTTGTCGGGCTCACGCTCGAACACGTAGGAGAGGTCACCCTCCCAGGTCGCGGCAGCCTCCTCGTACTCCTTCGATGAGTTGATCCGTTCGACGTACTCGCTGAGCCATTCCTCGCTCGGGAAGACCGGCACACTCACCTCCACGCCTGCATCGCAGGGCCGCACGGGCGGCCGCGGCGCGAGTCTAGCCAGACCCGCGCGCGCTCTCAACCACGCGGAGGGTCGACCCGCGTCGCGCGCTCAAACAAGGTAGAGGGCGATGAACCCGAACACGTTGAACGCCAGGTGGGCCACGATGGATGGGACCAGGCTGCGTCTGCGCTCGACCACCCAAGCGAGCACGATCCCCAGCACGAAGATCGGCAGCAGGACGATCGGTTGGACGTGCGGGATGGTGAACGCCAACGCCGAGATCAGGACTGCCGGCCACCGCCTGGCCCAGCGTCGCAACCCGCCGAAGACGAACCCACGGAAGAACGCCTCCTCGGCGAGGGGAGCGAGCAGCACGACGCTGACTCCGACTATCCACAGCAGAGCGCCCGTCGGTTCTTCGTCCAGCGGGATCTGGTCGGGTTGGGGCGCGGGTGCGTTGGTCACCGATTCGATCGTCTGCTGCAAAGCCGACCCGACCAGGACAGCCAGCACGAACCCAAGGATGCCGACGCCCAGGCCGATCATCACGTTCCTCCCGGTGAAGTCGCGGAACCCGAGCGCGCGCGGACCGAGCCCGTATCGGACCTTGATCCACACCAGCGTGGTCACGACCAGCGAGATCTCGGTGAGCAGGATCGTGATGATGGTCAGCTCGTCGCCAGTCGATACGAAGACGGCTGCGAACAGCGCGACGAGCGCGGCCCCAACGAGGTGCAGGAGGAAGATCAGGAACCCCTCGCGCGCGCGCCAGGGGACTTGCGTCGGCCTGTCGGGCTCGCCCAGCCCGTGCTCGGGCTCGGGCACGTCGGGCAGCGTGAGCGAGCCCTCTTGCCAGCGTTCCCACTTCTCCCAGCGCTCGCCCTCGGGCGGGCCGCCAGTGCCTTCGGAGTCGGTCACGGAAGCAGAGCCTGCTGCGCGCGGTCGCGCACGATCTCGGCGCCGAGCGCCGCGAGCCTGTCCTCGAAGGTCTCGTAGCCGCGATCGATGTGCTCGAGCCCGGTCACCTCGGTGATCCCCTGCGCCGCCAGGGCGGCGATAACCAGGCCCGCACCGGCCCGCAGATCGGGCGCGCGCACCGGAGCGCCCTCCAGGCCGGGGCGCCCGCGGATGACGGCGTGATGCCCTTCGGTGCGGATGTCGGCGCCCATCCGAATCAGCTCGTCGACGAACATGAACCGGCTCTCGTAGACATTCTCGGTCGCGATGCTGGTGCCGTCGGCAACGGCGCACAGCACCATCATGGGCGGCTGCAGATCGGTCGGGAACCCCGGATACGGCAGGGTCACGAAATCGACCGACCGCGGCCGCCCATCCATCCGAAGCGTGACCCCGGCGGAACCCACCTCGATGGAGGCGCCGGCGTCCGAGAGCTTGGACAGCACGATGTCGAGGTGCTCGGCGCGCGCGCCCTCCACGGTCACATCGCCGCCGGTCACCGCGGCGCCGATCAGGAACGTGCCCGCCTCGATACGGTCGGGCACGACGGTGTGCTCGGTCGCATGCAGCTCGTCGACGCCCTCGATGGTGATCGTCGGCGTGCCGTCGCCGTCGATACGCGCTCCCATCGAAACCAGCAGCGCGGCGATGTCCTGGATCTCAGGCTCGCGCGCCGCGTTCTCGATCACGGTCGTACCCTTCGCCAGGGTCGCGGCCATCATCAGGTTCTCGGTCGCGCCGACCGACGGCCAGTCCAGCACGATCGCGGCGCCGCGGAGGCTGCCGGTGGCATCCAGGTACCCGTGGTTCGAGCCGATCGTCGCGCCCATGCGCTCGAGGCCGGCCAGATGCAGGTCGATCTTGCGGGACCCGATGTTGCAGCCGCCGGGCATCGCGACGCGCGCGCGTCCGGTCCGCGCGAGCAGCGGTCCCAGCACGATGATCGACGCGCGCATGCGCCTGACCAAGTCGTAGGGAGCCTCGGTGCCGACCTGCGCCGGAACGTCGATCCGCATGGAGCCGTTCGTGAACTCGGACCGGCACCCGAGCCGTTCGAGCATCGCCTGCATCGTGACGATGTCGGCGATCCGCGGAACACCGTGCAGCGTGTACGAACCTTCCGCGAGCAGCGACGCGGCCATGAGCTTCAGCGCGGAGTTCTTGGCGCCGCGCACGCCGACGACACCCCGGAGGGGTGTGCCGCCGCTGATCAGATATCGGTCCATGGGGGGTTCAATCTTATGCTTATCCCACCCGCCGTCCCGCGAAGCAAGGACGTTCGGACGTCGCTCTACGCGCTCAGCATGTTCCGCGCGGCCTGCGCGCGCGCGAGTTCACGACGAGCGCTCTCATCCTCGGCCTGCTGTTGCAGGCGCTGCCGCAGCCGTTCGATGTCGGCGTCGACCTCCGTGGCCTCCAGGTCCTCTGGCAGGACCGCGTATTCGGCGAGCACGATGACGTTGTCGTTCTTGACGGTCAGGAAGCCGCCGTCGAGCAGCAGCTGCTCGCGCCGTTCGCCGCGTTCGATCACCAATGGGCCGAGGCCCAGCGCGATCAGCGCCGGCGCGCGCCCCGGCAGGATGCCGAGATCGCCCTCGACGCCCTTGGCGATGATCATGGTCGCGTCTTCGGCGACGGTGACCTCGCGCTCGGGCGTCACGACCTGAACCGTGAGCGGCATCAGACGCCCTCGACGCCCATCTCGCGCGCCTTGGCCATCACGCTGTCGAGCCCGCCCACCATGTAGAAGGCCTGCTCGGGCAGATGGTCCAGGTCGCCGTTGACCACGGCCTTGAACGCCTCGATCGTGTCGGCGATCGGGACGTAGATGCCGGGCGAGCCGGTGAACTGCTCGGCGACGAAGAACGGCTGCGAGAAGAACTTCTCGATCTTGCGCGCGCGCTGCACGGTGAGCTTGTCCTCCTCTGACAGCTCGTCGATCCCCAGGATCGCGATGATGTCCTGGAGGTCCTGATACTTCTGCAGGATCTCCTGGACGGTCCGCGCGACGCCGTAGTGCTCCTCGCCGACGAACCGCGCGTCTAGGATCCTCGAGGACGACCGCAGCGGATCGACCGCCGGGTAGATCCCCTTCTCGACGATCGAGCGCTCGAGCCGCGTGGTCGCGTCCAGGTGCGCGAAGGTGGTGTGCGGCGCCGGGTCGGTGTAGTCGTCCGCCGGCACGTACACGGCCTGCATCGAGGTGATCGATCGTCCCTTGGTCGAGGTGATCCGCTCCTGCAGGAAGCCCATCTCGCCGGCCAGCGTTGGCTGGTAACCGACCTGCGAGGGCATCCGTCCGAGCAGCGTCGATACCTCGGACCCCGCCTGGGTGAACCGGAAGATGTTGTCGATGAACAGCAGCACGTCCTGGCGCTGGACGTCGCGGAAGTACTCGGCCATGGTCAGGCCGCCCAGCGCGACGCGCAGCCGGACCCCCGGCGGCTCGTCCATCTGCCCGAACACCAACGCCGCCTTCTCGAGCACGCCGGACTCCTTCATCTCCAGCCAGAGGTCGTTGCCCTCGCGCGTGCGCTCGCCCACGCCGGCGAACACCGACACGCCACCGTGCTGGCGGGCGACCCGGTAGATCATCTCCTGGATGACGACGGTCTTGCCGACACCGGCACCGCCGAACATCCCGATCTTGCCGCCCTTCACGTACGGCTCGACGAGGTCGATGACCTTGATCCCGGTCTCGAACATCTCGACCCTGGGCTCGAGCTCGTCGAACGGCGGCGGGTCGCGGTGGATCGGCCAGCGCTCGGTAACCTCGACCGTATCGGTGTCCAGCGGCCGGCCGACGACGTTCCACACATGGCCGAGGGTCACGTCGCCGACGGGCACCGTGATCGGCTGGCCGCTGTTGACGACGCGCGCGCCGCGGCGGAGGCCGTCGGTCGGCTGCATGCAGATCGCGCGCACCGTCGCGTGCCCGATGTGCTGAGACACCTCGGCGATGATCGTGTCGCGCTCGCCGCCCACCTCGCGCTCGACCTCCAGCGCGGTGTGGATGTCGGGCAGCGCCTCGGGCGGGAACTCGACGTCGACGACCGGTCCGATGATCTTGATGACGCGACCATCCGCCCCACCCTGCTCGGCCGGCTTGACAGCCTCTTCGGTCATGCTCATGGATGCATCCTCTCCCTTACACCGTCGCCGTCTCGCGCAGCGCCTCGGCGCCGCCGACGACCTCAAGGATCTCGCTCGTGATCTCCGCCTGGCGCTCGCGGTTCGCGATCCGCGTCAGGACCTTCACCAACTCTTCGCCGTTCTCGGTCGCGGCCTTCATGGCGCGCCGCCGCGCCGCGTGCTCGCTGGCCGAGGACTCGAGCAGCGCCGCGAAGATCACCGTGTTCACGTATCGCGGCAGCAGCAGGGACAGGATGTCGGCGGGCTCGGGCTCGAAGTCGAACAGCGGATGGATCTCTCCGGTGGTCGCCTCGACCTCTTCGCTGCTGATCGGCAGGATCTGCGTCTGCGTCGCCACCTGCGACCCGGCAGAGCGGAAGTCGGTGTACGCGATCTTGACCTCGTCCACCGTTCCGTCGATGAACTCGGTGGTCAGCATCTCACCGAGACGCTCGGCGTCCTCGAACCTGGGTGTGTCGGTGACGCCCAGCATCTGGGAGGCGATCTCGTAGTTCGAGAAGCGGAAGAACGCCAGGCCCTTCTTCCCCACCACGTGCAGTCGGACCCGGCGGCCCTTGCGCTGAGCCTCACGCACCATGCTCACACCGACCTTGATGACGTTTGAGTTGTAGGCGCCGGCCAGACCGCGGTCGCTGGTGATCACCAGGATCCCGGTCGTCTCGATCTTCTCGCGTTCCCGCAGCAGCGGGAACTCGTGGACGACCTCGGTGAGGCCGGCCAGCTCGCGGATAGCTTGGTGGATCCGCATGGCGTATGGGCGCGCCTGCACCAGGCGCACCTGCGCCTTGACGATCCGTGAGGCGGCGACGAGCTCCATCGCCCGGGTGATCTTGATGTTGCCCTGGATCCCCCGGATCCGCTTCTGGGTCTGCCGGTACTTCGCGCCCATGTGCGCGCGCCCTCAGGCGCTCTCCTCCTCCTTGTGCGCGGTCCGCTCCCAGCCGACGTTCTCCTCTTCGACGACACGCTGCTCGGAGGGCTGGAAGGTCTTCTTGAACTCTTCGATCGCGCCCTTCAGTGTGGCGATCGTCTCCTCCGAGAGGTCACCGGTCTCGATGATCGCGCGCGCGACCTCGGGATGACGGGTGTGGACGTAATCGAGCAGCCCCTGCTCGAACCGCTTCACGTCCTCCACCGGCAGGTCGTCGAGATAACCCTGCGTGCCGCAGAAGATCCCGATCACCTCGTCCTCTACGGAGCCGGGCGAAAACTGCGGCTGTTTGAGCAGCTCGACCAGGCGTGCACCGCGCTGGAGCTGCTGCTGCGACGACTTGTCCAGCTCGGAGCCGAAGGCCGCGAAGGCCTCGAGCTCACGATACGAAGCGAGATCGAGTCGCAACGAGCCGGCGACCTTCTTCATCGCCTTGATCTGCGCGTTGCCTCCCACCCGGGACACCGACACACCGACGTTGATCGCCGGACGGACGCCGGACAGGAATAGGCCCTCCTCGAGGTAGATCTGGCCGTCGGTGATCGAGATCACGTTGGTCGGGATGTACCCGGACACGTCGCCGCCCTTGGTCTCGACGATCGGCAGCGCGGTCAGTGACCCGGCGCCCAGCTCGTCGGAGAGCTTCGCGCCACGCTCGAGCAACCGCGAGTGCAGGTAGAACACGTCTCCCGGGTAGGCCTCGCGACCGGCCGGCCGCCGCAGCAGCAGCGAGATCTCGCGATATGCCTCGGCCTGCTTTGACAGGTCGTCGTAGATGATCAGCGCGTGCTCGCCGTTGTACATCCAGTACTGGCCCATGGCCGACCCGACGTAGGGCGCCAGGTACTTGAACGGCGCGGGATCCGCGGCGCCGGCAACGATCACCGTCGTGAATTCCAGCGCGCCGTTCTCGCGCAGCGACTCGACGACCTGCGCCACCGTCGAGTCCTTCTGGCCGACGGCGACGTAGATGCACTTGACCTGATCCTTGGTGCCCCAGAGCCGCTTCTGGCTGATGATGCAGTCCACCGCGACCGCGGTCTTGCCGGTCTTCATGTCGCCGATGATCAGCTCACGCTGCCCGCGGCCGACGGCCGTCATCGCATCGATGGCCTTGATCCCGAAGTACAGCGGCTCCTTCACCGGCTGACGCTGCACGACCGAGGGCGCCTGCACCTCGAGCGATCGCCGGCCGGCGATCTTGGAGGGGTCCAGCGGCGGGCCGCCGTCGATCGGGTTGCCGAGGATGTCCACGACGCGCCCGAGCAGCGCGTCGCCCACCGGCGTGGACAGGATCTCGCCGGTCAGCTTGACCGGGTCGCCCTCCTCGACCGAAGACGGGTCGCCGAGGATCACCGCGCCGATCTGGTCCTCTTCCAGGTTGAGCGCGAGGCCCGAGACCCCGCCGGGGAACTCGAGGCGCTCGTTGGCCATGCAGCGCGGCAAGCCGGAGATGCGCGCGATGCCGTCGCCCGAGTACAGCACCCGGCCGACCTCCTCACGCTCGAGCGAGGGCTTGAAGTCCTCGACGTATTTGCGCAGAACGGCGGAGATCTCGTTCGGGTCGATCGTCAGCTCACCCATGTCAACTTCTCCCGAGGTGTTCCTTGGCGAGTTCCAGGCGGCGGCGCACCGAGGCGTCGAACACCAGGTCCCCCACGCGCGCGAGGAGCCCGCCGATCACCGACGGGTCCACCACGACCTTGAGCTCGAGCTGCTTGCCGGTCGCCTGCTCGAGCGCGGCCTTGAGCTTGGCCTGCTGCTCCCCATC
Organism: Actinomycetota bacterium; assembly: GCA_036397635.1. Classification (GTDB taxonomy): domain Bacteria; phylum Actinomycetota; class AC-67; order AC-67; family AC-67; genus DASWIP01. The sequence continues at coordinate 82,422 of DASWIP010000057.1, read as the reverse complement.
CAAGGGGACCGCCGAGCGAACCTCGGCGACCGCCTTCGCGCGCTCGGCCGCCGCCAGCTGCACCACCGAGTCGATGATCGCCGGCAGGTCGCGGGCACGTCCCTGCTGAACCACGAACGCGATCAGGTTGACCGTGTGCGGAGACGCCTTCGATCCGAGCAGTTCTGACACCATGCGCGCCCGGTGTTCGGCCGGCAGGTTGATGTCGGTCAGCGCGTCGCGCAGCCGGGCTTCGTTCTCGACGGTGCGGGCGAACCGGAACAGCTCGTCCTCCACCTGCTCGAGCGCGCCCTCGGCTTGCGCCACCTGCACCAGCGCGGCGGCATAGCCCTGGACGCGGGGATCTACGAGGCTCACGACGACCTACCGTTCCCCGCTCCGGAGAGCTCCTCGATCGCGCGATCCACCAGCGCGCGGTGCGCCTCCGAGGAGGACAGCTCCTTCTCGATGACGCGGCCGGCGAGCTGGATCGACAGATCGCGTAGCGTGTCGCGGAGCGAGGCCATCGCGCGGTCGCGCTCACCGGCGACGTCGGCCTGCGCGCGCTGTACGACCTCGCGCGCCTGCGCCTCGGCCTTGGCGATGATGTCGTCCTTCATCGCCTCCGCCGTGCGCTTGCCCTCGTCGATGATGCGCTGCACCTCCGCACGGGCATCGCTGAGCTGCGCGCGGTACTGCTCGAGCACCTGGTCGGCGTCGCGCTTGACGCGCTCGGCCTCCTCCAGCTGCCCCTGGATGCGCTTGGTCCGCTCCTCCAAGCCGGTCTTCAGGCGCGGGAACGCGAACTTCAAGAGGAATGCCACGAGCAGAAGGAACGCGAGCGAGCCCCACAGGAGCTCATCGAATGCGGGTAGCACCCGGAGCTCGTGGGCCTCCTCGGCCTCCTGCGCCAGAACGATGATCGATGCGAGCATGTCCCTCTCCTTATCCGAGGATGAAGAAGAGCACGAACCCGAAGAGGGCCAGCGCTTCCGCGAGGGCGAAGCCCAGGAACATCAGCGGCTGAACGAGCCCCTGGGCCTCCGGCTGGCGCGCCACGGCCTCGATCGCCTTGCCGAAGACGATGCCGATCCCGATGCCGGGGCCGATCGCCGCGAGGCCGTAAACGAGGCCTTTGCCGATGGGCGCCATGTCGATGGTAGTCGCGGCCTCCTGCGCCAGCACGACCATCGTTGCGAGAAATTCCATCCGTTCCTCCCTGTTCCGTCGCCCGGTTGTCCCGAGCCGCCGACTCCCTGTCTAGTGGTGCGCCTCCTGTGCGCCGGCGATGTACACCGCCGTCAGGATCGTGATGATGAACGCTTGCATCCCGGCGACGAAGATCTCGAAGCCGGTCATGATGGTGCCGAAAAGGAAAGGCAGCACGAAGGTGACCTTGCCGATCCCGCTTGCGAAGAAGACGCCGGTCCCGATGAACAGCACGGCCAGGATCATGTGACCCGCCACCATGTTGGCGAAGAGTCGGACGGCCAGCGTCAGCGGTCGCACGAGCACCGTCGAGATCAGCTCGATCGGTGCGAGCAGCACGTAGATGATCTTGGGAACGCCCGGCGGGAACATCATGTTCTTGAAATAGCCGAAGAAGCCCTGATTACGGATCCCGATGGTGTTGTAGATGAGCCACGCGATCGCCGCGAGCATCGCGGGGATAGCCATGCGGCTGGTCACCGGGAACTGAACGCCGGGGATGATCCCCATCACATTCAGGAGCAGCACCCAGAAGAACATCACCGTGAGGAACGGTGTCCACTTCGCTCCCTCAGGGCCAAGCACCGGGTTGGCGATCTGATTCCGAACGAAATCGACCCCTGCCTCCCCCAGGTTCTGCGCGCCCACGGGAACCAGCTTGGGCTTCGCGAACGCCTTCCAGAAGAAGGCCCCCAGCACGACCGTCACCACGGTCATGATGACCATGGGATAGGTCAGCCATTCGGGCGCGCCGTCGTACAGGGGCGCGAAGTTGAACAGATCGCCGGCCGCGGGTGTATGGAACGGCTTACCGGCCTCCTCGGCGGCTTCCGCCGCAACGGCGAAGATCACAGGTAGGTTCACGATCCGTCCTCCATCTCCGTGCGCGCCGGGCCGAACGTTGTAGCGAGCCACGGGGTCCGTTTCCAGCCCCTGGCCTCGAGCAGGATCACGAGCATGACGCCGATGCTGAATGTCAGCGCGAATGCGGGCCGATCGATCCCCGGCTGCCCCTCCAACCACACCAGGGCAAGGAAGATCAGCAGCATCCGGACGGCGAAGCTGGGGAGGGAGATCATCGCCGCCGCGATGGTGGAGATGCGACCGGCGAGCGCGCTGAGGCCGGCGGCGGCGGCGGCGTTGGTCAGCACGAGCCCGGACGCGATCCCCACGGACACGGCGCCGTTGCTCCCGCGGAGCAAGTAAGCCAGCCCGACCGCGGGTACGGCGATCGCCGCACCCCAGACCAGGGCGCCGCGGACGATACGCGTCTCTCCGCTCACGCTCCCCGCCTCCCAGTCATGCGTGCGCGCACGCGCTCGGTCATCCTTTGTGATCGTTGGAAGAGCATGTAGATCCCCGTCGCGTGCCCCACCACCGCGCCGATCGTGAACAGGAACGGCCAGGTGCCAAGCCATCGATCCAGACCGAACCCGATCGCCGCCCAGACGCCGGTGGCGGTCACCAGATCCGCCACCATCGTCCAGGCCTCCCCGGCACCACGAGAGAACTCTCGTCGTGTCTCGGGATCGGCGGTGCGAGGCATCCTATACGTCACCCCCTGCGACGCGTCAAAAAGGGCGGTCCAACCATTTCCGCAGGTCAGAGGCCATTTTGGATGCGGCGCGCGCTTCGCTTGTGAAAAGTTTCCCAAACTCTGGGCCCGAGCGCAAATCGGCCCCTCACCCGAGACGCTCGGGCACATCGACCACGGTCGCCCGGCGCCGGAACAGCCGAGGGAACACGACGATCGAGACGACCAGTGTCGCGCCGATCGTCCCGGACACGATCCGCCACGCAAGTCCCGGACCGAGCGCGAGCACCAGCGCCGCTGCGGCCAGCATCACGCTCCACAGGTACATCACCAAGACTGCTTGACGATGGCTGCCTGCCATGTCGAGGAGCCAGTGGTGGATGTGCTGCTTATCGGGATGGAAGACCGGTCTGCCCTCGCGGACCCGACGCATGATCGCGAAGCTCGCGTCGGCTAGCGGGATCGCGAGCACGAACACGGGGAGCAGTACGGGCACGATGAATCCGGCGACATCGATGAACTGCGGTTCGGTCGTCCTGCTGATCCCGCTGACGGTGGCGCTGGCGAGCAGGACCCCGAGCAGCATGCTCCCGGCGTCCCCCATGAAGATCCGAGCCGGGTTGAAGTTGTGCCGCAGGAACCCGAGCCCCATCCCCGCCACGGCGATGGTCAGCAGCTCGGCCGTGGTATCCGCGCCTTCGGAGGTCTGGTAGGCATAGATGAAGAATGTGACCGCTGCGATCGAGGTGACCCCGACCGCGAGGCCGTCCAGCCCGTCGATCAGGTTCACCGCGTTGATCAGCGCCACCGTCCACACCACGGTCAGCAGCGCGGCAAGGTCGCTCGACAGCGACAGCACCCCCACTCCGGGGATCCAGAAGTAGAAGACCTGCACGCCGAACAGCACCAAGACTCCCGCCGCGAGCATCTGCCCGGCGAGCTTGGTGCGCGCGCGCATCCCACGCAGGTCGTCAACGATGCCCACCATGACCAGAACGGTCGCCGCGATCGCGACGCCGTAGGGCTCGGAGGATTCACGGAACAGGTCCCGGAGCCCCGGCAGCAGCCGCGCGGTCACCAGGGACGCGATCAAGGCGAGGTACATCGCCAGCCCGCCCATCGTCGGCGTCGGCTCGCGATGGACCTTCCGATCTTCCGGGACGTCCACCCCGCCCAGCGCCATCACCAGCCGCCGCACGACCGGCGTGGCGAGATATGAGACACCGAATGCGACGGCGAAGACGATCAGGTACGACTTCACCGCGCGTGCATCAGTCCGTGACGAGGATGCCGGGAACGGGGAATGACGCGCAAAGCTCCCGGACCTCTCCGCGGACCTGCTCGAGCAGCTCCTCGTCCTCGTGCCCGGCGATCACGCGGTCGATCCATCCAGCGACGCGCACCATCTCGGCCTGTCCCAGCCCGCGCGAGGTCACCGCCGGCGTCCCGAGCCGGATGCCGGAGGGGTCGAACGGCTTGCGCGGGTCGAACGGCACCGTGTTGTAGTTGAGCTCGATCCCGGCGCGGTCCAGCGCCTTCGCGGCGAGCTTGCCGGGAACTCCCTTCGAGGTCAGGTCGACCAAGATCAGATGGTTGTCGGTGCCGCCGGACACCAGATCGAACCCACGCTCGAGCAGCGCGGCCGCCAGCGCCTTCGCGTTGGCGACGATCCGGTGCGCGTAGTCCTTGAACTCCTCGGTCGCGGCTTCGCGCAATGCCACCGCGATCGCGGCGGTGGTGTGATTGTGTGGGCCACCCTGCAGCCCGGGGAACACGGCACGGTCGATGGCGGCGGCACGCTGCTCGGTCGAAAGGATCATCGCGCCGCGCGGGCCCCGCAGGGTCTTGTGCGTTGTCGTGGTCACCACGTCGGCGACGGGGACCGGTGAGGGATGCGCGCCGCCGGCGATCAGGCCGGCGATGTGCGCGACGTCGGCGGCGAACACCGCGTCGACCTCGCGCGCGACCTCGGCGAAGGCGTCGAAGTCGATCAGGCGGGGCACAGCGGTGCCGCCGGCCCAGATCAGCTTGGGCCGTTCGCGCTTGGCGAGGTCGCGCACCATGTCGTAGTCGATGCGGCCGGTGTCCTTGCGAACCTCGTACTGGACGCTGCGGAAGTACTTGCCGGTGATCGAGACGTTCCAGCCGTGGGTCAGGTGCCCGCCGTGCGGCAGCGACATCCCCATCACGGTATCGCCGGGCTGCAGGAACGCGAGGTAGACGGCGAGGTTCGCCGGCGAACCCGAGTACGGCTGCACGTTGGCGTGCTCTGCGCCGAACAGCGCGCGCGCGCGCTCGACCGCGAGCGACTCGAGCGGGTCGACGATCTGCTGGCCCTCGTAGTAGCGCTTGCCCGCGTAGCCCTCGGAGTACTTGTTGGTCAGTATCGATCCGGTCGCGGCGAGCACGGCCGCCGAGACGTAGTTCTCGGACGGGATCAGCCGGATCGAGTCACGCTCGCGACGCTCCTCGGCCAGGATCATCTCGGCGATATCCGGATCGGTCGCGAGCAGCGCGTCCCAGTGCTCTCCGCGAGTCATCCTCCGTACTCCTTCCCGAGCCGCTCCTCGAGCGCGCGGATGTTGTCGAGGCGAGGCTGGTGGCGCCCGCCCTCGAACTCGGTGGTCATCCAGATCTCGAGGATCTTGCGTGCGACCGGCTCGCCCATCACGCGCTGGCCGACGCACAGAATGTTCGCGTCGTTGTGCCTGCGCGCCATCTCAGCCGTGTACACGTCGTTGCACACCGTCGCCCGGATCCCGTGAATCTTATTGGCGACGATCGCCTCCCCGTTGCCCGAGCCCGCCACGATCACGCCCCGGTCTGCACGGGCCTCGACCACCGCGCGCGCGACCGCCTCGGAGATCTCGGTGTAATCGGCTGCCATCGCGTCGGACTCGACCCCCAGGTCCTGGACGTCGTGGCCCATCTCCCGCAGGACACCTTTGAACATCTCCTTGTAGCGGAAGCCAGCGTGATCAGATCCGAGGGCGATGCGCATCCATCCTCCTGCCGGTAAGCCGGCGGTCGCGGCCGGCGGGCGGCGGGAAAGGGCGACCGACGTGTCTCGTCGGGCAAGTCTAACAGTCCGGCCTGGGTCGAGCCGCGCGTTCGCCTTTAGCTGTCCTCGGCAGCCAACGCACCTTCGATGTCGGCCACCACTTGCGGTAGCAACCGCTCGATCTGCGTCGCCACCGCGTCGTACGCGTCCTGGGATGACCCGAGTGGGTCGGGGACCTCTTCCCCGTCGAGCAGCATCACCTTGTCTCCATCGTCCGCGAGCAGCTCGCGCACCCGGCGCACTTGGTAGTCCTCCATGCAGTAGATACGCCAAGCCCGGCGCGCGAGATGCGGCGTCAGATATGTCGAGCGCAGGCGACGCACGTCGAAGCCGCGCGCTTGCATCGAACGAACCGTGCCCTGGGATGGCGGCCGGCCGTCGTCGGCGCCGATCCCCGCCGAGGTGACCAGCACGCGGCCCTCACCCAGCCGATCATCGAGCGTACGCTGAAGCAGCACCTCACCGATCGGCGAGCGACAGATGTTGCCGTAGCAGACCACGATGATCTCCTTCACGACCACCGATATTACCGAGGCGTGAGGAGGTTTCGTGCTGGCGCTCCCCGACCCTTCCGGTCCGAGCATCGAGCCGGCACTTACGCATCGCTGACGCCCTTCAGTAGGGCCGACTAGCCGATCTCGTCCTTCCGAACCATGCGGCCTTTGGCCATGGGCCCCGATACCTGTCCCGGAAGCAGGAGGAGTCATGGCACGGATTCTGGTCGTGAACGACGATCCCCACATCCACGGGATGCTCGAGGCGGTTCTCGCTCTCGCCGAGCACGACGTGACGATGGCGCACACCGGGGAGGACGCGATGCGGCGGCTGCGCGCGCGCCCCTTCGACCTGATGCTGCTCGACGCGACGACCTCTGGGGTGTGCGGATACGAGCTGCTCGAGCTGGCCCGGGAGCTGCCGGACCGGGGACGCATGCCCGTGATCGCGATCATCGGCACCGAGCGACCCGCCTCCGGCGTGCCCGGGACGGCCACAGTGACGAAGCCGCTCCAGATAGAGACGCTGCTCGGGACGATCGAACGCGCCCTGTCGTCGAACCAAGCCCGACCGAACCGCGACGAGTTTCACGGAATGACCCATTCGAGCCATGGCGCGCGGGAGAAACACCTAGGACGATAGACCTAGGGACGGCGCCAGGGCGGCGCCGGGAAAGGCCATCGTGGCTCGCATCCTCATCGTCGAGGACGATCCCCCAGTCCGAGCTCTCATACGCGCCATCCTGAGCCTCGGCGGACATTCGGTGACATCGGCCGAGACGGGTGAAGAGGCGCTCACCCACATCGGCTCCAACCCGTTCGACCTCGTGCTGCTGGATCTGATGCTGCCCGAGATGAGCGGGTACGAGGTACTCGAGAAGATGAACGATCTACCCGGCGGTAACGACCTGAAGGTGGTCGTCGTCTCGGCTCTGGATGAGGAAGACGGGCGCGGCGTGCACGAGGCGATGCTCGGTGTGCTCGACCACATCACCAAGCCGTTCGGCTCGCGCGAGATCGAGGACGCCGTCCACGATGCGCTCGCCGGCGATGTCGAAGAGCGTCGCGCGCGGCGACGCAGGACGGCGGAGATCTACCGGGACACGTTCGAGGTTTCGAAGGCGCTGCGCTAACCGCGCGCAACCGAGTCTTCAGGCGCGCGCAACCGGCGCGTCGAGCACGCGCTCGATCTCGCTCGCCGGTATCGCGCCTTCGCGTACCAGAACCGGCGCATCCTTGGCGAGATCCACGATCGTGGAGCCCTGCTCCGACGGCGACGTGCCTCCGTCGAGGTAGACGCCCACGCCATCGCCGAAGACCTCCGCGATCTCTTGCACGGTCGGGGGGGTCGGCAAGCCCGTGACGTTGGCGCTGGTGACGGCAAGCGGTCCAACCGATTCGAGCAGCGCGAGCAGGTCGTCGTGCGCCGGCATCCGCACCGCCACGCCGCCGCGCGTGTCGCCGATCTCCCAGGTCAGCTCGGTCTCAGGGAGGATCAACGTGAGCGCGCCCGGCCAGAACGCTGCGACAAGCTCGGTCGCCTCGGGCGGCACGTGGGACGACAGTGCCCAGGCCTGCTTGGGTCGCGACACCAGGATCGGCAGGGGGAGCGAGCGCGGTCGGCGCTTGAGCTCGAAGATCCGGCCGGTTGCCTCGCCGTTGAACGCGTCGGCGCCGATCCCGTACACGGTATCGGTCGGCATGACCACGCATTCGCCGGCGCGCAGCGCACCGCGCGCCCGAGTCATCGCGGCGTCGCGATCCTGGGAGATCGAGATGATCTCGCTCACCACTGCCCCCGCCACGTCGCCTCGACCACGCGGTCCCGCCCAGCCATATCCTTGGTGATGCGCGCGTCCGCGTACCCGATGATCTCGAGCAGTCGCTTGACCTTCTCGCCCTGAGACGGCGCGATCTCGAGCACGATCGCTCCGCCGGGTGCCAGCCAGATGCGCACCTGCTCGAGCAGATCCAGGATCACCTCCAGGCCCGTCGGACCGCCGACGACCGCGTCGCGAGGTTCGTAGCGCCGCACCTCGTCCTCGAGATCGTCCCACTCCTCATCCGGGACGTAGGGCGGATTGGACACGACCACGTCGACGCCTCCGCCGAGGGCCGGATGCAGAGGGCTGAGAAGATCACCCGGCAACAGCGTCGCGCGAAGGCCGGTGCGCGCGAGGTTGCGCAACGCCCACCCGCGCGCCGCGGCGGACACCTCGGTGGCGAAGATGCGAGCTTCGGGGACCTCAGCGGCGAGCGCGATCGCGATCGCCCCGCAGCCCGTGCCCACGTCCACGAGGGTCGGACGCGGGCCGCGGGCGCGGGCGCGCGATATCGCCCGCTCGGCGGTGATCTCGGTCTCGGGCCGCGGGACCAGACAACCCGGGCCGACCTCGAGCTCGATGCCGCGGAAGTTCACGGTGCCGATGACGTACGCGAGCGGCTCTCGCTTCACGCGCCGCGCCACCATGTCGCAGAACCGCTCGAACGCGCCGTTCGGGAAGCTCTCCTCCGCCGAGAGCACCACTGCTCCTCTGCGACGTCCGAGCACGTGCGCGAGCATCCATTCCGCGTCGTGGCGCGCGGTCGGCACGCCGGCATCGACAAGGGCCCCTTCGGCGCGCGCCAACTCGTCAGCGATCCTCACGATCTCGAACCGTCGCCGGATCCGTTGCCTCCCGCAAGCCGCTCGGCGCGATCCTTCAGCGCCAGGGCTTCGATGATCTCGTCCAGGTCACCTTCCATCACCAGCGGTAGCTTGTGCAAGGTGATACCGACCCGATGATCGGTGACGCGGTTCTGCGGGAAGTTGTAGGTGCGGATCTTCTCGGCTCGCTCACCTCCGCCGACCTGGCCCTTGCGTTCCGCGGCGATCTTCGCGCGCTGCTCCTCCTGAGCCCGTGCCAGCAGGCGCGCGCGCAGGATCCGCATCGCGCGCTCCCGGTTCTGCAACTGCGAGCGTTCCTCCTGGCACGCGACGACCTCGCCGCTGGGCAGGTGAGTGATCCGAACCGCCGAGTCGGTGGTATTGACCGACTGCCCGCCCGGACCCGAGGACCGATACACGTCGATCTTGAGGTCGTTCGGGTTGACGTCGACGTCGACGTCCTCGGCTTCGGGCAGCACCGCGACTGTGGCGGTGGAGGTGTGGATCCGCCCCTGCGACTCGGTCGCGGGGACGCGCTGGACCCGATGCGTCCCCGCCTCGTACTTCAGCTTCGAGTAGGCACCCTTCCCCTTGATCCCGACGATGACTTCTTTGATCCCGCCGATCCCGGTCTCGGACTCGGACAGGATCTCGGTCTTCCAGCGCTTGGCCTCCGCGTACCGCTGATACATGCCGAGCATCTCGCGCGCGAACAACCCTGCCTCGTCGCCGCCGGCGGCCGCTCGGATCTCCATGATCACGTTCTTGTCGTCGAGCGGGTCGCGCGGCGTCAGCATCTCGCGCAGATCCTCCGCCTGGTGATCCATCGCGGCCTCAAGCTCGCGCATCTCGGTCCGCAGCGCTTCGCCGTCCTCGCCGGAGGCCTCCCTCAGCATCTCGCGCGCGGCCTCCAGGTCGCCCTTCGCTCGGTGATACGTGCGCAAGCCCTCCACGATCGGTCGCAGCTCCGCGTGCTCCTTGCCGAGCGCCTGCAGCTGCGAGCGGTCGGATGCGACCGAGGGGTCGGCGAGTCGCGCTTCGAGCTCCTCGAAGCGCGCGCGCACCTCATCGAGGCGTTTGGAGAGACGATCATCGAGCATAGGGATCAACCGGGATCGAAGTGTACCTGCGGACGGAGGCGGGAGCGGCGCTAACGCTCGGGCTCGCCCGAACCGTCGTCGTCGGCATGCACGTCGCCGTATCCACCCAGCGAATCCCCGTGGACGAGCGGCGACGGCAGCGCGGCGACCATCGTGCGCTGCTCGGGGGGCAGGACGGCCTCGAACGAGCGGATCGCGACCTCGATCTGATCCCGATCCGGCGGCCGGGTCGTGATCTTCTGCAGCCACAGGCCCGGCTTCATCAGCGCGCGCACGATCGGGTTGTCGCCGTGCGCGGCGCCGAGCCGAAGCCCCTCGTAGCTGATGCCGGCGAGCACGAACACCATGCCGACGCGCTCGAGGAGCTGCAGCCACAACGCCGGACGTCCCAGGAACGAGTAGACCACGACCGTCAGCAGCACCACGATGATCAGGAAATTGGTGCCGCACCGGACGTGCAGGGTCGAGTACTTGTCCACGGCGGCGGGCTCGAGCACCGGTTCCTCGGCTTCGTACGCGGCGATCGTCTTGTGCTCGGCACCGTGGTACTGGAAGACGCGACGGATCTCACGGATGAACGAGATCAGCACCAGGTAGCCGACGAAGATCCCCAACCGGATCGCACCCTCGATGAGATGGCTGGCGATGGTGTCCTTGTCGTTGGTCGCGTTGCCGAGCAGGTTCGGCAGGACGATGAAGATCCCGATGAAGGCCGCGACCGCAAACGCGATCGTGAAACCCATCTGCTTAGGCGTGAGCTTCTCGTCCTCCGCGAGGGACTGGTTCGCGGCGATCATCATCGCTCGCAGTCCGATCGAGAGCGAGTCGCCCATCACCGCGATCCCGCGCACGAAGGGCTTGCGGAAGGCCGGGTGACGCGCGGCGAGGCCCTTCACCTGGTGAGTCTCGACGTAGATGTCGGCGTTGGGCCGGCGGACCGCGACGGCCCAGGTGTCTTTGCCGCGCATCATCACGCCCTCAAGGAGGGCCTGACCGCCGTAGTAATGCGGCGCCTTATCGGCCATCGCGTGCGTTACTTCTTCTGCTTCTCTTGGGACTTCGCGGCCCGCCGCTGGAACCGTTCCACGCGGCCCCCGGTGTCCACAAGCTTCTGCTTGCCCGTGTAGAACGGGTGACACTGCGAGCAGAGCTCGACGTGGATATCGGATACCGTCGAGCGCGTCTCGAACTCGTTGCCACACGAGCAGCGCACGTGACAGACCTGGTAGTCGGGATGGATCTCGGTCTTCATCGTCCTAGTCTCCCTGCTTCATCTTGGCGATCTCGCGGAGGAACTTCTCGTTCGACTCGGTCTGCCCCATCTTGTCGCGCAGCAGCTCCATCGCGGCGCTCGGGGCGAGCGCATGCAGCACCCGGCGCAAACGCCAGACCTGCATCAATTCTTCCTTGTCGTAGAGCAGCTCTTCCTTCCGCGTGCCCGAGGCCTCGATGTCGATGGCCGGGAAGATTCGCTTCTCGGCCAGCTGGCGATCGAGGCGGATCTCGGAGTTCCCGGTGCCCTTGAACTCCTCGAAGATCACCTCGTCCATCTTGGAGCCGGTCTCGACCAGCGCCGACGCGATGATCGTCAGGCTGCCGCCCTCCTCGATGTTCCTGGCCGCCCCGAAGAACCGCTTCGGCGGGTACAGGGCCGTCGAGTCCACACCACCGGACAGGATGCGTCCGGACGCCGGCGCCGACAGGTTGTAGGCACGGGCGAGTCGGGTGATCGAGTCGAGCAGGATCACGACGTCCTGGCCCGCCTCGACCAGACGCTGCGCGCGCGCGAGCACCAGCTCTGCCACCTGCGTGTGATCCTCCGCCGGACGGTCGAAGGTCGAGTACACGACCTCCGCGGCCTTGACGGTGCGCTGCCAGTCGGTGACCTCCTCGGGCCGCTCGTCCACGAGCAGCACGATCAGATGCACGCCCTCGGTGTTGGCGAGCACGCCGTTCGCGATCTGCTTGAGAATCGTGGTCTTCCCTGCCTTCGGCGGCGAGACGACCATCCCGCGCTGGCCCTTGCCGATAGGTGCCACCAGGTCGATGACTCGCTCGGTCACGGCCTGCGGGCCCCACTCGAGCACGAACCGCTCTTCGGGGAACAGCGGCGTCAGCTTGCCGAACTCCGGGCGCGCGCGCGCCTCGTCCGGCGTCATGCCGGCGACGGTCTCCACCCGGAGCAGCGCGTAGTACTTCTCGCTTTCCTTGGGCGCGCGTACGTACCCGGTGACCTCGTCGCCGCGGCGCAAGCCGAAGCGACGGACCTGGGACTGCGAGACGTACACGTCCGTCGACCCCGGCAGGTAGCCGGAAGTGCGCAGGAACCCGTAACCCTCGGGCAAGATGTCCAGGATCCCGGTGCGAAGTTCGCCCTCGGCCGCAGCTTCCTCGGCGCTGAATTCGCGATCGACCTGTTGCGGTCGCTCGCCGCCGCCTCCACCGCCGCCTGCACCGCCGCCGCCTGCACCACCGCGGCCACCGCTACGGTTGCGCCCCCGGTCGCGTCGACGGCGACGCCCGCTGTTACCACTGTCGCGGCGGCCTCCGCCGCCCTGCGCATTCCCGCCGCCCTGCGTATTCCCGCCGCCGCCTCCACCGCCGCCGAACTGCGGCCTCGGCTGGGCAGGCGGCGCCGGCGCCGGTCGCTCGGCCACATCGGCCGGCGCAGCGGCTTGCTTGGGTGCCGCTTCCGCGGTCGCCACGGGGGCTTCCGGCGGGGCGTCGGCCGGCGCGCTGCTCGCACCGTTGGTCGACACATCCTTCTTGGTTTCCGTGGCAGCGGGCCTCTTCGGGCCGCCGTTCGCGGCATCCAGGATGGCGCCGATGAGCTCCCCCTTACGAAGGCTCTTGGTCCCCTTCAATCCGTGCGATTCTGCGATCTGCTGGAGCTGTGCCAGCACCTTCCCCTGCAGCTCTTCGCGCGTCAACACCGCTGCTTCACCTCCCCCCGCCGGGTCACGAGTTCCCGAGCGATCGTTGGTATGCCTCCCAGTCCTCCAGGAAGCGCTTGAGTCCGATGTCCGAGAGCGGATGCTTTATCAGCTGCTTGAACACCTTGTACGGCATGGTGGCGACGTCGGCTCCCACGCGAGCACAGTCCACGACGTGCTGGGTGTGCCGAAGGCTCGCCGCCAGGATCAGGGTCTGGTACCCCTGGACCCGGTACACCTCGACGATCTGTCCGAGCAGGTCGATCCCGTCGTTGCCGATGTCATCGACCCGCCCGAGGAACGGACTGATGTACGTGGCCCCCGCCTGCGCGGCCAGGATGGCCTGCGCTGCCGAGAAGCATAGCGTCATGTTGGTCTTGATGCCTCGTGTGCTCAGCTCGGCGACCGCGGCCAGCCCGTCGGGCAGGAGCGGGACCTTCACTACTACGTTCGGCGCGATCTCGGAGACCTTTAGTCCCTCTTCGACCATGCCGTCCCTTTCGAGCGAGACGACCTCGGCGCACACGGGACCGTCCACCTCGGTAGCGATCTCCTTGATGCGCTGCTCGAAGGGCACACCCTCCGCCGCAGCGAGCGTTGGGTTGGTCGTGACGCCGGCCAGCACCCCCCAGCCGTTGATCTCACGGATCTGCTCGATGTTGGCCGTGTCCAGCCAGAGCTTCATGCCGACCCCCCTCGGATCGCCCTCACCCGGCGCTCGGGATGATGCTTCGCGGATCCCACGGCCCGATCGATCACGTGGTCGATCACCGAGGCCAGGCACGCGTCCAAGTCGTAGTTCGAGATGGCGGGGACGCCGTGCTGCAAAGCGAGGGACTTGATGTACTTCTGGATCTTACGGATGTTGTCGAAATGAGCCAAGTAGCGCTCCACCGGACGTCCGCGCGAGTCGCCGGCACGCACGTAGAAGTGGCTGCGATGGAGGTCCTCGTCCTCGACGTGGACGACCAGCGGAACGATCACGGCGCGATCCGCGAATGCCTCGAGGTCCACGAAGCCCGGCACGATGTGAGCCCCCTCGATGATCACATCGGTTCCCTCGGTCACCGCTCGCTCGATCAACGCCTTCACGCCGACCGCGACCGCGGCGACCTGATCGCGGAACCCGACCAGGATCGCGTCTTCCGCACGCGGGCTCTTCTGCCGTACCACGTCGGCCGAGTCGAACGACGACCGGTACAACGTCGGCATGAACTCCTGCGCAACCGTTCCCTTCATGACCTCACGGATGGCATCGGTCGAGATGACGCGGACGATCCCCAGCCGCGCGGCGAGCAGGGTCGCGACGGTGGACTTGCCCACTCCGGTGCCGCCGCCCATCAACACGATCAGCGGCGCATCCAGGTGCCCGACGGTCTGCCACTTCTGGTAGGCCTCCGCGTAACGCTCGCCGGCCTCCTCACGGATGACCTCGACGGTCAACGTGCTCAGATCGGCGGCGCCGACGGCGTCGGTGTTCGATGCGAGCAACCGATCCTCGATCACCTGCGCGACGTGATACGCGCGCGCCGGCGACAAGCCGGAGATCATGATCGTGTTCGCCATCAAGCCTTTCGAATAGGGCAGCCCGTGATCGCCTTCGCGCACGATAATGGTTCGCGAGCCGCCGGTTACCTTCTCGGTCATGTTCGTGCTCCCGACCGCTCGATCGCGAGCGCGTGCACATGAGCGAAGCCCGTGCCGAGGTCCCCCCGCGTCGCGACCGGCAGGTTGTCGGCGAACACGATCTCGGCACCGGCCGCGCGCGCGGCTTGCGCCGCGACATCGATCGCCGCTGCCTTCACCTCGGTCAGCAACACGTCGTAGGTTCCCTCCGCTTCTGCGAGTTCCTGGGAAAGCTTGGGACGATCGGCCAGCTGATGAGTCACGCCAACCACCGTTGCGCCGTGCACCTCCTCCAGGTGACGCCGCAGAGCCGTCCCAACCGCCTCGGGTGCCGTGGTCGCGAACAAGATCCGCTTCCCAGTCACGGACCCAACGGGAGATGGCCGGAACACCGTCCTGACGATAGGAACGTCTCGCGCGAGCTCGGAAGCCTGGGAAGTGAGGGCGGCGAGCGTTTCGCTCGAGAGGACCGGTTCCTCGACCATTGTAGCCACCACCAGGTCCGCGAGCAATAACCGCAGCGGCCCCAGCCCGGCTGTCACCTGGGAAGACGGCCCAGCCCCCCCGACGACGAACACGGTCGCATCGCAGGAGACCGGTGGCAGGGCCGTCCCGCTCCCTTCCAGGATGATCAGGTCCGGCGACTCGGCCTCAGCCACCTCCAGGGCCTGATCCACCGTGTCGTAGACCGTCCCTCCGGCCAATCCCGCTCCGGCGCGGCGCGCGCCGATCGTGGTGACCCCGGCCACCACGGCGTCTTCGTAGGAATCGCTGGCGGCGTGCTCCCCGGCATCGGACAGCGCGAGCAACGTTTCGGCCGTCGGCCGTTCGAGGTCTCCGCGGATCACCACCGGCGCCGCCGGGCCCCCTCGTCCCATCGCCACGATCACGACGCGCACGCCCTCAGCCTTGAGCATCCGCGCAAGGGCCGCTGCCACCGCCGTCTTGCCGGTGCGCTTGCCGCTGCCGATCACAGCGATCGTGGGCCGCGTGCTGCGGCGCGCGCGCCATGGAGGACGCACCACGAAGTCGCCGCCGTGGTAGGACACGCCGCGCGCGAGCGCCACGCTGACGAGCAGCAGCCGTCCCACCGTGTCCAGGACCGGCGCGTCGGAGATATCGATGACCGCCTCTGGTGCGAATCGTTCGATCGCATCCTCGAGCGCTGCTCGCTGCGACGTGCCCCTGACGATCGGCAGGTCGGCCAGGCGAAGGCCGTCGCGCAGCTTCTCACCACCGCCGAGCATCACTGCGCCGACGATGTCGAAGCGATCACGCACGCTGTCGAGCGCGGCGAGCGTCACCGGTGGGTAATGCTCGCCGTCGACGAGCGCGATCGCCCGGAGCCGCGGGACTTCCCGCGCGCCCGAGGGTTGGCTCACGTGGGCTGAGCCTCCGTCACCAGAGGCTCGAGCTCGCGGTAGTGCTGGCGTCCGGTTCGGAGGTTGACGTGCGCCAGCAGCGTCGCCGGGCCGAACGGGTGCTTCTGCGTGATCTTCAGCTCGTTGTCGTCGAACTCGATGACGTTGTAGGCCGGGCGCGTGTGTCCGCGCACGCGCAGGCTCGCGCACGTGCCGGCGTTGGCGATGTAGAGGTCCTCCAGACGCCAGACGTACGGCACATGCTTGTGACCGGTCAGGCACAGCTGCACGCCGCTGCGGATCAAGACCTCCAGCAGATCTCCCGCGTCGGCGACTGTGCTGCGCTCGCGCCCGGTCCCCGGGATGGGCAGCAGATGATGGTGATGCACGTAGATCTTCAGCGCTGCTTCGGCTTCGAAGCTCTCCATGATCCACGGGTACCGCTCGCGCCCGACTTGCCCTTCGTTGAGGTCGGGCTCGCTGGAGTCGGCGCCGACGAGCACGACGTCGGGCAAGGCGTGACGCCAGTGACGGGGCCCGATCAGCTCCTCGAAGTGGACGTAGCCAACGTTGCGCGCATCGTGGTTCCCCGGCACGGCGATCAGCGGGCTCGCGATCTGCTCGAGATAGGCCGCCGCTGTCTTGTACTCGCCGCGGAACCCGTCGTTGGTGATGTCACCGGTGTGGATGACCAGGTCCGGCTTCAGCTCGTTCAGCTCTGCGATGACGCGGTTCATCAGGTTGGGAACGAAATGTGGCGAGCCGACGTGGGTGTCGCTGATGTGGGCGATGATCACGACCGAACAACTCCCTCGGATGGCGTGTCTCGAACCGTTCCGCCGACACGGCGGGCGAACCGGCGGCGGCGCGCGCCTGCCTCGTTTCAGTCTAGGCCAGCTCGGTCACCCTCACAACGAACAGCGGGGGACCTCAGCCCGCGCGCAGCTGCTCGGACCGCCGATCCCTCGCGACGGGGAGCACCAGGTAACTCTCGGCGAGATCGACGCTGATCTGACCGCCGGTTCCGGTCCCAAGCACGCGGCCGTCATCCGAGCGCAGCAGCACGGTCAGGGATGCCCCACGCGGAAGCAGGTAGTCGGTGTAGGCCATCGGGATGAAGATCGTGGTTTCCTCGCCGGGGAGGTGGGGCGCCGGCAGGCTCGGCCAGCTCGCGGCGCGCGCGCGGATCTGGCTGCGATAGGCGCCGCGGGCATACCCGTAGGCGATCTCTCGTCCGAGGCCGGAATGGACCACGGAGACCGCGAAGGTGGTATCGCCACCCGCGGGCAGCGTGTACGCGAGACGGAGGTACGGCCTGCCTGCGATCCGCATGGCTGCGGTTAGAGGCGCGCCGGGGAACGCCAGGCCGCTGACGCCGTCCAGGTAGGTCAGCGTCCCTTGGTCGGGATCGGATCGCAATGCCTCGCGTCCGAGGTACAGCCGAGCGTCCCCGGCGGGCGGCGGCCAGGTCGGTGCGTTCCACAGCACTCCACGCTCATCCTGGACCGTGACCGGTGGCGCCTGCTCGGCGCCGGCATCGACCCCTTTCAGGTACTGGGCGAACCAGCGATGCGTCCACTCGCGGAACGCCGCCGCCACGCCGACGCGCACACCCTGGAAATCGAGGTTCGGATTGGCAGGGTCATCGTGACCACCCCGCAGCCACCACAGCTTCTTAGGCGTGCCGGCGGGGAGGCGCTCCCACAACTGGCCGGCGTTGGTCGTCTTGACATTGGTGTCGTTGAGCCCGTGGATGATGAACGTCGCCGCGGTGATGTTGCGCGCGTCCTTCAGGTAATCACGCGATGCCCAGAACCCACCGCGCGCGTCCTGGTACGGGGAGGAGTACAGCGTCGAGACGAACGCGCCGAAGGTCGCCGCGCACGCCTTCCGCTCGAGCACGTGCAACGGGTAGAGCTGATCCTCCTCGACGCTGGAGGCCTGGTCTGTCATCGGGTTCAGCGTCGTGAACGCGAACGGTGTCGCCTGATGCTCGGCGGACTGGACGCCGTTGAAGAAGTGGTAGTCGTACCACCGGTCGATCGCGCGGATGGGGATGATCGCCTTCAGCTCTTCCGGCGCCATCGACGCGGCGCCGACCGCGATCGTGCCGTCGTACGATCCACCGGTCATCCCGACGGCCCGGTTCGACCACGGCTGCCGGCCGATCCAGTGGATCACGTCCACTGCGTCGGTGATCTCCTCGCGGCCGCCGTAGACCTGGCAGCCCGACGAGTTCCGCGTCCCGCGCTGGTCCTGCATCACGACCGCGTATCCGCGGGGGACGAAGTACTCGTCGTACCACTCGGGGAACGCCACGCGGGGGACGCTGCCGACGTTCGGAGGAACGGCGAGTCCCCACGGAAGCTTGCGCTCGGCGCGGAATCCGCGGCCGTTGGTGTTGTAGTAGGGGGACTGGAAGAAGATCGTGGGGACGCGGCGCGAGGTCCGAGGCCTGATGATGTCCACCGCGAGCATGGTGATCCCGTCGCGGGCCTTGATCAGCGCGCGCTCGATCACCGCGTCGGCCAGCGGGTAGCGCACCGGATCGATGCGGTCGAGGTCGGGCAGGGCGCGCGAAGGCGTCGGCGCCGCCGGTGCGACGGCGGTGACGGACGCCATTGCCAGCAGGGCGATCAGGACGCGGCGGAAGGGCATGCCTACACGTTCGCGGTCGGGGCGACCGAACCCTGCTCGGGCGGCGGTGGGGGCCACGGCCGGCCACCCAGCTGCCGGCCGAACGCGTATCCCCCTTTCGTCCACCCGACCCGCTCGTAGAACGCGTGAGCCCGCTCTCGCCAGGTCGCGGATTCCAGCCCCATCCCCCAGCAGCCCCGCTCTCGCGCGAGCTGCTCGGCCCGCGCGAGCAAGGCCGCGCCGGCCCCCCGGCTCCGCTCGTCCTCGCTCACGATCAGGTCCGGGATCCAGGCTTGCTCGTCGAGGAAGTTGAGCCGTTGCCGGAACTCCAGATCGCAGAACCCGACGACCCGATCGTCGCGTTCGGCGACCAGGGCGATCGCGTCGGTGCGAGCGAGGTAGTTGGCGAACCGCCGCCGATGCGCAGCCTCCTCGGGTCCCCCCAGGATCGCCGGACGTCCAAGCTCCGCGAGCAGCGCAGCCACCGCCTCGAAGTCCGCGGGGATCGCGACTCGCACCTCCGGGGCCGGGGTCTCGCTCAATGACTGTGATCCTTCTCCGCGGCGCGGAGCCGCCCGGCGAGCGCGCGCAGAATCTTGCGCATCACCGTCGGGCTCTCCTCGAGCAGCGTGGCGAACTCGCGCGCGTCGAGCACGTAGAGGTCCATAGGCGTCTCCGCCGTCACCGTGGCCGTGCGTGGACCGGCATCGATCAGCGACATCTCGCCGAAGAACTCCCCGGCACCGAGCGTCGCTCGCCTGCGACCGCCGCTTGACACCTTGACCGAGCCTTCGGCGATCAGGAAGAACTCCCGGCCGGGGCGTCCCTCGCGGACCAGGACCTCGCCGGCATCCGCGCGCTGCTCGGTCATCAGGCGCGCGATCTTGACGAGCTCTTTGTCGGTGCATGCCGACAGCAGTCCAACGCCGCGGAGGAGCCTGATCTTGCCGTCCTTTCCTCGGGCCATCCCAACCTCCCTCCGGTTGCGCCCGTTGCTTACCGCGCGAGCACCCTGCGGGTCAACGACTCACCGCGACTCGACCACCGTCGCTCCGTCCCGATCGATGTCGATCACGCGGACCTCCCAGCCGTCCGGCGCGAGGGCGCGCGCCGCCACTGCCCCCGCATCCGCCTCGTGGGCACGGACGAAGGCGCCGACGCTCGGCCCGGCTCCCGACAGGAACGCGGCGACCCCGCCGGCCCGCAGCCCGGCGACCAGGTCACCGCTCTCGCGCATCAGGGCGAACCGCGGTGGCTGATGCAGCACGTCCTCGGTCGCTTCGAACAAGACGTCGAGCCGTCGGGTCGCCAGCGCCGCCGCGAGCAGCGCGGCGCGCCCGACGTTGGCGACCGCGTCGGCGTGGGGCACCATGTCGGGCAAAGCCGCGCGCGCGGTCTCGGTGGACAGCGCGCCCGGAGCGATGCAGGCGAGCAGGCACAGCTGGTCGGGCGGATCCAGGCGGAGCCCCCGGCCGGCCGCGTTCACGGTGATCCCACCACGCAGGCACGGGGCGACGTTGTCGGGATGTCCCTCCAGATCCACCGCGAGCGCGAGCAGGTCGTCGTCGGAATGCGCCGTGTCGCCGAGCGCGCGGCCGGCGACCAGGCCCGCGCAGATCGACAACGCGCTCGCCCCGAAACCGCGCGCGTACGCGACCGCCGTCATCTTGTGGATCCGCAGCGCCGGCAGATCACCCAGGACCGCGCGCAGGCCGACCACCACGCCGTTGGTCTCATCGCGTGGCAAGGTGTCCGCGCCGAGCCCGGAGGCGGTGATCTCGAGCCCTTCGCCACCGCGCTCGACCCGAACCTCATCGTGCCACGTGAGCGCGAGCCCCATCACGTCGAAGCCCGGCCCCAGGTTGGCGACGGTGGCGGGTGCCCGAACGACGACGCGGTCGGCCATGAGCTACAGACCGAGCGCGCGCGCGGCCGCGTCGGGGTCCGGGGGGATCACCGACGGGGTCGGCGCGCCCGCGATCGCCCAGTCGGGATCCTTCAGACCGTGCCCGGTCAGAACGCACACGACGGTCTTGCCCGCTGCGATCAGACCGTCCTCCGCCAGTTGCAATAGGCCCGCGACCGAGGCGGCCGAGGCCATCTCGACGAACACACCCTCGCGGGCGAGCATCCGGTAGGCGCTCAGGATGTCGCGGTCCGACACCGCCCGGATCGCGCCCTCGGAGTCGCGCGCGGCCTCGACCGCGGAATCCCACGACGCGGGATTGCCGATCCTGATGGCGGTGGCGATGGTGGATGGCTGCTCGACCGGATGCCCGAGCACGATCGGAGCGGCGCCCGCGGCCTGGAACCCGAACATCCGCGGCAGGAACGTGATGTCGCCCGCGTCGCGCGCTTCCCGGTACCCCTTCCAGTACGCGGTGATGTTGCCAGCGTTGCCCACCGGCATCACGTGGTAGTCCGGCGCCCGGCCGAGCGCATCGCAGATCTCGAACGCGCCGGTCTTCTGCCCCTCGATCCGATAGGGGTTCACCGAGTTCACCAGGGTGACCGGGTACTTCTCGACCAGCGCGCGCGCCACGTCCAGCGCGCGGTCGAAGTTGGCGTCCACCTGGATCAGCTTCGCGCCGTGCACCAGCGCCTGCGCGAGCTTGCCCAGCGCGATCTTGCCCTCTGGTACCAGCACCGCGCACTCGATCCCAGCGCGCCCCGCGTAGGCCGCTGCGCTGGCCGAGGTGTTCCCGGTGGACGCGCAGATCACCGCCTTCGCGCCCTCCTCGACCGCTTTCGAGATCGCCATCGTCATGCCGCGATCCTTGAACGAGCCGGTCGGGTTCGCGCCCTCGTACTTCAGCCAGACCTCGGCCTCGAGTCGCTCGGAGAGCGGCTGGGACCGGATCAGCGGCGTCCCACCCTCGCACAGCGTGACGATCGGGGTCTCGTCGGAGACGGGGAGCCGGTCACGGTACTCGAGGATGATCCCGCGCCACAGGTGCGCGCCGGGGCTGCTCACGCCTCTCCGCCCTCGACCCGCATGACGCTGGCGATCTTGGTGACGGCGCGCAGGTTCCGCAGCGTCTGAAGAGTCACCTGCAGGTCCCGCTCGAGTCCGCGGTGCGTGATCATCACCAGTTGCGCCTCGTCGCCGATGCCTTCCTGCCACACGCTCTTGATCGAGACGTTGTTGTCGCCGAACGCGGTCGCGACGGCGGCCAGCACACCCGGCTCGTCGGCGACGTTGAGCAGGATGTAGTACTGCGCGTAGGTGCTCTCGATCGGCCGGACGCGCTTGTCGGTGTAACAGGTGCAGCCGACGCCCCGGCCGCCGGACATGATGTTGCGGGAGATGTCGATGATGTCGCCGACCACGCTCGTGCCGGTCGGACCGCCGCCGGCACCCCGGCCGTAGAACATCAGCTCACCCACCAGCTCTCCTTCGACGAACACCGCGTTGAGGTTCTCGCGCACCGAGGCGAGCGGATGATGGTTCGGGATCATCGCCGGATGCACGCGCGCAGCGATCTCGCCGTCCTGCTCCTCGGTGATCGCGAGCAGCTTCACCGTGTAGCCCAGCCGCTGCGCGAACGCGATGTCCTGCTGGGTGATGTCGGCGATGCCCTCGCGATAGACGTCGCCGCCCACCACACGCGCGTTGAACACGATGCTCGCGAGGATCGCGGTCTTGGCTGCGGCGTCGAAGCCTTCGATGTCGGCGGTCGGATCCTCCTCTGCATATCCGAGCCGCTCCGCCTCGGCCAGCGCCTCGGAGAACTCCATGCCGTCCTCGGCCATCCTGGTGAGGATGTAGTTGGTCGTGCCGTTGACGATGCCCATCACCTTGTGGATGCGCTCGCCGGCAAGCGACTCCTTCAGCGGGTGGATGAGGGGGATCCCGCCGGCGACCGCCGCCTCGAAGTACAGGTCCACCCCGGCGGCGTCCGAGGCGTCGAAAAGCTCCTGCCCCAGCGATGCGAGCAGCTCCTTGTTCGCCGTCACGACGTGCTTGCCGTTGCGCATCGCCTCGAGCAGCAGGGAGCGCGCGGGTTCGATGCCGCCCATGGCCTCGACGACGATGTCCACGTCGGGATGGGAAACCACCTCGTGCGCGTCGGTGGTCAGCAGACCGCCGGTCCCCGGCGGGACGTCGCGCTGCTTGCCCAGGTTCCGGACCGCGACCTTGACGGGGCTGATCGTTGCCCCCACCCGCGCCTCGATATCGACGGCATGGGCGTCGAGCATCCGCAGCACCGCGGATCCCACGATGCCGCAGCCGAGCTGCCCGATCCTGATCTCCCTGGCCATCCGGGCAAGTATAGAGAAGCCCTCCCGCCCGGCGGCGCAGTTCTGTCGGGCCGGTTGACGGCGGCCTCCCGGTGGGTCAGGGTTGGACCGGGAGGACGGCATGCCTGAGCGATTGACCGCGTTGGACGCGCAGTTCCTGCATCTCGAGACACCGGCGAACCACATGCACGTGGCCGGGCTGATGATCTACGAGGCCGCCGGCCGGCCCGGCGGCCCCCTGACCTTCGACGACCTGGTCCGGCTGATCGATCGCCGCATCCATCTGGTTCCACGCTTCCGTCAGAAGGTCCGCTTCCTCCCGCTCAACCTGGGGCGCCCGGTGTGGGTCGACGATCCGGGCTTCGATCTCGCCTTCCACATCCGTCGCTCGGCGCTGCCGGCACCCGGCGGCCGTCGGGAGCTGGCCGAGGCGGTGCAGCGGATCCACTCGCGCCCGCTCGATCGCTCCAAGCCGCTATGGGAGATGTACTTCTTCGAGGGGCTCGAGGACGGCCACGTCGCCGTGCTGTCCAAGGTGCATCACTGCATGATCGACGGGATGAGCGGGATCGACATCGCCACCGTGCTGCTCGACTTCACCGTCGAGCCGCGCGCCGTTGAGCCCGAACCCTACGTCCCGTACGCGGAGCCCTCCGCGCCGGAGTTGATCGCCGAGACCATCCGCGAGCAGATCTCCAATCCGATCAGGGCCGGCCTGGAGATGCTCGATACGGCACGGCGCGCGCCGCGTCTGGCGGCCGAGCAGCTCGCCGGCCTCGCCGAAGGTGTCGCCTCGGTGCTCGCCGCCGGGCAGGCGCCGGCGAGCCCGCTGAACCAGCCCGTAGGCCCGAACCGTCGCTTCGCGATGACCGAGGCGACAGTGGACGACTTCAAGCTGGTGAAGAACGCGCTCGGCGGGACGGTCAACGACGTCGTCCTCGCCTGCGTCGCCGGCGCGCTGCACCGGTTCCTGACCGCGCGCGCGATCGCGACCACCGGCATGACGTTGCGCGCGATGGTGCCGGTCTCCACCCGCGACGAGAGCAAACGCATGGCGCTGGGCAACCGGGTGACCAACATCTTCGTGGACCTGCCGGTCGGCCCGATCGACGAGGCCGAGCGACTCCGCTCGATCTCGGCGCTCACCAAGGATCTGAAGTCCTCGCATCAGGCGATCGGGGCCGCGGCGATAATGGGCGCCGGCGCGTGGGCGCCGCCGACCTTGCATGCGCTCGCGGCGCGGCTCGCGTCCCGCGGGCGGTTCATCAACCTCACCGTCTCCAACGTGCCCGGCCCACAGGTCCCGATGTACATGGACGGCGCGCGCCTGGTGCTCGCCTACCCGATGATGCCGCTGGCCGAGACGGCCGGACTGTCGATCGCGGTAACGAGCCTGTCGGGGATGATGGGCTTCGGGCTCACAAGCGACTGGGACACCCTGCCCGACATCGACGTGGTCTGCGACGGCATCATGCAGACCCTCGACGCCTTGAAGAAAGCCGCCGGCGCCTAGGCCCTGTTCCGCGGCGGGGTGCTTGGTAGGCCAAGCATCTGCTAGACTTTGTCGCATGCCGGACGGGGACCAGAATCGCTGGAAGTCGCTCGGGGAGTTCATCCGCTCCCAGCGCCAGCTGGCCGACCTGTCCCTTCGCCAGCTCTCCTCGCTGACCAGGGTGTCCAACCCCTACCTCAGTCAGATCGAGCGGGGCCTCCACAAGCCCTCCGCCGACGTTCTCAAGGCCATCGCTGGGGCCCTGCAGATCTCCGCGGGGACCCTGTACACGCGGGCCGGCTTGCTCGATCCCAGCGAGACCAAGCCGGGTCCCGCCGTCGAGGAAGCGGTGCGGATGGATCCCCGGCTCTCTCCCGCCCAGAAGGACGCCCTGATGCGCGTCTATCGGAGCTTCGTCGAGTCCGATCGATCTGGGGCCCCCGGGACTGCTTGACAAACCAAGCAGACGCTTGCTAGAGTATCCCAGTCCGATGTGGTCAACCAGATAGGAGGGCCCAAGATGGCCACCACCTACACGAAGACACTCGCCAAGGCCGGCGACCGGGTGCTCGGCACCGTCACCGATGCGCAGAGCACGATCGTCCAGGCCGTGGCCACCGTCAGTGACGCGGCGGCGAGCTACCTCCCCGACCTGCCGCTCCCGACGATCCCCGCCCAGGTGCCGACGGCGCGTGAGCTGCTCGAGCAGAGCTTCTCGTTCGCCGAGAAGGCGCTGAAGGCCCAGAAGACCTACGCGCTCGGCCTGATCGACGCGATCGAGCCGGTCGCAAGCAAGCTGATCAACCGGCCGGCCAAGACCCGCAAGAACGGCGCCACCAAGGCCGCCTGACCTCCCGCCACTAGCCCGAGACCCCCGGTGCGACACCGGGGGTCTCCGCCGTTCCCGCGTCGAGCCAGCCCTCGATCAGGGCCATCGTCCGGTCCGGTACCTCGGCCATCGCGATGTGGCCGACGTCGTCGAGGATCTCCAAGCGCCAGTCGGGACGTGCGGCGGCGAGCGCTTGGATGGCCACGAGCGGAACCAGCCGATCCTGCCGGCCCGCGAGGATCAGTGTCGGCGCCTCCACGCGCGCGACCATGCGCGCGAACGCGCTGCGCCGTGCCAGCAGCCCCACCAGGCTTCGGGTCGCTTGCAGGAACGCGGCCGCGGCGTCGTCCATCCCGCGGCGCTCGCGCGCGATCGCCAGTCCCGACTCGATGATCTCGTCCGGAACCCGACGCGGATCCACCGTGCACAGCTCGAGCAGCGCGGCGGCGTGCTCCTCCGGACCCAGGCGTGCGAGACGCCGCCGGTAGGCCAGCTCGCCGACGCCCGGGATCACGCTGGTCCCGAAGGTCAGCGCCAGACGCCTCTCCAACGGCGCGGTGATCGGACGCGGCACCGCGGGACTGATCAGCACCAGGCCGGCGACGGCCTCAGGACGCATCGCGGCCTGCATGATCGACAGCGCGCCTCCCATCGAGTTGCCCACCAGGATCGCCGGCGTCGCGTCCGTCGCCTCGCAGAACCGGTCCAACGCCAGCCGCAGCGCGCTCATCGAGGTTCGTCGCCCGGCCAGGGGCGAGCGTCCGGAGCCGGGCAGATCCAGCGCGAGGACGCGGCCGCGCGCTGACAGCAGCCGTGCGATCGAGAGGAACGACGCGTGGTGTCCCCCGAGGCCGTGCACGCACACGAACGTCGGCCCGTCGGGTGGCCCGGGGACCTCCAGCACATTGATCGGTCCGTCGACGTGAACGGTGCGTTCGCGCATCACATCTCGTCGTTGCGGATCAGGTCCTCGTAGGTCTCGCGCCGGATCAGCACGCGCGCCTCCCCGTCTCGCACGGCCACCACCGCCGGCCGGCGGAAGCGGTTGTAGTTCGATGACATCGAGTAGCCGTACGCGCCGGTCGCCGGGATGCACAGGACGTCGCCGCGCGCAACGCTCTCGGGCAGCGACACGTCCTTGATCAGCAGATCTCCTTGCTCACAGTGCGCGCCCGCGATGGTGACCACACGGTCGCCGGACACGTCCGCCTTGTTCGCGAGCAGCGCCTCGTAGCGCGCGCCGTACAGCGCGGGCCGGATGTTGTCGCTCATGCCGCCATCCACGGCGACGTAGGTGCGGACGCCCGGGATGTCCTTGATCACGCCGACGCGGTACAGCGTGACGCCTGCGTTTGCGATCAACCACCGTCCCGGCTCGACCGCCAGCCGCGGGACCGGCAGCCCGTGCCGGTCCATGTGCGCGCGCAGCGCCTGCGCGACCTCCTTCGCGAACACCTCGACGCGCGCGGGGTAGTCATGGCGCGTGTAGGCGATCCCCAGCCCGCCACCGAGGTTCAGTTCGGCGGGGACGATGCCGGTGGCGTCCCGAACAGAGGCGCAGAACTCGGCCATGATCTCGACGGTCTTCAGGAACGCCTCGACGCCGGTGATGTTGGAGCCGATGTGGCAGTGGAATCCCACGACCTCGACCCCGGAGAGGTCGCGCGCGCGCTTGGTGGCCTCGAGCGCGACTCCACCCTCGACCGACATCCCGAACTTCGAGTCCTCCTGCCCGGTCTGGATGTACTCGTGGGTGTGCGCCTCCACGCCGGGCGTCACCCGCATCATCACCCGGGCCGGTGCTCCGCCGGCTTCACGCGCGATCGCATCGATGCGTTCAAGCTCGTCCATCGAGTCGGCGACGATGCGGCCGACGCGCGCGTCGATGCCCATGCGCAGCTCGTCGTCGGTCTTGTTGTTGCCGTGGAAGATGACCCGCTCGGGCGGGAAGCCGGCCTGCAGCGCGGTGAACAGTTCGCCGCCGGACGCGACGTCCAGCGAGAGCCCCTCCTCATCGACCATCTTGGCCATGCCGACGCACAGAAACGCCTTCCCTGCGAAGTACACGTCGGCGTCGGGGTAGGCGGCGCGGTAGGCGCGTGCGCGCTCACGGAAGGTCTGCTCGCACACGACGTACAGTGGGGTGCCGTATCGCTCGGCCAGATAGACCGTGTCGAGCCCGCCGATCTCCAGGTGGCCCGCCTCGTTGACGCGGGCGGTGTGCGGCATGACGTCCTTCAGCGTGTGCGGCATCGTTCCCCTCTCACATCTGCTCGGGCGCGCTCACCCCGAGCAGACCGAGCGCGTTGCGCAGCGCGATCTGCGTCGCATGGCACAGGTGCAAACGCGCCTGGGTGAGCACCGGATCCTCGCTGACCACCCGGCAATCACGGTAGAAGGCGTGGAACAACGAGGCGAGCTCCTCCGCGTAGCGGGTGATGCGGTGTGGCGTGCGCAGGTTCGCGGCCACCTCGACCGCCTCGGGCAGCTCCGCGATCTTGCGCAGCAGGTCGAGCTCGCTCTCGTCCTGCAGCTCCTCGAGCATCACGCTCTCCAGCGGCGCGATCGCGATCCCTTGCTCGTGGGCCTTGCGCTGGATCGAGCAGATCCGCGCGTGCGCGTACTGGACGTAGTAGACCGGGTTCTCCTGCGATTGCGCAACGACCGCGTCCAGGTCCAGGTTCAGCACCTGATCCAATCCGGTGCGCAGGTAGTGGTACCGTGCCGCGTCCACGCCCACCTCGTCGAGCAGCTCGTCGAAGGTGATCGACTCCCCCTTGCGCTTGGACAAGCTCACCGGCTTCCCGTCGCGCATCGCGTGGACCCACTGCCCGACCAGGAACTGGCAGTGCTCGGGGTCCTCGCCCAGGGCGCGGATGCCTGCGGTGATCTCGCGGACCCAGCCGTGGTGATCCGAGCCGATCAGGTAGACGATGCGCTCGAAGCGACGCCTTATCTTGTCCAGGAAGTATGCGAGGTCGGCCGCCAGGTACGCGGGCATCCCATCCGTCGAACGCACGATGACGCGGTCCTTGTCGTCGCCGAAATCGGTGGTTCTCAGCCAGACGGCGCCGTCCTGCTCGTAGGTGTGCCCGAGGTCGGTGAGCATCTCGACCACGCGCGCGACCGCGCCGGTCTCGTGGAGCGATCGCTCGCTGAACCAGACGTCGAACACCACCCCGAAGCGCTCCAGCGTCTGCCGCTGGTGCAGCAGCATCCGGCGCTGCCCCTCGACGCGCATGAACTCGATCCGCTCGTCGTCGGGCGCGTCGAGCAGCTGCTCGCCGATCTCGAGGATGATCTCCTTGGCGATCTCGGTGATGTACTCCCCCTGGTAACCACCCTCCGGGATCTCCGCATCCCGTCCGAGCAGCTGCAGGTACCGTGCCGCGATCGACTCGCCGAACTTGCGCATCTGCACGCCGTGATCGTTGATGTAGAACTCGCGCTCGACCGGGTGTCCCGTCCACTCGAGCAGCCGCGCGATCGTGTCGCCGACGGCGGCCCAGCGGCCGTGACCGAGGTGCATGGGTCCGGTCGGGTTCGCGCTCACGAACTCCACCTGCGTTCGCTCGGGCTCGGCGGCGGTGCTGCGACCCCACGCCTCGTCGGCCCGCTCGACCTCGCGGACGACCTCGGTCAGCCAGTGATGCGACAGCGTGAAATTGATGAACCCGGGGCCCGCCACCTCTACCTTCGCGATGTGCGGATGATCGGGAAGATGAGTAACGAGGACGTCGGCGATCTCACGCGGCTTGCGCTGAGCGTACCGGCTGATCGCCAGGGCGATACCACTCGCCCAGTCGCCATGCTCCTTGCGCGCAGGGCGCTCCAGCTCGAACCGCGGTACGTCGAACGCAGGCAGCTCGCCGGCACGTTGCGCCGCCGCGATGGCCTCGCGGAGGAAGGATGCAAGCTCGATCTGGATCATCAGCTCGGAGGCAGAAGGATCTCGCCCTTGAGGACCCGGCCGACCGCCTCGAGCAGGTCGACGGGATCGAACGGCTTGGTCAGATACGCGCTCGCCCCGAGGTCCAGGCCCGAGTTGATGTCCATGTCCTGCGCGCGCGCCGACAGGAAGATCACTGGGATGGAGGCGACCGAGGGATCGGCCTTGATCCGCCGGCACACCTCGCGGCCGTCGAGCTTCGGCATCATCACATCCAGAAGGACCAGGTCGGGGCGCAGGTCCTTGATCAGCCGGAGCGCGTCGTGGCCGTTGTCGGCCGTCACCACGTCATAGCCCTCGAGCTCGAGGTTGACCTGGAGCAGCTGCTGGATCACCCGGTCGTCATCGACGACCAGCACGCGCGCGGACAGAGATCACACCTCCCTCGGGCGACGGCCTCGATCGTGCAGGCCCGTATGATAGTCGGGGCTGCCTCGATCACGAACCAGTTCGTGATCCACGCTGCTAACCTGGAAGGCTAGCCCCCGTAGCTCAGCGGATAGAGCACCGGCCTCCGGAGCCGGTGGCACAGGTTCGAGTCCTGTCGGGGGTACCACCGCTGGGCGACCACCAGCGCTGACATGCGCGAACGCGGAACTCGATTAGACGGTGGTCGAAAACCAACACCTCCTGATGCCTCACCGACGTCGGTAGACGTCCGCGCGGTGCTCGATGGTGAGGATGAACACGAATCGCTCTCCCTCATCGATGCGGTAGATGATCCGGAAGTCGCCGCGGGATGCGGAATGCCTTCCCTCGAGTTCGAACCGAAGTGGATGGCCGACACGATGCGGGTTATCAGCCATGGCCCCGTAGATGAACTCGATCGCAGCAGTGGCGACCTTCTCCGGAATCCGTGCGAGCGCTCTGCGCGCCGGCCGAGCCCATTCGATCTCGAAGGCTGTTCGCCGGCGCCGGGTCACCGACGCTTGGAGAGTCGAACGGCCTCGGCTTTGGTCAAGCGCTTGGTCTTGCCTGTCGCGATCTCGGCCTCAGCCTGACGAATCTCGGTCAAGAGTCGCGGGTTGCTGAGGATGGTGAGGGTTTCCTCCAGAGACTCAAGATCCTCCAGGTTCATAATCACCGCAGATGGTTGTCCGTGCTTGGTGATGATGACGCGGCCGTGAGCGCGTTCGATACGTTCCACTACCTCGGAGAGCCGGTTCTTCACCTCCGCGAGGGAGACGTGCTCAGCGGTCGACATAGCCATAAGTATGGCCACATCAACTGCGCTTCGTCAAGTCTCACGTGGCACGCCACGAGGACACCGTTACGATCGCAGAGGGCTGCTCGGCTGACTCAAGCCGACGTCGCCGCCCGGATGAAGACCTCGGTCTCTGCCGTCGCCCGCCTGGAGCGGGGAGAGATGAACCCAACGGTTGCTACCCTCCAGCGGTTCGCATCCGCGGTTGGCAGGAGGATCGACTGGCGCCTCGTCAGAGGGGCCTAAGGGGGTAGGAGCCGGCGAGGCGGGCCCCTTAGAGGCGAACCCGGGATCCATGCAGGGCCATGGCGCACAGCGCAAGGGTGAGGACCACGGCCGCAGCCACGAGCGTCCAGCCTGCGCGCGCCACGTGCGCGCCCATCCTGCTCGCGAGCCCGGTCCCGACGGCGACGAGCGCTGCGCCGGTCCACAGCGCGATGGCCCTCGCCTGCGGGATCGCGGCGAGCGTGCTCGATGCGGCGCTCCGTTGCACCGCATCGCGTCCGGTCAGCAACGGGATCACGTAGCTGATCGACGCCAGGATCGCCTGCAAGAGCCCTCCTGTGAGCAGCGCGACGATCGCGGCGTTGGTCCAGGCGGGGGTCGCCGTGATGACCGACCCGGCGTTGAGCAAGGCGGCGAGGATGAGCCAGGCGCAAGCGCCGGCGACGAACCAGCGCGCCGCGGATGGTGCGCGTCTGGCCGTCCGAAGCACCGGAGCGCATATCTGGATGACGGCCCACGCGAAGATGCCGAGAGAGACGCCGGCCACCACGCGCGCGGCCATGCCTGCCGTACCGCCGGCTCCCATCGCCATCAGCGCGAATGCTGCCACGGTGGTCGCGGTGGACGCCCGAGGCAAGGCTCGCGCCGCGACGGCGTCGGCTCCGTCCTCGATGCGCGCGCGCATCATGGCCGGTCCGAACATGACGATGGTGGCGAGCAGCGGGACGCCCGCCCATCCAAGGACCATGAGCTGGATGTGGGCGATGCGAACCCGTCCGTACCAGGCACCGGGGATCACGCCCGCACCCAGCAGCGCCCCGAGCAGCGCGCCGTGGAGGAACGCGCCACAAGCGCGTTCGTAGGCCCGCACGATGAAGCCGAATCGCGCCGGGAGTGCTTGCCGGCGGACGCCGCGAAGAACGGCGTAGAGCCAGCCGACGGCTGCCGTGAGCACGAACGCGCCTGCGGCCAGCAGCGGCGTGCTGGGGATCAACCGTCCGGCGATCACCAAGGCAGCACCGGCCGCGATGAACAGGGTTCGAGCTTGGTCGGCCTGGCCACGCGCGGGTCTTGCGTGCAGCAGCGCCGCTGCGAAGCGGGGCATGAATGTCGCGATGAGAGGCGTGACGGCCCCGAGCGTGAACACGTGAACCGCCGGCCACGATCCCCCCGGGAGAACATCCCCCGCGAGCCGCCACGAGATCGAGGCCACCACCGCGCCGGACGCAAGAGCCACCCCGAGACCGGCCCCGGCGAAGGGCGAAGACCGCGCGCCGGGCTGACCCATCCTCTGCATCGCTACGAGACGACGACCGTGCCCTTCATCCACGGATGCGGCAGGCAGTAGTACCGATAGGTCCCCGGTTCCGTGAACGTATGGCTCCACGACTGCCCCGGGTTCACGAACCCGGAGTCGAACTCGCCTTCGTCGGCCGTCACCGTGTGGGCGACGTCGTCCTCGTTCATCCACGTCACCGTCGTGCCCGCGGTCACACGGATGATCACGGGATCGAACGCGCGCGCGGCGTTCTTCTCATCGAACGCACCCTTCGTGATCGTGGCGGTGACTCCCGAGGCACCCTCACCGCCGGCGCCGTGGCCGTCATCACCGGTGTTGGGCGGGTTGCTCGCCCCCGGAGCGAAGACCTCGGCGTCGTCGGCACCTTCGGCGACGATCGCGCCGACGGCGCCTTTGTGCAACGTGCGCGCGATCGCGTGATCCACGAGCAGGTACGTGCCGGGGACGTCGATGGTGAACTCAACCGCCGTCGCGCCTCCGGCCGGAACCAGCGTCGTCTGAACGCTTCGAGCCGGCGGTGAGACGAGATCGCCTTCGCGGTACACGCGGTCGAAGATCTCCCCGATCACATGGAACGACGAGATCAGCTGTGGACCGGCGTTGCCGTACCAGATGCGGATCCGGTCGCCGACATCGACCTTCGGTGCGTTGTCCCCCAGGAGCGATCCGACTGCTCCGTTGAGCACCACGTAATCCGGCTCCTCGAGGTCGAGCTTCACGGCATCGAACGTCGCAACTCCCTCGCCGTGCATAGCGGCGTAGAACTCGGATTGGACCACGTAGAGCTCCTTGTCGACCCCAGGCAAGCCGGCCTCCGGCTCGACGATGACGTAGCCGTACATCCCGTTGGCGATATGCGTCGGGATGTCCGGGGTAGCGCAGTGGTACATGAAGATGCCCGGCGCGAGCGCGCGCGCCTCGACGGTAGCGGTCTGCCCCGGCGAGACGCTCAGCGCCGGCGCGCCGCCGCCCGGCCCGTTCGCGAAGTGGAAGTCGATGTTGTGCGGGTGGGTCGCGTTCGCGTCGTTGGTCAGACGCATCTCGATCAGATCTCCCACGCGCGCGCGCAAGATCGGCCCGGGGGTGCTGCCCTCGAAGCCCCACGCGGCATAGCGCACGCCGTTGGCCGGATCCAGCTGGAGGGTGAACTCAGACGCGGTCCAATCGACGACCAGCCGAGCCTGTCCGCTCCGGGAAACCGGCGGCGGCACCGCCGGCGCGTGGGTCCAGTCGGTCCCCTCGGTGGCCTGGATGACCGGGAGCTTGGCCTTGGGGGTGAGCTCGAGCTCGATCGCCGCCGTCTCTTCGAGAGCGGGTCCACGGTCGGCGACCAGCGCCGCGATCAGGGCCATGACCGCAGTGAGGATCAACAGGAGGCCGAACATACCGCTGAGCCCCCGATGCGAGTGGCGGTGGGTGTCCGCCTCGAAGGCCGGTCGGGTGGTTTCCCGGTTCCTCTCCAACTGAGTCGGCATCGCCGATCATCTCCTTCCGCGGTCACCCAAGGGAAACGACCTAACATTAAGTTCCTGGCTTAATGTTTACCACACCAACCTCAAGCTGTAAACTACAGGTTGTCATGAAGATCGAGCTTGGGCAGACCGGCGACTACGCGGTCCGATCAGTGCTGGCCCTGGCCGTGGCGCGGAGGCGGCTGAAAGGCCGCGAGATCGCCTCGCAGATGCAGTTGCCCGAGAAGTTCCTGCCCCAGGTCCTGGCGACCCTGGTCAAAGCCGGCCTGGTCGGCTCGGTGGCCGGACCCGACGGCGGCTACCTGCTCACCCGACCCCCCGGCGAGATCACCCTGCTGCAGGTCGTCGAGGCCGCCGAAGGGCCGGTCCGAAGCCGGAAATGCGTGCTTCGGGGTGGTCCGTGCCGGCTGGACGGGACGTGCGCGATCCATGACGCCTGGTTCGATGCCCAGGCTGCGCTCGCCGCCAAGCTCTCCCGAACGACCTTCGCGGAACTCCGCCGCCAGGCGCTCCGATGAGCGGGGCCCGACGGGATAAGGTCCGGGTCGCGACCGAGCGACCCCATCGTCTCGGCAAAGCACCGGCTCACTCGACCGGGTCGCCGGCGCTGAGGGCGCGCGCAGCACGCCGCCTCTTAGGACGGCGGCACGATATGGTCCCCTGCCACGATGGGCGGGAGGGTGATCGCGCCGGGGCTCGGGTTCCCTGAAGGACCCGTGCGTCTCGGCGCCGAGGATCTGGCGGTCGTCGAGATCCAAGGACAGCGGGTGACGCGCTGCTCGCCCGATGGCATCAGCCGGATCGCAACGCTGCCGGGCGGGCCGAACGGACTGGCGCGTGCGCGCGATGGCTCGCTGTACGTGGCCAACAACGGCGGCCTCAACCTGGGCCCGCATGGCTACTGGCATGCGCCGGAGCCGATCAGTGGGCGGATCCAGCGCGTCGACATGGACGGCTCCGTCGAGGACCTGATCCTCGTCCCCGGCGACCACGCGCGCCCCAACGACCTGTGTTTCGGCCCGGACGGCCGGCTCTATTTCACCGATCCGCGCAACTGGGAAGACATCGCGAACCTGCTGCCGGGACGGCTGTGGCGGTGCGAGCGCGACGGAAGCGGGCTCGAGCTGCTCGACGAACGAGGCATGTTCCCCAATGGGCTGGCCTTCTCGCCCGACGCCTCGATGTTGTATGTCGCCTATTCGATCACCCAGGACGTCTTGGCGTTCCCATGGTCGGAGGCGGGGCTCGGCGAGCCGCGGGAGCATGCGAAGCTTCCGACCGGATTCCCCGACGGCATGAGCGTCGCCGCGGACGGCACGCTGGTGGTCTGCGGCAGCATGGGCCACGTCATCCACCTGTTCGCGCCCGACGGATCGCACCGCGAGGCGATGGACATGCCAGACGGCAGCGAGCCGACCAACGCTTGTCTGGGCGACGGGTATCTGTACGTGACGCAGTCGGGAACCGGTGAACTCGTCGCGCTCGAGACGGACCTCGAGCCCCTGCCGTTGTTCGACTAGGCGCGTCGCCCCGTTACCGCGAGCAGCTTGGTCTGCAGGTCCGCCCCCTCGGCGACCTCGACCTTGTCACCGTAGGCGCCGGAGGCCTTGAGTGCCTCCTCCATCGGCTTGAGCTCGTCGTAGGCGATCTGTGCGAGCTCGGGATCCATCGCCTCGTCGGCGCCGATCGCGCGCGCGAGGTCCCACGCATGGATCAGATGATCGACCCACAGCTGGCCGATGTACTCCTCGCCGCTCAGTTCGGCGAACGATGCGTGCACCGTGGCCTCTACGACGCCCGGGGTCGCCATGATGTCGCGGGCCTCCGCCGCCCACCCTTCCCACGCCGACACTGGATCGTCCCCGAGCAGATCTCCGTCGAGGGCGTTGCCCACCTCCGCGATCGAGCGGCTCTCGAGCATCGGCCTCGCCCACGCGTTCTCATTCGCGAGATGGTTCACCAGCGCGCGCACGTCCCACTCGGTGCACGGCGTCGGCAACCCCCAGTGATCCTCCTTGATCAACCGAACGTTCGCGTCGAACACCTGCTGCGCGCGCATGAACAGATCGACCACACTCATGATGTCCCTCCCCTGAACGTCTGACCGATGGTATCCCCGGCAGCGGTGCGGGGAAAGGCAGCGCGTCGCGATGACCGAGCGGCGGCGGCACGCCGGCGCGATCCCCGGTGGGCCGCCTACTCGGGGATACCGCGGAATCGCCGCACCACGACGAGCAGCACGAAGAATCCGAGGACCGCGCCACCGACGGCGATCTCGGGGATGTACTCCCCGAGCGTGAGATCGAACCCGCCGGTATCAACGGGGGGCGGGGGTGGAGCCGCCTCACTCGGCGTTGGAGATGGAGAAGGCGAGGGCGCCACGACCTGCGCGGCCAGAGGCACCTCCCATCGCCCCTCGTCGTCGGGATCGTTGCTCGTGATCACGATCGAAGCGGCCAGGTCGCCCGGCTCCTCGGAACGCAACGTGACGCGGGCCTCGATCTTCTCGCCCGGCGCCAGATCGTGAGGGAACCTCGGCAGGCGACGGAACTCGAAAGCGGCTGCATCCGGCCCGGTGATCTCCATCTCCTCGATGGTGAGCTCAAGGCCTCCCTGGTTGATCACATCGAGGAAGTCGCGCTTGGCTTCCCCGGGGCGCGCGATGCCGAAGTCCATCTTCAGGGGGTCGGTGAGGATGTCCGGCTGCACACCGATGCCGGCCAGCGGCACCGTGAAGACGCCGTCGCATGAATCGCTCTCGATCACCAGCGATGCGATGCGACCGCCGACGCCTCGAGGACGGAAACCCACCTGCGCCGTCGTGGGGCTCCCCTCGGTCAGGCGCACGGGCGCGGTCGCTTCCAGCAAGAAGTCACCGGCGTTGCGCCCGCTCAGGAAGATCCGCGAGACGTTCAACGGGGTATCGCCGTCGTTGAGTATGGTGATGGTCCTTGCCGGAGCGCGCCGGCCAACCCGCAGCGGGCCGAAGTTCACGAAGCCCGGGGACGCGGCGGCGAAGCGCTGGATCCCGGCGCCGCTCAGGGGGATGTTCAGGCGCCGGGGCGTGGTGCTGGGGCTGGGTTCGGCTGTCGGGGTCTCAGAAGGGGACGGCGATGGCGACGGCGGCCCTCCGCTCGGATTGGGCTTCGGGCTCTTCTCCGGCGGGACGACCGCGTCGTATCGCACGATCGCCCGCGCCGTGGCGGTGCCGGCAGCTTCGGGCCGGAACCCCACGCGGAAGTCCACCTCCTCCCCCGGACCCAGCGACGGATCGGCGGTCACCCCGCCGAGCGGGAACACACCGGCGGCCACCGAGGGAGAGATCTCTATCCGAACATCCAGAGCGGCGGCTTCATCATCGGTGTTGGTCAACCGGACGGGCTGGTCCTCCGCGTCGGTGAATACGCATCGTGTTGCGAACGAGAGGCTGTTCGGGGATGCGGCGATCGTGGCCACGGCGAAAGCCAAGGCCGGGGCGATCAACGGGAGCAGCGCGAGCAGCGCCACCGCTCGACGGCGCATACGACGCAGGGTAGCAACGGACCCGCGGCGCGGCGCGGAGGTCTCGATGCGACGAACCAGCGGCCGGACCCGCCTCAGCTCAGCGTCAGCTCGAAGGGCACGTCCGCGCCCGAGAACAGCACGATCACGGCATAGGTCGCGCCGGGACACACCGTCCCCGTTTCGCCTCCCCCGACGACGGGCGCCGCATCACGCGCACACGGATCCCCGGTGCCTGCCTCTCCTTGCAGGTCGCGGTAGAACCAGACGTCGATGTCCAGCCCGCTGGGCACTTCCCCGAGGGGATGAACCTCGTAGGTGCGAGACTCCTCGGCGATCGGCAGCGAAGCGACCCATCCCGTGATCCCGTTCGTCCGCGGGGACGCCAGATACAGGGTCCGGGGGACGGTCGGTGTCAGGGCAGGTCCGTCGATCCGGCCGCGGACGACGTCTTCGGGATCAGCGGCGGCGGGAGCCATCGCGACGAGCGCGATGGCGAGGCTCAGGGAGAGCAAGGTTCGTTTCATCCGGATGGATGCTTCGATACCGGCTGAGCCTTCTCCCTGCCGGCGGTCGAAACTTCCGGAATTTCCGCTGCCCTCAACACGACGGCGATCCGCATGCCGCGACGAACAGTCGCCATCCGAAGGCCGTCGCGACCAGAACCCCGATCACGATCCAGGCCGGCCGAAGGCGGTAGCCCGTACGATCGCCAGGCTCGGGCTCCGGCGCCGGCGCGCTCCGTTCGAGCAGCGCGAGGCGCGCCTCGTCCAGATGTGCGCGCGGCACGTAGACGCGCACGAGCGCGTTGACGTCCCCGGACAGGAACATCCACGACGTCGGGGACGGATCCGTGGCGTCGAGATGGACCGGGACGATGCCGGCGGTCTCAAGGAGCCCACGCACCAACTCGGCCTCGATGATGCCTCGCACCGTCAGCAGCCAGGCCCAGCCGCCGCCGCCGTGCTCGCCGTGGTCGTCGGTGACCCCAGGCGGCGGGGCCCGGTCGATGACCCGGGCGCCTCCTCGCATGCGGCTAGCATAGTTGCGATCGACCGAGGAGGATCCATGAAGTTCAGGATCGAGTACTGCGCCGTTTGAGGGTACCTGGATCGGGCCGTCGGTCTGGCGGCTGAAGTGCTCGACGAGATGAACGACATCGAGAGCCTGGAGATCGTGCCGTCGAAGGGCGGCGTCTTCGAGGTGACCGTGGACGGGGACCTGCTGTTCTCGAAGAAGAACCTCGGCAGGCATGCCGAAGACGGCGAGGTGATGCGCTTGCTCCGGGAGCGCGGCTGAGTGCGTCGGGCGCTGCTGCTGTTCAATCCCGAGGCGACCAGCGTGTCCGAGCCCGTGCGCGACCTGATCGCACACGCCCTCGCCGCCGATCTGAAGCTCGAGATCGCTCAGACCAAGCGTCGCGGTCACGCCACGCACCTGGCCGCGGGAGCGGCGCACGAGGATGTCGACATCGTCGTCTGCCTCGGCGGCGACGGGACGATCAACGAGGTCGCCAACGGCCTCGCTGGGACGCACACCCCGCTGGTGCCATTGCCGGGCGGGAGCACCAACGTCTTCGCGCGCACCGCCGGTTTCCCCAACGACCCGATCCTGGCCACGAGCCTGTTCC
Source organism: Actinomycetota bacterium (assembly GCA_036397635.1). Classification (GTDB taxonomy): domain Bacteria; phylum Actinomycetota; class AC-67; order AC-67; family AC-67; genus DASWIP01. The sequence goes on along the minus strand of DASWIP010000057.1, from coordinate 43,997 downwards.
TCCGTCATCTCGAGGAAGGGGCGCAGCCTCGCCGGGTGGGGGTGGGCCGGGTGAACGGGCGCGTTTTCGTCGCCAACGCGGGGATCGGTCTCGACGCGGCGATCGTTCGGGCAGTCGAGCGGCGGTGGCGCCTGAAGAAGCGCCTCGGTGAGGCGATGTTCGTTGCGATGGGGCTCAAGACGTTCTACCTGGGCTACCCGCGCCGCGAAGCTCCGATCATCATGCGCGCCGGTTCCGAGGTACGGGACGGCCTTCGCACGGTGATCGTGTGCAACTCGGATCCCTATACCTTCCTGGGCAGGCGACCTTTCCGCTTGTGTCCGAACGCCAGCCTAGACGCAGGCCTCGACGTGCTCGGCGCGCGAACGCTTGGAACGATCCGCTCTCTCCGCATCATTGCCTCGGGGTTCGGCTCGGCACGGCACGCGCGGTGGCGCTTCGTCCTGAGCTCTCACGATACAGGCGGCTTCCGGCTCGACTGCGCGCGCCCGCTGCCACTGCAGGTCGACGGAGACTATCTTGGGGAAGGGACCTCGTTCGCGTTCGAGAGCGTGCCGAACGCGTTGTCGGTCCTGACCTAGCAATGATCAGGCGAGCGCGGCGGCCATCGCGACCGGATCATCGGCGAAGATCGCGTCGGCCGACGCCGCTTCAAGCTCGCGCGCGCGCGCGACGTCGTTCACCGTCCAGCAACACACCGCAAGGCCGGCCTCGTGCGCGCGACGGACCGTCGCGGCGTCGACCGCATCCTGCGCGGGGTGGATCTCGACATGGCCGGCCTCGCGAGCGGTGCGGATCCCCTCGTCGATCGGGAAGCCGCGCAGGATCGAGAGGGCGGTCGGCGTGCCTGGTGCGACGGCGCGCGCGTGCGACACCGCCGCAGGATCGAACGACGACAGGATGACACCCGCGACGCCGGACACGATCGGTGCGACCGCGCGCGCGACCGGCGTCGCAGACCGGAACCCTCGATCGTCCCAATCGGCCTTCAGCTCGATCACCAGGTCGGCGCGTCCGTCGATCAGCTCGAGCAGCTCGCCGAGCGTCGGCACCTGCAGGCCGGCACCGCGCCAGAGTTCCCATCCGGCGGCGGCATCAAGCGCGCGCACTTGCTCGAGGGTCATCTCCGAGATGCGGCCGCTCGCGTTCGTCGTTCGCGAGACATCGTCATCATGCATGAGCACGACCGCGCCATCCAGCGTGAGTCGTGCGTCGCATTCGACGGCGCGCACTCCAGCCTCGATAGCCCTGGCGAATGATGCCAGCGTGTTCTCGGGCGCGACCGCCGCGGCGCCACGGTGTCCGATCACCCGCATCCGCAGCTCCAGGCCTTGTGAAGCCGTGAATACGAACGGTGTAAGACCGACGGTGCGCGGCGATCTGTCACGCAGCGCGCCAACGGTCGGCGATTCCGCCCGGGCATGATCGAAAGCACAGCGAAGAAGAGCAAATTTTTTCAGGTGGAGGGTATTGCCAGGTCTTGGGAACGCGTTCTATAGTCGGCCTACTTCGCTTCGAGAATCGGTTCACAAACTCTCCTGCTAGAGCGTAACTGTTCACTGATGCGTGGGGGCTTGCATATGGATTGGCGACACCAGGCTGCATGCAGGGACGTCGACCCAGAGATCTTCTTCCCCGTGGGCGCGACGGGACCGGCGCTCGCGCAGATCCAGGCGGCTCAGGCCATCTGTGGGACCTGCGCGGTTCAGCGTGAATGCCTCGAGTGGGCCCTCGAGACCGGCCAGGATGCCGGCATCTGGGGTGGCACCACCGAGGAAGAGCGTCGCGAGATGCGGCGCGGTGCCCGTCAGCGCGTCGCGGTCTGAGCGGCCGCGGGTCTGTCCGCGTTAGCATCGCAGGCATGCCTCCTGAACGCGAGGGGTTCATCGCACCCGTCGGCTTCGCGCGCGAGCCGGCGGTCGAGGTTCGTCGGTGGATCGGCCGTTTCTTGATGGCGGTATTGTTGGTACTGCTCGCGTTCATCGTCGTCAACAACGTGATCTATCCCTCGGACGACGTCCCTCGGCGTACCGACACCACAGAGGGTCCTCTCCCCGGCCCCATCTAGTACCGGGCTCCGAAATCTCCGGGCTGCGAAGGCACCGGGACGCGAAGACGGAGCTCTAGGGTTTTTCAAGAGGGATCTGCAGCGAGATCTGTGTGCCCTCGTCCGAGGCAAGCGTGATCGTGCCTCGCAACTCGGAGATCAGCGTCCGTACGATCTGCAAACCGAGGTGTGATCCGCCCTCAAGGTTGAAGCCCTTGGGCAGTCCGCGGCCATCATCGGAGACGCGCACGAACAGCGATCCGTTCTCCCGCTTGAGCTCGACCACGACGGCACCTCCGCGCTCGATGAATGCGTGCTCGACCGCGTTTTGGATCAGCTCTGTCAGGACTAGGGACATTGGGGTCGCAAGGTCCGAATGGAGGCTGCCCGCCGAGCCGAGCAGCGAGAAGCGGATCGGCCGGTCGGGACGCACGAGACTGTCCTCGACCATCTGGAGCACGCGCTGCGCGACCCGGTCGAAGTCGGCGCGCTGGGTGGAGTCCTGCGACAGGGTTTCGTGCACGAGCGCGATCGATGTCACGCGCCGAACACTTTCCTCGAGCTCCGTCCGAGCCGCCGAGTCACCCAGACGTCGAGCCTGCAGGCGAAGCAGCGAGGCCACCGTCTGAAGATTGTTCTTCACGCGGTGATGGATCTCGCGGATGGTGGCGTCCTTGATCAACAGCATGCTGTCGCGGAGGCGAAGCTCGGTGATATCCCGAACCAGTCCGATCGCACCGGTGACCGCGCCGTCGTGGATCACCGGGATGAATCGGCGCAGCATCCACGCCCCGGAGGCCTCGACCTCGTTCTCTATCGGTCGCCCACGCCGGAGCGACTCGACCACGTCTCGACCGGCCTCCCACACCTCGCCCAGACGTTCCCCGACCAGGTTCACCGTGATGCCGAGCCGCCGGTAGGCGGACACCGCGTTGGGACTCGCGTAGACGACCTTCCCGTCCGCGTCCAGCTGGATGAACCCGTCGCCCACACGCGGGGACACCTCGCGCTCACCCTCCTCCTCGCTCTCGAAGGGGAAGGCACCCTCAGCGACCATCCGGACCAGATCATCCGCCGCGCGCATGTACGCGAGCTCGAGGTGGGACGGCGTGCGAGCGGTTGCCACGTTCTGCTCGATCCCGATCACCGCGATCGGCGCGCCACGGAAGATCACGGGCACCGTTTCCTCTCGGATCGGGATCCCCTCGCGCCAGTCGGGTTCACCCTCGCGGACGATGCGCTGCTCGGCGAGCGCCGTCGCGACCTTCGGCCGCTCGACCGCGCCGACGATGGATCCAACGAGATCCTCCTCGTAGATCGTCTGCGCCGGGAAGGGTCGGACCTGCGACAACACAACGAAGGATCCGCCGTCCCTCACCGGGGCGAAGAGCAGGCAATCGGCAAAGCTCAGGTCGGCGAGCAGCTGCCATTCGGCGAGCAGCCGATGCAGATGATCGACCGCTTCGTCCGACAACGTCGTGTGCCGCCCGGCCAGCGCGCTGAGGACCGACATGATGCGCTCATCCTATCGCCGCCGCTCGCGACGGCCCGCGCGTCACTCGATGACCGCGATGACGTCGCCTTCCTGGACGACGCCGCCCTCCTCGACATGGACGGCCGACACGGTTCCGCCGACCGGTGCCTCGACAGGGATCTCCATCTTCATCGACTCGAGGATCACCATCGTGTCCCCGGCCCCGACGGTCGCGCCGGGCGCAACGAGCACCTTCCACACGTTGGCAACCATCTCGGCTTCGACGTTGGTCGCCATACTCACTTCCTCGGGGGGAGTCCGACGATCGAGCGCGCTTCGGCCGGACCGGCGATCTCGCGGCCGGTCGAGCGAACGATGTCCGCGGCGGCCTTGGTCAGATCGCCGTTCGACGCCGCCATCTGGCCACCGGGAAGGTAGAAGTTGTCCTCGAAGCCGACGCGGACGTTGCCCCCCAAAGTCGCCGCGGCGGCGGCAAGCCGCCACTGATCGCGGGAGACACCGATGACGCCCCAGTCCGATCCCGCCGGCAGCAGAGACTTCATGAACGCCAGCGTCTCGGTGGTTGGGAGCCCACCACCCAGGACGCCCAGGATCAACGAGTAGTGGACCGGCGGCCGGAGCACTCCCATCTCGATCAGGGGATACGAGTTGCCGATGTGCCCGGTGTCGAAGGACTCGAGTTCCGGTTTGACCCCGACCTCGTTCATGGTGGTGAGGAACTTGAGGATGTCGCTGAAAGGGTTGGAGAACACCAGGTCGAAGACGAACTCCTTGCGTTTCGCCGAATACTTGGCGTAGTTCATCGAGCCCATGTTGAGCGCGCCGATGTCCGGGCGCAGCTCGCGTATATGCGCGATCCGCTCCTCGACCGGGATCCCGACCGAACCCGTCGAGAAGTTGATGATCATCTCGGGACACTCGGACAGCACCGCGTCACGGATGTCCTTGTAGGCGCCCACCCGATGCGTCGGCGTTCCATCCGGCTCGCGCGCGTGGATGTGCACCATGGTGCATCCCTGGTCGTACGAACGGCGAGCCTCGGCCGCGTACTCCTCGGGTGCGTATGGGATACCGGGGCACTGGTCACGGTTCGCCACAACCCCCGACAGCGCGACGGTGATCACGCATCTGTCCTGCAGTCCCATCGTTCCCTCCCTGGTATGCGCGCGAGTCTAGCGGCTATCCCTCCGTTCCTGTCTCGTCCGGCAGGCGCCCGGCGAGCGCATCGATCAGCATCTCCTCGAGCCAACCGAGCCACAGGTACAGGTTCATCGTCGCAGTCGAAGGATCGTCGTCCGCAAGCGATTCCATGTCTTCGGAGACGTCGAGTCGCGTGCCAAGCACGAGCCTGGCGTCGTTGAGCACGCGGAGCCAGCAGCCGGCGGTCTCCTCGTCCAGCACACCGCTCCATCTGCCGCGCTTGAGGGCACCGGCGTCGATCGAGTCGGCCACCGCGCGGGCCGCCGCGATCTTCCCCTCGAGCAGCTCGTCTCGCGTGAGGCTCGCGAACTGCTCCTGGAGGCGGTCGTCATCGAGGTACGCCGGCGGGAACAGCCGGCGCATCGACGGCTCGTCCGGCTCGCGCACGGCTTGAGCGAGGTCGACGGCCAGGCGACGGATCACGGTCGCCTCCACCTCGGCCAGGCGCGCCTCGAGCGCCGCGTCTGGCCTGTTCCGGAATGGGTTACCTCTCATCACTGGTCCTTCTGCATGGTGGCCCAGAGCCCATGCTCGTGCAATGCGTTCACGGAGGCCTCGCACCGCTCCTGAGTTCCGTTGAACACAACCGAGCGGCCGTCGACGTGGACCTGCATCATCAGCTTGTGCGCCTTCTCCCGGGGATACCCGAACAGCTTCTGGAAGACGTAGGTGACGTAGGACATCAGGTTGATGGGATCGTTCCAGACGATCACGATCCAGGGCCGGTCGGGCGTGACGTCTTCCCCGACGTCGGGGATGTCCTCCCGCGTCGGCGCAGTGATGGTCTCGGCCCGGATCACTAGACGGGCAGCACCCCGTGCTTGCGCCACGGACGCTCGATGGTCTTCGTCGCGGTGTGCCGGAGCACGTTAGCGATCACCGAGCGCGTGTCCGCCGGATCGATCAGCTCATCGACGAACGACCAACCGGCGGCGACCTCCGGGCTGATGCTCGCGCGTACGGCCTCGATCATCTCGTTCCTCTTGCCCTCGCGCTCTTCCTCAGGCAGCTTCTCGAGGATCGATCGCCCGATGATGTTGACCGCGCCCTCGGGCCCCATGACACTTATCTCGGCCGTCGGCCAGCCGACGATCAGGTCCGCCTCGTACGCGCGGCCGTTCATGACGTAGTAACCCGCCCCGTATCCCTTGCGCACGACGACCGTGATCTTCGGCACGGTCGCCTCCGAGACCGCGTACAGCATCTTCGAGCCGTGCCGGATGATGCCTTGCTTCTCGACCGCCGACCCGACCAGGAACCCGGGGCAGTCCATCAGGAACACCAACGGGATCGAGAAGGCATCGCAGAGCCAAACGAAACGCGCGGCCTTGTCCGCGGCGTTCACGTCGATGGCACCGCCGAGGAACATCGGCTGATTGGCCACGACACCCACCGGACGCCCGCCGAAACGCGCGAACCCGGTGATCATCGATCGCGCCCACTCGGGTTTCATCGGGAAGAAACCGCCGTCATCGATGATCGACGCGATGACCTTGCGCATGTCGTAGGCCTGCCGCGGATTCGCAGGCACGATGTCGTACAGCTCGTCACAGCGGCGGTCGATCGGGTCGCTCGCATCGGTGACGGGCGGCGCTTCGCGGTTGTTCGACGGGAAGAATGACAGGTAACCGCGGATGGCAGCGAGGCACGCATCGTCGTCCTCGACCTCGAGGTCGGCAACGCCGGAGATCTTGCAGTGGACCTGGGATCCTCCCATCTCCTGCTCGGTCACGTCCTCACCGACGGCGGCTTTCACCAGGTGCGGGCCGCCGAGCGCCATCGACGAGGTCCCCTTGACCATCGGAACGAAGTCGGCGAGGCCGGGGATGTAGGCAGTGCCGGCCGCACCTGGCCCCATCATCGCCGCGACCTGCGGGACGACGCCGGACATGATCACCTGCTCGCGGAACAGGTCCCCGGTCCGCGCGAACTGCGATCCGGCCGCTTCCTGGATCCGCGCGCCGGCCGAGTCGATCAGCCAGACCAGCGGGATCCGTTGTCGCAGCGCGCGCTCGCGCATCCGAGAGGCCTTCAGCTCACCCACCATGCCCATCGAACCGGCCATGACCGTGAAGTCGTAGGCGATCATGCATGCGTGCCGGCCGTCGATCCGCCCGATCCCACAGACGACCCCGTCGGCTGGGGTGAATTTCCCCTGCATCTGGGGCGACAACGACTGCTGATGACCCAGCAAGCCATACTCGACGAACGAGCCGGCATCGAACAGACGGGCGACACGTTCGCGGACGGTGAGTTTCCCCAGCGAGTGCTGACGAGCGATCTTGTCCGGCCCGCCCATGCCGCGGTACTGGTCCTTCTTCACGGCAAGCTGCTCGGTCGCTTCGAGCATGGTCGGCCCGGCATAGGTCAGCGTTGGCGTTGGCGTTGGCGCGGCCGGGCGCTCGGCCTCCTCGGCCGGCGGGACAGCATCAGCCATGGTGCCTCCCTTCCGGGGGCCCTTCGCCGGAGGCCCTCCTCCGATGTCTTCCCGGGCCCGCCTGGGTGGTTCCCCGATTATCGCGCCCCATGCCATTCCGACGCGAACACGGAGATCCGGGAGACCCGGCAAAGACGGGCGCAACCTCCGACGGACCTCCTCGTTCTGGGGGGAAAGGATCCACAGAGAAGGGGGTTCATCCGCGTGCGTAAGCTGATCGCATCGCTCTCGATAACCGCGGCCGTCCTTGGCGGCGGTGTGGTTCTGGCCGATCCCGGCCCGAACGGTCGTAACAACTACGGTCTCTGCACCGCGTACTTCAACGGGTCCTCGAACAAGCACCAGGCCCCGCCGTTCCAGGCTCTCGAGGAAGCGGCCGGCGTCACCGAGGACGACACGCCCGAACAGGCAGCGGAGAAGGTTGCCGAGTTCTGCTCGACGGCGACGCCGGGCGGCAACGGCGGCACGCCGGGCAACCCGGGCTACGGCCAGCCGAAGGGCAACGGCAGGAACAGCTGACGGAACGAAGATCTCGTTGAGGGGCCCGCATTGCGGGCCCTTCTCCGTGAGCGGCCTTTCCCCGCGAGCGCTAGCGGCCCTTCCATGTGGGCGCCCGCTTCTGCAGGAACGCGGTGACGCCCTCGACGACGTCCTCGGTTTCGAGGTTGATCGCCAGTTGGCCGTGTAGGTAATCCATCGCCTCACGGAACCCCATGTCCCGGCTGGCGTAGAAGGAGTCCTTCCCGAGGCGCATGATCAGCGGACTCTTGGCCACCAGGGTCGCGCACAAGGCGTCGACGGTGGCGTCGAGCTGCTCGGCCGGGACGATCTGGTTCACGATCCCCCACCGCAGCGCCTCGGCGGCATCGATGCGTTCGCCCGTCATCATCAGTTGCAGCGCCTTGCGTTCCGGCATCGTCCTTCGCACCACGGCGGTGACGATGAACGGCCACAGGCCCGAGTTGATCTCGGGGAGGCCGAAGGAAGCCTCCTCCGACGCAACGATCAGGTCGCACGCGCACATCAGGCCGAAGCCGCCGGCAAGCGCATGGCCGTTGACCCGAGCGACGATCGGCTTGCCCAGCCGGGTCATGTCCTCGAACAGATCGACCAGCGTGCCACGCAGGAGATGTTGCTCGACCTTAGACTGCTCCGCCACGAAGCCGGCCAGGTCTCCGCCCGCGCTGAACGCCTTGTCCCCCGCCCCGGTGAGCACGATCACGCGCGCGGCGACATCCGCGCGTGCCCGCGCGAATGCCGCCCTGAGATCCTGCATGACCTCGATGTTGAGCGCGTTGCGCTTCTCGGGACGGTCGATGGTAGCGCGCGCCACCGGGCCGTCGATCGTGTAGCGAACGGTCTCCCCCACAGCCGTCCTCCGGCGTCGCTGGTGCCATAATGAGGCAGGGGGAGACGATAACCCATGCTTGCTCTGCTCGTCGTTCTGGTGCTGGGAATCGCGCTCGGCCTGCTGCGTGCAGGCTCGTTCGAGAACATGCGCAGCGCGCACATGGCCCGGATGCCCCTGATCTTCGGGGCGCTTGGCTTGCAGATCGTCGGACAGGTGCTGCCGCAAGCACTCGCGACGGTCGCCTTCGTGATGGTGCTCGCGTCCTTCGGTCTGATCTTCGCGTGGGCGGCGTCCAACGTGCGCGCGGCCGGTATGGCGTTCATCGCGATCGGCGCCGCGATGAACTTCGCGGTGATCGCGGCCAACCAGGGGATGCCCATCTCGGCGGAGGCCGCCGCCAGATCGGGCTACACCGGCGACCTGAACCATCTGGTGATCCGCGGCAAGCACGTCCTCGACGCGGAAGGCGATGCACGACTGCGGATCTTGAGCGATTGGATCCCGCTGGGGGGCAACCCGTCGGCCGCGAGCATCGGCGACCTGGTCCTGTGGTCCGGTCTGGTCCTGCTACTACAGGATCTGATCGCGGGTCCGCGCGGCCGCCGAAGCCTGCGCGACGAGGCCGACGAGACCGAAGCGCTGCTCGACAGCCCACGGTCCGGGCATGAAGACGACACGCACGTGCGGATCAGGCGCGGCCCCTACCCGCAGAGCGACGGCTAACTTCGCCGATAGAGCCGATAGATACGTGATTCTGCGGTACCTATTCGCACCGAACGTCCCTGATTATCGCTTCTGGGATGAAGCCGTTCCTAGCCGGTCGCGATGAGGCGGTTCAACGCCGCCAGGGACGCGCGCGCCATCGCGTCGTTCGCGTCTTTCCGGACCACCGCGGACCCGGATACGATCTGGTCTCCGCGGCTGCTCGCCTGGCGCAGGACCGCGACGGCGACGGCGTACGGACCGGCGGGAACGACGTCGGCGAAGTCAACGTCGAGGGCGGCATCGGGAACCAAGGGGGCCACTGCCTCGACCACAGCGCGGGACACCAGGCGCAACCCCGAGGACGCCGGACCCCGCGAGCTCCCCACGAACTCGCGGCCACCGGCGCTCACGTACACCCTGATGTCGGTAGCCAGTCCCGTGATCTCCGCGGCCATACGGAGCAGGATCACGCGCGGGGAGCGTCCGGTGCCCGGCTCCTCCTCGGTCGGGGGCTCGTCGAGCTGGACCACGCTGACGGTCCGATAATCGATCTCGACGCCGAAGTTGGCCATCGCCACGCTCTGGACGTCCCGCACGACTTGCTTGGGACCTCGATCTCTGAGAGCAAGGACGTGAACCTCGGCGACCCGGCCCCCCGGATCCGTGACGACACGAGCAGCGGTCACGCTCTGGATGCGGGCGATCGCGGCCTCGAGTTGAGCAAGGTCGATGCCGTCGTCCGGGACGACGTTCATCCCGTGATCGTCGGGCGTCCCCACGGTCCTTCCCCCTGCTTCATCGCGCGGAGTGGACCCGCACCCCGCCGGCAGCGTGCCTGCTCGACGATACAGCAGGCCCGGGTCCTTCCCAAGGACGATGGCAGATCAGCGCCGCCCAACGACTCGGTTGCAGCAGCCGGTTTCTCAAGGAAGGAAGGGATCCAGCATGCCCCGAAGAGAGCGCTACCTGCGAACCTCTGAGGTTGCTCTGACGCTCCAGGTCTCACCGAAGACAGTGTCCCGCTGGGCCAAAGAGGGACGGTTGCCCTATCTGGCCACCCTCGGCGGCCACCGCCGGTTCCCCGCCTCGGCGATAGAAGAACTGAAAGGAACCCTTTCCAGCTTCACCACCTTGCTCAACAGCTTCCCCGAACAGGCACCCTGAGGAACAGAAACACCTCTTGACAACTCCTGCAACAGAGTGAAACCATAGTCCCCCGTGCCTCGCTGGACAAACGGAACGGGGAGGCTCCCCCTGATTGGCGGCCCGGGGTGTCGACCGGGCCGCTAAGCAGGGGTTTCTGCTTCTCTCCGACCTTTGGTCCAAGAGGGGCAGGTCGTATGTACGTGCAGAAATAGTCCTAATGGGCTCTTTACGACTAGGTGCTCAAGCGACGAGAGTGGGGGGCGCTTCAACCCGCTGATGTCGGTGGAGGACCATCAGGAGCCCGACAGCAGCGAAGCACCCGTTGAAAACTTCATAGGCGCGTGAGACCGGGACGGTGTTGCCTGATCCCAGCGGAGCGGATCGATCTCCCTTGGTAGCGGAACGGGAGAAATCCGAACGAGAAAGGGGTTGGCAGCTACCCATGAAACGCATCTTTTCGATGCTCGCAGCGGTCGCGTCGGCGTTCCTCGCCGCCGGGGCTGTGGCTAAGTGGTAACGGCCTAATGCCCGATAAGAAACCAGAAGCGCCGCCCGGTCCCACGCGTCTATGAGGAGAGAGCTAGCGGAGCGTGCAGCAGGTGGAGCGAAAACCGCATGGCCGAGCCATCCCGCGTCGGCTTCGTCGCTATATCGCCGCCAGCATCATCGCCGGGATGGGCGCCGTGGCCCTTGCCATCCTGGTCGATCCCGAGATCGACTGGAAGATCGCCGTCCTCTTCGGATCCCTCGCCTTCGCCGCCGAGCAGTTCCCGATCACGGTCCCCATCGGGTCCACCTACTCGGTCACCTTCATCCTCACGATCGCCGCGATCATCATCGCCGGCCCGGCGGAGGCCACCATCGCCGCCGTGTTCGCCGCCATCAGCGTCCGCGACGTGCGCGAAAAGCCGCTGCACCGGAACCTGTTCAACGCCGCACAGCTCGCCTTCATGGCCTCGGCTACCGCGGTCGTCTACCAGACGCTGGGTGGGTCCATCGGCGAGTCCATCCGCGCCATCGATGCGACGGACCTGCTGCGCGGCGTGATCGCGCCCCTTGCCGTGGCAGTCACTCTCAGCTTCATGGTGAACACTGCGATGGTTTCCGCAGCGGTGGCGATGAGCCAGAACATGCCCTTCGGGCGGATCTGGCGCAGCGGGTATGCGGCCGTGTGGCGCACATACGTGGCGTTCGCGCTGCTCGGCGTGATGCTGGGTGTTCTCTATCTCCAGGCCGGGCCAGGCGTCGTGATCTTCCTGTTGATGCCGCTGCTGGTGGCGCGCCATGCGTTCCAGGCCGCGGTGGCCATGGAGAACGCCTATGACTCGACCGTTCGGAGCCTGATCAGCGCCATCGAGGCCAAGGACCCCTACACCAGCGGCCACGCCGGCCGCGTCTCGGAGCTGTCCGAGATGGTCGCGCGCGCCTACGGCCTCTCGCCGCAGGTCCAACGCAAGATCCGATACGCCGCCCTCATGCACGACGTGGGCAAGCTGGTGGTGCTCAACAAGGTGCTGCAGAAGCCGGGCAAGCTCACGCCCGAGGAGTACGAACACATGAAGGCCCATCCCGTCCACGGGGTCGAGATCGTCAGCGAGATCGAGCTTCTCTCCGACGCGCTCGTTGGCGTGCGCCACCACCATGAACGCATGGACGGCAAGGGGTATCCGGATGGCCTGATCGGCGACGAGATCCCATTCCTCGCCCGGCTGATCATGGTCTGCGACGCCTTCGACTCGATGACCTCAACCCGGTCCTACCGGAAGGCGAAGAATATCGAGGACGCTTTCGCCGAGCTGCACCGGTGCGTCGGGACCCAGTTCGACCCGGCCGCGATCGAGGCGCTCGAGCGGGCGGTCGCCAAGGAAGGATGGGAACCGCATCCCGAAACCGAGGCTCTGTTCGCCGTCCCGGTCCCAGAGGTTCACGAGAGGAGGCACCACGGCGATGACCACGCGGCTTCGCTCTAGCGACGGCGCGACGACGATCGTAGCGGCCGGGCTGCTCGCCGCTGCCGCACTGCAGGGCGTGCCGACCACGGTGGTGTTCCTTGCCTTCACGCTGTTGATCGCGGTCAGCGAACTGTTCGAGGTTTCCCTGCCCAACGAGGTGCCGTACATGCTGGGCGTCGCACCCGCGCTGGGGTTCGTCATGCTCGGGTCGTACGATTCGCTGGAGGTCGTGCTGGCGTTCGGTCTCGGCGCGACGCTCGCGCTGGGCATCCGCGCGCTCGTGCGACGACCGCTCCGCATCCCTCAGATCGCCGCGCACACCATCGCGCTCGCGCTCGCAGCCGGCGTGTACGCCCAGGTGGCCGGCCTTGACCATCTGCCCCGATTCGAGGCGGGCGACACAAGGATCTCCCCCATCGGATTGGTCACGATGTTCGTGACGATCCTGCTCGTGCAGTCGGTCCTTCACTCGCTGCGTATCGCTGAGCAGGGGCACACCCGTTGGTGGCCGAAGTTCCGTGGCCAGGTCAGGGCGACCGCTGCGCTGCAGCTGTCGGCTGTGTCGGTCGGCGCGCTGCTCGCGCTGTCCTATCCGTCGCTGGACGTCTACGCGTTCCTGCTCTTCCTGGCCCCGCTTGCGGCCACCCAGTTCGCGTTCCGTCAATTCGCATCGATCCGTACGACGTATCTGCAGACGATCCGAGCCCTGTCGAAGGTTCCCGAGATGGCCGGCTACACCATGCCGGGGCACTCCACCCGCGTGGCCGAGCTCTCGGTCGCGATCGCCACGGAGCTGGGGATCCCCGAACCCCAGATCGACGAGATCGAGTATGCGGCACTGCTGCACGACATCGGACGCGTCAGCATCCCCGATCCTGAAGACGACCAGCACGCGATCCCTCATCCTGAGCTGGCGATGATCGGCGCCAACATCGTCCGCGAGACCGGACACTTCCCGCGCGTCGCAGACATGATCGAGCACCAGCAGGATCCGTACCGGCGTCGAGGCGAGGATGTCGACCGAGACCTGCCGCACGGCGCGAAGATCATCAAGGTCGCAAGCGCCTACGACGATCTCACCAGGCCGGGCGGCATCGGCCTGAGCTCATGGGACGCGCTCGAGAAGCTGCATCTCGGGATGGCCTACGAGTACGACCCGCAGGTCATCCAAGCATTGACGCGCGCGCTCGAGAAGCGCGGCGCGATCTAGAGGATCTCGCGCAGCCTGGCGCGGATCTGGTCGGCGAGCCCGGCCGGGACCTCCGACTGACGGCATTTCCTGCCGACGATCGTCAGGACCTCACGCTCGAAGCCGATGTGGCGCAGGCAGTCGGCGCAAAGGTCCAGGTGCCGATCGATCTCGGCGACCGAGGACGCCCCGAGCTCGCGGTCGAGGTAGAGGTAGAGCTGCTCTAGGACCGCTCTACAGTCCGCTTCGGTGTTCTCCATGGCTCACTTCCGTCGACCAAGCCTCGGGCACGGGCATACTCCCACAACGCTTTCTGCAGCGCTTTCCTTCCACGATGAAGTCGCGACATCACGGTCCCGATCGGCACGCCCATGATGTCTGCGATCTCCGCGTAGCTGAATCCCTCGACGTCGGCCAGTATCACCGCGGTTCTGAACTGCTCGGGCAGCCCCTCCAGCGCTTCCTTCACCTCATCGTCCGGCAACCGCTCGAGGAACGCGGCCTCCGGCGTGTCGCTGGTCTCGACGACCTTGTCGTACAGCGAGAAGTCCTCGCCGGCTTCCGCCGGCACGGTCTGCGGCTCTCGCTGGCGCTTGCGGTACGAAGAGATGAAGGTGTTGGTCAATATCCTGTACAGCCAGGCCTTGACGTTCGTGCCGGTCGCGAACTGATCGAACGCCCCGAAGGCCTTCATGAACGTCTGTTGGATCAGGTCCTCTGCATCGGTCGGGTTGCGCGTCAGGCGCAGCGCCGCTCCGTAGAGCTGGTCGAGGAACGGCAGCGCTTCGGTTTCGAAGCGTTCCTGCTTCTCCAGGTTGGCTGCGATCGCGACCCTCCGGCTCGGGACGTTAACCCTACCGCCCCGTTCGGGTTCATGGCGCGAGCAGCACTTCGGTTCGCGGGAAGAACGCCGCCCACGCGAACCAGAACGCGTCCAGGTGCGGCACCGGCGTGAGTCGCTCGCCGGCCAGCGGCCCGCCCGTGGCGACGCCAAGGACGCTCCAGGTGCTTCCCGTCTGCTCGTCGACGATCTCACCGCCGGACGCCGCGAAGCGCAGGGCACGGCCGCGCGCGCGCGGCTCGAACACACCCGAGGAGCCCACGACCCGACCGTCCGCTATCGCCGGGGTGTCGAGGGCGGAGCGCTGCTCGCCCCCGTGGAACACGACGATGTCGCGCCCGCCGAGCGTGTCGTGCACGGCAACCGGCTGCCCTCGGGCGCGAAGGCTCGAGAAGGGGTAGGCGCGCGCGTCGCCTTCGAGCACAACCCCAACGACACGCTCCATCGCGGGCCCGCGATCGTCGGGCTCGCCGGGGAAGAAGTCGCCGTAGGGTTCCGATCGCGAATCGTAGCCGGGATAGGGATTATTCCCGTTGCTGCCTTGGCCGGGAGGCTCGAGTACGCGGCCGTCCGGATACGCCTCTGCGAAGTCCGCGAAGGACACCATGCTCGCGGGAAGCACCGTCAGCTCGGTGCCTTTCAGGTCTCCGAGGACGGCAGTTCCGAGCATCTGGGGCCATAGCGAACTGGTCTGCTCGTCGAGCATGACCAGATCGCTGTGATAGAGCTTCCCCGAGGCGATGAACGTCGCGACGAGCATCTCGTCGATCTGCCGGTCGTGCACGACCGCGGCGTTGCACAACGGGCAGTAGGACACGGCCACGCTGCGACCACCGACCTGGTCGTTGACGATCTCGTGGCGCATCAGGATCGCGATCGGGTAGGCGCGCGCATCGCCTTCGACCACCAGAGCCACCACGGCCTCGGCGTCATCCAGCCTGCTCCTCGCTTCGGCGATCGACCCGAACCGCGGCTGACGGATGGCCCGGATCGGATCGGGGGGCAACACGTCGATCAGCGCCGCCGGGTCGAAGCCGGCCACGCTCGGACCTTGGAGCGCGGGGCTCCCCGACCCGCACGAGGCCGCCAGCGCCGCGAGCAGCGCTGCGAGCATCGCGGCGACGGCCGCCGACGGGGCCGCGCGGGGCCGGCCGACGGGCACCTCCACCCTCTGGATCCCTCCCTTCGAGCAGGCGCCCGTGGCTTCCGGCGGGCTTCCCCTGGACCTGACGCGCGTGTCAGCTGGGTCGCCCGCTGGATTTGACCGCTCGGTCGCCTCCCGTCATCCTTACCCCCCGGTAGCTTCCCCCGGCTCCCAAGAGGAACCGGTTGGAGGCCGCCCAACGTAACTCATGGCGATACTGCGACGGGGGGCCCTGGTCACCATCATCACGATGGTGGTCCTCGCCATCCCAGCCGCATCCTCCGCCCCCGCCACCTCCTCCGCCGACCTGAAGGTCCAGATCAAGCGCGTCCGCGCAGGCCTGAACACGGTCGGCAAGAACCTCAGCGCCGCGGAGCGCGATCTGTCGTTTACCGACGCCGCCGTCGCCAAGCATCGCACGGCGCTCGCAGATGCGCGCGTCAGGCATGGCATCCTCCGCTCGGCCATCAGCCGCAGGGCAGCCGAGATGTACCGGACGGCCGACACCGGCGCCCTGCAGCTGCTCGCGTCGGGGACCGAGCTGGACACGGTGCTCGACCGGATGTCCTACCTCGAGCAGCTGCGCCGCGGCGAGACCGAGATGCTCGAAGAGGTTGAGGCCTTGCGACGCACCGCGACCGCGGAGTCGGAGGCGTTGCGCGCCGCGCGCGACCAGGCGGCGCGGTTGCGCACGGATCTTGCGAACCAGCAGCGGGCCCTGCAGTCGAAGCTCCAGGACCTGGAACGCCTCTCGAGCTTCCTCGGCTCTCGCACCAGCGCGCGCGGCTCGCGCTCCGGCGGGCGCGGCCTGGTGTGTCCGGTGATCGGGCTGCAGTACGTGTCGAACAACTACGGCGATCCGCGCCCCGGCGGCCCGCATACCGGGGTCGACATCTCCGCGCATCACGGCCGCCCGGCCGTGGCCGCGCTGCCGGGCACGATCGTGGACACGCCCTACGGTGGCTGGATCGGGATCGGGATCATCCTGCGCGACCTCGTCGGGAACGAATGGTGGTACGCGCACCTGTCGTCCGAGAACGTCCGCGTCGGTCAGCGCGTTGCCGCGGGCGAGTACATCGGCCGGGTCGGCTGCACCGGAACCTGCTACGGAGCCCATCTGCATTTCGAGTATCACCCGGGTGGAGGCGGCCCCTCGAACCCCTACTCGTTCGTCAGCGCCGCCTGCTGAGCCCCGCCTGCTGAGCCCCGCCTGCTGAGCGGGGCATCCTGCGGACGCGACCGGCTGGATCAGAACCGACATCCAACGTTCATCCAGCCCTGCTTGACATCATGGGCGGAAATTACCTAAGGTGCCGGCTTGGGACTTTCGTCCCAGATGGTCCGGTTCCCCACAACGGGAGGAGAGAGGACATGCGCAGGATAGCCCTCGCGCTCCTGCTGGCCCTCGGGCTGGCGGGAGGGATGGCCGGCGCCGACCCGGCTGAGCGCAACGACGGCAACACCCACGGCCGGTGCACCTCGTACTTCAACGGTTCAGAGAACGGCCAGGACCACAAGCGTGAGGCCGGACCCTTCACGGCCTTCGCGCAGTACGTCGGCGAGAACGACGGCCGCGACAACGACGGCGACGACGCCACCGACGAGGAAGGCGAAGTCGCCTCGGAGATCGACATCTGGGATTGGTGCATGGATCCCGCCAACAACCCCAAGGGCATCGGTGGCCAGCCCGACGATCCCAATACCGAAGAGAACGACGGGAACGGGAACAACGGCAACGGCAACGGCTAAGCAGCGACACATTGACGGAGGGGCGATCGCGCCCCTCCGTCTTCCTTCTCAGACTTCCTCAGGCGTCGAAGGACTCCGGTTCGGCGCTCAGCCGCGGAGCGTTGCCCGCCCGCGCGATCTCTCGACCGCGACGCGGTCACGGCACGATGGTGATCGTTCCTTCGCCGTGCGCGACGACGTCGAAGTCACGCCGGTCGAGCGTGAGGATCCGGCCTCCGTGGCGTTCCGCGCACGCGACGACCGCAGCGTCGGAGAAGCTCAGGACGAGGTCCTCGTACTTCGCCACCAACGAAAGGACACGCGGCAAGACCGTCTCCTGGTCCACGAGAGGCTCGCCCTCGATCAGGCCTTCCAAAAAAGCCCGTTCCGCGACCGGTCCCAAGCGTCGGCGGAGCATGTATGTCGTCTCGGCCAGGATCACCGCCGGGATCACCATCGAGGCTTCGTCCGCCAGTGCCGCGATCGCGCCGCGATGGGACCTATCCCGCTTGTCAGCTGCCGCGAGGACACCCGAGATGTCAAGCGTCAGCATCGGGTTGTGTGCCGCGCTGGTGGCGCGCGTCCAGTTCCTCGCCCCACTCGTCGCGCAACTTGTCTTTCAGCTCGGTCCCGCTGAGGCCGTCATCGGGGCCCTCCGCGACCCCGATCCAGCGAGGCTGCTTACGCGTTCGCTTTGCGAGGTACTCGGCGGACGCCTCCCGCACGATCTCGGCGACCGGCCGACGCTCCTGGCGCGCGCGCAGGCGAAGCTCGGCGAGCAGCTCCTCCGGGAGGTACATCGTGGTCTTCTTCATGCCATACGCATGATACCATACCGGCCCGGCCTAGGTCGCTGACCTCGGCCTACTGCAGAGATCAGGAGCCCGGTTGTCGCCACGCCCATGTCCGCCAGCTAGGGCAGAGTGGCAGTATGATCACCAGCTAGATAAGTCTCTAATTAGCTGGTATATAGCCTTGAAATTCTTGCTATCCATCATGTTTAAGTGATATCCTCGCGACCATGAAGCCCAGAAATGTCTCCGCTCGCCGACACCTGGATAGCCGCCTGAGTAGGGTCAAGGAGGCGTCCTCCCAGCCCCCACCCCATCGCGGCTGGGTGCGCGCCATCCGTGAGGCGCTTGGCATGTCGACGACCGAGCTGGCTGCACGCATGGGCATCACGCAATCCAGGGTGTCGGCGATAGAGCACGGCGAGGCGCAGGGGACGATCAAACTCGAGACCCTTCGCCGTGCGGCCGAAGCCCTTGAGTGTGACCTCATGTACGTACTGGTACCTCGAACGACGCTTTCCGACGCCGTGCACCGTCAAGCTCGGCGCAAGGCGGCGGCTCACCTGCGCAACGTTCAACATCACATGAGGCTGGAGGATCAGGCCGTGCTCGGTGCGGAGGAAGACGAGCTCGAGGATGTCGTAAGGGAACTCATCGATCGGCGAGGTCTCTGGAGCACGCCCTCGGTCGGATGACGGATCCCTTAGCCCCGATCGGGGACGGCCACACCGAGCTGTCCGAAGAAGATCGGCAAGGACTCATCCCCAGCTACATCTCGACTCGCGGTGAACTCAACGAGGCCGAGCAGCGGAACATCGTTCGCGCGACGGCGACGCGACGGCCGCCGACCCCCGGGGAGTTGCTCGACGATCAGTACTTGCGCGCCCTGCACAAGGCCATGTTCGACGAAGTCTGGAGGTGGGCTGGCCAATATCGGAGACGAGAGACCAACATAGGCATCGAACCGGCGCGCATCCCAAGCGAGGTTCGTTCCTTAACCGACGATGCGCGGAGCTGGATCGAGCACGAGACGTACGATCGAGACGAGCTTTGTGTGCGGTTCCACCATCGCCTCGTCGCGATTCATCCATTCCCAAACGGCAACGGTCGTCACGGACGGATCGCGGCTGACTATCTGATCGCGGCGCTCGGCCGGGATCGCTTCAGTTGGGGTGCTGGGCTTGGCGTGACCACAGAAGAGCTTCGCGTGCGATACCTCAAGGCGCTGCATCTTGCCGGGCATGAGATCGAGGCCCTTGTGGCCTTCGCGCGGTCGTAGGCTCGCTGAGCAATGAACCGCCCGGGTTTGATGGAGGTGTTCGGCCCCCAGGTCGGCGAATCTGCCAGCGAAAAACTCGACCTCTCGGCAACCCAGAGCGCCCGAAGGAGGCTCTTCAAGCAGAAGGCCCAGGTCTTTGACCTGGACTTTCTGTAGTAGCGGGGCAGGATTTGAACCTGCGACCTCTGGGTTATGAGCGAGCTCGGCAGCCTTTTCGTCGCTCTTCGTTGGAAAGCGCACCTCCCAACGGTACCGAGCGTTGATCGCTGAGTTCTGACCCTCACGCGTGGTCCGCGCGTGGTCCAATTCCAGCTCCCAAGGTTCGACGGCGACCATCCCGGTGACTCGTTGCTATGCGCTGAGCCGATCACGGCGGCGGCAAGGGCACGCTTCGTGCTCGAGGGGTTCGGATCGCTCTGTAGCGCGCCGAATCCGTCCCGGCGGAAGAGTTCTTCGAGTTCGTGCTGCTGCTCGTCGTCGCGAGAGGTGACGAGTCCCCAGTCAACTATGCTTGTCGGCAGGACATGGCGGCGGCGGAACTTGAGCGGGCGCGACAGGCGGTCGAGCGCCGCGGGTGGGCCGATGCGTACGAGCTCTTCGTCGCTGCCGACGCCCAGACGAGCCTGGAACCCGACGACCTCGAGCGCCTGGCGATCACGGCCGCGCTCCTGGCGAAGGGCGAGGAGAGCGCCGAGGCGTGGGCGCGCGCATACAACGCGGTGATCGACTCGGATCCGCCGCGCGCCGCTCGGTGCGCGTTCTGGCTCGGGCTGGGGCTCATGCAGCAAGGCGAGCACGCCCGGGGCGGGGGCTGGCTTGGGCGCGCGGGAGCCACGCTCGCCGAGGCGGGCTCGGACTGCCCGGAGGCCGGCCTGATGCTGATGGTCGCCGCCTTGCAGACGTTGGATGGCGGCGATCCGGCCGGGGGGTACGAGTTGTTCGCGCAGGCGCTCGCGATCGGGCGCCGGTTCCGCGACCGCGACCTGCTCGCGATGGCGAGCCTCGGGTGCGGTCAGTCCCTGATCAGCCTTGGCCGGTCTGCTGAGGGGCTCCCCCTGCTGGATGAGGCGATGGTCGCGATCACGGAGGACGAGGTCTCGCCCTACGCCACCGGCATCGTTTACTGCGCGGTCATCCTCGCCTGCTACGACGCGTTCGACATCCGCCGGGCGCACGAGTGGACCCGCGCGCTCGATGCGTGGAGCGCCCCGCAGCAGGGGCTCGTCCCGTTCCGGGGCCAGTGCCTGGTGCATCGCTCGCAGATCAAGCAGATGCACGGGGCATGGGACGAGGCGCTTGAGGAGGCGACGTTGGCGCGGGAGCGCCTCGGCGACCCGCCGGGCCAGCCCGCGATCGGCCTCGCCTACTACCAACTGGGCGAGCTCCATCGCGTGCGGGGCGAGTTCGACGACGCGTCAACGGCCTACCGCGATGCGAACGCGTCGGGCCGGAGCCCGCAGCCGGGCCTGGCGCTGCTGCGCCTGTCGCAGGGGAAGGCCACAGCAGCCGCCGCGCCGATCAGGACCGCGCTCGAGCAGGAGCGCGAGCCGGGCCGGCGCGCGCCGCTGCTGTCGGCGGCGGCGGAGATCGCGCTGGCGACCGGCGACGTCACGGGCGCGCGCGCGGCCGCCGATGAGCTCGCGTCCATCGCGGATGACTTCGGTGCTCCGGTGTTGCTGGCGATGAGCGCGGCCGCGCGCGGAGCCGTGCTCATCGCTGAGGGCGGACCCGCCGACGCGATGACGTCGTTACGGGAGGCGCAGCGAGCGTGGCTCGAGCTCGACGTCCCGTACGAGGTCGCGCGCACCCGCGCCCTGATCGCGCGCGCGTGCGCGCTGCTGGGGGACGACGACACGGCTGAGCTCGAGCGTGAGACCGCGGGGCGCGCGTTCGAGGAGCTCCATGCCGCGCCCGCGCTCGCAGAGCTGGGCGTAGGGACGGAGCGTCTCCCCGGCGGGCTGACCGCGCGCGAGGTCGAGATCCTCAAGCTCGTCGCCACGGGACGGACCAACAAGGCCATCGCCGAGGAGCTGGTGGTCAGCCACAAGACCGTCGCCCGGCACCTGAGCAACATCTTCACCAAGCTCGACGTTTCGAGCCGGGCCGAGGCCACCGCCTACGCCTTCAAGCACGGGCTCGCCTGAGCCGTCTGCATCATCTGACCCATACGCGCGCGCGGCGAAGTTGGGTGCTTCGCCCGACGCGGGAGGTCCTGGGCCGCTCGTACCGTGCCCTCGATGTCGACCCAGGAGGGGGACATGGAGACCAACGGGCAGCGCCACGACACCATCGTGATCGGGGGCAGCCAGTCAGGGCTGACCGCGGGGTACCTCCTACGGAAGTTGGGGCGCGATTTCGTGATCTTGGACGGGCACAAACGCGTCGGTGACGCCTGGCGGAAGCGCTGGGACTCCCTGCTGCTGTTCACGCCGAACAGCTTCAACGGCCTGGTCGGGTTGCGGTTCCCCGGGCCGCGTTTCGCCAAGCCGACGAAGGACGATATGGCCGACTACCTCGAGTCCTACGCGGCACGGTTCGAGCTGCCGGTGCGCACGGGGGCGCGCGTCGAGCGCCTCGCGCGCAACGGCTCCGGCTACGTCGTCACGACCGGAGACCGGACCTACGAAGCGGACAACGTGGTGATCGCGACGGGAGCGAGCTACCACCCGAAGACCCCGGCGATCGCGGACGAGCTCGATCCGTCGATCGTCCAGATGCACTCCCACCACTACGTCGGGCCACATCAGCTGAAGCCGGGGCCGGTGCTGCTGGTGGGCGCGGGGAACTCCGGTGCGGACATCGCGATGGAGGTCGCCAAGACCCACGAGACCTGGCTCGCCGGGCGCGACGTGGGCCACGTGCCGTTCCGGATCGACAGCTTCAAGGCACGGTTCCTCGTCAAGCTCGTCCGCTTCGCCGGCCACAGGATCCTGACGCTGCGCACGCCCGTCGGTCGCAAGGTCGCACCGAAGTTGACGGAGCACGGGAACCCGCTGGTGCGCGTCAAGCCGAAGGATCTGCTCGCGGCCGGGGTGCGGCGCGTCGGACGCGTGGAGGGCGTGAAGGAGGGACGCCCCGTGCTCGACGACGGACGCGTGCTCGACGTCGCCAACGTCATCTGGTGCACCGGCTTCAGGCAGGACTGGTCGTGGATCGACCTGCCCTCGATCCCCACCGCGGGCGTCCCGCCGCACGAGCGCGGCATCGTCGGAGCGGAGCCCGGGCTGTACTTCCTCGGCCTGTTCTTCCAGTACGCGGCGACATCCGAGACGGTCACCGGCGTCGCGCGCGATGCGACCCACATCGTGAAGCACCTCGCGCGCAGGTCGAGCACGGCCGGGGCTGGGCGGTGAGCACGCTTACGGCCGCCGCCAGGGAGCAAGCGGTGGCGATCTTCCTGGCGGCCGTTCACGTGTGCGCGCCGGGGCTCGTCGAGCCACCCACGACCTCACTCTCGCAGGGCGCGCCGTTCCGGAACGGCGATGAGCTGTGGGCGTGGGCCGCGCGCGATCCCGAGCTGTCGTGGATCCGAGCCACGCTCGACGCCGAGGTCGCGACCCGCGTGCGCGCGGTCGCCGACGGCATGGTGCGCGCGCGACGCTGACGACTCGTTTTGGCGTGCCGGCGGCTGACTCGCTCCGCCTCCTGGCGTGCGCGTTCGGTATCGGGCGGGGACAAGGCCTCTGTAGTAGCGGGGGCAGGATTTGAACCTGCGACCTCTGGGTTATGAGCCCAGCGAGCTACCGAACTGCTCCACCCCGCGTCGTGTGGACCAATGCTACCAGGCGATCCGCGCGCAGGCGACGCGCGCTCAGCCGGCGGCCGGGCTGGGCGAGGGCGATCCCTGCGGGCTGGCCTGCGGGTTGGCCTGCTGGTTCGCGCGCTCGACCGCGCGCGCGCCGGCCTGGTAGTGCCGCTGGAACTCGGCCAGATCGCCGTCGCGCAAGGCCTCGTTTGCCAGCTCGAACTCCCTGGCCGCCTGCGCGAGCAACGCTGCGACGGTGTCCCCGGGCGTCTCCGGTTCGGGTTCGGGACGCGACGGCTCCGCCTGCCCGAGCAGCGCCGCGATCGCCTGATCCAGGGTCTCGGCCATCACCACCTCTTCTGCAGTGGCGACCACCACGCGTGCGAGCTCGGGCAATTGGCTCGCCGCGCCCTGCAGGAACAGCGGCTGGACGTACAGCAACGAATCCTCGATCGGGATGATGACAAGGTTGCCGTACCGAACGCGGGAGTTCTGCTGGCTCCACAACGTGATCTGCTCGGAGACGATGGGATCCTGGTTGATCCGGGCAAACACCTGTTGCGGTCCCAGGATCGCCTTGTCCTTGGGGAACGCGAGGGTGGTCAGCCGGCCGTAGTCGGGACATGGCTGGGCGAGGCAGTCGCTGTGCGCGACCATGTACGCGGTCAGGTTCTCTCGTCCTCGCGGCGTGAAGGGACGTACGAGCACGAAGTCCACGGCTTGCTCGTCCGGCAGACGCATCATCAGGTAGTACGGGCGCACCGGCGGTGTCTGCACACCGGCCTCGGTCGGGTCTAGCGCGACGCGCCAGGCGTCTTCCCTGGAGTAGAAGTTGCTCGGCCTGGTGATGTGGTACGAGGCGTAACGGTCGGTCTGGACCATGAACATGCCTTCGGGGTACCGCACGTGCGCCAGCAGATCCGGGCTCATCTCCGACCGGGACTTGAAGATGCCGGGGAACGCAGCCTTCCACGCGCCGATCACCGGATCCTCCTCGTCCCAGATGTACGCGTCGATCGTCCCGTCCTCGGCGTCGACGACGAACTTCACCGCGTTGCGGATGTAGTTGACGGTCCCGCCCGGCAGGATCGCGCGATCCGCGACCGCGCCCAGCCCAATCCGCTCGGAATAGGGGAACATGTCGGTGGTGGTGTACGCGTCGGCGATCCAGGTCAACCGGCCGTCTACGAGTGCGATGTACGGATCGGTGTCCAGGCGCAGGAACGGGGCGACGTGGCTGATCCGATCGAGCACGTTGCGTCGCATCAGGATGCGCGAGTCCCCCTTGATCGCTCCCGAGATCAGCAGGTTCACGTCTCGGAAGCGCCACGCGAACGCCGCCCGGCGGAGGACGTTGGTCAACTCGACGCCGCCCTCACCCTCGTAGCTGTTTGGCTCGAAGTCGTCACCCTTAGGAAAGTCCAGCTCGGGCTGCGTGCTGTCGACCACGACGAAGTCGTTCGACGCAGCTTCGCCGTAGTAGATCCGCGGCTGCTCCACCCCCGGCGCCTTCTGCGTCGAGACCGGCGGGATGTTGCTGATGATGAAGGATGGCTGACCCTCAGGGGTCACCCGATCGACCCGGCTCGCCGCCACCCCATAGCCGTGCGTGTAGACGAGGTGCTGGTTGAGCCAGGTCTGCGCCCCCTCCTCGAGCCCGGAGGGCGTCACCTCGCGCGCAGAGAGCATCACGAGCTGGCGCTTTCCGTCGATGTCGTACCGATCGACGTCGACGTCGAGGAAGTCGTAGTACTGCTTGACCCGCTGGAGCTGCAGGTAGTTGTCGCGGACGATGCGAGGATCCCACAATCTGATGTTCTGGATGGTCTGCTGGTTGCGGTCGACCGCACCTTCGGGCAGAGACGGCTCGGCGTTATGCGGCACGATCGTTACGTTCTCGAGCCCGTACGCGCGGCGCGTGTGATCTAGGTTCCGCTCGATGAAGTCGGCTTCGAGGACCTGCTCGTTGGGCGCCACCCTGAGCCGCTGCGTGAGCGCGGGCCAGATCCCGCCGGCAACGATGGAGGTCAGCGCGAGCAGCACGATCCCGCCCAGCGGCAGCATCCAGTTCTTGAATCGCGCATTCACCAGGAACAGCACCGCGACCACCACCGCGATGATCACCAACAGCCGCAACGCCGGCAGCTGAGCGTTGACGTCGGTGTAGGACGCGCCCGTCACGGTGCCACGCTCCGAGTACAGCAGACCGAGCTGGTCCAGGCGATAGCCCCACGCCTTCAGCAGCACGATAAGGCCCACGAGCACCGACAGATGGGCCCGCGCTTCCGGCGAGACGCGATCGCCCGGACCCTGGAGCCTGATCCCGCCCATGAAGTAATGCGAGAACGCGGTGATCAGCATGATCACCACCAAGGACGAGAATCCCCATGTGAACAGGAACCGATGGAACGGTAAGCGGAAGACGTAGAACCCGAGATCTTTGGCGAAGACCGGGTCTGTCTGACCGAAATCGACCGCGTTGTCGAACAACAGCCAGTCCTGCCAGACCACGGTTGCGCCGCTGCCGGCGAAGACCCCGAACAGGATCGCGCCGCCGATCACTGCCCAACGCATGTACGGCTGAAGGGTCTGGCGGTACCGCTCGAGGATCTGGTCGGGCACGGTGAACAACCGAGCCGGCGAGGTGATCTTCTTCACGATCCAAAGGTTCGCGAGCAGCACGACAGCGAAGACCGCCCCGAAGACGACGCCGAGGCCGAGCCGCACCCAGATGCCGGCCCAGAAGATCGGCTCGTAGCCGGTCTCCTTGAACCAGAGCAGCTCGGTGTAGAAGCTCGACGATCCGCCGGCCACGATCAGCACTCCGACCAACACCGCGATGGCGATGATGATCGGCTTGCGCCGAACGGGTCGAACCGGAGTCACAACGGTCATCGAGGGGCGAGCCTAGCAAGCCCGTGCCGGCGCGTGCAGGAGCCTCAGAGGTCGCCGGTGGGGTTGCACAGCGGCGGCGGCAAGATGCACGTCGGGCTGGGCGAGGGCGAAAGGCTCTCGCTCGGGCTCGGGCTCGGGCCCGGCGAGGGCGAATTGCTGCCACTGGGGCTCGGGCTCGGACCAGGCGTAGAACGCTTGCTGCTGGACGGCGTCGGGGTCGGATCGCCACCACCGCCGCCGCCGCCGCCGCCACCGCCGCCGCCACCCCCGCCACCACCGCCACCACCGGATCCGATCACTCCCGGCGTCGACGTCACCTCGCCCGTCCTCAGCCCCACCGCGCGCACGAACGCGTCCAGCAACTCGTTCCCGTCGACGGAAACCATCCGCGCGATGAGCCCCCAGCTCGCGCCCTGCTCCCTCAGGGTCATGACCTGCTCGAAGACGCCTGCCGCCGTGCCGCCGTCTCGCCGGACCAGCAGCGCCGCCAACGCCAATCCCGTCAGCACGTTGCCGTGCGTGGACGACGACAGGAACGGCCGGGTGAAGCCAAGCCGACCCAGTGCCAGTCCCGATCCGAAGAGCCGCTCGAGATCCGCGACGGTCGTCCTGCGGCCGAACGCAGCCTCGTACCCGCGGTGCTGAGCCTCCAGCTCGGCGTTCAGCTCGATGACGTCGCCGAGGAATCGGACGTCCCAGGGATCCTCGGGGTTCAACGCCAAAGGCCGGGTGCTGCGCGGCAGCAATCGCGCGCTTACGATCCCTTCCCGAAAGGAGGGGACAGGCAGCGTTGCTCCCGCGGCTGCGATGGTCGCGGCGCCCTCGTAGACCCCGACACGAACCGACAGACGCCGGTCGAACCGGAACACCGCATCGTCCCCCTCGGCGGCGATACCGCCGGATTCGACGGCGACGGGGGCCGCCTTGCTGCTCGCCACCAGGACATCGCCGTTGAGGAGGTTCACGCGATCGACCGCCGAGACCGCCAGCTCCGCGGGGGCGGTACCGTTGGGACGCACCTCGACGACGCTTTCGTCTCCGCGTTGCAAGACCACCGAACCGCCGGGTGCAACACGCACCCGGTCACCCGAGGAGAGCTTCTGTCCCTGGGACGCCGCCGCCCAGTCGCCGCCGACCGCGCGCGTCTGCACCGGCCCCGTGACCGTCGCGACGAGCAGCACGCTCGGATCACCGCCGGAACCGCCGAAGCAGGACGACGTGACCAGCGCGAGCGCCAGAGTGGCCGCCGTGGAACGCCAGCCCCTCATCGCGAACGCCTCGTCGTCTTCTTCGTGGTCGCCTTCCTCCGGCGGGGAGCCGCCGTCGTCGTACGCCGAGACCCCGCCTGGGGCGACGGACGCCTAGCGGTCTTTCCCCGAGTATCGGCAGCCGGGAGCACAAGCGTGAATGCGCTTCCCTTCCCGGGCTGACTCGCGACCTCGATATCCCCTCCATGGACGGTCGCGATGCGCTTGACATAGGCGAGGCCGAGCCCCAGGCCGCCGAAGGTGCGCGTCTCGGAGCCGTCGAGCTGCCGGAAGTCCTGGAACAGATCGGGCATGCGCTCGGGATCGATGCCGATACCGTGGTCCCGAACGGTGAGGCGGATCAGCTTGGCCTTCCCGGCTCGGGTTCCGTTGCGTGAGGATTCGGCGATGATCTCGATCCGGCCACCGTCGGGCGAGAACTTCACGGCGTTGTCCATCAGCTCGTCCAGCGAACGCTGCAGAAGCTTCGGGTCACCCAACACCGGCGGCAGCTCGGATCCACCCTTTCGCACGAACCGATGCTTGGGCCCTCGAGGCTGCCAGCGGAGAGCGAGATCATTCATCAGCGCTCGCACCGGGATGGCCTGCGTTCGTGGCTGCAAACGTCCGGCTTCGATCGCAGCGAAGTCAACCAGGATCTCGACGATGCGTTCCAGCCGGCCCGTCGATTCCAGGATGCCCTCCAAGAACTGCTCGGCCTTCTCCCGCGGGAACTTCTTGCGGCGCATGATCTCGGCGTATCCCTTGATCGGGGTGATCGGAGTACGAAGCTCGTGCGAGACGTTGGAGAGGAACTCGCTTTTCATGCGTTCGGCTTGCTGCTCGACGCTGATGTCCCGCATAACCACCACGCGACCGGCCTCATCGCCGTCCGGATCGCGCAACGGCGCAGACGTGATCGCTACCGGCACCACGCGGCCGCGCGCGCCCCGCAGCGAACCCTGTGCGCTTCGGCCGGCGAGCGCGACGGAAGCCAGCGGACGACCGGTCGATGCCCCGCCATCGAGCACCTCGCCCAGCGGCCGGCCCACGGCCCACTCGGGCTTCCGGCCGATCATCTCCGCCGCCGCGCCGTTGCAGGTCACGACCGCGCCGCGCGCGTCGGTGGCGATCAGCCCGTCGCCCATGCTCTCCAGGATCGCCTCCATGCGTGCGCGCAGGCTCGCCTCTTCGACCGCCGCCGTCCGCAGGGCGCCCGTGGTTCGCTGCAGCTCGTCGGCCATCTCGTTGAACGCAGTCCCCAGCGTGCCCACCTCATCGCCCGAGGCGACCCGCGCGCGCGCGCCGAACTCACCCTCGCGAAGCTGGCGGGCGGCTGCCGTCAGCGATCGCAGGGGTTTGGTCACGCGTCCACCCGATACCCATGCGAGCAGCGCGGCGACGGCGACCGCCGCCAGCGTGATCAGGAACAGCGTGCGGGCGATATCTCGTTGCGCTTCGGCAAGCACATCGGCGCGCCGTGCCAGTGCGAGCACCCCTGCCACCTGACGATCCTCGCTCAGCAGCGGGAGGAACGATGTCACGTAGGAGATCCCCTCGACCTCTACGGTCGCGAACGTGACCTCGCGATCCTCGCGCGCGCGCCGTAACTCCTCCTGGAACGGCTCGATTCCGCGCTCGACGGCAGCGCGCTCTCCCAGGGTGGACCCCGCAAGCTGGCTACCGACGATCAAAGACGCCTCGGCGCCGGTGTCCTGTTTGATCTCCGCGAGGTACTGCTCGTCGATGCGATAACCGATGATGATCGCGCCGACGACCGGGCCCCGCGTGGTGTCGCAGCTCCCATCGTTGAGCAATCGGCAGCGCGAGGGAGCGGCGCCGAGCACGATCACCTGCGAGACGACCTCGCCCTCGGTTCCCGACGCGAACGTGATCGCCTGGGGACTGGCGTTCGGGCGGGCAAGGGTCAATGCCTCTTCCACGACGGCGCTTCCCGCGATCCTGATCGATTGCCCCTCCGGCAGCGGGGTCGGATCGGGATCCGCGGGCTCTGCCGATCCGAGGACCCGCCGGTTCCTATCGACGAGCATGATCAGGTCCGAGTTCGCCGGCAGCAGCTGGAAGGCCTGGCGGGCGATGCCTGCGGCCACTGCCTCGTTCGACTGGCGCAGCACCAACGCGGCGGTGGGATTGCCCGCGAACTGCCCCGCCGAGCCGACCGCGGCCTGTCCGAGGTTTCGGATCGTGGCGACGCGTGCTTCCCCCGCTGCCTGCAGCCGTTTGAGCTCCTCGTCGGCGATCGTGTCGCCGATCACCAGGTTGAGGGCGCCGGCGATCACCAGGACCAGCAGCGAGAGCACAACGACGAAGGCCGCGACGAACCGCATCCGGATGCTGCGCACGATCGAGCTCCAAAGCCAGCGCGCAAGCAGAAGCGCCGCCGCCGCGCGCAAAGCGTGCGCGGCCGCGAGCATGCCACCACCCTGCGGGGGGGAGAGGACGGTCAGGGCCTCAGACGCCGCGAACGCGATGAATCCAGCGCTGAACGCGAACGTGGTGGGATCCTGATCGCGACGATGGGCTGCGATGCCACGAACGGCAACGGCGGCGGCGGCGATGGCCGGGATGAACGCCCAGTCGGCATCGATGCCGGGGACGAACAAGGCCGGAGCCACGACGCCGGCTCCGGCGAGCCGGCCGTTCCACGGCTCGACCCCACCGGGCCGGGCCGATAGCGCCAAGATGAGGAATCCCGCGGTGCGCAAACCGAGGACGACACGGTCTCCATCGGCTTCGAAGACCTGCGCCCCGTGGGTAGCCTGAGATACGCCCAGGGCAACGAAGCCGAGCGCTTGGATGTACGCCCATCCTCCAGCTCCGCGACGAGCTTTCCTGAGAGCGTCGAGCGCCGCGCCGGCCACCACGACAAGCACGAGGAACTCAACCGCGAAGTGGAAGGGGACGGCGAGCTGACCTTCCATCGTCGCCGAGTATATCGGCGAAAACTACGCGTTTTGGCCCCTCGGACCGCGATTTGGTCAATTCGAACTAGCCCCCGGAAGCGCGGGTAGTCATTTGGAACTACCCCGGCGGGAGGATCAGCTCGCCGGCCGTACCGGGAGGGCTCCCAAGGCGTCGATCGCCTCCATCAGTGTCTCCACGCCGATGACGATCATGTCGTCGGGGGCCAGGCGTTCTGCCTGAGCGGCCTCCCCAGCCGGCAGCATGAAGACGGTCGCACCGGCGGCGCGCGCTGCTCGGACCTTCTCGGCGACGGCTCCGATGGTGCCGATCCGGATCTCGCCTTCGTCGTCGCGTTCGATCGTGCCGGTCGCCGCGATGACATGGCCTCTCGTCAGATCATCCGGGGTGAGCACATCCACGATCGACAGGGCGAACACCAGCCCGCCGGAGGGACCGCCGATCTGCTCGGTGTCGATCTCTATCTCGTACGGAAGCCGCCACGCCTGGCCCACGTAGACACCCACGACCGGCGAGTCCGGGTCGTCCCGCGATGGTCCGGTCACGATCTCCACGGTGCGCTCACGCCCATCCCTGCGCACCAGGAATGCAAGGGTCTCTCCGACGCCGACCCCGCGGACCAAGCGGCCGACGTCCTCCTCATCGGCGACGTCCCGGCCCTCGATCGCCACGATCAGATCGCGGGGGCGGAGCTCCCCATCCGCCGGGCCGTCCTGGATGACGCTGAGCACGCGCGCGCCTCGGATCCGCACCGCGGGTTGCCCCAGCACCTCGAACGCTGCCAGTTCCGCGAGCAGCTTGCTCTGCTCCATGGCGAGGAAGTTCTGGGCATCCTGTTCCTCATCATCGAGTCCGGGCTGGACCACCGTCCGGAGCGGCGTGGTCGCCAGCGACGGATCGAGCCACACGTACACGTACTCCCATATCGTCAGAGGCTGCCCCGAGACCGAGGCAGTGGTCAACAGCAGCTTGCCTTTGGATGGATGTGTCGCCGTCCCGTCCACCTTGATCAGGTCCAGGACGTCCCTGGCCGGTCCAGGTCCGACGCTGTGCACCGGCACACGCACGATCGATCCGACCCCGATCACCACCACGATTGTCGTGATGATCGCGGCTAGGCGGCGACGGCGAGGCGCGACGCGCGCGTCGTCGAGCCCCTGCTCGGGATCGGGGGTCCGCAGGGGATGCGTGGTCGTGTTCCGTGGGTCCATGCTTGAGGCATGCAAGGATAGGGCATCCTGACCGGACGAACCGTGGAGTCTCTCGTGCAGTTCGCCGCCATCGGGGTCGTGTTGGCCCTGACCGTTTTCGTCGTGCTGTCCGACGTCGGCGGGGGCCGGCCGCGGCACGAGCGCATCAAGGAGCCCCGCCCCAAGCGCCGACGGCGTCTCGCCGCGGTCCCCGCGACCAGCGATCTGCCCGAGGGGAACACCGGGGTCATCGCCGTCGACGCAGGGATGCGGGGCAAGCCCGACCCCCTCGTCGCCCAGCCGCTGGCGGTCGGGGTGGAAGCGATCCAGACCGCGCTCCGCCACCGGGAGGTCGGCGAGGCTGCGCTGCAACCCGACCCAAACCGGCTGATCCAGACCGAGGTGTTGGAGGTTGCTGGGATCGCCGCACGGATCGGCGCGCTGATCCGGCTCGTGTTCTGGATCACGCTCGCAGGACTCGGCATCGGCCTGATGATCCTCGGCATCGTGCGCGGGATCGCGCTTTTGTTCGAGAAGCTGCTTGGAGCCTAAGTCAGGGGCGCGGCGTGAGCCTCAGGCGCGCGGCGCGCGCACGAAGCGCGCCGCGTGAACGAGTACCAGCAAAGAGATGAAGAGGGATGCGAAGGTGACGGGCCACCCCTTCCCCTGCGGGTGGGCGACACCTGGGAAGGCGACGACCGGCGCTTCGGGTACGCGGTCCCGCGCGCTGGGGACGCTGCGGGTCGGTGGCTCGGACGGCGTCGGGCTGAGAGAGCTTCCCGTTGCGCCCGGCGCGGGGTCTGGTACGCGGAGGAGTGGCTCGCTGTTCACGCGAACCGACGAGCCGGCTCTGGGGCGGCTCGAGGGCGAGGTGGTCGTCGTTCCGCCGCCCGAAGCGGCCTTCTTCTTCGGCGCTCCCAGCGAGCGCGTCGCGTTCAGACGGCCGGCGCCTGTTTGAGCGTCGACCCCGGTGGCCCCCAGGTCATCGGCCGTGGCCAGGATCCGATCGACGACCTGCCGGTTCGTCTTGCCCTGCGCGCGCAGCATCGCGGCGACGCCCGAGACGAACGCGACCGACATCGACGTACCACAGCCGCCGCCGTACTTGGACTTCCCATCGGCCGGATCCCACCAGGTGCTCACGATCGAGTTGTCCTGGGTGCACCCGCTCAGGCTGGGATCGGTCCTGCTTCCGCCGCCGGGCGCCAAGAGGTCCAGACCCTGCCCGTAGTTCGAGTACGCGGCCCGCTTGTCCTCGGGTGTGCTTGCACCCACCACGACCGAGCCGGGCACGGTGGCGTCGTAGGCCGTTTCGTTGTTGCCGCCTTGCCGATCGTTGCCGGCGGCGATCACCACGACCCGGCCGGCCCGCGCTGCGTCCTCGATGGCTTGGCCCACAGAGGGATCGCGCAACAGGTCCCCGGCGCCGAGCAAACCGCCGCCGCCGGGTGGGCCATCCTGCGCGAGCGAAAGGTTGATCACGTGCGCACCACGATCGACGGCGTAGCGGATCCCACGGGCAACATCCTGAGACGATCCCGTTCCATCGTCGCCGAGCACCCGGACGGGAAGCACCTTGGCCTGCGGTGCCACCGAGGCGATCCCCTTCCCATTGCCGGTGGTGGCCGCGATGATCCCGGCAACCATGGTTCCGTGCCCGTTGCCGTCCGCGGCGTTGTCGTCGTCGTCGACGAAGTCGTAGCCCGGGATCACGCGCCCCTTCAGGTCCGGGTGGTCGGCATCGACCCCCGTGTCCACCACCGCCACCACGATGCCGGAACCCTTGGTCACGTCCCAAGCGCGCGCGGCCCCGATCCGAGCCAAGCCCCACTGAACCGGATAGAAGGGGTCGTTCGGGGCGGCGAGGGCCACGCCCGGCGCGAGCATCATCGCGCCGAGCAGCATGACCGCTGCTCGCTTCATCACCTGTGAACCCTAACGAGCCGGCACGGCTCCCGGCTCGTAGCTACGACAGCAGGATGCCGAGTTCCTTCAAGCGGTCCATGGCTGAGAGCGCGCGCCCGGCCCCGTTCACGACCGTGGTCTTGGGGTCCGGGGCGACGTGAACAGGGATCGTCGTCTCGGCCGAGATACGCGCGTCGAGCCCCCGAAGGAGCGCCCCTCCGCCCGCGAGCGTCAGCCCCCGATCGAGGACGTCGTGGGCCAGCTCGGGTGGAGCCTGGGCAAGCGCTGCTCGCGCGGCTTCGATCATCGCCGCAACCCCCTCGTCGAGCGCCTCCCGCAGCTCGGCGGCGGCCAGCACCACCGTCTTCGGTCTCCCCGAGGCGATGTCGCGACCGCGGATCTCAGCCTTCGGCTCGTCCGGGACCGGGGCCGCGGAACCGACCTCGACCTTCAGGCTC
The DNA here is from genome assembly GCA_036397635.1 of Actinomycetota bacterium. GTDB lineage: Bacteria > Actinomycetota > AC-67 > AC-67 > AC-67 > DASWIP01. The sequence continues at coordinate 10,309 of DASWIP010000057.1, read as the reverse complement.
TCGGCCGTCCTCTCCCCCACGACCATGTCGTAGCGCTCGCGAAGGAAGCGCCGCACCGATTCGTCTAGATCGAAGCCTCCGACGCGCTCGGCCCGGCAGGACACCATGCCGCCCATCGAGATGATCGCCGTCTCGGTAGTGCCACCACCCACATCGAGGATGAAGCTGCCTGTGGGCTCGTTGATCGGCAGCCCCGCACCGATCGCCGCGGCCATCGGCTCGAAGATCAGCTCGATCCCCCGCGCGCCCGCCGAGAGCGCCGCCTCCGAGACCGCTCGCCGCTCGACCGTGGTGACCACGCTGGACACCGTGATCAACACGCGCGGCCCACCCCACCGACCGCCCCCGACCCGGTCGAGCACCAGTCGCAGCATCCGTTCGGTCACTTCATAGTCCGTCACCACGCCCTTGCGGAGCGGACGGACCGGGACGATCTCACCCGGCGCCTCGTCGACGCGGCGCCACGCCTCCCACCCCACCGCGAGCACGTCACCGTTGCGCTCGTTGACCGCGACGACGCTGGGTTCGTCCAGAACGATCCCCCTTCCCGGGGCGAACACCAGCGTATTCGCCGAGCCGAGGTCGATCGCGAGCGCACGCACGCTCAGTGCCGGCGCTTCCCCGTGCGCGGCTGGATCGCACGCATCGCCCCGCGGAACTCATCCATGCTCTTGACCGCCGAGCGGGGCCCGCGGTGGCGCCGCCAGGCGAGCGCGCCCAGCACAGTCGCGACGGCGACACCGGACAGCAACAGGATGGAGGCGGATGGCATTGATCCCTCCGGACCACGAAGGACGACGCACGAAGGATAGCGACCTGCTGGGACCCCGGACCAACGCGCTCGAGCGCACACGTTGCCGCCTCCTTCCGTCGCGGCTACCCTGTCGCCGATGGCCGCCGCCGCGAGAGCGCTCGATGAGATCGATCAGGAACTCCTCAACCTCATCCAGGTGGCGTTTCCGATCGAACCTCGCCCCTTCGCGTTCCTGGCCGACAAGCTCGGCACGACCGAAGACGAGGTGATCGCGCGGCTCGCCCGGCTCAAGCAGGCGAGCATCGTGCGCCAGATCTCGATGATCTTCGATACCCGTGCTCTGGGCTACCGCTCGTCCCTGATCGCGACACGCGTCCCCGACGGGCACATCGACCAGGCGGCCGCGATCATCAACGAGCACCCGGGCGTCAGCCACAACTACCGGCGCGATCACGAGTTCAACCTCTGGTGGACCATCGCGGTGCCGCCGACCTCGTCGTTGGAGGATCATGTCGCACGCGTGCACGACCTCGCCGGCGGCGAGTCCACGCGGATCATGCACACCATCCGGATGTTCAAGATCGGCGTCGACCTGGACATGACCGGACGACGCCGGATGGACGCGCGGTCGACCATCCCCGCCTACCGGACCTCCGAACGCGCGGGCGAGCTGCTCAACCCGACCGAGATCGCCGCGCTTCGCGAGCTGCAGGAGGACGTCGAGCTAATCCCGCTGCCTTTCGCCGCGATGGCGGAACGGATGGGCGTCACCGAGGACGAGGTGCTCGGAGCGGCGCACGCCTTCATCGACGAAGGTCGCGCGCGCCGTTACGCCGCGGTCCTCTACCACCGGCGCGCCGGCTTCGTCGCCAACGCGATGAGCGTGTGGGAGGTCCCGGAGGATCGTATCGAGGAGGTCGGTCAGACGATGGCCGGCTTCGCCGCGGTGTCGCACTGCTATCAGCGCCCGACCTATCCCGACTGGCCCTACAACGTGTTCGGCATGCTCCACGGTCGGAACAAAGAGGACTGCGAGACCGCCGCGCGCGCGATCGAGGTCGAAACCGGAGTCACCGAACGACGGATGCTGTATTCGACCAAGGAGTACAAGAAGGTGCGCGTCCGCTACTACACCGATGAGTTCGATCGGTGGGAGCGCGAGCACCTCACCCGCACCTGATCAGCCGGCTCGTACCTCGGTCTCATTCCTCGCGCCGGCGCGCGCGCCGCACCAGCGCCATCGCACCGATCGCGCCGAGCGTTGCGGCCGCACCCTTCGCCAGCGAGTCCTTGCGCACTCGAGCGCGCCCGAGGGCGATCCAGGTCCTATGCGCCTCCGCAGCCTCCAGGAGCGCGGCGCGGTTGGTGTACCGGGGCCGGAATCCGGCGGCGGCGAGTCTGCCGATGTCGAGCACCCATGGATGCATCACGTAGTGCAGCTCACCGGCCGGCGCCGCGGTGAGCCCCGCGCGCCACAGGCGATCGGCCATCGAAAAGGCAACCTGCTCGGACAGCTCCACGCGCCGCTTCCCCGAGATCTCGGCGACTTCGTCGCCCGAGAGCCAGCCGTCGGCCGCCAGATTGTAGATCCCGTCCAGCCGGGTGGTGGCGGCAAACACGAGCGCAGCCGCCACGTCGTCCTCGTGGACGACCTGCAGCGGCGGGTCGAAGCCTTTGACCCGCGTGAGGCGCGGTGCTTCGAGCATCCGGGTGACGAAGTTATCGACGGTGGGTCCGAACACGGTCGCGGCACGAAAGACGCACACCGCCATGTCGGGATGCTCGGACCGGTAGAGCTCGACCAGCCGCTCGCACAGGAGCTTGTGGACCGCGGGCGCGAAGTCCTCGTTCGCCCGCAGCGGCGCGTCCTCGGTCAGCGGAACGGGGTTGTCGGTGTGGGCGCCGTAGACCAGCGCGCTGGACAACACTACGACCGATCGCGCCCCGACCGCGGCGGCGGCGGCCAGCACGTTGGCCGTACCGTCGACGTTGATCGCGCGCATCTCCTTGATGTCACGGAGGGTGTCGGTCTGGAAGGCCAGGTGCACGACGGCGTCCGCGTCGGCGATCACTTTCGGCAGGCGCGCTTCCCGGATGTCCATCTCGTGGTATTCGAGTTTCGGGCTCCCGAGGGGTGGCGCGACACGATCGATGCCGATGATCCGTTGGATCTGGTCGTCGGCCTCAAGCGAGGACAGGAGCCGCTGGGCGAGATACCCGGCGATCCCCGTCACTGCCACGACGCTCACCTTGGGTTCACCCTGCTTCCGCCTCGGGACACCGAGTCTCCTTGTCGGACGTCGGCTCATCTTAGGTGGTCACCGCCACAGATACGGCGATGACACGGCGCGGTCTGCGCCCCAGATACAAGGCGGTCTGACAGCACCCTCCCGCGCGGCCTAAGATAGAGGCTGATGAACGATCCTTTCGACCTTCCCCCCGATGTGCTTCGACGCATCCCGCTGTTCGCCGAGCTGGCGAAGGTGCTGTCGTGGAGCGCCGGACCGGTCAACTGGGACCTCGCCCGCCAGATCGCCGTCTCGGTTGCGGCCGGCGAGGATCCCCAGCAGCAGGTCGATGTATCGGACGCGACCGCGATGAGCGAACACATCAAGCTTGCCGAGATGTGGCTGCTCGAGATCACCGGCCTGCCCGACCCGACCACCGTGAGACCGATCCGCGCCGTGACCGCCGTGGACTGGGCCGAGTCGGCCACGACCACGTTTGCCGAACTGATCGATCCCATCGCCTTGAAGGCGTCCCGGGCCCTCACAGAGCAGCTCGGCGAAGCCGGCGAAGGCGACCCGATCCAGCAGGCTCTCTCGCAGATGGGCCCGATGCTGATGGGCATCCAAGCCGGCGGCATCGTCGGCCAGCTGGCGCGCGAGGTGCTCGGCACGCACGAGGTTCCCTTCCCTATCGACGAGCCTGCCACGCTGCTGATCGTCCCTGCCATCGACCGGGTGGCGGCCGAGCACGCCGTCGACCGCCGGGACGTGCGCCAGTGGGTCGCCCTCCAAGCGGCGGCCCGGCGGCTCACGCTTGACGGCGTGTCGTGGATCCCGACCCACTTCTTCGCCCTGTACCACAACTTCGTCGCCACCCTCGACCTCACGATCGCCGAGGGCCTGCAGAAGCTGCAGCAGCTCGACCTGTCCGACCCGGCGCGCCTCCAGGAGGCGCTCGGCGAGGGTTCGCTCTTCTCCTCCGAGGCCTCGCCGCAAACCGCCGAGGCCGCCGGGCGCGTCGACGGCTTCCTCGCGGTCATCGAAGCGCACGGCACTGTTGCGGTCGAGACGGCGGCGGCCCGGTTGGGAGCCGACGCGATGCGGCTGGCTGAGGTATTCGCGCGCCGGGACGCAGGAGCAGGCGCCGGCACCGGCGCGTTGATGAGCTTCCTGGGGCTCGAGCCAGAGACCGATCGCCGGCGCGCGCTGGCGTTCGTTCGGGCGATCCTGGCCCACGGTGATTGGGCGCTGCTCCATCGGGTGTGGGAGGACGCGGGCTCCTTCCCCAGCGAGGCCGAGCTGACAGACCCACCGCGTTGGATCGAACGGATGGAGGCAGCATGATCATCCCCGAGCGCCTGCTGACCGGCGTGAGCTGCTCGCCCGGCAACGAATCCGCCGAGGTCGAGATGCTCGAGATCGGAGCGGACATGTGCGACGTGCCCACGGCGAAGGACGTGCGCGCCCTCGCCGGTGATCGGGGTATCACGCTGATCGCCTCGCCGGTCATCACCCACCGCCGGACCGATGCCCGCTACAAGCGCATGACCTCGCCTCCTCCCGAGCACGCCGCCGTGGGGCATTTCGAGCGCTCTCGCTGGACCGACGAAGCTTGGGAGGAGACCGACAAACTCGCGCGCGCCGTCGATGCTCAGGCGGCCGTGCTGCAGACCCCGCCGAGCTTCAAGCCGACCGCGGATCACGCGACCCGCCTCGAGAACTTCGTCGCGCACGCGATGCGTCCTGGGCTGGCCCTCGCCTGGGAATGGGCGCCCGGTTCGTGGCCCCTCGCCAAGGCACTCGAGCTGTGTGAACGGGTCGGCGCGTTGCCGGTCCTCGACCCGACGGAGCACACGATCCCCGAATCCGAGTTCGCCTACGTTCGCTTCCGCGGCGGCAAGTCCGGCCGTAAGGTGCTGGACGACGACGATCTCAAGACCGCCGCCCTCGCCTTGCGGGACCGGCCGGGCTGGGCCATCTTCAGCAATGCGAAGGCCGAGCAGGACGCCCGTCGGTTCGCTGAGATGATCTAGGGCTCGCCCCCAGGTACGGCCAGCGAGAAGCGCCACACCGCCCGCCGCTCCCCCCACCGAGCGATGAGACGGACCTCGTAGCGGCCGCGCGCCAATCGGGTTGGGAAGCCCATGAGGGTGCCCGGCTCCATTGCCCCCCGCTCGGTTAGTTCAGTCTCGCCGTCGCGTCGGATCTCAACGCGCGCGCGCTGCGGCGCTTCGCTGACCACGAACAGGAGCAACTCGTCGTCGGCCAGCTTCATCGTTCGCTCCGGGCTCGCGGCAGCCAACTCGCAGCGGTCGCCGTCGCACAGGCGGATCAGTGTCCCCTCGGCCGAGTCGGTCCCGACCTGGAGGCGCGCCAAGGGGGCGCCTTCGCGAGCGACAGGCGACGCTGAAGCCTTCGCCGTGCGGGCTCCCGCGACCGTGGCGGGGCTCGACGCGCCGGTCCCGTCGCCCGTGCACGCGCTCAACCCCAGCGCGAGACAGCTCAGCAGGACGAGGATCCGTTCCATGCGGCCATCGTAACGACGCCTGCCTGTGACGCCGCGGAGGCTCGGGCCCTATTCCTCGATGCCCTTGGCGATCAGGTAGCCGCGCGCCCGCTCCGCATGCGCGTAGCGGCGGACCAACTGCCAGAAGTAGGAGGAATGGTCCGGCACGCGCAGATGGGCCAGCTCATGGACGATGACGTAGTCCCGAACCCAATCCGGGTAGTCGGCCACGACGTGGCTGAGCCTGATCGTGCGATCCTGCGGCGTGCAGGACCCGTAGCGGTCACGCTGGTTCGCCACGTACCGGATGTTTCGCAAGGTCGGCCGGCTGTGGAAGTACCGCTCGTGCAGCTCGCGCGCGCGGCGCTCCAAGTCTCGCTTCTCGTTGAGCCGGTTGACCTTCTCGGTCTGCTCGATCCGGGCGACCATCAGGGCGACCCACTTCCGGGTCTCGGCCCTGGTCAGGGTAGCGGGCAGCCGGACCACGACCCGGTTGCCCTCACGGGTGGCCTCGATCGTCTTGCGACGACGAGGGCTTCGGACGACTTCCACCTTCAGCTTCACGGCAGGCGCAACCTCTCGGATGAGTCGGGAGGGGACGGGGGAAGCCCCCGGTTCCTCGGTTCTTCTAACGATATCGGCGGGCGGAGCGTTGCGCTTCAGGCCCCGGGGACCTCGCGACGGATATAACCAGTTTCCGCCTTCAGATCTTCGAGAGTTAGGTGACGATGGTCGGCTCCGGCGTGATCGGCCAGGTGATGACGGGCGGTGTCCTCGTCCGACCATGGGCTCTGGGCCAGCTGGACGAGTGTCCCGTGCGCCTCCCGGGGATGGATGAAGGCTTCCTTCCACCCGGGGTTCTCCAGAGACACCCCCGTCAGCGGCACGCCCTGGCTCTGCAGATGCGCGATCGCCGTGGTCAAGTCGGGAACTTTGAGCGTCACGTGATGGACTCCCTCGCCGCGATCCTCGAGGAACCGCGCGAGGAAGCTCTCGGCATCGATCGGCGTCACCAGCTCGAGCTTGCCGCCTCCGGCGAGCTGGAATTGTGCCCAGCGGAACCCTTGTGCCGGCTGCTCCCCGGCGAAGAGGAAGGATCCGCCGAGCGCGTCGACGACGAAGGGCAAGGCCGCCGCGAAGCTGCGCACCGCGATGGCGACGTGATCGAGCGTGGCGTCGAGCATGCGCGCAAGTGTACGCATTCCGCAGACAAGGAGGCGTGCGTTCGCGCCGTTCGCGCCGAGCGAGTCCGGCGTTCTGGAAAGAAGTTCCGAGCAGCGATGCGCCCCATACCGCCTTGTCCTGCGGTTGCGCAACACCACCAGCGGTTTTGCCGATGTTGACATGCGGCGCCTCGGTGCGTACCTTTGCGCCCGCGACGCCCCGGACAGCTGAGTAGAGAACGCCGGTGAAAGGGGAAGGCACCGGCGGCCCCAAAGGTTGAACGGGGCGTCGTTTCATTTCCTGCCGTTCGCATCGCGCGCGCGTCTGCGCGTACCATCCGCGCGATGCTCGACGAAGAACTCGCGGCGACGATCCGTGAACGGCTCCGGACGTCGACCTTCGCACGCTGGATGGGGATGGAGCTGCTCGATGTCGGCGACGGCTTCAGCGAGATGCGGCTGCACGTTTCCGAGCACCATCTCAATCCCGGAGGCATCGTTCATGGCGGCGTCATCGCGACGATCCTCGACTCCTCGATCGGCGTCGCGTTGCGCACACGCCTGGATCTCGATCGAACCCACGTGACCGTCAACCTCTCGATCGGATACCTCCGGCCGCTGCGTGTCGGAACGATGGTCGCGCGCGCTCATGCGGTGCACAGCGGCGATCGGATCGGGTACGGCGAGGCCGACGTCTTCGACGAGGAGGGCACGCTGCTCGCGCGGGGGACGGCGACGTTCCTGGTCGTGCCGCGCCCCCGGTCGCCCTGACGGCGGTTCAGACGACTCGCAAGGCGTCGAGGAAGGTCTCGGCCGGCGCCCGATCGCCCGTGATCCGCAACGTGCCGGCCCCCTCGACCTCCCGCCATACATCCCGGCCGGCGGCCACCATGATCAGCGCCCCCGCGGGAGCCGCGATCGCCGTCCCGGCGCCGGTGACCGCAACGCCGTAGCGACGTCCGTCCAGGTCGACGCCAACCGGAGGAAGGTCGAGATCCTCGAACCGCACCTCCACGCGTCCCGAGGCCGACGGGGAGATCCGGGGCAAGGTCTGCTGCGGCAGGGCCGCGAGCAGCTGCCGGGCCACGGGGCGCACGCGCTCGGGTGCGTCATCGGAGGCAAGTCCGAGCCCACGCCGCACATCTTCGCCGTGGACCCATTCGTCGTAGACGCGCAGCATGACCAACCACAGCGACGAAACGCGACCGAACGGCGTGGGCAGCCGTCGTCGAAGCAGAACCGCCGGCTGCATCGCGAGCACACGCGACATCCGTCCACCCCATCGGTCGAGCGCCGCCAGCAACGCGGGCACCGGCCGGTCGGCCCATCGTCCCACCTGCGTCTCGTTCCACGCTTCGACATCGCTCATCGGGCGTTCCGAGAACCCGAGCCGCAGGAGGCGCCCGGTCAACGCTCCTTCGTCGGTCGTGATCAGATGGGCGACGACCTCACGAACGCGCCAGCCGGGCAGCACCGGTTCCCCCCAGCGCGCCGGGGTCAGCCCTTCGAGAAGCGCCAGTGTGTGCGCGCGCTGCGCACGCAACGCATGGAGTACTTCGGCCTTGTCGAAGTCACCCAGCGACGGCGCCGGCACGATCACCGTCCCTCGAATCGCGGCGCGCGCTTCTCCTTCACCGAGGCAAGGCCTTCGAGCAGATCACTCGTCGCCAGTGTGATCGGCTGCGCCATCCCCTCGTATTCGAGCATCGTCTCCATGTCGGCGCGCTCGGCGAGGTAGATCGCGCGCTTGGTCATCTCCATCGGGATCGGCGCATTGGCGGCGATCTGGACGGCCGTCTGTCGGGCCGTCGCGAGAAGCTCGTCCCCCGCCACGGCGCGATTGATCAAACCCATCCGTTCAGCCTCGCCGGCGTCGACGGCCCGGGACGTGAACAGCAGATCGGCCGCGCGCGCCGTTCCGATCAACCGGGTCAGCAGATAGGTCGCCGCCATCCCCGGGTGCATACCCAACCGCGTGAACGGGGCCGACAGGCGTGCCTCGGTGGACGCGTACCGCACATCGCAGGCCAGCGCGAGACACAGGCCGGCGCCCACGGCGTGGCCGTTGATCGCGGCGATCGTCGGGACGGCGAGGTCCCGAACGGCGAGGAACTTCGGATAGAACTCTCGCATCTTGCGGCGCATCGCGGGCACGTCGGCGTCGGGACCGGGCTTGATCCACGACAGGTCGCCGCCCGCGCAGAAGGCGGTCCCCGCCCCGGTCACGATCACCGCACGGACTTCGGCGTCGTCGCGAAGCCCACGCACCGCTTGGACGAACGCCTCGGTGAGCTCGACGTTCATCGCATTCCGTACATCCGGGCGGTTCAAGGTCAGCGTAACCACCCCGCCGTCCTTTTCGATCAGGACCGGGTCCGATGGCATGGTTCTCCCTCCAAAGGCTCGGGAGATTCAGCATAGTCGCAGGTCAAGCAGACCTGTGTAACCCCCACGGCCTGGGCTGGGTCGAACGGTCGCCTACGGAAGGAGGTGACTACATGTACGACTTCGCGATCGTTGCCCTGCTGGGTTTGGCTGCCTGGAAGGTGGTCGGCATGGTCCTGGGCCTGTTCAACCTGGACCTCACCTCCTCGATCCGGGCAGTCCTGACGCTGGGCATCGGCGTCGTCGCCACACTGCTGCTGGACTACTCGGTGTTCGCCGCATGGGACATTTCTATCCGCAACGCGGACACAGGGGTCGTCATCACCGGCCTCATGGTCGGGGCGATGGCCTACGTCTGGCATCACGCAGTGGGCTTGATCGAAGCCTACGGCCGTCGCAACCGCGACGAAGCCCGCGAGCTCGAGCGCCACACGCCGCGCGCCGCCTGAGGCCGCGGCTGACACCTGAGAAGGGCCGGTCCTTCCCCCGGCCCTTCTCTCATGTCCGGGTCTCCTCGTCGCCGAAGTACACGAACCCGTACCCCTCGTCACGGAACGGGATCCCTGCCGCCGCGAGCGCTTCGTCCCAGTCCCCCTTGCAATCGGGATCCGATTCCTCCATCCCGTGATCTGCCAGCACAACGACGGCGGTACGGCTGTGGGTTGGGTCGAGCTGCTCGAGGATCTGCCCGAGGCGACGATCCGTGTCGCGCAGGCCGGCGTGGCCGATGTCTGAGTAGGGCCCGCCGGCGTGGTTGGCGGCATCGGGCAAGATCAGGTTGATCCACTGGAATCGCGGTCGCGGATTGCCTGCGGATCCCCCCCACAGGTCGCGCATCTGCCGGACGGCGAGGTTGTCGGCGATCGAGGAGAACGCATATTCCCGCTTGAGATCTGCGAAGCGCTGCGTCGCGCCCGGGATGGCCGGATCCGGCGACGCGGCGAAGGCATCGAGACCGATCGCGCCGGTCCTCAGGAGGTCGAATGTGGCGCTGCTGGCACCGCGGTCGACGGGCTCGTTGACCGCGGCGGTGAATCCGCGGCCGCCCCGCGCCGCAACCGCCTCGAACACGGTTTCCGCCGAACCGGCGATCTCGTCGCGAGCCAGGTGCCAACGCTCGGGGGCGTTGGTCACGATCCGCCGCTGCGTCCGGCGATCGAAGTAGAAGTTGTGCAGCACTCCGTGCGCGCCCGGATGCAGACCGGTCAGCGCCGTGGTGTGATTGGCGAGGGTGACGCTCGGGAACGAGGCGATACAGCCGTGACCGAACGTC